>JAHBNG010000004.1 GCA_019217005.1 Chloroflexi bacterium TSY
CCCCCTCTCCATTCTCTCGTTCGCGTATAATTATTTTTTTGGTTTAGCCTAATATAATTTCCCAGAGCATTCTGGGTTGCTTGTGCTTGGACCTTTTCGTCTTTGTTTTTGGATATCAAATTTGAGATCTCTACAACTTGCGTTTGTTGAGCGACCGCTGTCTGCGTTATGGGAATGGTCTCTGTCATAGATGCATCAGGTGTAATCACTAAATTGACTGGAGGACATCCAGCAAGGACGAATGAAGAAAATAAGAGTATGAAGAAAGCATAAGTTCGGGGTTGCACGCTAAACTCCTTGACTCAAATAATGACCCTCGTATTGGTCATCTGTGGAGGGCGAAGCGCCCAATAGGTGAGCATTTCGGCTCTGCGCGACAAAGCGGGAAACAGGTTGAAACCATGTATAGGGCGATGCCAAGCGTCCACCTGCTTGGACGCTTGGTCCGTTGGTCAAGATCAGCGATTTCGGGTGCTCCTTTTGAGATACACTCTCATGTAGGCTCAGCATTTTTTGGGAATCACCTTAGAGCGTGTTTTAAAAGTCTAACGAGAAGATTAGCCAACGCCGGTTGAGTAACGGAGTGGTATCGAAACCAGCGTTGGCGGGTCGACCCGTTTGGTTTCACTTCGATACAAACTCAGTACAAGCGATACGCCTTCGGCCACTCAACCGGCACTGATCTCACCTTTAAAAACACCCTCTTACGACAATCAGCCGATCGTTCTGATCCAGTTTCGAACATAGGTCGCCCAGACAATGCCCCAACCAATTCCAAACAGGGTTGTTACACCGGCAGACCAATAAAGAACGTCTACTGCCGCAGTTGTGAATTGATTAACGATCTTGATCGATATCCAGAATATTCCATAGGCAGGAACAACAAGCGACAGAAAATTCAAGACAAATTGCAGAAAAATGCGAGGAATATTGGGCTGGTAATCGAGAGATATATTAATCCGATCTCTGTGATCATTCCAAATGGTATAAATCAAGCTAATAATTGCAACAATGACCCCAATTGCTTCCAAAGCATTATCCACCAGAAATTCGGACATTATTCACCTGTGCTACCAACGAGGCTGCGAAGTGTACCAACAATGCTACTTGATTGGTCGCTATCAGTATTATCCTGCAAGACTTCGCCGATTTTTTCATTTAATGAATCAGTCAATTGATCTGTCTGCTTCCGTATTTCGATTTCTTTTTGAAGCATCATTTGCGTTTCGTCCATCAGTCTTTTTGCTTCCGAGATTGCATCATTGAATGTCCCACCTTCAACAAGCAGCTCTGGTTTTGCTTCAAACACCCGCAAGGCTTCTAGTTGTGCATCAATAATCGCAACCTGACTGACCAACTCAGCCACCACGCTCTTTCCCTCAGCCAAACGCGTCTGTGCAACCGTTGTGTTGTCTTGATAAATTTCAAGAGTTTGTAGCTTGATGTTCAACGTACTTTCCAATACTTTAAATTCTGGTATGAGCTCGTTTGCGTATTCTTCAAGCTGCTCCACGCTCACAACAGAGCCGTCTTTCAACGTAAGCGGCTCGTTCGACTCAATATAGTCGGCTAGCTTCATCATCTCTTGACGCTTTTGTTCTACTTCAGTTTGTAGGCTATTGATCTCGTCTTCGAGTAATTCAGCCTCAACCGCATTAGACGTTTTAGCTATCTGCAATCGATTCAGCTCGTCCTTGGCCGCTTCGATTGCGTTTTCGACTTCCTTTCTTTTGACCTCTAATTCTCCGATCTGCTGAATGACCGAATCCTTAACATTCTCACCCGTGACTTGCAAGCCTGCCATAAATTCAGAGCATCCACTGACACAGAGCATCATAATGAAAACAATAGATAGAACACAGAATCGTTTCATGTTTGTACTTCCTTTCTAAAACAGATAGTAACCGGTAACTAATGATGAATCACTCTAATATCTTTCTAGACTTTACCTATTAATGAACTACACCTAATTAATAATGTCGTCTAACAAATCGATTTTGTTTCATTTGCAATTTCGTTTGTATCGTGAATGATTCACAGCAAATGAAACGGTTCTAAGCAATTCCGGACAGACCAGGATTGGCTGAGTAGATGATGACATCCATACTCCACAGCGACAAAATATGACAATCGCCCTCGACTGAAAAGTGTTATTATATGGCGCCGCTCAGTATATAAGTTATTTAGAACCTATCCGCAAAGTGGTTGTGAGTCCGACCAACTTCTCGAGTGAGAGTGCACCGCCACAGAACTTTTCGGAGATGCCCTTAGTTGTCATTCTATGTTGCGTCAGCACGCACAATATCAAGATAAAAATCGAATCATAATACCCACAATGTTCTACCTATGAGCAAAATGGGTTCGATGATTATTAGGGTTGGTCATTTTGTGCCGTCATTCTTCATTCCAAACGCGGAAAAAGTTGGCACGAATGATTGTCAATGATGGAAACAATAGGTAGCGTCAAAGAGGAAGCAGATATCGTGGTAACGTTCAATGCTACCCTATATCTTATTGGAATGCATCCATCCCAAAGATCTGTCATTCTTACTCAACGTGGCAGTTAAGCAGGAAACGACTATTTCTATAAAGTTGAGGAATGGGTTCAACTTTGTATGTTCTCATTGTAACATCAGACTAAGGGATTGGCAACCCCCAATTTTCATGGCTTGATCGCTGCCATAAAACTGAGATCGGGTTTGACAGGGCACTCATCAGTGAAAAGATTCGACCAAGGAACGAGCTGTGATGAGAACTACATGCCCAGAATCCGCCCTTCAACCTTCGGTTCGACCGGCGCACGATGTGCTAGAAACCAAGAAAGCACTGCAGCACCTGATTGATCAACAACAGAGTGTAGTGGAGCTTCACTGATGGAATAGAAACCTGCACCTCCCTTGCCCATATATCCATCCAAAACGACGGTAAATGTACGTTCTTCATTTGTCCAGTCAAGTAGTTCACCTTGAAATTCAGCACTGACAATACGCTGTCCCTCTACCAGAATCTGCTCATTTTTTTGGTCCAGGATTTGAGCTGATGCTGTCGAATTGATGGTCACTGTCAGACCCGCCTGCGCCACAAAGCAACCACGTGGCTCTGGCAGTTCGCTAACACCTCGTTCGAGAATTGACTTAATTTGGGGAGCAGTTAACTCGCGCACAATAGGTCGATTTGGAAAGGGATGATATTCATTCAGATCAAGATTTGTAAATGCTCCAATCCCGAAGATGCGATCGCCCCGTTAATGTACCCATGTGGGCAAAGGCTAACTCAACGTCTGTCTGTACGTTGGCTTGGGCGAAAGCCAAAAGGGCATCCACATAGAGATTTCCCGCGGCAGATTCTCCCACCCCTTTGACTTCGTGTCGCGTGTCGATAGGTGTTGAAAGGTATCCTACGATCTGCTCTGCTGGCAATTTCGCTTGCCATATGCCCAGGTTGGCAGCAATGGCCGGATCGTCATCAACGGACGAATCCAACGGGATAAGACGATAATCATGAATGACTGGTGCTTTATTTGGTTCTATCTCAGCCCGAACACGCCCCATAAACTGCGTACCCACCGTGCCGCGCACAATCGGCGTTTCATCCACCCAAAGAATCTCATGTAACGGTGTGTGAGAATGACCGCCAACAATCAGATCAATATTATCGATCTGTTTCGCAATTTCAATGTCTCCATCTTGCCCCAGATGCGAAAGCAAGATCACCATATTCGCCCGCTTGCGTAGATAATGGGTCAAAGTTGCGGCAGTTTCCAAAATCGGACGACGCTCTATTGCCGTTGCAAATTCAGGTGGGTAGAGATGAATATCATCAAATAACAGGCTGAAGATGGCAATTCGGCAGCCCGCCCGCTCATGAATCACATAGGGCTTCCATTTATTAGCCAATAGATGATCCGCTCGAGGTATAAAATTCGCACATAAAAGGGGAAAGTTTGCCTCTGTCAAACGCTGATTCAATAAGTCAAGGCCACCGTCAAAGTCATGATTGCCAAGAGCGGCGGCGTCATATCCGAGCTGATTCATCAAGGCAATGTCTGGCTCGCCTCGAAACGCATGCCAATAGCGACTGCCCTGATAGAAATCCCCTGCATCCAGTAAAAGCAGATGTGGATGTGCCGCTCGCTGCTGCGCAATAAACGTGGCACGGCGAGCATAACCGCCAAGTGTTTCACCATCAGGCGCTGGTAGTGGTGTAAGATAGCCATGAGTGTCGTTGTTGTGTAGGATGATCAATTCCATTGTTCAATATTTCTATTTTGGTTCTGGTTTATACGGGAGTGTGTCCCAAAGTGTGTAAATGCAGCCGACTCTCTGACTGAGCGGCGTCTATTTACCCACTTTGTGGTACACACTCGGTTATATACTGACAGAATGTATTGACAGAAAGCAGGAATCGTTAATATTAAACCAACATACTTGACATGCAAAACAGAGCAGGTATCATGATGTCATGAACAAATTCTTAATTCTAGGCTGCCAAGGCTCTGGCAAAACATATCTCGCCAAGCAGTTGGGCACGCGGCTTGACATTCCTGTATTCCACCTGGATGAAGTTTTCTGGGAAAGTTGGGGACCACCGCTGAACGTGACACCCACCGCTGCTCAGATTGAAGAAAAACTCATTGAGTTGACCAGTGGTCAGGCTTGGATTATTGATGGGAATTTTATAAAGACATTGCCAATGCGGCTGGCTAGATGCGATGTCGTGGTTTATTTGGCGGCACCCCGATGGCTCTGCATTTGGCGTGTCATTCGCCGTTATCTGGTCTGTCGGCTACAAGGTGTTGTGCGCCCTCATGAACAGATTCACTGGCAGTTGCTCAAACATATCTGGCGTTTTCCGCAGACGCTTCAGCCAAAGCTTCTAAATCTTATTGATGAAAATGAGCCACATGGTGGAATCTGGATGATTAAATCCAGTCGAGAGCTTTGGGGGTATCTGAATCAAAGTTAACAACCATGCCATTCCTCACACCAATGCATAGTCACATCATTTTAACTCGGCCTTAGTTGTCGTTTCGGCCGATTGTAGAACAAACAGCTTGTTTGTTCAGCGTTTCGAACGAATAAACTTCGCCATCTGGCCGAAACAATGACTGACACCCTTTATTCGAAAGGAACCCAATTATGCTGAAAGGAATTTCTCCGCTCTTCTCCCCCGACCTGCTCTCTACTATCTATCGCATGGGTCATGGCGATGAAATCGTTCTGGCTGATGCGCATTTCCCCGGCGAATCGCTTGGGCCAGCCGTGATTCGAGCAGATGGTTTACAGATTGCGCCGCTGCTGGACGCGATTCTGCCCCTCTTTGAGTTGGATAGTTATGACGAAGCACCTCTGCTCATGATGGATGTGGTGCCAGGGGATACGGCTGACCCGGCAGTTGAAGCTGATTATCGATCTGCAGTTGACCGGTCTCAGCCCCAAACCCCGCCTATACAAAAACTTGAGCGTTTTGCTTTCTATGAACGTTGTCGCTCTGCTTTTGCCGTTGTTACCACGGGGGATACACGCAAATATGGCAATATCATTTTGAAGAAGGGCGTCACGCCATTTGGTTCCGACTATGGAAATATACTCAATTTTTTGTCGACTACTTGACAAACGAAATTGAATGAGTTATCATCGTAATGAATAAATATTCATTTCGGTGAATTAAAATTCAATATGAATAAAAAATTTCAAGCTCAATTAATTCAAGCTCGACGTGCTCAGATTATCGAAGCGGCCATCGAAGTGATCGCGGAACAGGGTTTTCAGCGCACCACAATCAAGCAGATTGCGCAGCGTGCTGATGTAGCTGATGGAACGATCTACAATTATTTTAAGAACAAGGATGCAATTCTGTTGGCAATTTTGGAGCTGTTGACCGAAGCGGAAGTGCGCTATGTTCACTTTGCTGAGGCCAAACAGCTCGATTTTACTCAATTTGTGACCGAATATGTAGCCCATAAGAATGCAGGAAGTTGATGCCGGCTTCCAAGTACTCAAGGCGATTCTGCCGGAAACACTTGCTAATCCAGAGTTAGGTGTGCAAATCAATGAGCAAATCTATGCATCTGCGTTTGCAAGTGCTGAAGCGTATATTCAACATCTGATCGAGCAGGGAAATATCGCACCGCTTGATCCCGCCATGGCAACTCGTCTCTTTGCCAGTCCCTTGCTGGGTTTGATGTTTCTACGCCTGATGGGAGACGAGCACGTCAAAGCCAATTGGCAAGCATATAGTGAAGCGATGAGCAACTTATTGATTAAAGGATTTCAAACAAAGGATCAATCGTCAGATGAAAACGACCCCCTTAATTAACATGTCCACACAAGAATTTAGTCGTAATGTTCACAAGTATTTTGCCAAAATGCGTCGAGAATCGCCGGTTTGTCAAGCGCAGATGACGCGCTGGCAAAAGGTCTATCTTATTACACAGTATGCTGATGTTGCAGCAGCGCTCAAGGATTCGCGCCTGGTCAAGAATCCCAACAATGCCAAGTCTGAATCTGGACGCAGCAGTATGTACTGGATGCCAAAGCCGTTTCGACCACTGATGCACAATATGCTCAATTCGGATGAACCTGACCACCGACGGCTACGCAATCTTGTCCACAAGGCATTTACGCCGCGCATGATTGCACAATTGGAGCCGCGCATTGAAGCTATCGCTATTCAGCTTCTGGATGCTGCACAGACCAAAAGAGATGTTGACTTCATTCAGGAGTTTGCACTCCCACTACCCATTAATGTCATTGCCGAGATGATTGGGATACCGGAGGAGGATCGCGCTCGTTTTCGTGCATGGACAAAATCTATCATTGTTGCCCCAACTCCCTTCAACATGGTACGAGCGATACCAAGTGTCCTCGCCTTTCTCCGTTATGTGCGGAAATTGGCAAATCAGCGTCGTGTAGAGCCACAGGATGATCTATTGACTGCACTGGTTCATGCAGAGGATGAGGGCGATCGATTTACCGAGGATGAGTTGTTAGGGATGGTCTTTTTGCTCTTGGTTGCAGGGCACGAAACAACTGTGAGCTTGCTTGCCAACGGCGTGGTTGCACTCCTAAACAATCCAGAGCAGCTTGCCCTGTTGAAGGACAATCCCAATTTTATCGAAACAGCGATCGAGGAGATGCTACGTTACGATGGTGCTCTTCAAACGGCAGAGAGTTCTTTTGCCCGAGAGACCTTTTCTTTGCATGGGGTGACAATTTCGCAAGGCTCGATGGTTTTGCCAGCAATCTTGTCGGCCAATCGAGATGAAAGCATGTTCAACGATGCAGCACAATTCGACGTGACGCGTACGCCCAACAAGCACCTGGCGTTTGGCCATGGTATTCACTATTGTTTAGGGGCACCTTTGGCACGGCTCGAAGGGAAAATCGCCTTCCAGACCCTGCTCGAACGCTGCCCCAATATGCGGATGACCATTGATCCTGCCAAACTTCGATATTCCAACTTGCCAATCATTCATCGGCTTGCCGAATTACCTGTGGCAATATCATAAGCTGTTTCTGGTCACCGTTACAGCCAATTGTCAAGCAAACAGCATGAACGTTAAGAAAATTGTTCGGTATATTTGTAGATTCTCTCATTGGTAGGCGAAGGGTAGCAGGTCAAAATGGGCGAGCAAACGCCGGTTGAGTAGCGGAGCGGTATCGAAACCAGCGTTTGTGGGTCGACCCGTTTGGTTTCGATACGCCCTTCGGGCTACTCAACCAGCACTAACCTAGTCCCGTCATCAGCGACTTTGCCCGAAAAACATGATACTAGGGGCATGAGGAATGGCGGGAAACTGCATGACTAGATAGAGATTTGCCACACCGCCATTCTTCGTGCCCGTTTCGCTTCCCGAATTTAATTTTGACTGTCCATCTTGTTTGCTCAGTAGCGTCAACAGAGCGATTCACGACACATCAGCAACGACGTCGTGCCGTGAATGTCATGTTGTCCGTTTTGAACGAATGGTTAGCACAGAAAAAGATATCTATACAGCGGTTTTCATACAGAGCAAAGCATAAACCGTAAAGAGACTGAAGAATTGTTTGTCTCATCTTCAATTCCTTCATTCCCTTCATGGTTCATTTTGATTCCTTATGCCAAAGCAAGTTCGGCCGCGACGCCATTTTCGCTGTGTGTCTCAATGAATTCCTCGTTCACATTTTTGTGTTTGGCATCAACAATTGTTCTACCGATGTGATCCAAAGGAATATCTCGACGCCAGCGCGAATCGGTCAGGATCTTGTCTAGATTACAGCGGTCGACATATTTCCCTGCCACGTCGACAGTCTCTGTCAACAACCCTTCACTCAGGGTGATTGGATTGAGACCCAACTCGAGAAATTGATCGTTTCGCACCTTGAGCTCGTTTTCCAGCGATTCGTTGCGTGGCGAAGTGTAATAACGAATTTCAGCACCTGTCAATTTGGCAACCAGTGCCGCAAGGTCACGAACGCGATGGGTCTCTGTGGTTTGATTAAAGATTTTGACACGATCTCCCTTTTCTGGCGGGTTCGCGATAGCAAGCTCAATGCAGCGAACCGAATCGTTCATATTGATGAAGGCCCGGGTCTGTCCGCCAGTTCCATAGACCGTCAACGGATGTCCGACAGCTGCTTGAACCAGGAAGCGGTTCAGGACCGTCCCATAGTCACCTTCATAATCAAATCGATTGATCAAATCTGGATGCAACATTGTCTCGGGTGTATGCGTTCCCCACACGATACCTTGATGGAGGTCGGTAATCCGCAGATCATCGTTCTTGTTGTAATAGGCAAAGAGCAAGGCATCCATCGTTTTGGTCATATGATAGACGCTACCCGGATTGGGTGGATAGGCAATTTCGATTTCGTGCGCTTCGTTGTCAACCTGTACGACAACCGCCAAATAGCCTTCAGGGATCTCCATACCGGCCGTGCCATAACCATAGACACCCATTGTTCCCAGATGGACAAGATGCACATCTAAGCCTGTCTCAACGATAGCGCAGAGAAGATTGTGGGTACCATTCGTATTGTTGTTGACTGTATATCGCTTGTGACTTGACGATTTCATGGAGTAGGGCGCCGCACGCTGTTCAGCGTAATGAACAATCGCTTTTGGTTTGGTCTCAGCAATGAGATCACGTAGCAGGTGATAATCCTCGGCGATGTTGATGTTCTGCAAATTGATGCGCTTTCCGGATACGTCATACCAACAATTCAGGCGCCGCTCAATTGTCGTAATAGGCGTTAATGACTGGCATCCCAGTTCGATGTCGATCTTCCGCCGCGATAAGTTATCAACAATTGTGATGTCATATCCTAAGTTTGAGAGATGAAGGGTGGCTGGCCAACCACAAAATCCATCACCACCAAGTACAATGATATGATTGTTTGTATTCACATGTGCTCCTTGAGTTAATGTTCTTATTTTTCGCCCATCCACAGATGGACAGGATTGACTGGATTTTATTCTGCTAATCCAGTCAATCCTGTCCATCTGTGCAGAATAATTTTTGGTTCTCTGAGGTTTTGTAGTGTAAACGCTAGATAGTTTGTTGGTTTGCTCGTTTGTTCACCAACCATCCAACCAACTGAAAACCACACAATTCCTCAGACAACCTGATTTTTTAGAATTACACAAGTTAGATACTAATCCCTCTTCTTTTTTCCGGGTGCTGTACAAGATGCACCAGGGACAAATTGACTGCGAACAGTTAGGTGTGCATTGCGTAAATAATTATTTTCAATCTGTTTGAAGAGCAGTTCTGCGGCGAGATATCCGACTTCCTCATGGGGAAATGCCACGGTCGTTAGGTCTGGAAGCCCCTCCTGGCTCCTGATCGCCCCATCAATTCCCACAATCGATAGTCTGTCTGGAACGGACAAACCCAGTGACAACGCCGCACGCATTGCTTGATAGGCGATATGATCGTGCAAAGCAAATAGAGCCGTCACTTGTGGATGTTGGCTGAACAGCTGTTGAACAGCCACATCCACATCTGTCCCAATGGCAACATAGGCGTCATCTTCTTGGCCTAATTTTTCCCGTATCGTTTCACGATAGGCAGCCAAACGCCAATGAAACCAGTCATACGTACGGTCAACCTCTCGGGCAACAAAGCCGATGTGTTGATGTCCCAGGGCCAAAAGGTGATCCAGAATCAGGTGAGCCTGCTCGCTATGATCTTGGCTTACGCTGCTGATCGGGAGATCGGACCAACTCCGTCCCAGAATGACGGCTGGAATCTGTTGATCCAGCACGCGTTGAATCAGGTTACTGTCGCGACGGAGCTGTGGACCCATCAGGATCAATCCATCTAGAGCCCGCTCTTCCTGCGTGAGAAGCTGGTAACTGAGACTATCTGCGTTGTCGTCTCGATAACTGGTCACGAGCATGACACTAATATTTCGCCCTTGTGTAAAGCGCTGAATCCCATTGCGATATGAAAGATATAGATAGGTCAGACCAGAATCAACGTCGGGTTCCTCTTCCACACAATGTACAAGCGCGATGACAGGTGCTGTTGTTTTGCCTGCTTGCGTCTGCTGAACTGGCAACTGATACCCTACAACCTCTGCCGCGTCGAGAACCCGTCTTCGCATTTCAGCAGAGGTTCCTGGTCGATTGTTGAGAACCAAAGAAACTGTACTTTTGGAGACGCCCGCTTGCCGCGCCACCTCGTCCATTGAAACGGCCATTCTCTATGTCCGTACTCTTCTTGAGAACATCTTTTTTTCAATCGTTTTTCGAACAATCGAACGAACGAACAAACTGTTCGAATAGTTGCATCATACCAGATTCTGTTGTATTGTCAACTTATGAACAGCTACATCACACTTGTTACCAATCCGGATTATGTTCTCGGTGCGCGGGCATTGGCACGATCCCTTAAAATGGTGGACGCACAATGGCCGTTGACAGTTCTTGCTTTGCGCGATCTGCCTGATCTAGACAAACTCGAAGCGCTGGGCTGTACAGTGATTCCGATTCAACCCCTTACCCTATCGGACGCGTTTCGGGCGCGCCATTCCCGCCAGGCGCAACACAGACAAGCGCCCTTTACAAAAGGGCATAAGCCAATCTTTCATGATCCCCTCGACAATTTCGCAAAGCTACGCCTGTGGGAGATGGAGCAGTTCAACACTGTTCTCTTTCTGGATGCCGACATCGTTGTAACCCAGAACATTGATCGACTTCTCGCTTATCCAGAGTTTGTCGCCGCTCCAAACTTGTATGAAACGTTAGCCGATTTTGATCGACTCAATAGTGGAGTCTTTGTCGCCAAACCGAACCGACAAACCTTTGACAAGATGATGACTCATCTAGAACAGCCGAATATGTTTTGGCGCAGGACCGACCAGACCTTCCTGGAAGATTATTTTCCTCGCTGGCATGGCCTTCCTTATATATTCAACACGCTTCAATATGTCTGGTTCAACTTGCCGCAACTTTGGGTTTGGGAACGCATTCACGTCATCCATTATCAATATGAAAAGCCATGGCAAGCCAATCACCCAAAACATGAACAGCTGGCGCCCATCATTAACACCTGGTGGCACATCTACGAACATGGTACAATGCCCGCAAACCTTCCAAACCCACCTGCCACAACTCAGTAAAACAAACAGGCTGTCCTGCCCAATGACAAAACAAATAGTACAATCGACCTTGCAACCCAAACGTGCCCTCATTCTCGATTTCGACGGTGTGGTTGTCGACACGGAAAAACTGCATTTTGACTGTTGGAATTTGGCTTTCGATGAATTGTTAGGTCTCCAACTTGAGGGTAGTCACCAACAATTGGTTGGACTGTCACTTGACGCAATCTATCAGCGCTGGCTGCAATTGGGCAAGTTGCAAGACGGAAGCCAAGTCCCCCCAACGCTATCAGCGAGCATGCAAGAGCAGCTGTTGGAACGCAAAACTGAACTCTACTTTGAACTGGGACAGAACCTATTAGAGCCAATGCCGGGGTTAACCCCACTCATTCGTCATGTGCAGTCGCTTGGTTGGTATGTCACAATTGCGTCTCGCTCTCGGCGCATGCGGCTATTGCGGACTATTGAGATGGTTGGATTGCCCCCGCTCTTTGACCTCATCATGGGGTATGAGGATGTGGCTGATCTACAAACAGATCGCAAGGTTCATACACGAACGATTACCTGCTTTGGCATTGAACCAGCAGCGTGTGTGGTGATTGAAGATAGCGTATCTGGCATCCAGGATGCCCTCAATTGTGGGGTCGGTTTTGTGGTTGGGTTGACAACCTCATTGATCCGCAAAACGCTGTTTACGGCGGGTGCTCATGCGGTCATCGATCATCTTGATGAGGTGATGGTTCAACCCAGTTCTAAAATCTCACAACGTACTTTGGAGAAGTGAAGAGCGTCAAGAACCATGGAGCATTGCTTGGAGTGATCGTTTGCTTGCTCATTTGAGTCGGTTCGGCAGTGACTGTCACCCGGAACGACCGAACCTGAATTTCACTGACAACTCGTGACTGCGCCCACGTTTTACCGCATACGAATAGACTCTGTCTCATATGGTATAATGGGATTCAGTTAGATCATTTGACCAGTCCGACTATTAAGGCCAACATTGATGGGAAGGAAACGATGAAACGTATTGCTGTGCAAGTTACAGATGAACAGAAAGCTGAGCTTTTGCTCGAATTGCTCTCTGCATTAGACTTTGTTCAAGAAGTGAAGATAGAAGAAACCAATGGAATTTCAAACGGGACTCATAAAACACGCGGTTTTCCAACCCCAGCAGTTAGTCCCCAACGTCCAGCCATGCTGAATGAACAGGCCGCATTTGATGCCATGCAAGATGATCTAATTGAAAAATATTTGGGCCAGTACGTCGCTATTTTCCAAGGGAAAGTTATCGACCATGATACAGATGAAATTGCCTTAGTAAAGCGCAAAATGAAAAGTCATCCAGATGATGTTGTGCTTATCAAACAAGTCCGTGATACTCCTGACCCAGTTCTTTATTTTCGCTCACCACGTTTTGTGCAAAGGTAAATAATGCTCATCTCGTAGCCTCAGTAGATCCAAATTTGGCGTTTTTGGCTATTTTCAGTCGAGATTGCAGGGATTTTGGAGTCATTTATTCAGATTTCGGTTACAGAAAACAACCTATTTCATATCTGAAAATCGCCCAAATCTAACGCAAAAACTAGATATCGACCGGCAAATTTGTATTTATGTCAACTGTTTAGCCAGAATTCTCTCTCAAAACCTGAAATTTGGATCTACTGAGCCTAATAGTGATGAATATTTTCCACCCGCTCCAGTGTTGTAGGTCTCTATCAAAGCACAAAGTTCTGTAACAATTGAAGCCCTCCTAGATTCTGGAGCTGATGGAACGATACTTCTTATCATCATTACGCTTGATGGGATTGGTGGTGTGACCGAAATCAGTTAGCAACCAAAACGCTCTTACTCCAATGCCAAAATCGATCGCCGTCACCGGTGCTACAGGAATCGTTGGTAAATTTGTCGTTCCTGAGCTACTACAGCAAGGAGCGAGCGTACGCGCATTGGCCCGACCCACTTCTGACCGGCGTGGCTTTTCGCCTCAAGTTGAGTGGGTGTTCGGAGACCTCGCAGACCCAACGGCAAGACAAACATTGGTCCACGGAGTTGATGCGGTCGTTCATCTGGCCTATCAGCACGTACCAGGGCGTTATCGGGGCGGAGAAGGGGACGATCTGGCCCAGTGGCTCGAGCTCAATCTTACCGGAACCATCCAACTGTTGTTGGCCACACGAGATGCCCAAGTCGCACAATTTATCTTTTTGTCGAGCCGCGCCGTCTTTTCCAACACGGAGCCGGGACGAGTACTAGACGAAACGCACCCCATTTCCCCCGATACGCACTATGGTGCCTATAAGGCAGCAGTGGAGGCCCTATTACGTAGCTTCACCCATGTGGAAGGCATGCAAACGACATCAGTTCGAGCCACGGGTATCTATGGAATCATCTGGCCCATTGAGCGGTCCAAATGGTGGAATTTGGTTCGAGATGCCGTCATGGGTAAGCCGATTGAGACGATCCGCGGTGGGACGGAAGTTCATGGCCAGGACGTTGCCCGGACCGTTTGGGCATTGATTGATCAACCCGCTACGGCGCCAGAAATTGTGCATCTAAGCGATCTCTATGTGACCACTCGGGAGATTGTGGCCCTGGCACGGCGTTATGCCCGATCGCAAGTGAACGATTCTGGATCGCTACCGCCGTTGCCCCAGACTGCGCCAAGCAATATACTTGTTTCTACACATCTAGATAACTTAGGAATCCGACTGGGAGGCCAACCATTGCTTGAGAAGACCATTGCTGAACTAGTGAAATCTGTCAAATGAATTGGTGTTTCAAAATTTTCATCTACGTACCTATCAGTCTTACCCTCTTCCTGCTTCTACTCTCCTGCTCTCTTGAACTTCAAGCGCCGATTCATGTCCAACAGTTTCCCCTGACTTCTCAAATATGCAGCGGTCGTTTTGTTGCGCATGATTTGCCTCACATCACCGCTGAGAATGTCGAACGAGTTGTTTACTTTATTAGTAACGGGGCGGGTCTTGCGATCAATGATCTCGACAACGACGGTGACTTAGATCTCATTCTTGGAAATCTCCTGGGGCCAAATCAGATTTTCTGGAACGAGGGCGCGATGAACTTTCGTTCTGATCTCCTCTTTCAGGGCAGTGCCCGTGCAATCACGACCGTTGACATTGATGGGGATAGCTGGTTGGATATTGTTTACACCGCGCGGGTGGGGGATATCCGTGCGTTACGCAATCGCGGCGTCCAGGTCCAGAGCAGACAACGTAATGGAGATGCAAACCAATTTGTTGCCGATCGGTTGCTGGGTGTTGACGCGTTTGCTTACGCCATCAATTGGCGCGATTTAGATGCTGACGGCGATCTCGATCTTGTCAGTGCGTCCTATGATGCCGCGCTTGAAAAGCAACTGGGCAAGACAGCCATGTCAGAAAGCAAATTGGCGGGCGTGTATGTCTATCGACGGGAGGATGGTCGCTTTGTGGCGACTAAATTAGCTGACGCAGCGCAGGCTCTCACTCTTGAGCTGCTGGACATTGACTTGGATGGCGAGCATGACATCTTGGTTGGAAACGACTTCGATATACCTGATATGGTGTGGCTGTCGCGTCGGGTAGAACAAGGGGAGCTAAATAGATTGTTACAGTGGAAAGCTGTTGAGCCGTTTACAACAACAACCTTTAGCACCATGAGCTTCGATGTTGGAGATGTAAACAATGATGGTCAACTCGATCTCTTTGCCGCCGATATGCATCCTTATAGCACTGCATCCGAGATCATAGACCAGTGGCAACCTGTTTTAGACACAATACCCCAGGATCACCCTGCTGACGATCCGCAACGGATGGTCAATATGCTACAGATTCGTCAACCATCTGGTCTGTTGGTAGACGAAGCGGCTGCGCGTGGCATTGACGCATCGGGGTGGAGTTGGTCCGCAAAATTTGGGGATTTAGATGCAGACGGCCACCTTGATCTCTACGTGGTGAACGGCATGATGGCGCGGGAAATTTTCAACCATTTACCCAACGATGAACTGGTCGAGGAGAATCAAGTCTTTCGCAATGATGGTCACGGTTACTTCGTCCCTCAAGAGAAATGGGGATTAAATAGTCGGTTCGGTGGACGCAGTATGAGTATGGCCGATCTAGATAACGATGGTGATCTAGATATCGTCATGAATAATCTACGTGCTCCATCCCAGATTTTTGAGAACCAGCTTTGTCAAGGCGCGCATCTATTGGTCGATCTCCGTCGACCAACCGCACAAAACACACACGCCATCAGCGGCTATCTGTCTGGCGATCCCTCGCGCGTGCATTTTGGCTTTCCTCCCGAAAGTGTGTTAATCGGTTTAGAGATCCACTGGCCAGATGGAGAGCGTTCTTATATCGAACAGACAGACAAGAATGTTCGGTTGTGGATCGAACGAACAGACTAAGAACCTATCCGAAAAATGGTTGTGAATCCGATCAACTTCTCGAACAAGAATACCCCGTCACAAAACTTTTCGGATATGCACTAAGACTACTCTCTCATCTCCGCCCGCAAAAAATCTCGATAGAGAATCGTCTCAGACAGATTGTCGCATTCATTGCAATGTTCCCAATCGATCCAGACATACTCGATGCCCAACCAGCCACTATAATTTGATGATTTCATCGCCTCCAAGACACGTTTGTAATCTATCACATTATGGGCAAATCGTTCTTGGAGCCGCCCTTCACGTGCACCGCGTACGTGAAAATGACTGGCATGTTGGACAAGGGGTTCTGTCACAGAATCGTCTAAGCCAGAACGAGTGAAGTGGGTATAATCAAGGGTCAATGTTAACCCAGGCACACTTTTGACAAGCTCTTCGGCTGGTTCGGGATGTGGTACAATAGAGCCAACGTGAGCCTCAACGCCAAAGATGATCTCGCGTTTCTGTGCCTCTTCCACGCGCCAATTTAGTTCATCTTGCGTCCGCTCCCACGAATCGGCCTTGCTCTCACTATCAAAGTAGACGCCTGGCAATGCCGTTACATGGGAACAACCGCATTCCCCAGCATAATCCAAAGTATTCAGAAACCAATCGCGCGCCTTGTCACGACGAGATTCCTCAGGGTGATTAATTGCGTAGGGTTCAAAATCGGGATCCATCTGCAGAAAGAGATCAGCAATCTGCAAACCCAAGTCATCTATTTTCTACTTCAGTCGGCGCGCCGATTGCGAAACGTTTGCGAATTCATTCGATGGCCAGAGATGAGACCGTTGCTCAAACAGACCAATATCGACCCCTTGCAGATCAAGCATCGAGATTAACTGTAGTACACTATCATGATCAAGTAAGGGGAAAGTAAAATCAGCACAAGCAAGATTCAAGTTCATGATTTTTGTCCTTTATCAGTAGATAAACATGCGGTGAGCCAACACAACAGGGGATGAAAAATGTGTTAAAGTGTGGTGGCAGCCGCCGAACAGAAATCGGGAAAGGTCCGTGGTCAAGTAAAGAACGCTCAGTAGCTAGATTGGTGTACACCGACGCACCACGGGATGTGGACGTTCCTCGGGACGAAACACGCAGGGCAGACTGTGCTCACAATCGGGTACACATAAGCGGCTGCGAAAGGAAAGGAAGATGGAAGTGATGTTTCCGAAGTGCAGCGGCCTGGATGTTCACAAGCGGATGGTAGTGGCGTGTGTGGTAGATGAATCAGGGAGGATGGAGCAGGTGCGCAAGCGATTTGGGACAACGACGGTCGAGTTGGAGGGGTTGAGGTCGTGGCTGTCGTCGTATGGGATCACGCATGTGGCGATGGAGAGTACGGGAGTGTATTGGAAACCGATCTACAATGTGTTGCATGAGCATTTTGAGGTCTGGATTGTGAATGCCCGCCATCTGGCACAGGTGCCTGGTCGCAAGACGGATGAGAGCGATGCGGCCTGGATCACGAAACTGATGAGTTATGGACTGCTGGAGCGCAGTTTCATTCCAGATGTGGAGCAAAGGGACTTGCGAGACCTGACGCGCTATCGGACGCGTCTCTTGCAAGAGAAGAGTGCGGCAGTCAATCGCCTGCATAAGGTGTTGGAAGATGCCAACGTCAAGTTGGGATCGGTGGTCACGAGCATCCAAGGTGTATCGGCACGCCAGATGATCGAGGCCCTGATTGCAGATGAGATGGACCCAGAAGCCATGGCTGACTTGGCACAAAAGCGGCTGCGGGCCAAGATTCCCAGTTGGTTGATGCGTTGACGGGACTGGTCCGTCCTCATCATCGTTTTATGCTGCAAGAAGTTCTGCATCATCTCGATCACCTGAATGTACGCATTGATGCCCTCAATCAACAGATTGGGGTCCTCATGGCTCCGCATGCTGACCTCATCGCACGCCTAGATGCCATTCCCGGTGTGGGGCGAGTCGTCACCGAGATAATTCTGGCGGAGATCGGTCCTCGGTCGAAAGCTGGCCCTCAGCTAAGAAACTGGCCTCCTGGGCTTGTGTCTGTCCTGGCAACAACGAATCGGCGGGCAAACGCAAGAGTGGTCGCCGACGAAAGGCCAGAAATGGTTAGTCACCGCCCTCGTTGAAGCGGCTTGGGCCGCCTCTCGCACCAAGGACACCTATCTCGCCGCACAGTTCCACCGTCTCAAGGCACGACGCGGAGCCAAGCGGCAGCTATTGCCGTGGCCCATTCCATCTTGACCATCGTCTATCATCTCATCGACAAGCCCGATGCCGTCTTTGAAGAACTCGGCGGCGACTTCTTTCTCAAACGACGCAAGGAGCATGCACAAGCCGGCGCACTCAAAACCCTCGAGTCCCTCGGCTTCAAGGTTTTCTTGGCACCGACCGCCTAAGTACGGTGCTCACTACAACTGATTTGCGTTGGGCACAGGCAACGACGCCACCCACTCTGGCGGGTCAACTTGGACCCGCTTCTTATTCAACGCGGCCTTTAACCCCTCTCTCTCTTCTCTTGCTGCCCTTTTTTTCAGGGCAGACCGCAACGAAGAGAAGGCGTTCTCTATTACACGCAGTAGGATTTCTCAGAGGTAGAGCGTTCAAATGGCGAAAAAAGACGCAGTAGAGAATCTCGGACCATTTGGCACGCTCGAGTCTGTTTTGACTGAGAAGTGCAGGATTATGTCTACTGCGTGTAATAGAGAATGCTTGCTCCGCGCGTTGCGGTCTACGGTTTATTAACCTTCAAACCGCGTCGCCCCCTTTGTTTCCCACTCTGCAGGCGTAATGTACCCCCCATCGACGACGAGAGATGTCCCCGTAATGCCAGCCGAATCTTCGCAAGAGAAGTAAAGCGCGGCCTTCGCAATATCATGGCAATATCATGGGGCATGAGGGCAATCCCCATTGGTACGCGACGAAGACGGTTCGCAAGTGCGGCCCCTGGATCGGGTTCTTTGCTCAAGTGATAACGCAGCAGCGGGGTATCTGTGATACCAGGACAGATACAGTTACACCGAAGTCCATCCGCGGCATAATCCAGGGCAATGGCACGGCTCAAACCAAGAACAGCGTGTTTCGAGGTGATATAGGCAGGGGTATTGGCTTGCCCCACAAAACTACTGACGGAACCAATATTCACAACGTAACTACGTGCACCACGGCGCATATACTCAATGCCATGTTTAAGCGACAGAAAAATAGACTTGACATTGACACCCATCAAGTGATCCCACTCCGCTTCGCTTGATTCATGAAGCGGCGTAACCTGCACAATACCGGCGCAGTTGACAAGAATATTGAGGCCACCAAATTGCTCAACTGTTCGAGTAATGGAGTGGCGCACAGATTTTTCTTGGGCCACATCACATTCGACGAAAAGAGCCTGCTCGCCACGTTGAATAATTCGCCTCTCGATTTCCTGACCTTGGTCAACTTGTATATCAACCAGCGCAACGCACGCGCCTTCCGCTGCAAAGAGTTCGGCAATTGCTTCTCCCATGCCGGAGGCAGCACCGCTGACCCAAGCAATCTGCCCATCGAGTCGTTTCTGTGTCATGTTTTATAATCCGGTTCTTCTTCGTCCAGAATTTCTTTGAGCGCTGCAAAGTGAAGTTCGGAAAATTGAGGATACTCACGCCACTGTTCGCACGCAGTCGCAGCAACATCATCGGGGACAATGGATAATTCCTGTCCCGTCGATAAAGCCAATACTTGAATCTGCGCAGCTTTCTCCAAATAGTAAAGTTCATCAAATGCCTCGGCCACACTATTTCCAACCACAATCACGCCATGATTGCCCATAAAGAGTACGCTCTTGTCATTGCCCATCAGATGGGCAACACGCGTTCCTTCCTCCACATCCAGTGCCAGTCCGCTATAGTCGCGATCATAGGCAATTCGATTGTAGAATCGCAGAGCGTTCTGTTCGGTCATCAAGAATTCGAAATCGTGTAAACAACAGAGCGCAGTGGCGTAGGGCATATGGGTATGTAAAATACAACGAGCTAGGGGCAGATGCTGATGTAGGTGTGCGTGCAAATACCAAGCCGTTAAGTCAGGCGGATTATCACTGCTGAGAACAGACGGATCATGCGCGTCGAGCAACATTAATTCGCTGGCTCGTATACGGGAGAAATGGCGACCACGTGGATTCAAAAGAAATTTGACGCCATCATCGGATATGGCAACGCTAAAGTGATTGGCAATTGCCTCATGTAAATTGAGACGCGCCGCCCACCGGAACGCAGCAGCAAGGTCAACACGCGCTTGCCACTCTAATTCGACGCTGCGGATAGGGACAGACTGAATCATTTCCATAGTATGCCTTTGGGTTCTGTTGAAATCATCGCTAAAGTAAGGTGTAACTATCTAACGAAGCTGCGCCTCAAACCGACAAGTGGTTGCAAGGTTGCAGGGTTCGACTAGCCACCTTGCAACTTTGCCACTCTGCTACTCTGCATAAAACTTGCTCTGTTTGTTAAGAATTTTGGTTGCCAAATACTTACCATGTTATTCTAGCGCGTTAGCCATAAAACGCAAAGCCACTAAATTTGGGAACAGCATTGGAGTGTTATCATAAGATCAGAAACAGTTGGTGCCACCAAGTATTCGCCACAAACGAAAACACGCCCTGCGTCGGATGATCCAGATCGACTCCAACACAAGACGTGTTTTCTATACTGCGGTTGTAATGAAAATATGGTTTTCCCTATCGCTTTACTGGATAAAGCAAAACCATATTTTCATATAGAGCCCAGTTTATTTAGGAATGAGCCGTAAATAACTTGGACAATTGGAGATTGTGAGAGTAGAGATAGAGAGATTCGGCCCTTGTAATCTCTAATCTCTTAGTCTCTAATCTCGCACACACTGTACAAGTTATTAAATTCCCATTCCTTAGTTATTCTGTTAGAGCCTTTAGTCGAGCGCTCTTAACGACGCACGAGGGGCAAAAAGATCGATCGTTGTGCTGATTCGCCCTTTTCTGCATTCTTCTCTGCTTGCGCATTCAAGGACGCAAGTATCTGCATTTCTGCTTGCTCGTTTGCATCCACTACCGATCCACCCGACACAACAGGTTCAAGCTCAAACTTGTCTAGCAATGTGCCGTCTTCGCGCACGTAGAAGGTAAGCGTATGTTCGGCAGCGCTTAACGTCAAGATCACTGGATCCGCACCGTCTCGGTTAGAGAGATAGTCAGTCGCAAAGCCACCACCAACCGGATATGTATCCCACAGATAAGTATCGACTGGTAGACCCAGTAGATCCAAATTTGGCGTTTTTGGCGATTTTCAGTCGAGATTGCAGGGATTTTGGAGTCATTTATTCAGATTTCGGTTACAGAAAACAACCTATTTCATATCTGAAAATCGCCCAAATCTAACGCAAAAACTAGATATCGACCGGCAAATTTGTATTTATGTCAACTGTTTAGCCAGAATTCTCTCTCAAAACCTGAAATTTGGATCTACTGAGACCATCCACCTGAACGTAGAACGAATTGGCGGCATAATCAGGCGAAGAGATCTGTGCCTTAATCAGGTAATCACCAGCAGTAGGGATGGACACGCAATACTCGACTTTGTGGGCCGATACGCCACTATAGGAATCACCAGCCCCATCGGGCACATGTACATATTGACCACCACTGGCAAGGGCATCATTACCGAGCGTAAAGTTGCCAAAGAGCGTGCCATCCTCAGCCTCCTGAATGAGACCACCACAGTTGCCGCTGCCTGGGCTATTGACAACCCAAACGAAGCTGGCGCTGTCCGTGCCACCGTTGCCATCGTCCACCGTCACCGTGGCGTTGTAAACCCCAGCGGTTGTTGTCGTTCCAGAGATCACACCCGTTGTAGAATTGATGGAGAGACCTGGCGGCAATCCGCTGGCACTATAGGTCAGTGGATCACCATTCGGGTCAGTTGCGTTGATGGGTAGATTAACGCTATCACCTTCAACATTTGACTGGTTGCCTGGATTCGTTATGGTTGGTGCCCCGGTTGGTGGAATAAATTCCAGTTCGATCTGATCAAGTTGGGTCCCATCTTCGCGAACGTAGAAAGTGATGGTATGCTCTCCGACGCCGAGAGACAGCACCAGTGGATCCGGACCATTTCGATCGACCACGTAGTCCACAACAAAGCCACTAGCAACCGGATCACTATCCCAGAGATAGGTATCAACGGGTAGACCGTCTACCTGAACAAAGAATGAGTTGGCTGCATAATCAGGCGAAGAGACGAGCGTCTTAATTGCGTAGTCCCCTGCCGTTGTTATATTAACACAGTATTCAACCTTATCTCCAGATACACCACCCCAGAAATCGCCTGCACCGTCGGGCACATGTACATATTGACCAGCACTTGCGGTCGGATCAGATCCAATCACGAAGTTGCCAAAGAGTGTCCCACTCTCTGCTTCCTGAATCAGACCACCACAGTTGCCACCGCCTTGCGGATTGACAGTCCAAACAAAGTTTGCACTATCACTGTTCCCATTGCCATCATCGACAGTGGCTGTTACATTGTAGGTGCCTGCTGTGGTTGTGGTCCCCGATATGATCCCTGTATTGGCACCGATGGATAAACCGGTCGGAAGCCCAGTTGCAGCATAGGTGAGTGGGTCGCCATCCGGATCTGTCGCGACAAGCCCCAGATTAACGCTGTCGCCCACAGTATTTGTCTGATCGCCTGGATTTGTTAGCGTCGGAGCATTCCCCGTCGGTACGATTTCCAGTTCAAACTGATCGAGGCGTGACCCATCTTCACGGACGTAAAAAGTGAGCGTGTGCTCTCCAGCAGTCAGCGTGACTACGACGGGATCAGGACCACTCGCATCAGCCACGTAGTCCGTCACATAACCGCTACCGACCGGAGCCGTATTCCATGTATAGGCGTTCGCCGGCTGTCCATCCACCTGGACAAAGAATGAGTTTGCGCTGAAGTCAGGAGCAGAGATCTGCGCCTTGATGGCATAGTCGCCTGCCGTTGGTACGATCACACAATACTCAGCCTTGTTGTTGGAAGGTCCAGCCCAGAAGTTGCCGACGCCATCAGGCACATGGACGAATGCTCCACCGCTCGCAGCGGCATCGCTACCGATCACAAAGTTACCAGACAGCAAACCGTTTTCCGCTTCCTGGATCAAGCCGGTACAATCCCCCGCTCCTTGTGGGGTGACAGTCCATGTAAAGCTCGCACTATCACTATCTCCTTGGCCATCATCCACCATCACTGTCACATTGTATGTCCCAACCGTGGTGAGTGTTCCCGCAATGACTCCAGTACTGCTGTTAATGGACAAATCTGGAGGTAAACCCGTGGCACTATAGGTTAATGGATCACCATCTGGATCGCTCGCAATAATTGGCAAGTTGACGCTGTCCCCCTGTACACCAGTTTGATTGCCCGGATTGGTAATGAGCGGTTCAAGCGGGCTAATCGGTAGGTCGAAGAAAGCAAGTAGTCCAACTCCGTTGCTGTTTGTGACCCAAGGCCCAGCACCACTATGCCCACCATAACTCAGACCCGATGCACCGCTTCCGTCTCCTGAAAGTTGGAGCACCAGAGAATTACCCGATACCGTACCACTCTGTACAGTAATAGCCGAATTTTCAAGTGTGAAATCCGCTTCCGCACCGCTGTCCCAATTCAGACCATCATCAAGATCGCGCATCAGAATCGTCACTTCAGTCCGGCCTGGATTGCTGAAGTAAATGCGGTCAGGATTGGGCGGATCGACATTTTCGGCATTGGGTGAACCGTAAATATCGCGATTCATGAGTCCATAAATATGTTCCGCGATCAGTTCATAGCCATTTGCAAAGCTATAATGACATCCGTCGTGACCATCAATTCCTGTTGTCGACATGACGGACACATTGGCCAGCGTGTCGCCAAAGCGACGCTGAACTTCCTGCATTGCAAGCAGTCCACTCTCGTTGCCACATCCACTGCGTATCTGATGCACATAGATCGGGATATTCCCAAAATCTTCCTGCCAATCGCTATGGAGAGACTCAAAGCCTAACTGATGTCCCGTTTGGTTGCCGACATCAGCCTCACCTTGATACCACATCATGGTCTGTACACTTCCCGCGACACCTGCAGCATGCAACCGATAGAGCAATCGACCATAGTTTGTGCTGACATCCATTGGATTGGCATCATTGCGCTGATGGAAGCTGATTTGGGATCCATCATGCGCACCGTTGAAAACAGCAATCGGAACGTTCTTTTCATCAATGAAGTAACGGCCAAAACGCAATCCCCACTGCCCCACAGAACCAACCGTAAAGATTGTATCGCCCTCAGCCACGACCCAGTTGCGATCCGCCACGACTTCTGCGCCATTTGAACTACTCGTTCCAAAGGAGCGGATAAACTCATCCTGGAAAATGGTCGTTGAGCCACTGAATGCGAATGCCTGGGCATTCGATTGTCCATCGATGACAAATATATCACCCGCGACAACCTTATCTGCATCCAAAACAACAGTCACGGCTGTACCTGCAACAAGGGATACTTCAAAACGATAATTGAACAACTCTGCTGGAATATCAGGCAAGAATTCAAACGACGCCGTTCCATTGACAAAAGTCAACGGCGCTGTCAAGGTTGAAATGTTAAAGTTATCGCGATAGATATCAACCTGGATTGTGTCACCCGTGTTCCCAGATACTGTACCGCGAATCGGCACCATTGCTCGATTGGTGCTGCGGTCTCGTGGGTAGAGTTGGAAGAATTGCGGTGCAGCTGTAAAGCGAACCTCTGGGATCGTCGACAGAATCTCAACAGTCCACATGAAATTTGCGCTGTCTGTGCCGCCGTTCCCATCATCGACCGTAACTGTTGCACTATAGATACCTGCCGCAGGCGTTGTTCCAGAAACGATGCCTGTATTTGCATCAATGCTAAGCCCTGGTGGCAATCCCACCGCACCATAGCTCAACACGTCACCATCCGGATCACTAGCGCTGATCGGTAGATTAACGCTATCGCCGACTGTATTGCTCTGGTCTCCCGGCGTTGTGACTGTTGGTGGATTGTTCGTTAATGCATTCACCGTCCAGACAAAGCTGGCGCTATCCGTGCCACCGTTGCTATCATCCACCGTCACCGTTGTGTTGTAGACACCCGCTGTCGTGGTCGTGCCAACGATCACACCCGTTCCGCTGTCGATGCTCAGTCCTGTCGGCAATCCACTGGCGCCATAGGTCAGCGTGTCCCCATCCGGATCGCTCGCGCTGATGGGCAGGTTGACGCTGTCACCCTCTATGTTCGTCTGGTCTCCTGGACTGCTCACCGTTGGCGGATTGTTGGGCGGCACATTTACCGTCCAGACGAAGCTGGCGCTATCCGTGCCACCATTGCCGTCATCCACCGTCACCGTTGTGTTGTAGACACCCGCTGTCGTGGTCGTACCAACGATCACACCCATTCCGCTGTCGATGCTCAGTCCCGTCGGCAATCCACTTGCGCCATAGGTCAATGTGTCCCCATCTGGATCGCTCGCGCTGATGGACAGGTTGACGCTGTCGCCCTCTGTGTTCGTCTGGTCCCCTGGACTGCTCACGGTGGGCGGATTGTTGGGTGGCACATTCACCGTCCAGACGAAGCTGGTGCTGTCGCCGCCACCATTGCCGTCGTGTACCTTCACAGTCACGTTATAGGTACCTGCCGTGGTCGTCGTGCCAGAGATCACACCGGTTCCGCTGCCAATGCTCAATCCCGTGGGCAACCCACTTGCGCTATAGGTCAGCGTATCGCCATCCGGATCACTCGCGCTGATGGGCAGGTTGACGCTGTCGCCCTCGATGTTTGTCTGATCTCCTGGACTGCTCACGGTGGGCGGATTGTTGGGCGGCACATTCACCGTCCAGACAAAGCTAGTGCTGTCTGTGCCACCATTGCCATCGTCCACCGTCACTATCACATTGTAGGTGCCTGCTACAGTCGTCGTGCCAGCGATCACCCCGGTTCCGCTGTCGATGCTCAGTCCTGTTGGCAACCCACTGGCGCTGTAGGTCAGCGTGTCCCCATCCGGATCGCTGGCGCTGATGGGCAGGTTGACGCTATCGTCCTCGATGTTCGTCTGGTCCCCTGGACTGCTCACCGTTGGCGGATTGTTGGGCGGCACATTCACCGTCCACACAAAGCTGGCGCTATCCGTGCCACCATTGCCGTCATCCACCGTCACCGTTGCGTTGTGACCGTCGTGGTCGTACCAGCGATCACACCGGTTCCGCTGTCGATGCTCAGTCCTGTCGGCAAGCCACTGGCGCCATAGGTCAATGTGTCCCTCATCTGGATCGCTCGCGCTGATGGCAGGTTGACGCTGTCGCCCCGATGTTTGTCTGTCCCCTGACTGCTCACATTGTTGGGCGGCACATTCACCGTCCAGACGAAGCTGGCGCATCGTGCCACCGTTGCCATCATCCACTGTCACCGTTGTGTTGTAGACACTCGCGTGGTCGTCGTGCCAGCGATCACACCGGTTCCGCTGTCGATGCTCAGTCCTGTCGGCAAGCCACTGGCGCCATAGGTCAATGTGTCCCCATCTGGATCGCTCGCGCTGATGGGCAGGTTGACGCTGTCGCCCTCGATGTTTGTCTGGTCTCCTGGATTCGTCACAACTGGCGAACTATTTGATGTTGTGATCAGAACCACAACGTCATCGATTGCTGCCTCAATGAGGCTCCCACCACCAGCATCGGCGGCTTCGATTAAAAGATAAATCGTTTGGCCGTTGTATGAACTGAGATCAGTCGTTAAGGTATCCCAGTTTCCAGTCTTATCCGCGGCCGAACCAAGTTCCTCCTGCACAATGGATGTTGTTGATCCGACCACTTTGACACGTAAGAAATCTGCGCTTGTTGCATTATTGAGATGGGCAAAGTTATAACGGAAGGAGAGAGTCGATGTGCTCCCGGCCGGCAAAATGATATCTGGTGAACGGATTGATGTGACACCACCATCAATATCAAATGCCCCAACGCTGCCGCCGGCCGGTAGACCAGTGACCAAAGCGTTGCTACCACTCGTGGTTGTCCCCAACTGATAGGTGCCGCCTTGATAGACCGTTACTTCTGGGTTTCCTCGCGCCCACTGCCCCGTCGAGGCGGTATCTGTTCCGGATGGGTTGGCTGTCCATCCTTGTGCACTTTCAAAGTCATAGCGGATTTCTGTCGTTGAGGAATTGCCTTGTTGCGCAGAAACCTTAACGTCATCAATCAGAGCGGTGGTCAATTCGCTCTGTGTTGTTTTTTGGTTATTAAATGCACCAATCGTCAGTGTATGTGACCCTGCCGCTAATTGCCCCAGATCGATAGAGAATATCTGCCAGCCCGTCCCGCCGCCTCCGTTGAGTTGGACAATGTAATCGTTTGGCGATTGTCCGTGGAGGATTCCATCGACAGAAACCAACATCTGGGCATATTCATCGTTCTCATAGTTATCGTGCATGCTGAGGTTATATCGGAAAGAGATCGAGACAGCAGATGGTTGACTGAGAGAGAAAGTTGATTGCCAACCGCCCGACATATTTACGATATCATTCCCATTGATCCCACCAACAAGAACGCGCAATGCCCCACCGCTAAATCCGCCACTTGTCAAATGTGAGCCAGAGGCATAGCTGGGTTGGTTTGTATTTCTAAAGGCATCGTCCAGATAACTAAAGCCATTGCTGTTGGTGTCAAAGTTCGCATCGATCAGTACCGTGGTCGAACCAGCATTTACGGCCCAAGTAAAGCTCGCACTGTCTGTGCCGCCGTTGCCATCGTCCGCCGTGACCGTGACGTTGAATGGGCCAACCGTGTTGACCGTTCCCACAATTACACCCGTCGCGCTATTGATGCTGAGTCCATTGGGCAGGCCAGATGCGCCATATGATAGACTATCACCATCTGGATCCGTGGCGCTGATCGACAGATTGACGCTGTCCCCCTCAACATTTGTTTGGTTACCGGGATTTGTGATGACCGGAGGCTGATTGACGCTGGGTATCGTATAATCAATGTGTAACAATGGCGCTTGTGATGATGAACCATCGTAGGATTCGGCGTCTCGTTGGCCGCTTCCCGTGATGATTAACGCCAGGTCATTACCTGATTGCCATCCGGCTCGGTTGACAATCTCCTGTACGATACTTGCCAGGCTTGGTGTCCGTTGGGCGCTGCTTGCCGCACCGACATTGGTCCAGGCGGGAACAGACCAATTTACCGAAGCAGAGGTGGTCGGTCGTCCCGTGATTGCACCACTGCTTGTGTTAAAAGTAGGTGCGTCATCCGTATCATGACCACGAATCACCAGATTTGTGCTTTCTGAGTCGTTTCCTTCTGCAGTAAATTGAATCCAGGCATCATTGATGATTGCGCCTTGTGGGGTGGTGATATTTCTAAAGCGAATACCTATGGGAATCTCACCAAGATCTATATCACTACTCGTCAAATTGCCATTGCCGTTACTTTCTTCTTCCGCATCATCTGCTGATGCAGTCACGCGTCTATCTAAGCTGCCTCCATTGCCTTGAGCACTTGTCGCTGCCCAAATAAATGAAGTTCTGTCGCTGAGCCGACTAGCAGTCACACTCACAGCGCGCTTGTTGTTAGCACGATCTGGATTCGAGTGATTTTGACTGGCGTATGATGGTGTTGCACCCACAATTGGCAAGGTCAAGACAAGCGAGAAGCAGATTGCTGCGGCGAAAATACGCCAACGGCTTTCGACGCGCTTTTTAAGGTCAAAATTTGGCATAACTACTGTCCTCTAGCAGATGAAGAAAAGTCATAATAAAGCAAAAAGCCATCCGCACATTGCGATGCGAGAAGGACGTCCAGAATCGTCCCTTAGAATGTTACGCAAACGCGGATAGCAATTGGGCTATTTGTTTGTATACTCCACGCCAGCACGGCAGGTCACTTTTCCAGATCTCGAATAGAGAAAAGAGAGCAAAAGAAACGGTCTCTCCGTATATCTCGAGTGTGTACCACAAAGTCTGTAAATGAACGCCGCTCAGTCAGAGAATCGGCTGCATTTACGCACTTTGGGACACACTTGCTGTATCTCTGTTCCATCTCGACTCAGGATCACAGAAAGAAAAAGTGTTTCCTGATGGCGCTGCTCAGGCTATTGGGTTTATCAAGGATGAATCTAGGAGGCAATGCAATCCATCAGAGGTGTGGGTACTTCATAACTCATTCCTTACGACATGTTTGATTAACGGATCTCACTCCAATAGTATCACAAAAGTATAGAAAATGTATTGCAAGTAAATTGCAATACTCGTTTCTACAGACTATCGGCAATCCGTTCCGCCATCATCATTGTCGTAGCGTTGATGTTCGCTCGCACGCAATGAGGCATAATCGAGGCATCGACCACTCGCAGGCCGCTCATGCTATGGACGCGACCCATTTGATCGACAACGCTCATTGGGTCAGAGGATGGACCCATTTTGCAGGTTGAAGAGGAGTGATGGCCCGTGTCAGCTTCGCGCAGAATCCAGTCGGTCAACGCGTCTTCGGAACGCAGATCTGCGTCAAGGGGTTTGATGGGGCGATCGATGATCTCTTCAAAACCATGATGCTGAACCAGCGTCAACACTCGTTGAATCGCTTCGCGCTGTCGCGCCATATCAAAGGGGTGATCAAAGTAGCGGTAGTTGAGAGAGGGTTGCGTGTGTGGGTCTTTGGAACTGAGCGTTAATTCACCGCGACTCAAGGCGAGGTTGATTGTGGGGCGAATAAAAAGAGTCCGGTTGCGGGGGTCCACGGCGACATAGACAATCATATCATTCACAAGATTCGAACCATCTGCCGTATAGCGCAGCCCAATTTGATGCCAATGTTTTTGCGCATCGAGCGCCAATTCATCGCGCACATGCCAAAACATATTGACGGCTGGGTGATCGCACAAATTTTGACCAACGCCGGGCAGGTCCTGGCGCACTGGAACATCCAGTTGCTTGAGATGGTCTGCGGGACCGATCCCCGAAAGCATCAGAAGCTGGGGTGATCCAATGGCACCCGCAGAGACGACGATCTCCCCTCCATTGCGTTGCTCAATTTGGCCATCCCATTCAACTTTGACCCCAATGGCCCGCTGTCGCTCAAAGACGATCCCGTGTGCTGTGCAATTGGCCAAGACCGTTAAATTCGGACGATGCCTGATGGGATTCAGATAGGCGACTGCTGTACTGTAGCGTATGCCGTCGATATTATTGAGGGGATAGGGGCCAACACCAGTCGAGTCTGGATGATTGTGATCGGGACAGTCGGGATATCCTGCAGCCAGACATGCTTCATAAAACGCCAACTGATTCGGAAGCCATTCATCGGACGGATAGCGCTTGACCTGAATTGGTCCACCATGTCCATGATATTCGTTCTGAATATCGCGGTCGGTTTCCAGCTTTTTAAAATAGGGCAATACCTGCTCATAGCTCCACTGGTCGTTCCCATCTGCCACCCACATGGCAAAATCATCGGGAACACACCGCAAGAAAATTTGCGCATTGACCGCACTCGAACCGCCGACCACCCGTCCTCGCGCAATGGCAATTTGTGCCTGCTCTGTCGCAGTTGCCCGATAGTGCCAATCATGGCTCTCAATCGCGATGATCCCGGCAGATGTACCATACCCATATTTCAGATCATCCGGCAGATCTTCCAACGAGACATAATCCGGTCCGGCTTCTAACAGCAAGACAGAGCGCGTCGGATCCTCAGAAAGCCGCGCGGCCAGAATCGCACCGGCAGAGCCAGCACCGATGATGATGATGTCGTAGTTTTTGTTGCTTGGCGACTGCATTTTTGTCCTCTTATGGGTTGGAAAATGATTCTCTAGTAGAGATTGGTTGGGTAATGAGAGTATATCAGATGAATCGGTGGCAAGAAAATTAAATTCGGCAGGTGTCGTATAAAGATTCCCAATCATCTTCTACCTTGACGCTAAGGTTTATGCAGGGGCGCGCCAACACGCAATCCCAGATTGAGCCAGATAGCCTCTCGATGGCAAATCAACTCAAGGCTCAATCCGGGATTGCTGCTCCCCGCGCCGAGGCTATGATCTTGTGTGATAGACGAGAAGTGCCTCATTCGAGGCGTGTCGTCTGTCGTATAGACCCTCGTGCAAGGCACTCACCAGATGAGCAGGGAAGGCCGATGGTCTCCTTGGCGGGTGCCACGCACGTTCAACCTCGTAGCGAGCGTCGCACAGATCTCCCCAAATATCGCCTACCATCAATCGCCAAATCTGAGCGTCGCAGGCGGGTCGCCGAACAGCGCTCCAAAGAACGTGAAATCCACCTCACCCACCCATATGCTTGGGCATGTTTGAACAATCGCCTATAATAGCAGCATCGTATTTGATCCCAATCCGCACGGTAGAATGATAACCCAGAAAGGCTTTCATGAATCAACGTCCCAACATTCTCTTCTTTATGGCCGATGATCATCGACATGATGCAATCGGTACATTTGGCGATCCGACCGTCCAAACACCAATCCTGGATGCATTGGCCGCGCGCGGCGTGGCGTTCCGTGGCACTCATATCATGGGTGGATCGTCGGGCGCTGTTTGCGTGCCGACTCGGGCCGCCCTGCACAGCGGCTGCAACGTCTTCCGTGCATCAGAACATACGGAGAACCCATATCGCACCACGACGACCATCAATCCGGATTTGGCGCTCTTGGGTGCGACGCTACAAGAGGCTGGCTACGACACCTTTGGGACGGGAAAGTGGCACAACGACAAGGCATCCTTTGCGCGCAGTTTTGCTAGCGGTGCCAATATCTTTTTCGGGGGCATGAGCGACCATGATCAAGTACCTACCCATGATTTTGACCCCGGTGGGCTCTATCCAGACGAAAGGCGCTACATTGCAGATGGTTTCTCGACTGAACTCTTTGCGGATGCCGCCATCGATTTTTTACAAACCTATGACGACAAAAATCCCTTCTTTGTTTACATGGCGCTTACCTCTCCCCACGATCCACGCACGCCCCCCGGATCATACGCAACGATGTACAATCCAGATGAGATCCCGTTGCCGCCCAATTTTATGGAAGAGCATTCTTTTGACAATGGCGATATGCGCTTGCGCGATGAAGTGTTGGCACCCTTTCCCCGCACCCCAGAGATCGTCCAACAGCATATTGCTGACTATTACGGCATGATCTCACACCATGATCATCATCTTGGCCGCGTGATCGAGGCATTGCGCGAGAAAGGCGAGTTGGAGAACACCATTATTGTGTACACGGCCGACCACGGCCTTTCTGTGGGCCAACATGGGCTGTTGGGCAAGCAGAACATGTATGATCACAGCATCCGGATTCCCCACATTATGGTTGGACCGGGTCTGCCCCAGGGACGAGAGATCCATGCCTTGAGCTACCAGATGGATATCTTCCCGACGCTGTGTGACCTGATTGGTATCTCGATTCCAGATACCGTTGAAGGGGTGAGTTTAATGCCACTCCTTAGCGGAGAACAAGAGTCAATCCGCAATAATGTTTACTCGCTCTATCGAGAAGTACAGCGGGCTGTAAGCGATGGCGAGTGGAAGTTGATTCGCTACTATGAAGCCCAGGACATGCACGGTCAAGCTGTGGGCACCGACCGCATCCAACTCTTTGATTTGACGCAAGATCCTTGGGAATTGAATGATTTGTCTGGCGATCCAGCACAGGGTGATCGCATCACTGCAATGAACCAGGTATTGAACGATTGGCAGAAGCTTGTAAACGATCCACTTCACGGACGTATTTAGGCCAATCCAAAAAATAAAATATACGCGAGAAGGTGTTAAACTAGCTCTCCAAAAGGAGCAAAAATGACAATCTCGCCAGAAATGGTTGAAGTCTTGAAAGAGACGAAGGCCATGTTAAGTGGATACGAAAGAAGGCACTTCATGGCCCAAACGGTCAAAACGATATGCGAAGGGAGTCCGACGAAAGCAGAACGAGAGTTGGGCTGGAATCGGGCGACGATAGCCAAAGCCCTGGAAGAACTAGAAGGCGGCTTCTGTTATGTCGACCAAAGCCACCGACGTGGTCGCAAAAAAGCCGAAGACCATATCCCCACTTTACTGGCCGATATGGTTGAAATCGCCGATCAATTCAGCCAGACCGATCCCACCTTTCGAACCCCCCAATTGTACACTCGACTAACCGCCGCCGAAATGCGTACCCAGCTCATCGAGCAGAAAGGATACACAGATGAGGAATTGCCTGGCGAAGAGGCCATCCGCTTGAAGCTCAATGAGTTAGGCTATGGCTCAAACCGGGTCAAAAAAAGTCAACCAGTGAAAAAGATCCCAGAGACCGATGCGATCTTTGATAGAATTCATCAGATCAATCAAGAAGCGGATGCAGACGAGACGGTTCTGCACCTCTCTTGGGATGCCAAAGCGACGATTTTACTTGACCGTTTCTCGAGAGAAGGGATAAGTCGAGTGGTTGTCAAAGCGCTCGATCATGACTTTCAAGATAAGAAGACCGAGAAAGTCACTCCTTTTGGCATTTACCTCCCTTCAACCAAGGAACTCTTTCTTTACTTGACTCAGTCGAAAGTGACGAGTGACTGTATTGTCGACTGCCTGATTGATTTTTGGGAAAGCGTACGTGAACACTTTCCTCACGTCAAGACCCTCGTGATCAATCAGGACAATGGTCCCGAAAATCATACCCGTCGGACTCAGTTTATGTATCGTCTCACTCAGTTTGTTGAGCACTATCGTCTCTCTATTCAGCTCGCCTGCTACCCTCCTTATCACAGTAAATACAACCCCATCGAACGGGTTTGGGGCCATCTTGAAAAACACTGGAACGGTTCTCTTCTCGATTCTCTTGAGACCGTTCTCAATTTTGCCCGTTCTTTTCGCTTTAACCAACTACAACCCTTCGTTCACCTGAATTCCACTCTTTATGAGACCGGCGTCAAACTCACTCAGAAAGAGATGGACCGTTTGGAACAACGCTTCCAACGTTTACCTGGTTTAGAAAAATGGTTTGTCCTTATTCCCCCTCTCCATTCTCTCGTTCGCGTATAATTATTTTTTTGGTTTAGCCTTAGTACTACTGTGCATCAAGTAAAGGCTCGATAATGTTCGATTTTTGCACAAGATAATGCGAGCGTTTAGCGGAAACAAGACGACGTTGCTTGTAGCGAAGGCGCTCGATAGTCTCAGCGAGTGTCAAGACAGGTTTAGGCAGAACGGCATGGAGAAGTTCAACAACCTGTGGCAAAGTGAGAGCGGGGGCATCATATTTGAGGAAAAACTGAGAACGAGCCAAGAAACCAAAGGCCAAAATGACTAAGGTCATATGATGATGCCAACCGAGCCAACTGCGAGTTTCATATTCGTTGAGTCCGAGAAACTGCTTGGCTTGTTCAAAAATGGTTTCAATGGGCCAACGCAAAGCAGAAACAGTGGCGAAGTCATCCAAGGAAGTCTCAAGGGGTGCATTGGAGAGAAAGTATTGCAGAGAGCAATCGGGATTGCGGCGGACGATGAGCCAGAGAGCAGAACCGGGGAGCCCATTGCGGACAGAGACAATGCGGCGACAAGCAATGGAAGCAACGATGAAGCCCTTGGAGCCCTCTTTGAGAACATGCTGTTGCCACTCATGCTCCTGGAAGGTGTCAGCGAGTTGAGCAACGGTGAGAGGCGTAGGTTCACCAGGCCGGACGCGGAGCTTGAGCTTTGCGCCCGCATCCAGATGATGCGGGCAGATAGGTCTGGGGGCTGGAGGTCCAGACACGAGTCTCTTTGGGCACTTCAGCAAAGTAGCTGTAAGCGGTTTGGCCATCAATGCAGTCAAGCAGATGAGTATCTTTGCCAAAGGCTTCATCCATAGTGATCCAGCGGATGGGCAACGCACCCAGGGCGTGCGTCTGCTCAATCATGGACCAAGCCAATTCATTTTTGTTTGGAAGGTCAGGTCAGTGGGAAGACCGGTTTTGTACCGCTTCTCTGCATACTCATCACTAAACCATTCTTGGGGGATATACAACCGACAGTTCAGTAAGGTATAGCCATGAGAGCTATTATATCCCAGGAAGACTCCGGCTTGACAGTTGGCGATCTTGCCCAGTTCGCCACACCGCTGCCGCTTGACGCCCACTGACTCTTCTCCTTGCTTGGGAATGTCGCTCCCATCCAGGAGTAAGACGCCATTTGCGTCTCCCAACAACTCACCTGTCTGTCGAGTATGTTCCGCCAGCATCGCTTCACCGCTCCAGCGGCTCTGACCCACAAAGCTTTGCAGGGGGGCGTACACCCGATTCTCCTACTGTCGCCAGCGCGATGTTCTCGGCCGATTTGCGTTTGATTTCGGGGTCTAACAAGCCTCGCATGTAGTGGTACGCATGCTCTCTCTGAGCCACATGGCTGAAGTATGGACTATATATGGCATGATACTCCTGGAGTTGGTCGGCCAGTGCCGCCAGTTGCTCTTCTGTCAGTTCCAGCAGCGGCGGGCTTTCCAGTTGGCTGTAGTCATATTGATTGACTGCTTGAGCAAGTTTCATCTTGATTTCCTTTCATCGAAGACTGCTTCATTTTATTGGCTCTTCAGTCTATCTCATTTTTCCTTTGCATTCTGTTTGCGTTTTGTTAGCAATATGCCCAGAAATATAACGAATTTCCTTTGTGTTTCACAATATATTGCTGCACAGTAGTATTAGTCATTTTGGCCTTTGGTTTCTTGGCTCGTTCTCAGTTTTTCCTCAAATATGATGCCCCCGCTCTCACTTTGCCACAGGTTGTTGAACTTCTCCATGCCGTTCTGCCTAAACCTGTCTTGACACTCGCTGAGACTATCGAGCGCCTTCGCTACAAGCAACGTCGTCTTGCTTCCGCTAAACGCTCGCATTATCTTGTGCAAAAATCGAACATTATCGAGCCTTTACTTGATGCACAGTAGTATTAAAACTTACAAAGTTTTTAGAAATTCTGATTCAACAGGCCCAATTCCCGTGCTCGCAGGGCAGCCTCCGTCCGATCACGAGCGCCCAGCTTGTTGAGAATCATTGTAACATAGTTTTTGACCGTGCCGTGGGCCAGATGAAGCACTTGTGAGATCTCTCGGTTTGTGTGGCCTTGGGCCAACAACTGCAACACCTCCATCTCTCGTTCCGAAAGGGGTTCTACCAGATCGGCTTCGCTGGCCCGTTGGGGTTCCGCGAGACGGGCAAATTCCTGCATCACTTTGCGGGCGACGGCTGGCTCCATAATCGACCCTCCGGCGGCAACCGTTCGTACGGCCTCAATTAGTTCGGTGCGGGACATGGCCTTCAGCAGATAGCCCCTCGCGCCGGCGCGTAATCCCTCAAAGATGTAGGCATCGTGATCAAAGGTGGTCAATATAATCACCCGCGCCGAAGGCCATCGGTCACAGATGCGTCGGGTGGCCTCCACACCATTCAACCTTGGCATGCGAACATCCATCAAGACCACATCAGGCCGATACTGCTCATAAGCCTCGATAGCAGCCAACCCGTCTTCTGCCAACCCCACGACATTCATATCTTCGGCTTGTTCCAACTGGATGCGCAACCCATCGAGCATTAGGCGTTGATCATCAGCCAGCAGGATGCGGATCGTTTGATTGGATGATTCCATTGGTTTTACCTTGTTCGTACGGCAATTCAAAGCAGAGAAAGGTCCCCTGACCCACCTTAGCAGTCAAGACGACCTTGCCCTCAAGGGTTGTGGCGCGTTCACGGATACTTCGCAGACCAAAACCGCTGGTTTCAGCCTCCGGCGAGAATCCAACCCCGTCGTCCGTCACACATAGCCTGATCCGCTGCGACGATATCTGCAACGCGAGGTTCACCTCATGTGCATGAGCATGGCGTTGTACATTCGTCAGGGCCTCTTGGGCCACGCGATACAGAATCAACCCAACTTTTTCTGACAATGATGGTGGATTATCTGGCACGGTGACTTGAATTTGTAGTGCTGTCGCGCGAGAAAAGTCCCGGGCTAATTGCTCCAACGCCACTGAAAGCGAGAAGTCAGCCTCATCTGGCGTATGTAGCATCGTCACGGTACGGCGTAACTCACCCAGCCCTTCACTCAACTGTTTACGCACGGCGGTCATCATCTGGACGACTCGTTCTGGCTCATCCGTGACGATGCATTCCGCTGCTTCCAACTGCACCACCGACGCAGTCAGGCGATGCCCCATTGTATCGTGCAGATCTCGGGCCAAGCGATTTCGTTCTTCAGAGACCGCCAATTCTTCCACCTGATCGGCGTACTCCCGCAGTTGCTGATGTGCTTCTTGAAGTTCCCCCAGCAATTGCTGACTGCGGCGATGGGCCACCGCAGCATAGCGTAGGAGACTCGCCAAGCCACTCAAGAAAAAGAGCAGCATCCCCGTTACGACACCATCTTGGAGTCCTTGCAGGCTATAATTATTTTGATATAACTGAAGCCCAAGATTGATTAAGGCCGCCAGAATCACCCATATCATACCCTGCCGTGGTGACAATAGAGTAACCGCTAGAATTGTGGTGGGAATAAAGAGCAGATTGAGCACTTCCTCTCGAAAAGTACCAAGCGCAGCGCTGACGGTCAGCAGCGTCAACAGGGTAGTGATTTGAACTGGAGATAAATGCATCCTTGACACCCCAAGGGCAACGATGAAGAAAAAAAGCAACCCCCATAGCGGCCAAACGTCACCGGCCGGCTGGTCAATGCGCAGAACCACAGCCGCTGCGGCTATCACAGAAGCAAACATGAACCCGTATAGGAGTGCCTGGACGCGCCCCGTTAAGCTCTTTGGCATCAGTCGATGAACTGTCATAGAGTGATCATACTCCTTCTCAGCGATCAGGCAAGTCGAAGCATCTATGGAGTACATTTTAGATTCAGAGCCACAATGCATGGCACCCGGGTCACCTAGCGAATCAGACCCCAGATAGTCGAACCGGGTGCGATGCATTCGGCGGCACGTCTCCTCGGCTCATATATGAAAGTAGGTGAAAAGTATGTAAAATAGGGAAAGAGGTCAATGAGAAAAAAGAAAAGAGAAAAAGAGCCATGAAAATGCGATATCCGATCCAAGAACTGATGAGCGAAGAAGGCTGTTATGAGAGATTGTTAGAGATCTTGCATCCAGAAGGGATGCAATGTCCAGATGGACATAGATTGCCAGAAGGGCAAGCGCCTCACAGTCGAGAGCGAGCCCCGGTGAATAAGTACAGATGCCGAGAATGCGGCAAAGTATACGATGCCTTTACGAATACAGTCTGGTCTGGAACGCATTACAATTGTGTGACGATAGTCTTAGTGATGCGAGGCATCATTCAAGGGACACCAACGCTGCATCTATCAGAGGAACTGTCTCTGAACTATAGTACGTTGTTGGAGCGTCGCCATCGGATCCAGAATACGGCGTTGCTCCAAGCCGCAGCCGCTTCCCCCTTTTTCGCGATTCTGTAGCTGAAGCCGATGAACTGTACCAGAATGCAGGAGAGAAAGGCGATTACCATCCCGATCCAGATGACCCGCCCAGACCTCGAGCCAACAAGCGCCGTGGACGAGGGACGATGGAGAACGACCGACCACCGATTCTGGGCGTTGTGGGACGAACCTCTGGCCAAGTCCAGTTCACGGTCTGTGACAACACACAACAACAAGCAACCATTGTTCCTTTAGTTGTTGCTTGCTCTCTCCCTGGCACCACTCTCTATACCGACGAGTGCAACGCCTACAATCCCATTGCGGAGACTGGTCGCTCTCATGCCACTGTTTGTCACTCCCGGTACGAATGGGCTCGCGATGATGATGGCGACGGCATTCGGGAAGTTCACTGCAACACCATGGAAGGCATTTGGACTGGTCTACGCAATTTTCTGCGTCCCTTTCGGGGTGTTCATAAACGTTATCTTGCCCAATATGTTGCCATCTTTGAATGGACTCACAATCTCAAATTCGTCAATGACTCCTTTCTTCGCTCTCTCATTGACTCCCATTTCACCTATTTTCATTCATGAGCCGTCTCCTCTCTATTCTTGGTCGCTCGTTGCGTTGTAGCTCAAGTCTCCTTTGGTCGCAACTACAATGATGGCGGCCACCACCCAGAACACAGCGACTGTGGCGATATAGGGTCCAAAAACGCTGTCAAAGAAATTGAAGTCACGAATAAGAGCCGGAGTGATTGGCACAACAGACTCTGGCGGGAGAAAGGGCATAAAGCTCAACGTTACTCCGAACAGCGCATGATAGAGCACCGCGATGAGGATGCTGCCTCGGGTATTATTGAAGATCCAGGTGTACAGAATCGTCCAGGGGATGGCCCACAAGATCACAAGGACCAGAGGGACATTATGCGTTCCATTTCCCAGCCAATAGGTCGGAAAATGCCAACTGATATGCAGCAAGCCCAGGATCAAGCTGGCGGTCAGGGGGTTCCATTGAGCTTGCAATCGAGGCAGGGCGAAACCGCGCCAGCCAAACTCTTCGCCCAAACCAGGAATCAGGATTTGAAAGAATAGAACCGGCAGGATAGAAGTTAAGGTTGGCACAGCAATAGCCAGGGCGGGGCCGCCAAGCAGTCGATAGAGTCCATAGCCGGCCAATTCAATGAGAACAAAGCCAACCGCCAGGTAGACATACCAATGCAGACCGACGCGCCAGATGGCGAAGCGCTTCAATAACTTTCGGACACCTTGCCAGCCAGCCAGATAGCCTGTCAGCATAATAGCTGCAACAGAAGGGCCATATACGCCCAACAAAATGATGGGGCTATCGACTTGAAGAATAATGTGGGCGATAAAGATGCTCCAACTCAGTCCATAAGCCAGAACAACAAAAACAAGCGTTTGGTGGCGTTTCACCCAATCAAAAAACTGTGTACCCGTATTTTGAATCGCAATGCTCATGATCTTCCCCTTTTTCTAGAGTCGTCTTGTCCCGCAATAAACTCAGGCTCATTGGGATCTTCCGTGGTAAACCCGCTTTGGTTTCGATACGCTTCGCGACTCAACCGGCGCTCGTCTTGATTTTGGTCACGGACCACGGACATTCCCAAAGAGCCAAAACTCAAACAGTGTGTCGTGTCCCAAAATATGCGAATCGGTCGTTGAGGTTCATGGTAGCGATCTTCGGGTCATACTGACTACGGTCCAGGGTCACAACCAGGTCATGTGACCGTATGCGATTCGCCTGAATGATGTCTTCGACCAGGCAACCGTCCCAGGGGGTGTCCTCTCACGTATCCCAGAAAGATTGGATTGCCATTTCGACAATTCGGGACAGAAGGGAGTGTGTCCCAAAGTGTATAAATGCAACGGTTCTCTGACTGAGCAGGGTTTATTTACACACTTTGTGGTACACACTCAGATAGAATTAAGAAAAAGCATCCAAACATGTGTAAAGGAGAGTAAGGACTTGCTCCGTCAGGAGCTTTCTATACCCTTTCTTTGTCTGGTATAATAATGGATGTGGTTCAACAGGATCTCATGTGGTTGACCCGCTTTGGTTTCGATACGCCTTTGGCTACTCAACCGGCGCTGATCTTTCTGGCATTTGCCAACCACATGGATTCCAAAAGAACCATGGATGTTAGACGGACTGAGAGCAACTGGATTGCCTGCTAGCCTCAGTAGATCCAAAATGTGGCTCATATTCGCGGAGAGAGCGCACCTTTCCTTTGGAAAGGCGTTCTCTATTACACGCAGTAGACATAATCCTGCACTTCTCAGTCAAAACAGACTCGAGCGGGCCAAATGGTCCGAGATTCTCTACTGCGTCTTTTTTCGCCATTTGAACGCTCTACCTCTGAGAAATCCTACTGCGTGTAATCTCTAACGCCGGTCACTGTCGAGTAGAGCCGCATTAGAGAATGCTCTCTCCGCGGATATCAGGCACATTTTGGATCGACTGAGACTTTTCATCATGCAAGTAAGGCCATTCCAGAGAAATAAATCCCTAAATTGCCAAGTCGATTTCTCTGGAATGGCTTGAGTTTTTCCATATCAAATTAGGATTTTAATTGTTGGAAAAGCCTAACACTCTCTGTAATGCTCCCAAAGCGAACCGCACCCTTGTGAAGGTACAATTGACGCATTTTTCTATCCATCATATAATTCCCCTAATAGATGCGACCGAGAAGAGAGAAACGAGGCACCAAAATGGAGAAAACCCACGCAACAGTTAATGGTGCTGTCCTACAAATTCCACTTCATGAGTTGCAGCAGTATTCTCAGTAGGGTATCTATTCTTTTCTCAAACCGGTGAGTTCTTGCCGGAACGCTCAACTCGGTTCGACGTCATGCGTACCCAATGCAATTGATCTGTCAAATGATCTGTCAAAAAAGGTGCAAAATTTATGCCGTCTGATAAGTTGATCCCACAAACAACTGACGCAAGTGTTTCCCATGAGAAAGATGCTGCTGACGTGGCGTCCGTCCAACGCGTTCTTGCCTTACGTCAAAATAGCCCGGACAAAAGCGCCGACGAACTGGTCGATATTTTGGTTCGCAATCGCTGTCTTCAGGTGGCGGGCGTGGGAGCGGCCACTGCCGGGGCGGCTGCGATTCCAAGTGTCGGCGCGGTTGCGTCTGTGGCGGTTGGCTCCATGGTTGATATGAACTCGACCAACAATGTTTTGGCTGAATTGGTGTTAGATATTGCAACGATTTATGACTACCAGTTCAAGCCAGGTGAGAAGCCGGTCTATATGAGTTTAGCTTTGGGGTTAAATACCGGTGATTCTAAAAGCGGCATGAACAGTGCAGCCGAACAGTTGATCAAAACAGGTGGTCAACAATTAGCTCGTAAGGCCACCCAACGCATCGCGTCTAAATCAGTTGGTCGCGTGATTCCAGTGGTTGGGGCTGCCTCATCAGCTGGATCGAACATATTGATGACCTATTCAGCAGCGCAACGAGCCAAAGCCTACATCAAAACAGGTCCCGATAGCGTTGGTGATCTCGAAACCAGTATCCGTTCTTCCCTCAATATGCAGGAGTTAAAGCTCAGCGACTGGACGATGGAATCCTTGGCGTCGACCATGTCCAGCATTTCGGATGCCACGTTCAAGGGGATTGATGAGGGTGCGCAAAAGGCGGGACGGGCCGCGGGGAAGTTCGTTAAATTTCTACGTAAGGCGACGAAGCCAAAGAAGTAGGCACCCCGGGGTCAAAACACGGGATATCCAATGCACGCATTTACCGCGGTTGGCTTCACAAAACCAGCCTGACCGAACTCTGCTTTCCCGTCAAGCTAACGCCTACGGGTGGATTTGTCTGGCAAAACGACCCCTAATTCAAGATGCTGGTCATTCAATGGTTTATGTCTTAGGAAACATCCACCACTCTTTGGTAGCTCGTCGTTAATCCATACACAGACCAATTATGCAGGTACAATCTGCACCTGCGCTTTATATCCCAGTTGCGATAACATCTCTGTGTAATCTTGCCAACTTATCCCAAAGGTTCTAACATCAGCAATACCCAGGCGAGCAACAACGCTCCGAATTTCGTCAAAGTCCTCTTCATCAAAGTCGCCATCCATCATGGCCCATTCTGCCCAGTCCACCAAATCTGCCAATGTAATGAGTTGGTGAAGATAGTCTGATAGCTTCGCTGCAAGGATCTCACGTGTGATTTCCACTTGACTCTCCTTTAGACTCAGTAGATCCAAATTTGGCGTTTTTGGCTATTTTCAGTCGAGATTGCAGGGATTTTGGAGTCATTTATTCAGATTTCGGTTACAGAAAACAACCTATTTCATATCTGAAAATCGCCCAAATCTAACGCAAAAACTAGATATCGACCAGCAAATTTGTATTTATGTCAACTGTTTAGCCAGAATTCTCTCTCAAAACCTGAAATTTGGATCTACTGAGACTGTGTATCTACAGGCTGATGCCCTTTGTCAACAGGATATTTTTCGTGTATTTCAACCAACTTACCCTCTTCGTTGAATATTTCTTGATAAAAGCGTACGGTGTTTTCATCCGCATCAACCTCTTTCACATACCGTGCAAGCCAACCGTGTCTTCCTGGAACGTCATACCAGTAGCGGCGACCATTTTCAGGCCGTGACTGCCATTGCCCATATTTCCGTTCGTTTCGTTTACGCTTGGTGCGATCCATATAGACAGTATACCACAGCTTGACCTTTCCGTGCTTTGGTCAGTCGTTTTTTTCAGTATCTGTGATATTTTGTCGTAGCTTTCGCTCATATATGTCAGAAGCTACCCGATCAAACGACTTGCTGTTCAAAATTCAACCACTATGGGCTTTCAGCCCATAGAATGCAGTTGCGATTGAAAGTCGCGGGTTCCGGCTCAAGCCGGTCTCGTTGACTTTGTTGCGCCGTCATCGACTCCTTGGCATCGTTTGTCTCGAATTCATTGCCAGGCATATAATCGGACCGGTCCATCACTCGATACTTTTTTCACCCTCCCTTCGGGAGAGCTTTGCTAAAAGCCTTGGACTAAAGTCCATAGTTTTTACTACCGATTTGGGGGTGGTTCAAAATTAGGTTTACACTTTTGATATATAGACAAAAATCTATATGAGACCGTTTTCTCTCTGAGAACCGGCGAAATCAGAGAATATAAACGTTCTTTCTGTTTCTAAAAGTGTAAACCTATCTATCCAGCTAAAATGAACCACCCCCCGATTTGAGACAATAAAGAGAATTGTTGCAGAACTCGATAGGTCCATTTATGGTATTCTGCGCTCGACAAACTCGATTGGTATAGCGGATTTAGATTGTTATTTCAAGATTACTTGTCGTGCAGTATAGGGATTGAGCGATATGAGAGTGCGATTACTCATCGCTGATGCTGGAATTCCGCGTCTGACCCCATCATATTTCCTCAAATCAGCTAATTGTGGCAAGATAGCAAGCATTAGCAGAAAATTTAAATAAGGACAGTTCCCCAAAATCATGTGATGAAAACAGATATACTCGAACTCTTGACGATTGCCGAACTAGCCGAAAATTGCCAAATCGAGACCGAAAAAAGTCGCAAGAACCAACCTCATACACCTTGTTATTGTCTTGAGTTGTTTCGTCGTGGCATCATTGATAAGAATCAAATTGCCTGGCACGCCGTTGAGAATCAATACCATAGGTTGATTCAAAGCTGTATTGGCAAACACGTGAACCAAGAGGATCTGATACAAGAGGTTTGGTATCGGCTCATCAGAAAATTTACGCAGGAAGGGCCACCCGATTTTTCTGATTTGCGAAACTTGCATGCCTACATTAGCCGAATCTCAATCAATATTGTCATTGATGATGGACGGAAACACGAGCGCGAGGAACGTCGGATACCACAGTTGACGCAAGAGATTCAGAGCCGCACCCAAACAGATGAGGAAGCAAAAATAGATATGCAGGATTTAAAAGCGTACATCCGCGAGAAGCTGACCGAGCCGATGGAAAAATCACTCTTTCAATTGATCTTTGAATTCGGTCTTTCGCCGCAACAAATCGTTGAACAGCATCCGTATATCTGTCCGTCAATCAAAGAAATCAATAAGATTCGTGAACGGATTGTCAAACGGCTCCGTCGCGACCCAAATGTGCGTCGTTATTTTGAGGATGTTTAGGAAAGGAAGACGACGTAAAATTCAAGTCGGAATTGTTTGACTTGAAACGTTCCTTTAGAAAAAGAGATTCTTTTAAATTCGTATGGAATCGCTATGCTGACAGATCAGGAAAGCTCATTCAATCAATCACTACAAGCATTATTTTATCGAGACTCCTGTCCCAATGGGGACGTTTTGGGTGAATATTATGCAGACGAATTAGCGTCAGGCGACAGGTTAGTTGTTGCCCAGCATCTACGTCTTTGTCCACACTGTAGGGCAGAATTAAGCCTTTATGGTCAAGGTTGTATGGATATCGTTCCAGACGAATCGCTGATCCAACGTGTTGTGAGCAGCGTCCGCTGGGCACTGGAGCGATCAGATCTGCAACCAGCGTTGGTGCGGGGTACACCCTATAAACAGTACCTATACACAGTTGACGACATGGAGATCCGGCTTGAAATTGCACCAGCAGCCAGTGGTTATCAACGCTTACGCCTTTTCGGTCAGATAAAGGCATCGACACCGATTGATAAAGTGGAATTGTGGGACGAAAAACAGGCCCAATGCGAGCTGTTCGTTCCTGTCCATGAGGGGTATTTCGAATTTGCACAATTGGCTGATGGCGAATACCTGCTCTGTCTGAAATCGTCGGGGACGGAGACTTGGGTTGGACCACTCTCTGTGAGGCACCACACTGGCTCATAGACAAGAAAGAGGCTAAGGCTACGGTCTAATTTATTTCCATCTATGACAGTGCGCAGTATAGATGAGGCTTCAACTTTGAATGAACGAAATCGATAGCGAAGTTATTGATGCTTTGCTGGCTCTCCATGACTTACCAGAAAGAACCCAATTCCTTTCCAAACACGGGCAATCGATTGATCCAATTGCCCTAATTTCAGCATTCAAAGACAAAGCAGATCCACTCATTCTTGACGCTCCCGAGGAAGCCCAACAGATTACCCAAGTAGCGATGGAAATCGCATCTTGGTACCAAGATGCGGAAGCAGAGGCATATGCTGTATGGGCTTATGCAAACGCGCGTTATTATCAGGGGTATCATGAAGAGTGCCTGGCATTCTATCGACAGGCACTTTCTTATTTTGAGTCAGCAGAAGCCCATTCTCAAGAACAACGGATTATCATTGGGCGGCTCTATAGCAATTGTGCGAGTGCGTTGACACAAATGGGTGCGTACCACGAGGCCATTGAACTTTCTGAAAAGGCACGTACTGTTTTTCCAGCGCGAGGTGCCGAGCAATATATTGCAAGTTTAGAGCTAACTTGCTCCTGGCTCTATCATCAGGTCGATCGCTTTACAAATGCCATCGAGGCCGCTCAACGAAGTCGTCACTATAAAGATATGCTCAGTAGATCCAAATTTCAGGTTTTGAGAGAGAATTCTGGCTAAACAGTTGACATAAATACAAATTTGCCGGTCGATATCTAGTTTTTGCGTTAGATTTGGGCGATTTTCAGATATGAAATAGGTTGTTTTCTGTAACCGAAATCTGAATAAATGACTCCAAAATCCCTGCAATCTCGACTGAAAATAGCCAAAAACGCCAAATTTGGATCTACTGATGCTGGGACTCAAGGTTGGGGCAGCGCGTACAGACGTGAACAAGGCACTTGCTTTGGATTGCTTAGGTCATTACGAGCAAGCGATTCAGTTGATTCAGGCAGCACGAAGCACTTTTGTTGCTGAAAGTGAACAATTGGAAATAGCCCGTACCGATCTGAACTTGGGATTGATCCACTATCGCGTCGGCCACTATCGGCAGGCGCTTTTAAATTTGGAGGACGCACGCACTAAGTTCCAAAAACTGAACAATGCAATGGAGGTTGCAACAGTTGATCTCCATAAGGTTAAAATCTATCTACAGATAAACCAACTACCCGAAGCAATTGCGATTGGCAAGCGTGCTCGAACGATTGTCAACGATGAACACAACTTACATCGATACGCTGCCGTTGCCGATTTTGATGTCGGTCTGGCCTTGGCACGCATAGGCGAAAGAGATGCGGCATGGGTTCACATGACCGAGGCTAAGGCGGCGATGGAGAAATTAGGGTTGCCTTTTCAGGCTGCGCAGATCGACCTGGAGCGAGCATGGTTGCTTTCCAAGCCTCATGACTGGGCAACCGATTCCACAGCCACACAGACCACCGATCTTTTGCAGGCTGAAATGCTTGTCAATGACGTGCTGGAACGCTTAAAAGAAGGGTCTGTGTTCGCGATGGTGCCCAAAGCCCAAATCGTGCTTGCCAGGATCAATCATCTACAACACAATGATTCGGTCGCTCGTGATCATTACTTGCAAGCATTAAATGCTTTGGAAGAGACAGGACCGTCCGAGCTTCGCTATTTAGCATTCGAGGGCTTGGGAAACGTATTCGAAAAGCTGAACGCCCCAACGCAGGCACTTATATATTATCAACAAGCCATCGAGATAGCCATGACGATTGCGGATCGGCTCGTTGAGAACGAAGCACGTACAGGTTTTTTATATGATAAGTTAGGCACCTTTGACCGGGCAATTGTCCTATGTTTCGAAGCGGGGCAAACGAATCGGGCGCTGCAGTTGATGGAATATATCAGAGTGGGCCATTGGGCAAACGTTCAAGAGTACTTAGAACCTGACGATACCGATCTGGGGCATATCGGGCTCATCGAGCGAATGAAAGAATTGCGCTCACGCTGGCACCAGGAATATATCAGACTCCAGCAACTCCATACAGATGTGCGCGATACAGATTTCAGAGACCCACAACGCACGATTCCAATACCACATATACAGCAATCCATTGAATCGGAACTAACAGAGGCAATACGGACGCTGCGTCTCTACACTGTGCAGAACAAAGCGACTCAAAATGCAGATAAAATCGCCTTACAGGTAAGCGTTGCCAGTTTAAGCAAACAGTTATCGTCCAATAGCTGTCTGTTGTTCTACCATTTTTCCCACGATTGTGTGCACATCCTATTGATTGCTGCGACCCACTTTCAAACAAAAAAAGTCCATATTCCGCAGGCAGAACTCCATCGCCACATTGATAGGTTATATTTCGCATTGCGATGGCAAGATGAAAATGTAATGACACAACTGCATCGGCTGTGGCAGATCTTGATTCAGCCACTTGAGCCTGACCTAAGCCGATACAAAAATTTGCTCATTATACCGCACGAACGGCTCTATCATCTGCCCTTTCACGCTTTGCATGATGGGACAGAGTATCTGATGAATCGATATGCCGTCACTTACTTGCCCGCGGCAGCTATGCTCTATCAACAAACCGATAGGCTCGAGCAATCTTTCCATCATAAGGCAGCAATGCATCCGCAATGTAGCCCCACAGTCTACATCTTTGGCTGTTCGCGTGGCGGCAAACTTCAAGGCACACTTGAGGAAGCCAAGAAAATCAGCGCGACCTTTGCAACCGCCAAGCAGCAAGTAGCCATCTCTTGCCGCCTCTATTTGGAAACCGAAGCCACGCAGCAAAGTCTGCTGGCCCATGGCCCGCAGGCCGATATCCTGCATCTTGCCGCCCATGCTCAATTTCGTCACGACAATCCTTGGTTTTCCAATATTCATCTCAGTGATGATACCCCACTTCTTCTCATCGATCTGGCCCAAATGAAATTGACACGCGCACCGCTTGTAGTCTTAAGCGCCTGTGAGACCGGCATTGGGGATCTGAAGGGTGCTGACGTCCTGGGCTTAAGCCATGCCTTCTTGCGTGCAGGTGCGGGCGCATTGGTCGTCAGCCTGTGGCAGGTACCCAATGATGCCACAAGTTGCTTTATGGAGATCTTTTATCAGCATATTGCTGCTGGCATGACGCCAGCGCAGGCGCTTAACCGAGCACGACACACCCTCCTGGCTCACCCCAACTTTACCCATCCATTCCACTGGGCGGGATGGTCTTTCATTCGCTGCTATAAACAAGGAAGAGGCTAAGGCTGAGGCTGAGAAAGAGGGTGATGTTGGTGGTTGCCCATAAATGAGGCGTGCAGTTGAAGCTAGTTAAACCGAGGGGTGAGCACGCCCCGTGCGGGTCCGTAGACGCAAGCCGCATGGTAACGGGATGTACTCACGGTACCCAACTCATTCCAAATGCACGCAAATGAGACATATCCATGGCAGACAATTCCATGTCGAATTTTTTGGATGACGAACGTTTTATCCTATATGTTCAAGACTCAGTAGATCCAAATTTCAGGTTTTGAGAGAGAATTCTGGCTAAACAGTTGACATAAATACAAATTTGCCGGTCGATATCTAGTTTTTGCGTTAGATTTGGGCGATTTTCAGATATGAAATAGGTTGTTTTCTGTAACCGAAATCTGAATAAATGACTCCAAAATCCCTGCAATCTCGACTGAAAATCGCCAAAAACGCCAAATTTGGATCTACTGAGACTCATATCTTTTCAGCCAAGGTGGAAACTATGTCTAACTATGCGACTTTATGTCGTACAGCATTATATTGCTTCATATTTTTTGGGATATCTTTGGTTTCCGAAAACGCCTATGCCAACTTCATACAACCGCCCAATGATGCAGAACCACTACCCAACGGCTGCACCGAGGTAACAGAATGGCAGGAGGTTCCTGTCTGCTGTGCCTTTGGCTATGTTTATGACGGTGCAACCAGACATCCAATCAATAAAGTACAGGTCCATATCGAAAGCCAAGACGGTCAATTAACAACATCTACACGTGCAGACACAGATGGCTCCAATCCATACTTTTCCGTCAACTTGAGTTCCGAGCCTCTCTGGGTCGAACCAGGCGAACAGATTACAGTCACCACAAGCTACAGCGACCGAACAGCCAGCAAACTTTACACGGTTGTTGGTGGTGGTCAGCAGATCGATCTAGTTGTACCGAGCGAACAAGAGAATCTTGCCCCAATTGCCACCATTCACTACATTCACCCTAACGCGGCGACGTCTTACCCAGATTCGATGCGCTTCTCTGGGTCGGCAGCAGATGGGGATGCCATCAATCATGAAGGTCATGCCGAAATTATGGAACAACGGTGGGAGTCAGATAGGGATGGCTTGCTTGATACACGAGGATTCTTTACAAAAACGGTCGCCAGCCTGTCTGCTGGTGTCCATACAATTTCGTATCAAATAAAGGACAACGAAAACAGCTGGTCCACCCCTGTAAGCCGCCCCTTCTCCAAAATGATTTACGATTTGAACGCTGGCTGGAATGTGGTGAGTCTGGCTGCACCGCCCCGGGCGAACTACAGCAGCAGCGATTTCATGGACGATCTCATGGACCTAGGAGGCTGTCCACGCGCGGTGGCAAGCTGGCAGCACGACAATTGGAAAACCGCGCTCCTCAACCCGCCCATTGGTGTCCTAACGCTTGCCGCTCAAACTCCCTACTTTGTAGAAACAACTTGCCCATCGACCGCTACGTTGGTCAGCGTCAATAAACCTGCCCAGAGTGCGAGCATTCCGCTGCAACCGGGTTGGAACTTTGTCGCCTTGGCCCATACCGCCCCGTCACTCAATGCCTCTACAGCCTGTACACAAATTGCAAACCAGGGTGGTCGGGTAATGCAGATCGCTCGTTGGCACAGACACATCAGCAACTGGCGTACCCATATCTGCGATCCGTCTATCGGTGATTTCACCATGATGCCCAATGGCAACTACTTCCTGCTAAGCGAGGTTGAGAGCATTTGGACACCGCAGGCCGCCGTTGGCGCATCCTTGCAGGATACGAAGCGACAAGAGCAAGACAGGCAGGAACAGTCCTTGACCGCGTCCAGTGCCTTGGCGACATGCCAACCGAAGATTAGCAATGTGCGTATCACCAACCTGCGTGCCAGGAGTGCCTCCATCTCCTGGTTGACTGGATTTGACAGTGATGGCCAGGTACGCTACGGAACAGATGCCGCAGCACTCACCCAGACGGCGACAGACGACCGTGGTACGGCCATAGAAAGCACCATTCACCACATTACTATAGGTGATCTATCCCCAGAGACCACCTACTACTTTCACGTGCAGTCAGGTAACACGACGGATGACAATGATGGCGTAGCCTATCAATTTACCACAGGGCCGGTCTTGTCAATCCCGAGCAATGATGCGATTTGGGGTCAAGTCGTTCAAGTTGATGACAACCTCCCTTTTGCCAACGCATTGGTCTATTTAACCATCCATGATAACGACAGTACAGGCAATGGCCAGTCGGCACCGCTCAGTGGTCTGACCGATGCCAATGGTCTCTGGCAGTTGGCCGGTGGTGGGGTCATCAATCTAGGAGCCGCACGCACGCAAGATGGAACCAGGTATTTTGACTATTCGCCCCAGGGTGATCAACTTGCGCTCGAAGCCATTGCCCGGCCAGGATGCACCACCACGCGCCAGATAGATACGGGCGCAGACTCGCCAGCAACACAGTTGACGATCGACTGTTCGTCGGGGCCAACGCCATGTCGCCTCGATGTTACGATCCAGACGATCATCGAGAATGATACGCTCTTCCCTGATGATGTTAATGACCTTAGTATGGCAGTTGGCGATTTGACTAATGATGGTACCCAAGATTTGGTGCTGACCAAAGGTGTGGATGCACGCGTGGCAGTGTTCCAAAATCCAGGGGGGGTGTGGGATGAGGGCACGTTGTTGGACGGTCCATCCATTACAAGTGCCGAGCGACCATTGATTGCGCCGATTCGCAATGACGGGCAGAATTGGCTTGTTTACGATGAGCATCGCTTTGGCAACACTGGAGAGTGGTTGCGGTCCCACCGCTATGAGGGAACCAAACTTGTCGAAAATATGGATATCGACGTGGCCCAAATTTGGCCTGGTCGGTATGCATCTGCCGTGGCCGATTTGGACGGCGACGGCAATCTGGAAATTTGGGTGATTTCAAAACATGGTGACTTCCCCGATCCAACCAATCACCTACGGCGGTACGTTTGGGATGCAGCGACAGAGCAGTATCCTTATGTTGAACTCAAAGATGGCGGCGTGAACTTTGAACCGATGTTAAGACCTGTTGCAGACGACTTCCTGGGCAATGGCAGCGAGAGTTTGATTTGGGCGGGGCGGCAGCGGGAGCTGGATCTCGTCACGTACACGGCAGGTGCAGGTATCCATAACCACACCAGTCAGGTAATCGTTCGTCCAACCAAAACAATTCATGGCTTTGATGCAGGAGAAATTGATGGGTTACCAGGTGCTGACATTGCGATCTCGACTTGGGATGGTTCTGAGGCGGAGATCGTTCTCGTCACAGGAATCACGTTTACGGCAACCGAAATTATTACAGGGGTCAACGAATGGCTACGGGTCGTACGCGTGGCGGATCTAGACAGTGACGGTCGGGCCGAAATCTACGCGGCGGGTCAAGACGGCGGCATCTACGCCTATGATATCGCAGGAGGTATGCGGTTATTGGATCTCCAGCCAGACGTGCGGTGGATGGATGGTGCAGTCGTGCGTTGGGCTGATACGACACATAATGAAGTTCTCTTTGCTGGACCGGTCCTGAATGCTGAGGGGTTCACAGACAGGACCTTCCGCGTAGTCAGCCTACGTGCTCAGATTATAGATAGAAATGACCCTCCAGTTGTTGACCCCTATGATCCCCCAAACAACAATGAGGGGGCAACCATACGCCTGTCCCCGAATGTCTCTGACATTGATAATGATGTGCTTACTTATACGTGGACCATTGATTCTGACCAATGTACTCTCTCGGATCCCACCAGCCTCCCCACCGATATTACCTGCAATGATAATGGTCACTATGTCGCCACACTGACGGTCAGCGATGGCATCAGTGATCCCGTCAGCAGAGCGATTCCTGTGATCATCAACAACGTCGCTCCCAACGTCGAAATGCCTCGGGCAGATTCCGTGACTGCTGATGCCTGCAGCGTGGTTACAGCCACTGCCACCTTTACCGACCCAGGTGCCAATGACGGACCATTTACGTGCATGGTCGATTATGGTGACGAGACAGGCAGAGTGCCTGGCACAATGGAGGGAAACAGTTGCGTCAGTCCAACCCATCGTTATACAGCAGCTGGCTCATACGACATCATCTTCTCTGTCACCGATAAGGACGGTGATATGGGGACAAGCGAGGCGCTTATATTCGAGCATGAGGGGTGCGACAGCGCAACCTATTTGCCGTTTGTGGTACGTCCGTGAATCAGCAGTGGTCCCAATTATCAGTTGTGAACCAGATAGTGTCATCCAAGTTGTGCTAGATGAGAGACGGCCAAATCGTAGGTCACAATGGTTAGGAGTATACTCAGTGCCCTTTTCTCCATTCTCCAATCTTCCAGTCTCTCGTGCTTGTGTTTACTGGCTCATCGCCCCAGCCCTGCTCTTGTTCTTGACACTCTTTCTCGGTCGCCTTCATATCGATAGAGCACACCTAGATGCAGGAGAGCAAAATCCCAACAATGGATACACAACTCTAGCGACCAACACTATTGTTTTGTCAGATAAGTTATAATACGGTAAACTCTGCCAGAAAGTGACTAAAAAAACGAGGAGGCAGAGAGAAATGAAGCAAGTATATAAAGTTAAACTAAGTGATAAAGACAGAAATGAATTAAGGCGAATAACGGCAAAAGGAAAAGAGAACGTAAGAAAGATAAGAAGGGTACATATTCTGCTCTTGTCAGATGGAGGAAAAACAGACAGAGAAATCATGGAACGAGTGGGAGTGACGCGAGCAACGGTGGTGCGAATCCGCAAAAGATATGTGACGGAAGGGCTAACCAAAGCCCTAAAAGAGAGGCCAAGAAGCGGACGACCAGTCGAGATTAGTAACGAAGCCAGAGCCAAAATCACGGCACTAGCGTGTACGAAAGGACCAGATGGGCGAAGCCGATGGACTTTAAGGCTGCTAGCAACCACAGCGGTTGAGTTAAAGTTTGTGGAAGACATTTCGCATGAAACCGTGAGTGAAATTCTGAAAAAAACGAACTGAAACCCCATTTGAAGGTGCAGTGGTGGGGGTGGTTCATTTTAGCTGGATAGATAGGTTTACACTTTTAGAAACAGAAAGAACGTTTATATTCTCTGATTTCGCCGGTTCTCAGAGAGAAAACGGTCTCATATAGATTTTTGTCTATATATCAAAAGTGTAAACCTAATTTTGAACCACCCCCTTTTTGCCGCATGGTAATCCGGATAGGTCAAAGTCTAACCACAAGAACCCTCGCCAATCGTGGTTGTGTATTTGGCTTAGAGGCTTGCAGATTTCGCTGACCGCACTCTACCGATATTCATTAGAGTTAGGGCGTCTAATGTACGAGACATATTTGATTGCTCACTAAGCTGCTCCATCCCATAAATTTTCGCAAGAAGTCTTTCTGGTCTGACCTTTGTATTGAACTCAGTCAGCGTTGCGCAACCACATAATATGCTAACCAGCACCTGTTCCAACTTACTTGCTGGTGTATATTCATACGTTTTGACCGGTATTTCGATCTTCTTCAACGCAGTTAGCACTTTCTCTTGATGGTAGTGTGCCAGCAACGCAGCTAATGGTGCATACTGAGTATTGCTGATCTCGTTCGTTAGTCCGAATTCTATTGCCATGAATGCCTCCTTGGATCGGGTATCTCTAATGAATTTCTTTGAGGCTATCCTTTTTTCGGCATTTTGACGAATTTGATCGAATAGAATCAGGCTCTTATTGCGTCAACGAATAGAATTCCCTTCCCGTTGCGCAAAAATAAGGTAATAAAGTTAAAGTCCAAAGAATACAAACGATAGAGATCCCGTCATGACACCAAACTACGAAATATCCTTCACGAAACCTGGTGTGACCGATATCGTCTCTTGCTCGATGCCGACGCTCGGTCCGGGCCAACTTCTGGTTCGAACTCGAACATCTCTCATCAGTCCGGGTACAGAACGTGCGATCTTGCTGGGTTTATCCAACACGTCAGGCATTTACCCAAGGACACCCGGATATAGCAATATTGGCGAGGTCGTTGAGGTTGCACCTGATCTAGCGGGTTGGAAAGTCGGTGATATTGTGGCCACGCGTACCCGCCATCGGCTCTATCAGGCTTCTAATGCAAGGTCAGCCCATCATCTGCCCGCGGGATTGGCGGAAGAAGAGGCCGCCTTTTATGAATTATCAGCGATCGCGCTTCAGGGGGTACGCAAAGCGCGGGTCGAATTGGGTGAGTCAGTGGCTGTCATCGGGTCAGGGCTAGTGGGGTTACTTGCCATGCAGCTCGCCCAACTGAGTGGCGCTTTGCCTGCAATCATGGTTGACCGAGACGCACGACGGCTCGAATTTGCGCGCCATGTGGGTGCAGACCATCTGGTTTTGGCCGATGAACAGGTGAAGAAAAAGCTAGAAGAACTAGGGAATGGCGTATTACCAGACGTGGTAATCGAAGCGACGGGTCACCCTGACGCTGTGCTATCGGCCTTCGATCTGGCACGTCCCCACGGTCGTGTGGTGTTATTGGGGAGCACACGTGGCGAAACGGAGCTTGTGAACTTCTATCGCGGCGTCCACAAGAAAGGGTTAACGGTGCTCGGTGCACACGTGACGACTCGACCCATTCAAGACTCGTTCCCAGGATGGTGGAGCATCTATGATGACCAGCAGGTGACGCTTCGGTTGTTGGCCCAAGGTCGCCTCTTGGTGCGGTCGCTGATTACCCATCGCTTTACTTGGACCGAGGCGGCTGATGCATACGCCCAATTGGCTCGTTGGGATTCGGATACATTGGGGATGGTGTTGGATTGGACAACTTAGTTGATTGGTGACTGGTAATTGATGATCTGTTGTCAGTATTCATGGGTCAGTTCAGAACGAACCGTCCCTCAGGAGGGATTCTTATGCTTACAAAGAGACAAATCAAGAAATATCATCGCGACGGATTTGTAACGCCAGACTTCCGTCTGCCGGAAACTGTGATCGAGGAAATTAAGCAAGCTCATAGCCGATTGATTGAGCGACATCCAGAGTTTAGCGACTACTGTTCCTCGCTACTTGCTTTTGATACATGGTACTTGACGATTGCTCGAATTCCGCAGCTCCTCGATATGGTGGCACAGCTCATTGGTGAGGATTTCGCGCTCTGGAATTCGAGCTTCTTTGCCAAGCCGGCCAGGGTGGGCACCAAAACACCTTGGCACCAGGATGGCGAATATTGGCCGATTCGACCGCTGGCGACCTGCACTGTATGTCGCCATTGATGCGGCAACGCTGGAAAACGGTTGCCTACGCGTTATTCCCGGCTCCCACCGATCAAGAACGCTGGCCAAACATAACAAGAGTGACGAAGAGGGCATCGCCTTAAATCTCGAACTTGATGCTAGCCAGTTTGACGAAGCTGAGGCCGTCGATATTGTTCTGGAACCAGGGCAGATCTCACTCCATGATGTCTATCTCTATCATGGCTCCGAACCGAATCGCTCGGAGCACCCTCGACGCGGTATGACGTTGCGCTATATGCCAACGACTTCTGTCTTTTGCCATGATCTGCCGACTCGCGTTCAAAGCGAGAGTGTTCGGCATATGTCTCAGCGCCCCGTTTATTTGATGCGTGGAATCGACCAATCAGGACAGAACGATTTTCGGATGAGATATTAGATAAACATGGTTACTGTTTTGCGACTAGATATGGTACAATCTTTGCAGAACGCCTGTGCTGTATGCATCGATATTGTGAGTACTGTCATAAGAGGGAATATGGCAGATAAGGGAGTGTGTCCCGAAGTATGTTAATGCGGCGGTTCTCTGACTGAACAGCGTTCATTTACCACCTTGTGGTACGCACTCCAGATATTAGGATAAATAACAATGGCCGACTTAGTCTTGGACAAAACAACTGCTGTTGAACTAGCCCCTCCACCAGATACATCACATTTAATCACCGAGGATGACTCCCCTGTGGACAATATGTTTTCCGAAAAACAACAGCGCCTTTTAGCCGATCCACCCTATAGTTCATGGAGTGGTCCTGGGAACGAGCGCCCTTTCTTGGTCGCCACGAATGTAGGTGTTTTTTACCAGATTGACGAACCAGCAATTGTGCCAGATGTTTTTCTGAGCCTTGATGTGAAGATGCCTGAGGATTGGTGGAAGACTGAAGGGAGGTCGTATCTGATTTGGGCAATGGGCAAACCACCCGACATGGCTATTGAAATCGTCTCAAATGCAAAAGGAGGAGAGCTGACGCGTAAGAAAACTCAATATGCCCAGATGCGTGTTGCCTATTATGTTGTATATGATCCCGATACATGTATTCAAGAAACGCCTTTGATCGTCTATCAACTGCAAGGGTTAGAGTATGTCGAAACTGATTCTCTTTGGTTTCCATCGATTGGCTTAGGGCTTACTGTGTGGGACGGCGAATTTGAAGGCAGAACGGCGCGTTGGCTGCGCTGGATCGATGGCGACGGTAACCTGATTCCAACCGGACGAGAACGAGCAGATGATGAACGTAAGCGGGCAAATGATGAGCAGGCACGTGCCGAACGATTGGAGGCTCAGTTATGTGCAGCAGGGATCGAGCCAGAATAAACTATCTATCCGAAAATTGGTTGTGACCCTGACCCGCTTCTCGGGAGAGAATGCATCATCACAGAACTTTTCGGATAAACACTTATTCGTGATTGACCGTGAGCGGCATATGTGAAAGTTTCTCAGGTTGCGGCGAGTAGGGGACTGCTCTCGGTCCGAAGGAAGGACTTTTGTATGCTTTTGTGATGGCATACCAAAAGTCAGATGCAATGATGTGAGAACCGGCTGCTGCAAATGCTAAAATTCCCCACAGGGCTCGACTGGCTGCTGTGAGCAGGTTCTTGTGTCGCAGGTTCCACATGATTGATGTGAGATAAACTCGGACCATCCGACCATACCAATAGCTCGTATCGGCTGATGCATTCATTCTGGAGAAGACGCCTGGTTCTGCAAGTATCTGTTCTCTGGCCCAATGGCTCTCTTGCTGCGCTCGTGCTCGATTTGTCGTGCTGCCTTCTTCACCCATCGTAATACAAGCAACAGCTTGCGACGAGCTAATCAGATCAGTATAAAGCGCAAGTCGTCGACAGATGTCTACATCTTCGGGGCCAGCGATCATGGAGTTAAACCCACCGATTGTGAAAAGCAGACTGGATTCTATTGCCCATGCACCCATGGGCATCCACTCCCCTGCCATCACTTGAATAAAGCAGTTCCCTTCCATTTTGTGGCGCAGTTCCGAGATATATTGCCCTTGTCGATCTTGTAATTGAGAGTTTCCCAAGACCCAGTTTCCATTTTTACGATGGACTAAGTCCCAGAAATGTGCCAATGCCCCCGGTAAGAGACAGTCGTCGTCGTCCAAAAAATGCAAAAATTTGCCCTTTGCAACTGCCGCTCCTGTGTTTCGCGCAACGCTTCGTTCTCGTCGACACGTGTCTAGCACCCGTACCCTTGATGATTGCTGCCAGTCAGCCTCTGGTAAGGGGGTTCCGGAGTCGTTTACAACAATCACCTCGAACTCTGCCGGCAATTCTTGTGTCAAAACGCTGTGAACCGCACGGGATAATGTTGAACGGCCGACGGTTGGTATGACGGTTGAACAAAACATAAAAACAATCTCCAAAGAGTTATGATTCAATAGGAACTTGGCAGTTGACAAGGGAAATTAAATCATGAAGATATTGAAGAAGACTCAAAGGCTCCTTCTTTTAATGGGTTTTTGCGGTTGGCTGGTCAATCATTTTGTGCTCAGTCGCAACCGCCACTCCGAATGTCAGCCAAAATAAGAGTGAACCACCTGTCACCCACACGAATGTTTCCAATAAGCTCTGGACCCACCAGACAATGAGTGCGGTCGCAATTCCATTCTGCCATGCAAACGGACTTTGCCGAAGAAGACGCCAGATCGTTCCCAGAGAAATGAAGACGATCCAGATCAGAATCAGCAGACCAGGCCAACCTAGATCGGCAAAAAATTGCAAGTAAAGATTATGGGCGCTGACCCCAATTGGTGCTGTTGGCCCTGTCTGACCACCAATCCCGGGAAAGTCGCTTGGTACCTTTACACGCTCTCGCTCGACCAATCTAAAGTTATTGGGACCAATACCAAGCCAGGGATTTTCAAAGCCGAGCTGAAGGGCTGCCGACCACAAATATTGGCGACCACTCAAGCCGGACGAATACTCGGGTCTCCCGAAGGTGTTTGCCTCGCGTTGTACTGTCACGACGCCGAGAATAAGAACCATACTAATAATGACCAACCATCTCCAGATGGAAGAATGTTTGCCAAAGATAAAAATGCTCGCAACAGCAATGGCAAACGCCAGGAGCCCCCCCCGACTCATGGTTAACAGAAGCGCCGTGCCGATCAGGATACTACTCAGACTCCATAGTATCGTGAATTGCCTGTTGCGCTGACGAAAAGCGCTCCCCATCAGGCCCAAAGAAATACAACCAGTCATTGCAAGGCTAAGAGCCGTTGTGCTAACAGAGTTAAAAACGATCAGACGGTTGCCTGAGTTCTGCCGCTGAAACTGGTTGAGAAATGTAACAACTGACGGCAGACGATACCAATCCAAAATTCCTAATATCGCAATGATACAGCCCAATATTGCCAATGCCGCGACGAGCAACTGTATACGACTGGGGGTGGTCGCAAGATCCACAACCATGCCAAAAACAGCAACACCGAGCAGCAGTCGGAAAAACCCCTTGATCGCTGCGGTACTGTCCAGAGGATCGACAAGACTGGCAAGCAGTGCGACTAATAAGAGCAACCCCAATGGTATGGAAAACTTGGTTGGCCAACCAGTCGGCCAACGACGGTTGATCAGCAAATTGCCGGCCCAGAGACCCAATACCAACATCATGAGGGCAACAAGATTTGTGATGTTAATGAACCCTAGTAATCGAAACTGAGTCTCGAATCGTTCAAAGGGTATGCCAAAAACCAAAAGCACGAGACCAATAAATACCAGCCGTTCACCATAAAAAACGCTACTTCGTTGGTCGAGAATATTCGCAATGGATCTAAACATGATGAATTTTTCGTGCTCATCCACCAAATCGGTGAAGAGTGAAATCCCTCTCCCGATTCCGTAAGCATGGATTCTTACGAATATGCGGTACTCAGAATTTGAACTTTCGCAATGGCTTTACTATAAACTTCCTCGAGTTGTGCTATCGTCTGGTTCAGATTGTATTCTGAACGCACCTTCTCTTGGACCCTCTCGCCAAGTGCTTTTAGACGATCTGGGTTTTGCAACATATTTAGAATCACGCTCGCCAATCTGTTGGCATCGCCGACTGGCGCAAGGGCATCCGGATCAACTAGATCTGGCAAGATACCAACTGCCGTACCAACGACTGGGCATCCGCAGGCTGCCGCCTCCATCAGTGCCAGACATTGGCTTTCATGAAGAGAAGAGAGAACAAAGAGATCGGCCATTTGATAGTAGGCAGGTAGTTGATCATGGGGGACTGCTCCGTGTAAAGTGACTAACTTGTCTATTTGAAGTCTTTGGCACGTCTTGATTAAACTATTGTGTAACGGACCCTCACCAATGAGATGGAGATGCGCATTGGGAATCTGGATCGTCACCTGAGCAAACGCCTGCAACAGCGCTGCATGGCCCTTGATCGGACTCAAAGAACCGACATGCAGAAGATTGACCTTGTCTTGGCTGAATATGCCCTCTCGTATGAAAGGAGCGGGTGTAAAGAGTGTGGTTTCCACGCCAGACGGCAACATCAACAGGTTTTCAGATTTGACATAAGGTTTTGCTAGTTGACCTAAGAATTGCGAATCAACGGTTACGCAATCTGCATGCCGTAGGGCCAACCGAATCAACACCCGATTGGCCCGACTCAATTGACCACCATAGCCAATATCTGGGAATCCAACCAGTTCCCCACCACGTAGCGAAACAATACTTGGAATGCGGAGAAGATGACCGGTCACCATTGCGAGAAATCCAGGCTCGTCTGCCCAACAACCATGCACGATCTCAAAACGTTGCTGCCGAGCAACTCGTACAATCGTTGCCAGAGCTTCGGTCAATAGCAAAAATCGATGTGCTCCGCTACGCGTTCCGTAGCCCAATGGCCAGACTGTAGCACCATGAATTTGATAAGGTTTTCGGCTGCTGGGATATCGCAGGGAGAAGATAGACAGTTGATGACGATTAGATAGCTCTTTCGCCAAATGTAGATAGGATGGAATGGCCCAGTCTGTTTCACTTTCGCTAAACCCAGGCAAGATATATGCAATTCTCATGACTGTTGAGATCGTAATATTTGTTCGTAGATCTTTGCCGCTTTCTGGCCAATAACTGAAAAACTCCACCGCGATTGAAAGTACCTTTGTGCCTTTTCAGACTGCTCTGTTAATGACTGTGTCCAAACCTTCACGAATGCATCCTCGAAGGCATCTACATCATCTACGGTCCATAACGCACCAATCGTTCCATCATTTGTAATCGTACGGAAGGAGGGAATGTCTGTCACAACGGGCACAACACCACACGCCAGGGCATCCAATAGAGCAATCCCCGAACCTTCTGAGCGGCTTCCCTGTACAAAGATATCGGCGCTGTTGTAGTAGGGTTCAATTTCCGTGTAGGGGATTGTTCCCAGAAATGTCACTGCCGGACGCAAGACTGGATTCTGGTTCACCATCTCTTTGATGAATTCAACCATATCTCCGCTCGAATATGCCATATAGAGCCGTGCATCAGGCACATGCGCAAGCACCTGTTCAAAACCAGCCAGCACGGTGAGAGGCGCTTTGACAGAAATTAAACGTCCCGTCCATAGCACGACGGGATTGCCTGTCATTCCCGTTTGTTTGCGAGCGGTTGCACGATCCTGATATGTTAAGATCGATGAACCTTCCATAAGCGCGTAGATCTTGTGCTGGGATGGAAGGATACCTGCACTGAGCCACGGCTGAGCAAGTTCCTGATTTGTAAAGAAAAATCCATCCAGATTGCGCACTCCCCACGATTGTATCACCCTTTTTGGCATGGGCCAGGGTGTCTCTGCATGATGTTGCACAACGATGGGCAAATGCTGTGGCAACAACATGCGCAATATCTTAATCTGTAGCGGAAAAAGCAGACCGTGAAAATGGACGATCGCATTTTGACCCTGTTTCAAGCTCTCTACACAGATCGTTCTGACCTGTCGGAGCAAGCGCCAGGGAACCTGCCACCAATCGAGAATTGAATCATACTGGTCTTTCACGAAGTAATATCTAACGTTATTGCGCTCGACAATTGCGTTCTGGTCAAAACGATGCAGAACAGTGACCTGTGCTCCAACGCGACGGACAGCCTCTGTCCAACCAGTATTCAGAAAGTATCTATTCAATAGATCGACTGGCGTGGAGAACTCTCCTCTGGCATAAGCTAGACTCACAAAAACAACGTGAATGCGTTTGGATTCCTGAGTCACTTAAGCGCATCCTCGATTCATCTCGCCATTTGTCACATTCATACTCAGCACCTGTTCCATTGCACGGTCAACACCTTTCGGGAAGAAGTCAGAAATGGTCTCGAAAACCCAACAACACTTGACCTCTTCCCGGTAGGTCGGCTCCGCCCATACCCTTCTCATTGAGAATATGCCATCTTGACATACTCTTTTGAGATTAAGCCAAATGTGATGATCATACCGGCCAAGTGACCACACAAGCGAGACGCTACTGCACCGGTCGTGCCCCAGAGCGGAATGAGCCAGAAGCTCGCAAAAAGAAATACGCTCACCTGAGCGAATCCTTCCCATATTGGAATGTCCGAACGGTCAAATGTGTAGAACAAAAGCCTAATGGGCAGCGCAAATGTGTCCAATACGACAATCAAACTCAACATCTGCAATAGATCAACTGTCCCCCGATACGGTGAACCGTAGATCCACGGCACCAACCAAGTCGCAAGTGGGATTACGAGCAATACGACAATGCCGATTGCGCTACTACGAATGATCCCTTTGCCTAGATATTGCCGAACAGCATCTCTGTCTTTAAGCGCAGAGGCAGCGGGAATCAAGGCTGGATATAAGCTATGATTGACAAAGTTCAATTTATAGGAGAGATTTAGTGCCAATACATAGAGCCCTACATCAACGGGAGATAACCAGTAGCTAACCAAAAAGAGATCGAGACGAGCGCCAACAATTGTTAGAATATTCGCAAGCCAGAGCCACAGGCCAAACCGAAAAAGTGATGAACTCTCAGTACATAGAGATTTCAGGCCTGGAAATGTGGTTGGTCGACCGACCGTTATTGTCCAATCAGTTTTCAAATAATGCACACCCACAATAAAGCCAAGTAGAGTCGTGCCAATGCTAATCCCAAGAATCGCACTGGTGAGCGACAGTTGACCGGTTGCCGCCAACAGCAGCGCAACCAACGTCTCCGCTCCGGCAGTGACCAGCATCACAATAGAAATGCGGTCGAAACGCTCAATGCTTTGGAAGAGTGCGCTCATTGAACCATTGAGGGCGGAAACGACGAGACCCAGTGCCGCCAAGCTCAGCAGTCCAGCCATCCCAGGCAACCCCAACCACCCTTCACTAATCAAGCCAGATCCGACGATGACGAAACAAGTGGCTACGCCAGCCAATCCGATGCGGAGCCAATAGAAGACCCTTGCTCGCGTCAGAGCAATCTCAGGATGTTGATCACGATTCGATGCCACCTCCTTGACGATTGTCTGTGATAAACCAAAGTCGCTAATCACCGCGACGATGCCGACAAATGCTCCAATCAGTGAGTAGGTTCCATATCCGGTTGGACCGAGTGTACGCGCCAGCAGAACACCTGCCAGAAAGCTCAGCGCAAATCGAGCGATCGTTCCCGACAAGAGCGTCAACCAACCACGCGTAACCAGATCGAGCCTATTTGTGATATTCGTCAACATTCGGATGTGTCCATCGGTGCCTCCTTTCTTTCGAGTGCGTACCACAAAGTGTGTAAATGGACACCGCTCAGTCAGAGAATCGGTTGTATTTACACACTTTGGGACACACTCCCTTTCTTTTTCTGGGTTTTACTTAACCACGTTTTTCTAGCACAAAAAGCCGCGCTTCAATCAAACAACCATCTCCGCTATGCTCTCTCAAGAAACGATTGTACCGACCATGTTGACGCCGCAAGGAAGAACGCCAGAGCCGTTGCGAACGAAAAAGCGCTGTCAGAAGACGCGAGCGTACGGGAGCTATCGGTACAGAATTAGAAGGACCGCTCTCCTCATCAAGCTTATCGGCCGACAACACCAGAAAGCCTGCCGCCTCGATCGCGGATATCCAGTGATCAACTGACCAAGGCTGAGACGATGCCTGGCTCAACCCAAAATCGACCTTGCAGGCTTCATCAATGGCAGCCACCACTTGGGGATCGACGTTGGGTTTCCAGACCGCTTCGTTCAACACAAATCTGCCACCAGACTGCAACGCCTTGTGGACAGAGCGCAAGATAGTCCGACTCTGATGCTCATTTTGGAATCCAAGCACAGATTCAGCATATGCACTTGCAAACGCGTTATCTGAGACGGGCAAGGTTCGCACATCAGACTGTATCACGGCGCCGCGCGATTCGAGCCTGCACACCCGAAGCCGTTTTTGGGCCATTTTGACCATGGAGGCCAATTGCTCGACACCCAGGATGCGTACTGGATAGCCTGAAAGAATACGTACGATTGTTCCACCAGTTCCACACCCGATCTCTAAAACGTTCTGATTCTCCTCAAGTGCCAATTCCTGAATGAGGAGCGCTGTGGCCTGGACGCCCAACGGATGAATGCCAGTTGTACCAAGCATGGCCAAATGCTCGAGATAATGGAGTGTCATTTTGTCTATATTCAGCACCGATAAGCCAAGGTATCTTGCTGATCCACAGCCACCTTGTACCCATGAAAGATGAGAAAGTCGACACACTCATTTAGTTCGCTGCTCCTCAACCATCGATGCTCGAATCCGATGATCTGTGGTTTGCGATTCGCGACATCGAATTGTTTGACGATGGCGTAGTCATACCCCTCCGCATCAATATAGAGAAGATCAACGCGCCCCAAACCCGCCCGTTTGAGCAATTGATCAACCATGAGACACGGCACGAATATTTCCTCAATCTCAGCCTGCACATTCCCAATCATCTTGAGCTGTCTGACCAGCAACGCGCGGTCGAAGGTGGCGAGTTGATGCAATCCCTGCGGAATCTCGGCCCGACGTTTGATCCGATAAAGTGTCCTCGTCCCATCCTGCTCGGCAACGGCGACATTCACCAACTCAAGACCACTCGTTCCGGCGTATGTTTGACAAAGTTCGGCATAAGCATCGGGCTGCGGCGCGACAAGAACGCCTTGTAAACCATACTTCACGATAATCGGATGCATTGGATCAACCGAGATTCCATCATACGCCCCGATTTGGACAAAGATGCATTGATCCTGACGAGTCAACAGATGCGCCACTAACAGATCCAGCGTGACTGCCAATTCGCGGGACCGATCACGCAATATGGCCCGTGGCTTTCTATCCAGACTGTAGCCACAAACGGCGGTCAACTTACGCAGGATCTTGCCCATCTGTTGCTTCATCCCCCGCTTCTCACTCAAAAACCGCTTGTTTCTGGCCGCTGATAGGACATCACCTTGTGCAGCGCCCGCAGTTCCAACGGAAATTGGTAAATTCCCAATTGATAACGCCAAGTTGCAGCCGTTCGCAGCAACGTACGTTGCTGCCAACTCATGGTGATGTCTGTGGTTGTGGGATGGTAGGCATTGAGCACCCACTGAAAGTTGCGAATCTTGCGGCGAACTGGATCTTGTAGCCACGGCATGGTGATGCTCCGACGTTGCGAAAACTCCTGCCACTCGTGGCTGATCCAACCCTCTAATGTCTCTGGAAATTGGAAGCCCTCTGCCTTGGCCTGTTCATATAACTCACCAGCCAATGGCACCGGTGTATACATGTAGAGGATAATCTCTGTCGCTGGATTGATGCGCTTCACCTGTCGAATAAAGTTGATGGTCTGGCGAATATCGGCTTCAGGATCAGGCGGATTGCCCAGCACAAAGGACATCTCTGGCACGATATCATAATGGGCCATTTTTTGGGCGATCTCCAATGTTTTCTCAGTCGAAGCTTTCCCTCCTTTGTTCATGCGTTGCAGCGTCTCATTCGAGCCCAATTCAGCGCCCAGAAAGACCATCTTCAGTCCACTATCACGCATCCTTTCCCAGGTCCGGTCTTTATATTTCAGCATCGTATCGATGCGGGCCTCTGCCGTGAAGGCGTTGTTGTCATAGAACTCGATGGCATTGGCCCCGTAGCGTGTCACCAACTGCCTGGCTGTATTGGCCGTACGCTCCGCAGACTGGGCCAGCCAGCGTCCGTTAACCAGATTCACAACGGCACAGAAATTACAGAAAAATGGACAGCCATAGCTGGCGTGATGAGGCAATGTGCGATTGCCCAAAAAGGTCGGACGAATGTAACGTTCCATCGGTATTCGATGGTATGGAAAATCAGGCATCTGGTCGGGATGGGGGATGGGAGCCTCTACATTGGAAATGGGTTCACCATTTTGAGGATGACGATAGGCGATCCCTGGCAGCGCCGCTGGATCATCGCCTCGTTTCAGAGTGTCCAACAATTCCTTGAAGACCACCTCTCCATGACCGCGCACCACGTAATCCACATAGCTGGCCCGCAGACAGACTTCCCAATGCTGTGTCGGGAAATAGCCACCCCACACCACGGTCAACTCTGCATGGCGACGCTTGAGTTCGCGACATGTAGGGACCGCATCGCTCAACTGTGGACCAGGCATCACCGTCACCCCCAGCACAGTTGCCCCTGTCTCGCGTATTGCACGGTCCAACGTCGCGAGCGGGTCAGCCTCTAAGTTGCCGTCGATGATGATGTAGGAATGATCCTCCTCCAGCAACGCACCAAGAGCCAGCAGCGACATCGGCAACACGGGCTTGCGTTGCGCATTGCTAGGTGGATTGTAAAGGATAAGCACAGGCATCTTCTCCACGCCGTATTGAACTCTATGATAGTCAAACCGTAGGTATCAAGAATCCTAAATCTTCTCTTGGAGACAGTCTCTCTTTTGGCGCTTGTCCCGCCGGAGACGGGACCTACGGTAATTGGTCGTACTTTCAATCGCGATACTTAATAGTACGACAGGTTTGCCAGCGGAATCACTTTGTAAATTGTTAGATGCTCGCTGACCAAGTCTCGACTGGCGATATTCTCCGCTTTGAATCCGTGAGTTGTAAGTGCCTCCAGACACCCTTGCCTATCACCCGCAGACGATAGCAGAAGCAGGCTGTAGCCATCCGGCGTTAGATATTGTCCCAGTTCGGCAGCAAAACGTTCCATCACGTCTGTTGCATAGAGTGCCCGCTCAAAGTAATTCTGTGGCTCGCCACGGAAGTAGGGCGGGTTAAAGAGCACCACATCAAAACATTTTCCTGTGACTGTTGCAAAGAGATCGCCTTTCAAGACCTCAACACGCTCCTCAACACAGTTAAGAAGCGTGTTGATTCGGGCACAGCGCACCGCTTCCGGACTAATATCGACAGCCACCACATTTCTGGCCCACTGGGCAGCGAATATAGCACCTACGCCAGATCCAGTCCCCATATCCAGCACTGTCGAACCACGCGGAATCAATTGCTCGGTCAACGTTTGAACCAAAAATTCGCCAGTCCGAAAGAGTACTGGATTCAACACTTGAGGCAGGACGAGAATTGGCTTACCAGCTACAATTTCCACGATCAGCTGGTTGTGTCGATGGCGTTGAAAAAGCAAGAATCGCCATCGCAATATCCATCGCCAAATGCGGCGCTTCAATGCATCCATTAATCAGGGTGATCCCACGGTCCGTGCCGAATGTATCGCACGGTTGAGCAGTTGGCCTGAGGTGTGGTGCGGTTTTTATCCGTGCAATGCATTTTTCTGATCCTGTCGCCGTGCAATGAGTAGCATAAATCTGGCTGGCTCTCGACGACCTCGCAACCGTGCCTTTAGTGGACGGATGGCCCAACGAAGACCATAAAAAGGTTCAAGACGTTCCCAATATAAGTTCAATTCCCGCCCCAATTCGTCCAATCGCTGATGCGTCAGGTAATTCTCACTGGCAATCGAATTTGAGGCAAATCCATACCGTTGCTCGAAATAAGCTTCGCGTTCATCAACCATCTGGCGCCCGCTGTCTGGATCAGAATAGATGGGGGAATCCATAATGATGAGTCGCCCAGTCGGTTTTAACACACGTAATGCCTCTCTCAACGTGACTGCAAAATCATCCGAATAGTGAAACGAACCATTATAGATGATTAGATCAGCTTGTTTGTCGCCCAAAGGTAGATGATTGAACTCGGCCTGGATTGGCGTGAATATAGAATCGTAATGAATAAAGGCTCCCAAGCCATCCCAGGCATTCGTCATCAAGTCTACAGCCATCAGTTTGTGACCACGCTTTGCCATGCGGTATGAGAGCCAACCATTGCCTGCTCCCAGATCAATCATGCGTAGGTGCCGACCAAGCGTTCTTTCGATATCAAGAACAACCTGCTTGACCAGCGCTTGATAGCTGATTGCGCGGATACGCCAATCTTCCCCCAATTGACTGCCTAGGTTGGTGAATGGAAGCGCTCGATAATAAGCTGGATCGCTGCTGCCGCGCCCTTCCGCCCGACGCACCGTCTCATATTCCTCGATAAATTGGCTATAGTACTCCTCTCTCTCTGGTGGTAGAAACCGCCAGATTCCATCGACATGGCGGTAAATGACACAAGAACATGAACAGCGTCTTTCATTAAAAATCAGTTGTTCAAGCGGTCTCCGGCAAACCGGGCAGGCAAATGTAAATCCTTTATCCATCATCTTCGCTCCAACACGACCAGATAATGATCGTTCAGCTGTGTCCAAGGCCAAAATGAGTTCAAGCGACGCTCGGCACTCGCAAGGAATTGGAACAGAGTCGGCAACCGCCCGACTAGATGATTTAGATAAGAAGGCGGTAAGAGCACACCAAGTCCTATCAATTGACGCAAACGGAAGTGCGGTTTAAACTCGGCAACCAGCCGTCGCGGGGATGGATACCAGACCTGAATGGTTTTTCCATCTCCTACGTGGGCATCTACCCCGGAGCGCAAACGGCGGAACGCAACGCCAGGTTGTCCACGAAGCAAATGCCAGCCTATCTCCCACGGACAGACCGGCCCCATTACCACCAACACCAACCGCCCACCGGGTCGTACCCAACGAGCGAGTCCAGCGGCAACATGTCGACGATCCGCAAGGCAATTGAGTGGACCAAAATTGGAGAACGCCCCGTCAAAATATTGGCTCTTCATCATCTGTTGAGACATTTCATCAGAATTAGGAAATCGATTGGACTTCGACAGATGCGTCGGGGACATTCTCTCGCCCAAGTGGCTCGCACGTCCTAACGTCCCCGGCACATTTACCGAACTCTGGAGCGTTCCAGAATCACAAAGATGAAGATTTCTCATATCGAGTTGCACAAATTCAACCAAGTGCGTTGCTCTGGACTCGCGGCTCTTCTCCTGCGCAACCGCTAGCATCACTGAAGAAGCGTCTGTTGCCGTGACACGTATCCCCTGTTCGGCCAGCCAAATTGCATCCTCTCCTGTTCCGCATCCCAATTCCAACACATGGTCGCCCTGTTGGAACGCATCTCTAAGATATTCTTGCACCATCGCGCGTAGCCAGAGAGCCAGACGCGTATCCGTAAATGCATCATCATAATTGTTGGTAGCCGCGTCGAAAGGGTGAATCTGGCCAAGCTCTCCCCGATTACCAGGCATCGGCAGTTCGTTCCTGGCTGCCCCAACCGCGGCCAGCGGGCGGGAGCTGATCATTGCCTTCTCGCTCATGTTTTGTTAGATACATTCCCAGCCGTCCCCATTTGGCGTGCAAGAGCAATTTCACCATGCGAGCATAGTTGCGCGAGCCGGCCAATTGAAGTTTATGTAGATTGACCTCGTTGACCATCCAGCGAGTCGCATGATCATAGAAGCGTGTAGAGAAGCGACCCGCAACACCCAGATCTCGATCGCTGCGGTCACGCCAATCTAGATTCGAATAGACCCGATCCGTCACGGCTTCGTAATAGCTCGTTCCTTTGATCGGGTAGGCCACAGTCGTTAGAAAAACATCAGGGTTGGACTTCTTAAGATGTGCTACGGTGGCTTCCAGATCCGATATGTCCTCTCCGTCATACCCAAGCATGATGAACATACCGACCTGGATTCCCCTGGCCTGTAACATCCTCGACTTGATCTGTACATCGGTGGCGTCGGTCTTGCGCTTCATCGCGTCGAGAATCCGCTGCGACCCACTCTCAGAACCGATCCAGAGCCGGTAGCAGCCCATTTGTGACAGGGTATCCATAATCTGCTCGTTGAGCCGGTCGGCCCGACTAATCGACTCAAAGGGGATGCGGATTGACCGCTTTTTTAACTCGGCTGCGTATTTCTGAAACCAGCGCGGGTGGATGGTGAAGACATCATCGGCGTACCAAAGCTGATCTGGCTTGTATCGTTCAGCCAGATAGACAACCTCGTCTGCCACATCTTCTACTGTGCGTCGTCGGTGCGTTTCTCCAAAGACTGAATGGCTGCACCAGGTACAGGTATAGGGACATCCCCGGGCCGTGATTAAGGATGCCGAGCGAACACCGTGGTGGGTTTGCCAGGTTGTCAGATAGCGCTCAAAATCGATGGCTTCTCTGTCTGGCCAGGGTTGAGCAGACAAGTCGGCAATTTGGGGACGAGCTGGCGTTTTGACCACCTCTCCCTCGTCATGGCGGAAAGCAATCCCCTGGATTTCGTCCAGCTTCTCCATATTGTGGCGCGCCAAATGGGGAATCAGCTCTTCCAACGTCAATTCGCCTTCTCCTATGACAACTATATCAGCCCCAGCGGAGAGGTATTCGTCGGCATAGTATGGGGGGTCGGGGCCACCCAAGATCACCCGCGTAGCTTGTTGTTTGAACAGACTGATCATTCTCAGAACGTTCTGCTTGGTCATCAGGTTCGTGTAGAGTCCGACCAGAGATGGGCGCTCTGTCTTGACATATTGCTCAAACTCATGCCATCGACTAAATGTTGTGTCATATACCTCTACCTGAAACCTCTTGGCCTTGAGATGGGACGAAATATAGAGCAATCCCAACGGTGGGTAGGGTTTCATCACCGCTAACTCGTGCGGGTCTTCATATAGGAAATAGCCGTGCGTCAACAATATGTCCATAATATTCTTATGACAACCTCGGTTGCGGTTTGAGTCGCTCGACAACTAGCTTTTCCAAGGGCATACGATAAAAGTCACGGCGACAGCGCCAGCGTGCAATGGTCTGAAGTGGGCGACGGAACCAAGTTTCTGGCCCCCCTGCAAAGCGATTGTAAAATTTGAAACGCTCAATGTGGTGATATTTCTCTTCGTTGACCCAAGGCCCAGCTGAGCCAATATAGTCAAAGTCTGCCCATTCTTCCAAAGTTTCCGGCAGGCGATAGCCCATGTCGACGACGTCCTGCGTGATGCGTGAACCTGGGTAGGGTTTAAAGTAAAAAATAGGCGTTTCAAATTGGGGACTCATGGCGCGTAAATGTTTGGTTAGGGTGAGCGTTGCTTGGACGCTTTCCGCAGATTCGCCTGGAAATCCGACGATAAACGGGAAGATGGCACCCAGACCGTGACGCACACATAGTTCGGCGCTTGCCAAAACCTGCTCAACGGTTACATCCTTTTGCATCCAGTCCATCATTTCCTGTGAACCAGATTCCACGCCAATCATCACCCGGCGCAGACCCGAGCGCACACACAGTTTCATCACATCGTCAGTGAGCCGAACACCTTGATCGGCCCGCAACGTGCCTGTCCAACTAAATTGCAGATCGCGGGTGACAAACTCTTCAGCAATCTCTGCCACCCGATCGCGGTGTGTAAAGAACGTTTCATCCTGAAAAGATAGATCGTCAAAGCGGTGGCGTTGCCATAGTTCCTGAATTTCTTGCCCCATGCGTTCCGGTGCGAGGGCCGTCCAACGTCGCTTGAAAACAAACGGATCGGCACAAAACGCACACCGAAAGTGGCAACCCGTGGAAGAGATGTAATCGAGTTGGCGTTCTCCTTTTAGTTTGAAATAGCGTTCGACGTCGATTAATGCATAGTTGTGGGGAGCGAACTCGTTCATCGGTCCCATCACCCGAGGCAGATGCGGCACGATCTCGTTACCTATGCGGATGGCTGTGCCTGCGACCTGCCAATCGTCCCTTGAATTGGCCGCAACTGGCCATCCATTCTCGGCTAGTTGTTCAATCAGTGCCCGAAACGTCTGCTCCCCCTGTCCCTGAACCGTGATGTCCACGCTGGGTTCGGCTAACGTCTCTGTGGGAAAGAGAGATGGATGCCATCCACCCCAGATGACGGGCAGGTCTGGATAGCGAGCCTTCACCGCTCGGCTGGCGCGCAGCGCATCATGGATGGGAGCACCAGTCAACACAGTGACGCCAAGGCAAAGCGCATCCTGCGTTTCCTGGAGCAAAGTCGACATCGGATCGTCTTCCAGGCGACCGTCGATGATGCGCACATCATACTTTTGCGGATCGAGCATGGATCCGATGGCGATCAATGCAAGCGGCATGGTATAAAAGACCGCAGCGGGATTGTATAAAACAACCTTGTGACGTCTCATTTGTGGCTTCTACTTATGGCTACTATTGATCACTTCGCTTGTTGTGGCTTCGATTTGTGGACTGGGCGTCGCAGCAGCTTCTTGATTCATGGTCGGCTTTAGAGGCCCCAACCCCTTGTGCGGTATTGCCTCCAATCGATTCAATTTTTGTCTGGCGGACCAAAGGGTTGCTCTGTGATAGATCATGGCAGCAGCTTGGCGCAGGTGAGAACCTTGCAATTGGTTGGGATGACTGGCCATATGCTTTAGGGTGTGCCACGTCTTGCGTGCTCGGAATTCTTTATGAAGTACCGTATGCAACTGGCGATAAAACTGTGTTGCATAAGGACCTTGATAGAGCATGGCTAAATCGCTAGAGTCTTGCCAGTTGCGCTTGGTCCCTAATTCATCCTGCACTTGTTGATGAAACTTGGTTCCCAGTAAAGGGTATGAGACAGACATACCGATGTCGTCGGGTTGACAGTCACGGATCATCTGCAATGTTTTCTCGATGTCTTGCCGCGTCTCGCCAGGATAGCCGAATTGCAGGAAATAGGCGACCTTGATGTCTGCCGCGTGGAGCTGCTCTGTCGCTTCGTAGATCTGTTCGACCTTGGTTCCTTTCTCCATCGCATCTAAAATCTTCTGCGATCCAGATTCAGCACCGACCCAGATGATCTCAGCGCCAGCTCGACGCAAAGCGTCTACATCACCTTTTCGCAAAAGCAAGTCGACCCGACTTAGACATTTAAACCGTACATGCACATTGTTCGCTTCGATTTCGTCGGCAAACTGATGTAACCAACGGGGCTTGAGCCCCATGATATCGTCTACAAACCAGATGTGCTCGACACCGTACGTTTCCTGGAGCCATTTCAACTCAGCCACAACATTTTGGGGGCTGCGTGAATGATAGCGTTGACCCCAAATGGGTTTGGCGCACCAGTTGCAGTGGTATAGGCAGCCGCGAGTCGTCACCATGTTGACCGAGTAGTAGCCATGGTGCTCCAGCCATATTTGTCGATATTTTGGAATATCCACCAAATCCCAGGCTGGGAACGGTAAGCTGTCTAAATCTCGAATGATGGGACGTTCGGCTGTTTTGACCAGTTGGTCATCTGTCTCTTTGTTCTGCAAGAAGGCCAAAGCAGGGATCTCCGCGAGGGGCAGCGGATCTTCGCCATTCTCTAACGTATCCAACAGCTCTCCCAATGTGATCTCACCTTCGCCAAGGATCACATAGTCTACACCTCGTCGCAGATATTCTTCAGCGTGATCCGTTGCGTCTGCACCGCAAGCGATGACGATGCACCCCCTTTGCTTTGCCATTTCTGTCATGGTAAAAGCTGCCTCACGCATGCGCAGCAAACACATCTTGCTCAGGTAGTTGAAATTGTCTTCATAAAGAATGGCATAACGGGGCTGTTCCTGATCAAGAGCAGCACCCCATTGCATTTCCGATTCGGCGAGCATGGCGTCGAATAAAGCCACATCATAGTCTCGTTCACGCAGATAACTAGCTGCATAGAGCGTGCCAAGAGGCGGATATGGTTGCATCGCTTCCCATAGCTTTGGATCGAAGCGCAAATAATAAGATTGACCAAATAGGAGTTCGCTCATTCTCTCGCCATCCTTCATTGCTCTCTTGGTTCTAACCGCGCCACACGTTGGTGATGTGCTTGTAACGTAGATTGACCGTGTGTGTCAAAATGCCCCTTGCAGAGATCGGGGGAAAAGTTCACTTCGGCAGAATCTGGGTACTCTTGCTTAAACTTACGCACTTTCCGAGACATTTCCCATTTGTCCATCAGCGTGTAGAAAAGGCCGGGTACAAGCACTTCGGTCAGACGCTGGTTCAATCCGCTGATCGATATCATCGGCATCGCTCGGGGAAGTCCATCGGCATTGGGCAAGAATTGGGTCGTCCACCGATTCTTGTGACGCATTTCTTGGTAGATGTCTAACCCAAACAGTGGAATCATCTGGGCCAATTCGCGCGCCGTATATAAATTGTGATTGTATAAGGTTAATGCCTGCTCCGTCATAAAATAGTTGGGACAAACGATGTGCCCCCGCTTGGCTGCTGGCTTCACGACGAACTGGATCACAAGCGCACGACAGATCCAGAGACGTCCAGGTTTGGTCACGATTAGGTAATCGATGTCTGCGTCAGAATCAACATTGTCAACAGCCAACGAACCGGTGACAGCAATCATGCGCACAAAGGGCAAACGGGCGATCGCTTGGCCATATGTGATTGCATAGGGCCAAAGAGACTCTGCGTTTCGCTCCCGCTGTTGGCGAACATCGATATTCGACTGGCGATTGGGCAACGTATAGTAGCCATTGTGTTCAAAGAGCGAGTGGGGAACGAGTTTCGAGAGCGTCGCGCGAATGTCTTGGATAGAGGCTGGAATATTGATCAGATAACGGTGAATCTCCTCTGCTGATATAGCAAAATCAAATACATCAGCATAAGCGACTGTCTGTAAAACAGCTGACATGAGTGACGTTTGTGAGAGGCGCTTGTCCTCCACCAAAACTTTATGCATTTGCTACATACCCAGGAAAACTAAATGCTCACCTCTCAAATACACACGCGATCTTACCACCCGGTTAGAGAGTCCAGCGGTTGTAAGTGGTTATGATAGATGAGGCAATCTGTGGAGAAAGGTACTTTAGTGCTTATCCAAAAAGTTCTGTGATGGGTCTTTCTTGCTTGATAAACTAGCCGGACGCACAACCACTTTTCGGATAGGTTCTTCGTGGGAATCGATGGGAGCAGGATGTTGACTAAAGTAGCCCATTTACCGAGCGCATTCCAAATTATCGCCAGTATATCATATTGCGTTCTGGTTTTCTGCTGTTTATTCCCCTCAAATGTTACAATTGGCTTACAGTTGCCGCATCACAGCTATTCTGTCAGAGCAATTTTAAGTATCAAAAGACCACAATCATGTCAGCTCAAAGGAATTTAATGATTGCGATTTATTAACAATCGTCTGTAACCCAATGGAGAGCATATTCTAACGAAAGGAGCAGCATGAAGGGGACTATTTCATCTTTTCCGTCCAGCTTAGTTGAAAAAATTCGTACTGAAACCAATCGCAATCGGCTTCTCGAGACAGCGGTTGCCTTGATCGAAGGGCCGAGCCCAACACTGAGCGCAGACAAAGTCGCAAATTGTCTATCCGACATGCTGTGCAACGATGGCTTTGTCGTTGAGCGACACGAGACAAATTGGCCAGAAGCACCGCCGGTGATCGTACGCCTTGATAGCGGCAAGCCAGGACGTATGCTACAGTTTGATGGCCATTTGGATACAGTTCATTTACCCTTTGTGCCACCACGTTTTGAGGACGGCATTCTCTTTGGTTCAGGTTCATCTGATATGAAGGGCGGTATCGCAGCCTTTGTGGAAGCGTTGAGGGTGCTGCGCGACACCGGTAGCCTACCGGGTGGCGCGATTCTACTCACGGCCCATGATCATCATGAGGGTCCTTGGGGTGATGGTCGGCAGGTTCACGCGCTCATTCGGGAAGGAATCGTCGGCGATGCGGTGATGCTGCCTGAGTATCTTGCCGATCCGCGGCCTGTGGCCGCGCGCGGCATGGCCATCTTCGATGTGACCATCCGTCGCGAAGGTGAACCTATCCACGAAGCGCTGCGGGCCAAAGATACACCCGACGTAGTCCTGGCAGGAACTCAGGTGGTCAATCGGCTGCACGAGTTGCACGCACGCATTCAAGAGATCAAGTCGCCCTTTGCAGAACATGATTCTGCTTTTGTGGGTATGATTCAAGCGGAGGAAATTTTCAATCAGTCGCCTGTGGAGTGTATCGTCAAAGGAACGCGGCGTTGGGTCACGCCGGGCAGTACAGATAACGTCCGCGCTGAATTTGAGGCGATTTTGAACAAGATCGCTCAGGCCACGGGCACAACCATATCGCATGTATTTACAATCCAGGGGGATGCCTATTCAATCCCTTCTGACGCTGCGATCATCAATGCTTTTCAAGCGGCACACACTGCCGTAGTTGGCAGACCGCTGATGCTGAGCGCCAAGCCTTTTGTCGATGATGGAAATACTTATGCATCTACTGCGGGTATTCCGGCTCTGACCCACGGCCCTGCTGCCACCGGGGCACATACGCTCAATGAAGCTGTTTCGCTGGCTGAACTGGTGCGTGTCGCACAGGTTTATACGCTGACTGCGGTTGGCTTTTGTGGGGGATGAAGAGGAAGAAATTTTCTACATTCACCGACGTTGCCCATCGACAGGCAAAACAAGCCTGACCATTGTTCCCTTTCCAAGTCCCTCGCTTTCGATCTGCACTCTGCCGCCGTAAAGTTCAACAATTGATTGAACAAGACTGAGACCAAGCCCACTCCCAGAAATCTTACGATTACGAGCCTTATCGACGCGGTAAAATCGATTGAAAATGAGAGGGAGATCTTCCGCCGAGATGCCGATACCGGTATCTGTAATGGTGACAAATATTTCTCTAGGAGGCATATCCGCCATCTGATCCGTTTCGTCTTGGACGACTTGCTCTAAAGTAACCTCGATTGCCCCATCTGTTGGCGTATATTTAATGGCGTTCTCGATGAGATTGCGCAGCATAACACGGAGGTGTGTGACGCTGGCTGGAACAATGATTGGGACCATTGGGATGGCCGCCGAATACGAGAGATCTTTCTCTGCAATCTGCACAGTAAATTCTTCTTGGATTGCCTGGAGAAGACGGCCCACATCGATCTCATCGTTCCCGACAACAAGATTGTGCGCATCCGAACGAGAGAGCAAACGTAAATCATCAACCAGACGACTCAAGCGTCTTGCTTCGTCATCAATCTCTTGAATATATTGTTCGGTGAGTGTTGGATCTGGATCGTCCTCTAATAATGTTTCCGTGCGAATGCGAATCGCCGTTAATGGCGTGCGCAATTCGTGGGCTGCATTGCTGGCAAACGCTTTCTGTTCGGCCATCATCGACTCGATGGCTTCAGCCATACGGTTAAAATCGTCTGCCAACATAGAAATTTCTTTGGGTGCATTGGTGTTGGAACGAGTGTTTAGATTTCCGGATGCCATTGCTTGTGCGCTTTCTCGCAGTTGGATGAGCGGTTGGGTCAACGCATTGGCCAGCCAGCCGCCGAGTCCAAAAAGCAGGATGGTTCCGATGATGACGGAGGTAGCCGCCAACGCTAACCGCCGATTTCGTATCTGTGTCTGAATGCTTAGCCATGACTCACCCACTCGCACGATAATCACTTCTTCATCATCGTCTACATTCGTGTAAAAAAGATACTCAGCGCGATAGACTCGATCAAGCCAATCATAATCGACATTGGTTGGATCGTCATCATGAATGAGCGTCCAGAGCTCTTCCCAATCCCCAGCAGGATAATCTCCTCTCTCCAAATCGCTGTCGAATAGAACGAAATCTCCTTCGGGGTCGATCAAGGAGATATGTACCTTGAGACGATTGGCTAGGCGAATGATTTCCTGCTGTACACTCTCCACATTGTATGCATCGGGTTCAACCTGTTCGCCCAGCAGATCTTCCAGCGTCTCAACAATCTGCTCAATCTTTCGGTTGAATCCCTCGTAAAAGCTCTCGTCGGCCAACGCAACAATCTGCCGAATTGAAAACCAGTTGATCAGGATGGCGGAGAGAGCAATGAGGAGAAAGTAGCTCAGAAAAATGCGGGTGCGGAGAGATGGATTGCTCATTCGGTCGTCGTGTTAAAAACATATCCCACGTTCCGTACGGTACAGATATGTCGAGGGCGACTTGGATTTTCTTCTAGCTTTTCGCGCAGCCAGCGAATGTGGACATCGAGCGTTCTTGTGTTGCCCAGCCAGTCTGTACCCCACACTTCGTCAAAGATCTTGGCACGGGTAACGGGCGTACCTGCATTTGCCATTAGCAGGGAGAGCAGCTCAAATTCTTTGTAGCGCAAGGTCAATGTCTGCCCTGCTTTTTCGACCCTACAGTGGTCAAGATTCAGAATGATGTTTCCAACCGAGATTGTCTTTGTAGGCGCAACAGATTGTTGATCCAGCTCGACGCGGCGCAACAGGGCATTGATGCGCGCAATCAATTCGTTTGTGCTGAAAGGCTTGGCCAAGTAGTCATCTGCACCCAGATCAAGCCCGGTAATCCGATCAAACTCGTCATCGAGTGCCGTCAGCATCAGAATGGGCACTGTGCTCTGTTCGCGCAAATGGCGACAGACGTCCCACCCATCCATCTCGGGCATCATGACATCGAGAATCACGAGATGCGGGCTGCTTGTCAGTGCCATTTCGAGCCCTTGCTTACCATCCGATGCAACGGCAACTTCGTATCCGCGAGAGGTTAATCTGCGGGCCAGCGGTTCGGTGATCACAGGTTCATCATCAATCAGTAGTAGTCGTGTCATGTTCACATTGTAAGTGAATTATTCTCGAATTTCAACCGAATTTCAATGTTTAAGCTAGATTTAATGTGCAATGCGATTATTTAAATTTTCGAACAACCCTATTCCAAAGGACTATTCACATTTGCTGGGAAAAGATGTATACTCAGTAGATCCAAATTTGGCGTTTTGACTATTTTCAGTCGGGAGAGAAGGGATTTTGGGGCCATTTTTTCAGATCTCAGTTGCCAAAAACAGCCAATTTCATATCTAGAAATCGCTTAAATTTTACGTAAATGCTAGGTATTGACTGGCAAATACGTATTTATGTCAACTAATTAGCCCAAATTCTCTCTCTAAACCTGAAATTTGGATCTACTGATACTGATGAAAAGCTATGGCGAGGATTCAATTAGAGGAGTTTTCCATGGGTACGCTAACACTCAGTGACATCTTAGATGATCTCCAAAATGCAGATCGGGTTCTGCGTCGATTCGAGCAGCGCTACTGGATTAGCACAGGTCAGTTCTACGATCTATATTCGCAAGGTCAGTTGGATAATGGTGATCACGCCGAAGAATTTGCAGAGTGGGCCGGTTATTATAAACTGAAACTCAAGCGTGAGCGTGCCTTAGAAGAGCTATCCCGCCAGCGAGTAACACAGTTGCGTAGTCAAGCGAGCGGCGACATTTTGCAACTGGCACCGGTCGAACCCGTATTGCAGATCGGATGATGAACGATTTTTCGCGGCATGAATATGAGCGGTTTCTCTATACGCTCGAACAGACTTATGCTGAGATTCAATCATCATCTCAGCACTTCTATACTGTAAGCCGTATGGCTGGTCAGACCTGAGAGAGTGTTTTAAAAGGTGAGATCAGAGCCGGTTGAGTCACGAAGTGGTATCGAAACCAGCGTTTGCGGGTGGACCCGTTTGGTTTCGATACCACTTCGTGACTCAACCGGCGTTTGCTAGTTCTTTCGGTAGACTTTTAAAACACGCTCTGAGGAAGCGTCTTCTTTCGTAATGGCATGGAATTACGCGTTTTCGAGTTGGTTGACTTAGCCGATGGTGAAATTCAAGAGTACAGCTACACCGTATTCCATCAAGGCGAGCGCGTGCGCTGGTATGATCCACAACCACATCCCGAGAATCCAGACTTGGCGGCCAACTTTCCTCATCATCGACACGAGCCGCCGGATATCAAGCACAATCGACGGCCAGCACCAGGCATTCGTTTTGAAACCACAAACCTGGCCACCCTAATTCAAGATTGTATAGAATTGGGAAACTCTCTGACTGAGAGCGGAAACGAATAATCATCGAATCACCAATACCCATAGCATTGCACAGTTAGCATCATAAATATGGGCGGAGCCAACAATGGTTCCGCCCATATTTTTTTCACAAGCTATGTTGACTCAGGGATTTAATCTAGATTTAAAGTACCAAGCAAATGTTTCAGATGGTCGAGCATTCTTTTAAGTCGGATTTCAAGTGGAGATTGGAGGAAAATCGTAAAATGAGAGCCGATAGTTAGATGATTCCGTACCAGATTGGAAAAGGCCGTGTCATATGAGATGGGGCTATAGTCGACGGTTCGTCTACAAAGTGACAGTCACTTCACGAAGATGCGTGCAGAATGGTTGGAAATCACAACCCGCTTGAGCGAAAAGTGACTGTCACTTGGCCGAAAGGATGACCAACGCCTGAGATGGTCATTCAAAATGGCGCAGATAATTGTGAATTGTGAAGTGTAATTGAGGATTTTTAATGAAGGATCTTGGAATCTGTGGGGGTACTTTGACAATTGAGGCACTTGTGAAGTGGCACAAGTGATGCTGATTTCTCCCCAGCGACCAGACAACAAAATAACAGGAGGTGTACCTGATGAATCGAAAAGGGTTTTTGACACTTGATGCAACAACAAAAGTAGACAACATTTCTCCATATCAAACGCCAAGTCTCGGCCATGTGACGCGCAAAACAAACCTGACTGAGCAACAGCTCGCTTCCCGTTTTCTGGCCCAAGCCACACTGGGACCGACGCTGAATGACATCAATGATGTGACCAACATGGGCATTGAGGCATGGGTCGACAAGCAGTTTGGCGTTTCCAAAACGGAGACGCTCACCTACATGTGGGACGTCATCGACAAAGTGTATCGCGTCGAAGACGTGCCGCTGCTTAGTCCGACACCCTTTCGCTGGGTGTGGTGGCAGGCGGTGATGACGGGTAAGGATCTGCTGCGGCAGCGGGTGGCGATGGCATTGAGCGAGATTTTCGTCATCTCAACCAGAACCGATCTATTGGAAGATGTGAGTACTGCTGTTGCCTACTTCTATGATTTGTTGATCAGCCACGCCTTTGGCAACTTTCGTGATCTGCTCTACGACGTAACTCTCAGCCCTGGCATGGGCTATTATCTGAGCCACGCCAGCAACCGCAAATCAGACCCCGCCACCAATCGGTATCCTGACGAAAACTATGCCCGCGAAGTGATGCAGCTTTTCTCCATTGGTCTCTTTGAGCTGAACATTGACGGCACACACAAGCTGGACGGAAACGGCAATGCCATCCCCACCTATGACAACTTGGTCATTTCGGAGTTCGCCAAAATTTTTACGGGTTTGACCTATCAATCGTCTGTTCTGTGGGAAGAAGAGGAGATTGATCCCACAACAGAAGAGGGATTTATTTATGCGGAAATGGCCTATGACAATGGCTCAAAGCCCATGCAGATGGTTGAAAATATGCACGAACCAGGAGAGAAACGCCTCTTGAATGATTTTGTTGTGCCTGCCGGTCAAACAGGGATGAAAGATATCAATGACGCGGTTGACAATCTGTTTAATCATCCCAACGTCGGTCCCTTTATTGCACGATTGCTGATTCAACGGTTGGTCAAATCCAATCCATCGTCAGGCTACATTGCTCGTGTGGCCACCAGTTTTAACGACAGCGGAAGTGGTGTCCGGGGCGATATGAAGGCCGTTGTCAAAGCGATTTTGCTGGACGAGGAGGCTCGAGATCCTGCCTATATGAATGAACCCACCCATGGGATGCTGCGCGAACCCTTCGTGCGCTACGTTCAGTTGTGTCGTGCATTTGAGGCAGAAAACGAAGGAGGTGAAAATCTGTTTTACAACTTTGCCGACTATCAGGAGGAGCAACTTGGGCAATACCCTTTTGCTTCGCCCAGTGTATTCAATTTTTTCTCACCAGATTTCAAACCACTTGGTCCTTTGGAGCAGGCTGGGATCAATGCCCCAGAGTTCCAAATCATGACCAGTGTCTCCGCTGTGAAACTCGCCAACTTCTGGGAAGATGCTGTTTTTGAAGGCGACTTGATGAGCATGCCTGAATATACAGACGAGCCAGAAGAGAAGATGCCTGGTATTTCAGAAGTGGTGCTTGACCTGACTCACTACGAGGCAATGGAAGGCAATGTCAATGCTCTGATTGATCGGCTAGATCTGCTGCTCACGTATGGATCGATGTCGAATGAGATGCGCAATCTTATGACCTCTACCCTGACCAGTCTGTACAACCAGGAAGAGGAATGGGAAGAAGTTATTCGATTTGCCATCGTACTCTTTATGAATTGCCCAGAATATGCAATTTTAAAATAGCTATCGGCTGTCAGCTGATAGCTAGTCACTGACAGCTATTGGCCAAGATAAGGAACAAGAAATATGAGAAGAAAAATTACCCGCCGTCGATTCTTGGGAGAAGCATCCTGTGCTGCCGTCGGTTCGGCCTCCCTATTCTCGACGCTACTCAATATGAAAATGGTCAACGCAATTGCCAAACATGACGCCATGACTGCTGACAATGGAATCGCTTTGAATGAGACAGCAGAAGGCGAGGCCGATGACTATAAAGCGCTGATCTGTCTCTTTTTGGCAGGTGGCAACGATTCGTTCAACATGCTGGTGCCAACTGGCAGTGCAGAATATGCCGAGTACAAGACAGTTCGCTCCGATCTAGCCCTGTCCCAGGCAACCTTGTTGCCCTTAAAAGACAGCGCTACGGATGGCCGCACCTTTGGCGTGCATCCTTCGATGCCAGAGGTGCAGCAACTGTACAATAACGACAATCTGGCTTTTGTGGCCAATGTCGGTACGTTGGTGGAGCCAACGACCAAGCAAGGCTTTGAGTCTGGGGCCGCCAATCTTCCTGTTGGTCTCTTTTCTCATATTGACCAGATCGCCCATTGGCAAACCTCTGTGCCAGACAAACGCACGAGCATTGGCTGGGGCGGACGTACGGCTGACCTGTTGAAGAGCTTGAACACCAACCAAGACATTTCAATGAACATTTCACTCTCCGGCACCAACACCTTTCAGGCTGGAACCACGATGGTTGATTATGCAATTGAACCACACGGGAACGGCAGCTTGGGCATCCATGGGTTTGACTATCCGCGAGGTGCCCTCGATGTCTTGAAAAAATCGGCCCTCGAGAGTATGCTTGATCTGGAATATCGAAACCTTTTTGAGCAAACGTTTGTCAATACGACTCGCACGGCGCTCAACAATCACACCCAATTTTCCAGCGCCATTGCGAGCATTCCGACATTTACCACCCAATTCTCGCCGAATCCAATTTCACAATCATTTCAGATGGTTGCCAAAACCATCGCCGCCCGGCAATCGTTGGGCTTCAAACGGCAAACTTTCTTCATTCTCTTTGGTGGCTGGGATCATCACGATGAGGTTCTCAACAATCAACTGGCTATGCTTTCTGTCATCAGCAAAGGATTAAGAGAGTTTTATGACGTTTTGGTTGAGCTAGGCGTACAAAACAAGGTGACGACCTTTACCGCTAGCGATTTCGGTCGGACACTCTCTTCAAATGGGCGCGGTAGCGATCATGCCTGGGGTGGCAACCACATGGTCATGGGTGGTGATGTGAAGGGTGGTCAGATCTATGGGAACTATCCGAATCTCTATGTGGATAATCCGCTCGATGTAGGACGAGGCAGCCTGATTCCAACCATCTCTTGTGACGAATACTTTGCTGAGTTGGCCGACTGGTTTGGTGTAGCTCGCTCCGATTTATCAAGCGTCTTTCCAAATATCGGGCGCTTCTATGACACATCGGCCAGGAATCTTCCTGTTGGCTTCATGAACCGCCATACAGTACCATCCGATACACCATCAACGACGCCAACACCAACTGCTACACCTCTGCCAGGGACTGTTCAAACGCCAGAGCCAACGGAGGTGCCAAAACCAGAAGAGCCGTTAGAACTGCCAGATAAGACACATCTTCCGCTGATCAAAAATGCGAGCGGCCCGTTGTTCCCGACAACGACCGGCATTATTGCATTGACCGCCGGCGCAGTTGCGCTGCGTAAGCGACGGACAAACGGGTAAGCTTAATCTCCTGTCAAGCATTTGAAAGGAATGTAGGATCAATAGCGTCTTTAAAATCAGGTATAAATATAACAACCGCAGTATAGATACCGGTCGCAGTTAAACAGAGTCGCATCTGAGGTTGCTCTCTTAACAAAAGCAGGGGTAGATTTTGGATCCGACCGATGCTGACAAATATGCTGCTGTAGAGTATACTATGCACCGCCATAGATGGTGACAAGCGTCTGCTTTGTGAAGAGAATAAATTCGACGACTCTCAATGAAGTGTTTTGTCAGAAAAATTGTGATAGCTTCAGACAAACCAGGTTTCTGAGAGAAACCTGGTTTGTACACCCTTCACAACTTACCTGGCAGAACAGTAGTGTTTTGTCAGATAAGTTATGATACAGGTTGGTTATCAGAATCGGTATCCAAAACAGGATAGAAACGCTGGAACTTCTGGCGAGCGAGAGCGGGGGTAAATTGCCATTGAATGGTAGCGGATTGTTCATTGCGCTCGTTGACAAGAGCAAGGACAACAGTCTCAAGAAGCTCTTTGGAATCAATGCGGCGATCAAGAACTTGGCAGTGATAACCGAGAGTTCAATTTCAACCATATTAAGCCAACTCCGTTGACGGGGTATAAACCATCTGAAAGTGCTGAGCCAGAGCGAAAGCTTCCTCAGGCGAAAAGATGGTGTAGAAGGAACTGGGTGAATGAATGTTGAGATTATCCTGAACAATCTGTAATGAATCGGCATCAGGATTGTGTTTCGTTTTGAGATCATGCATGAAGCGAGCATACTCTTGGCCTCTGCGCCGTTCGGTAATCTGAACAACCCGCTGTCCAGTGTGTGGCTGGTAAGCAATCAAGATGTAACAGATGCCCTTGCGTTCATAGTGATGATCATAGCGCCATTTCTTGCCTGGTTTCATCTCAATCGGCACGATTGTATCGCCCAAGAGCTGACAAGGTTTTTCATCGTAACACCCACCAGAGAGGATTCTTGGGGTCATAGGGCTGTGCATAGAGGTCCAAGATTTGTTCCATGTGCCACAAGTATGTAGGTGTTAACTTTCCGATACACCACTGCACCTTCAAATGGGGTTTCAGTTCGTTTTTTTTCAGAATTTCACTCACGGTTTCATGCGAAATGTCTTCCACAAACTTTAACTCAACCGCTGTGGTTGCTAGCAGCCTTAAAGTCCATCGGCTTCGCCCATCTGGTCCTTTCGTACACGCTAGTGCCGTGATTTTGGCTCTGGCTTCGTTACTAATCTCGACTGGTCGTCCGCTTCTTGGCCTCTCTTCTAGGGCTTTGGTTAGCCCTTCCGTCACATATCTTTTGCGGATTCGCACCACCGTTGCTCGCGTCACTCCCACTCGTTCCATGATTTCTCTGTCTGTTTTTTCCTCCATCTGACAAGAGCAGAATATGTGCCCTTCTTATCTTTCTTACGTTCTCTTTTCCTTTTGCCGTTATTCGCCTTAATTCATTTCTGTCTTTATCACTTAGTTTAACTTTATATACTTGCTTCATTTCTCTCTGCCTCCTCGTTTTTTTAGTCACTTTCTGGCAGAGTTTACCGTATTATAACTTATCTGACAAAACACTTAGTGCTTATCCGAAAAGTTCTGTAACGATGGATTCTCACTCGAGAAGCTGGTCGGACTCACAACCACTTTTCGGATAGATTCTAAACTGAGCTCTGTATGAAAACATAGTTTTGCTTCGCCTGGTATAACTGTAGAAAATAACAGGTTCATCTATAGAGATTATAAGGATTCAGAATATGGGACACAGATGAACACAGATTTCACGGATTTACTCCGAGGAATCCGTGTTCATCCTGAAAATCCGTGTCCTGCTTTTCAATCCCTATAATGTTTTATGAAAAGTGTGCATACCAACTTTGTGCAGCCAAAGTAATTACTGATTTGCACACTTTCGTCTGATGAGCGAAAAACCATGTTTTCATCACAACCACAGTATAGGCAAAGCCTGCCTGATTTGTTCGTCTCTATGAGCGGGTGCAGTATATTTGTAGACAGGAGATAGAGATGAATCCTAAACTATCCATCCCATTTGGATGCCAATTCAACACAGCTGATGCTGTTGAACTCCTCAGACTAACGCAGGAAGCTCAGAAGATCCATTCTCGTTTTAAAGAAGAATCACAAAGTGATTGGGAGACTCTCGAGAGTCTTCATCTTCCAGACTATGGCGAATATGAAATTCTTGTCAATCTGGGGCGTGCTGAATTCTTAATTGGCCGCTATAAGTGAGTTCCCTTTGGCTTTGTTGCCCGAAAAAACAATCGGATCTATGTTGTCTTTCGCGGTACTGCAACCGCAGCAGAGTGGATGTCAAATATGCGACAGTTTCATTCAGCTTATTCACGAGTTGAGGATGCGGGCGAGGTCCATCGCGGCTTTCATGCTGTTTACACCAGACCAGACTTGGGCAACTGGTGGGTACATTGGTTTGGTGGCGTTTTGAATCGAAACAAAAAGAATGATCGACCCTCAATGGCGGATCTAGTGGAACAAGCATTGAATGATGTTGAACTAACCTCTGATATGCAATGCTTTGTGACGGGACACAGCCTCGGAGGCGCGCTAGCAACGTTATCCGCTCTCCATATCTCTCAAAAGACCCAATTTTTCGATCCGATCCTTTATACATTCGCCAACCCACGGGCCGGAGATGGTGATTTTGCCGCACAGTGCCGAAACCTTACCGCCTATCGTGTCTTTAACAGCGAAGATCTGGTCCCAAATTTGCCTTTACCAACTCTGAAACTCTTTGCGAAAGTTCCCAAAGAAACCTCCGTTGAGCAAGAGTACAAATTGCTGGGTCTTCTGCCCTCGCAGGGGTATGAACATGTTGGAGATGCTGTTGTCTTTACCGATAGTCGAGGTACGATTCCAGCAAACCACGTCATTGCATCGTATTTGGACGTCTTGAGCAAGATTCACGCGGCTGAACAAGCCGGTGCTCAAATCGTGCGTCAATAAGGCGTTCGGTTCTCATGATCGAATGAGCTAAATCCTACTCCGCAACATATTTAGACTTGAGACAATGACCTCCCTCTAAACTCATTCTGCATTGTCTCAAGTCTCAGCGATTTTCCTTCAACTGATCAACCGATCGACTCATTGATTCACGTATGTTGCACAACCTCATATAACCCCACTAATCGTTTTCAATCCCATCTATTTTGCAAAACTATATGTAGCTTGATTCGTCTTCCTCTTTGAAGATAGGTATTGCACTATCGTTAATACTTATTCCTGTGCGCAGGATATGAGCCATCGGAACGATAACCTTTATAAGGATACACATTTCTATTACTGCTTTTTGTTGATCGGGGATGAATTATCCATTCATCTCCAGTAAGGAACATTGCATGCAATTATCACACGGAAATCTCTCCCGCTTTTTTATTCTTGGACCTTTTATTTTTCTCTTTTTTCTGCTCGGGTTCATCTTTGCACAGGCTACTGTAGCCGCAGAATCTCACCATGTTTCATCTCATTCTGCATTCGAGGTGCCGGCTCTTCAGCCAACCGATACCTGTTTTGCCACACCAGATGATGGCATCACGAAATTTGGCTCACCCGATGCCAGCGCATTGCAGAGGGCAATCGATCAGCTTGATCCGTTAAGCGACACAGTCAGAACCGCAGGCATCTGTACTGGCGTCATTAACCGGAACGGCATCACGCAGACCGTCTACATCAGCCGCTCACTGCGAATCGTGGGCGACTATATGCCTGATGAACCCTCGATTGATCCTACGATTAACACATTGATTGATGCGGATTGCCTGGGGCGTGCGTTCGTGATCGACGGCGACATTGACGTGATCCTGGAGAACCTCGATATTACCTGTGGCGATGCGTCCGGTTTAAGCGGACCCGTGAGCGAGAACTTTGGCAACGGTGGCGGGCTATTGGTGAATGGTAGCAACGTGACGCTGATCAACACGCGCATTTATGGTAATTCGGCCAACAACGGTGGGGGTGCATTTATTGGCAGCACGCTAACAGTCGGTGCCGGTTCGATCATTAGCAACAATGTGGCCACAGATGGCGGTGGTGTCTATGTAAATTCCACGGCCACAACGAGTGCACTCGTGTTGGATGGCGGTGCGATCATCAACAACATTGCGAATCGAGATGGCGGTGGTGCCTATATTGATGATGCAACGGCCGTCTACACCCAGACCAGCGGCACGATCGGTGGAAATCAGGCGACGCGCGATGGTGGCGGCCTCTACATCAACCAGGGGCAGGCTACACTCCTTGGTGGAGATGTGATTTCAAATACAGCCTTAAACTTTGAGGGTGGCGGGATCTATATGGAAACGATTACCGGTACACTCTTTATCAGTAATACACAAATTCTTTACAACCAGTCACGTGATGATGACGGTGGCGGGATCACGACCAACGGTGGCATGACGATGATCAACAGCGAAGTTGCTTATAACTTTGCTTTTCGTGTGGGAGGCGGAATCGATAACGACGTAGAAGGGCAGACTCTGATTATCGACAGCTTTATCCACGACAACATTGCCGAAGATGAAGGTGGCGGCATTGATTCAGACGCTCCACTGGAAATCCGCAATACCCGGATCATGACAAATGAGACGACGTTTGTGGGGCCGGACGGAGGTGGAGGCATTCATTCCAGCGATTTACTTACGGTGACCAAAAGCCTGATCGAAAATAATCGTACAGTGGGCCGTGGGGGAGGAATGTATCTAACCGGCGGGATCGGCGAAACAGTGCTAATTAGCGATAGCCAGATCATTGGCAATTTTGCGGAAGGAGATGGTGGCGGTATTCGCAGCCGCGCCACATTGACCATCATCCGTAGTACGATTCAGTCAAATCGTTCGCTGGAAGACGGCGGTGGTCTTGATGAGGATTCTAGCAAAGTGACAATGCGGGACAGCGTTGTGCAATTCAACTTTGCGGATGAGGATGGAGGCGGTCTAGAAATCAATACCGACTTGACGATCGAGAACAGCACTGTCTATTCCAATGTGGCATCTAATTTTGGTGGTGGCATCTTTCAGATTGGACCGCCAGCCCAGATGACTATCGATGGAAGTTCACAGATCGATGGTAACTTTGCCGTTGACAATGGTGGTGGGATTGCCAATATTTTAGGCACGCTGACCATCGAAGATAGTTCGGTTTCGTTTAATGGAATGATTCCAGGAGCGTCCATGATCCCCTGTCCGAGTGGATGTCCTGGTCCGATCGTTCCAATGGGACCGTTGACGCTCAACAGCGGCGGTATCTTTAATGCGGATGGCACAGTATTGCTCCGCAACACGGATATGATTAGCAATACAGTTGAAGCGCTTGGCGGTGGTCTCTATAATTGGGGTACACCTGCCAATCTGACCGTTACCGATGACAGTCTGCTCAGTCAAAACATTGCTCTCTTTGAGGCAGGGGGTGCAGTTGCCAACATATCAGGCACTGTCATGGTGAGCGATACCATTCTCTCTGACAACTTTGCTGGCTTGGATGGTGGTGGTTTCTATAATGAATCTGGCATCGCTACCGTCGACAACAGTCTGATACAAGAAAACGTTAGCCTTGATCTAGGTGGCGGTATTTGCAATTACTATCTGGCCACCTTGACCATACGCAATAGTCAAGTGATCAGCAATGAAGCAACTCTCTATGGCGGGATTGGTAGTGAGATGAGCACGCTCTTTGTTTACGATACGTTGGTTCAGGGTAACGTTGCGGCGGAAGAAGCTGGTGGAATCGCCAGCGAACGGGGCACTGCAACCATTGAGCGCACAATCATTACGAACAATAGCGTCATTTCTGGTACAGGTGGTGGACTGCTCAACGCGGATGGTGGACTGCTCATGCTGGTCGATAGCCAAGTGCGCAACAATGATGCCCGAGATGGGGGCGGCATCAGTAATCTGGGCGGCGTGATGACAATTGAAGGGAGCGAGGTGAGCAACAATCAGGCTGGCTTTGGTGGGGGAATATTTAATACGGCCATCACTGGCACGCTTTCGATCACCAATACGACCATTAGCGGTAACAGTGCCATGACCACAACGGGCGGTATTCACAACAGTGCCTTTGATGGCATCCGCGGTTTTCATGTGTATCCAGAGGCCGGTACGGTTAACCTCTTTCACGTTACGCTGAATGATAACAGCTCTGATGGTAATGTCGGTAACTTTGGCGGTACAATCAACGTTGAGAAATCGATTCTAGGGACAATGGGCAGCTTCAACTGTTTGAACGCTGATCCCTTCTTCAATTCGGTGGGCGGAAGCATCTATAGCGATGACTCCTGCGGGAGTGCAGCGCCCACCGACCTGATAGATACTGAGCCAGAGCTGATGGCATTGGCCGACAATGGCGGACCACTTTTGCAGGATGGGACCGCTCCTCGCTCCCATGCATTACAGTTGACCAGCCCGGCTGTTGATTTTGTTCATTGCGAACTGCCTGACGATCAGCGGGACGCAGTGCGAGCAGGTGCCTTCAGCAGTTTGTGCGACAGCGGCGCGTTTGAGGCACAGGCCGTACAAGTGGATGTAGCTGTTCGCAAAACTGTGACGCCTAGCACTGCAAATCCAGGCCAACCAATCACCTATACCATCACCTTTAGCAACACGGGGAATGTGACAGCCAGGAATGTGGTCCTCACCGATTCAGTGCCGCCGACGATCAGCGTGAGTAGCGTGATCAGCAGCGGTGTCAATGTCACACAGAGTGGTGTATCACCTTATCTATGGAATGTGGATGAACTTGCTGTCGCCGAAACGGGAACGATTACTTTGACAGGCGTTGTGAGTGCTGCGCTGACAACAGATACAACTTTCGTCAACACTGTAACCATTACGGCAACCGATGATTTGACTGACACGAATAACAACGGCTCGGCTTCGTTGAACGTTCTGCTGCCGCGTGTTCAACTTGACAGCACCAGCGTTGTCGTTGACGAGGGTGTAGGCACGCTCGTGATGACAGCGACACTCGATATGGCGACACCCTATCGAGATGTAACTGTGGACTACGCCACTGGCAATGGGACCGCTCTCGAGGGCAGCGATTATGCGCATCGCATGGGGAGTGCAACTATCCCGGCTGGTTCGACGATTGCCACCTTCACGATTCCGATTACCGACGATCTGATGGTGGAGCTCGATGAAACGCTGAGCGTGACGTTGAGTGCCCCAAACGGAGCGCTGTTTGGCAGCCCCAATGTAGCAACGGTTATGATTCAGGACAATGATGCTGCCAGCTTATCGATTGACGATGTCACGCTGATGGAAGGAGATAGTGGTATCACCAATTTTGTCTTTACGGTGACGCTCGATCAAGCTGTTGATAGTGGCTTCACATTAGAGGCCATCTCGAGCGATGGTAGTGCAAGTAGCGGAACCGACTATGCCATGACCAATACCCTGCTCACCTTTAACGGGGCGATGGGAGAGACACAAATGGTAACGGTGCCTGTTGTGGGGGACTTGGTAGGCGAAGTCGATGAAACCTTTCGTGTTACACTTAGCACGATTAGCAGCAGTGGGAGAAACGTCACAATCGGGGATGGTATTGGGCTTGGAACGATTGAAAATGATGACGCGGTTGGAATTGTGCTCAACCCAATAGCATTCACAATCAGCGAACCAAACACGGTTGGATTATTCACGATTGCACTCAGCAGCCAACCGACGATGCCCGTCACTGTCACGTTGACCTCGACGGATTTGAGTGAGTGCATCGTTCCATCGGCTGTGGTGTTGAATAGTGGCAATTGGCAAGGCGGCGTTACCGTATCGGTGACGGCTGTCGATGATAGTTTTGCTGATGGGAGCCAGCTCTGTACAGTGCAAACGACCGCAATGAGCAGCGATCCAGCTTATGATGGTCTGGTGGTGGAAGATGTCTCTGTAACCGTAGCAGACAATGATGGAGTTGGCATTCTCGTCAACCCCTCAACACTCACGCTGAGTGAACCAGCCTCAACGGGCTTCTTTACGATCACACTAACGAGTGAACCCACCGATACGGTGACCATTGATTTCACGTCGTTGGATCTGAGCGAATGTGCCGTTCCAGCCAATGTCATGCTCGACGCAGGGAATTGGCAGAGTGGGATTGCCGTTATGGTGACGGCTGTCGATGATGCTCTAGTGGATGGCAGTCAACTCTGTACTGTGCAAACATCCGTAACGAGCAATGATCCCGGCTATCAGGGTGCTGCTGTCGGTGATATCTCTGTGACAGTGATGGATGATGATGGAGCAGGCATTCTGGTCGGTCCCACTTCATTCATTTTGAGTGAACCAACCTCAAGCGGTATCACGACCATCAGATTAACAAGCGAACCGACAGCGACCGTAACGATCCATCTCGTCCCGTCGGACACCAGCGAGTGTATGGCTCCTGCGAGTGTGGAGTTGAATGCCGTTAACTGGCAAAGCGGTGTCGATGTGACCATTCAAGCAGAGGACGACAATCTGGCAGATGGCAGTCAAGTGTGTCTCGTGCAAACTCTGGCAACCAGTAGCGACCCGGCTTATGATGCTGTATCCGTTGATGATATCTCTGTGAGGGTGGATGATGATGAGATTGCCGGGATTCTCGTTAGTCCCTCAACGTTGATGTTAAACGAACCTGGCACAAGCGATCTCTTCACCATCAGGCTGACGAGCGAACCGAGCGGTACCGTGACGATCAATCTCACCTCGTCCGATACAAGTGAATGCACGGTTCCAATGAGCGTCGAGCTGGACCCAACTAACTGGCAGAGTGGCGTCACTGTGACTGTTCGGGCAGAAGATGATGATTTGGTGGATAGCACGCAATTGTGTGTGGTGGAGACTGTGGCAACCAGCAGCGACCTTGCGTATGATGGCGTAACGGTTGCCGATAATGATGGAGGTAGCGTTCTCGTCAATCCCACATTCTTGACGTTGAGCGAACCAGCGTCAACGGACTTCTTTACGATCACACTGACCAGTGAACCGACCGCGACGGTTCTGATCAACCTTGTTTCGTTAGATGATACTGAATGTACTGCGCCTGCTACTGCGATGCTGGATAGAAGCAATTGGCAAAGCGGCGTCTCTGTCACCGTGACGGCTGTCGATGACCATCTGATAGACGGCACTCAACCATGTACGATTCAAACATCAGTCGTCAGTGAAGATCCGGTCTATCATGGTTTGGCAGCTGAGGATGTTGCTGTGACCGTTGCCGATGATGATGCTGCGAATCGACCGCCGATGATTGCCGATCAAGACTTTACGGTTGATGAAAATAGTCCGGTTGGTACGCTGGTTGGGACAGTTGTTGCAAGCGATCCGGATGATGGTCAGACTCTGATTTATCGTATGACAACTAGCCTAGAAGTGTCTTTGAATGCTTCCATTGCTGACTCTTTACCGAGAGCCAGCGAAATAAATACATCCTTTGTCATTGATTCTTTAACAGGTCAGATAACGGTCGCTGGTAGCCCTCCTGACTATGAGAGTGTGGCACGCTATATCCTGACTGTTCAGGTTACGGATAGCGGAACTCCCGCTCTGCCCAGCAGTGCCATGATTACAATTCTGATTCGTAATGTAAATGAAGCACCCGTCATCGTAAACCCGATTCCGTCGCAACAGGCTCAATCAGAGGCTGCGTTCAGCTTCATCATTTCGTCCGACAGCTTTGCCGATCCAGATTTGAACGACCCGCTGACCTATAGCGCCATCTTGGATGATGGCTCGAGCCTTCCTGGATGGCTGACCTTTGATCCTGTTACGGGCACCTTCAGCGGTATACCCACAGCGCCGGATACATTGACAATCCGGGTGACAGCGACAGACCGAGGTGGATTGCAAGCAAGTAGTGAGTTTACCATCTCAATTTCTGCTCCGCCGACAGATATTGATGAAATAGACGAGCCGAAGCGAGATGGTCAGATTTTCTTGCCCTTGATGATACGAGGATAATTGCCTCAGACTGACAAGGAATTGATTCCCCACTGAGTGAAAAGAACACGGAAAGAGCTGGTGGTACCCCAAATTGTGTCTAAATTCGCTTTTTCTCTGAGAAGCCAAGCCGCATTTACACAATTTGTGGTATATCACCAAAAATCGTTGTCTTGTTGCGTGTAATAGAGAATGCTACCTCCGCGAATAAAAGACACATTTTGGATCTACTGAGTATAGGAAAGTATAAAAATCAGCAGCGAGACAAGGCCCGATTCCAGGTGATGTCTGACGGCTGATAGCTGAAAGCTTTTTTAATTTTCGTTGAGCCAAAATGTATTTTTGCTGGCATATGGTAAAATAGGAGTGCAAACAGTAGGCATCAATTGAAATTTCCCATGAGCCGGACATATGCCAAAGCCACTACCAACGAATACAGCGACATTTCGCGATATCATTTATGGTGGAAAGCCTGTAACCTATGTTGGAGCTAATTTTAATAGTGCAACACGCCAAATAGATGATTGGAAACAAGAAAAGCTTGGGCCTTAGTCATTGTTTCGTCCAAATGACACTGTCTTCTCGCCTGTAATGCTGAACAAACTGGCAGTTTGTTCTACGATTGGACGGAACGATGACCACCGCCAAAGCTTGTGAAGTAACACAATGGGAATTGCGTGTTCATCTGTTCATTGGTTACTTGCAACCGAAGGTCGCGCTGTGATACACTTCCACGTTCATATAGAGAACTTTTTGGAAAAGACGAGTGTGCCCTCAAGTGATTGTAGATGGAACCCATAACGCAGAGGATCAGTATGGATCGACATATTTGATGATGCACACCCAAAAGACGGGCGCAAAATGTCCACCTATCGGCTGCTTCGGCACAAACACTATGATAACGCGGCACGTCGGTTGCCAACAAACATCCGGCGTAAAGCAACTTGGGCGCAGGTTCTGCTGGGCATGCGCGGGCGCACGCCCAGTGTCAAAGGAACCTCGGGACTTGATTTGCGTTGGCGACGGACACCTGTGCAGGGGAATCACTACTATATGTGGTGGATTCCGCAGAGCGAAAGTGGGCTGCCTCAGAATGAGAATACGACAAGTCAACAACCATCGATCTTAATACATTCGATTCGTCATCATGATCAAACAGACGCTCCAATTCACCTGGGTTCCCTGACTGACTATGAAGAAGTTGTCGTCAGTGATCTAGATCCTCGGTTCGATGAACAAAAGCAGGTCAGCCACTATTTAGACGAAAGTGATCTCTCGCTTTCTACCATCAAAGGACTACCAGGGAGTGGCAAGACTGTCTCACTTCTCTATCTGGTAAAAGATCTAATCCGCAAAGTGGATCAAGGCCATATCTTGTATGTGACCTATACAAATCGTTTGAAGCGGTCCGCTCGCGAATTTCTTGCCGCGCAAGATGAACAGCTTGCCAAACGAGTTCATATCCACACGCTAAACGAGCTGCTCAACGACTTTACAGGCATCCCCATCACGGCCGAACCCTTCTCCACCCTCAAAGATTTCCATCATTTCCTGGCGCAGCAGAACAATGCAACGCTTGGTCCATGGAAAAAGTATCCCCAGACGCTTTATACTGAAATACGTGCTCATCTCCTCGGGCAGGCAATGCCTCCGGGATATACGCTGCCAGAGACGCATAAGAATGGCCACCGTTTTGAACCTGGTTTTAGCGCGGAGACTTATGCTACCAATCGAGGCGTTGCGTTCGAATCTGCCGAGCTAGCCTATCGGCTTGCGACGCGTGCTACGAGTCTGCGTTATTTTCGGGAGCAAGACGCGGCCAAACGCGCTCTATCTATGTTGGTTGAAGGGCAACTCCCTTCGTGGCTCGGTGCGCTAGATGCGCTTGTGATTGACGAGATTCAAGACCTGACTCTTTTGCAGATTGCGTTTTTGGGAGAGTTAGTCCGGCAAAGAACGCGGCTTAGAATACATCAAAATATGGATGGGGTGTTTTCCTCCCGACCATTTGTTTTTACCGTCGCTGGAGATGAATCACAGATTGTACAGCCCAGCGGCTTCGATTGGGGCATGACCAAGGATTTGTTGAGCGGCCAACTCGATGTTTGGCCCGAAGAATTCGAATTTCAACATCAACGACGCGCGCCCCAGTTGCTTGCTCAACTCATCGATAACTCGTGGAATTTCTATCGACATTTGCCCAAGGCTCATCGCCCTAGCGCTCAGCGACAGACCTATGTTGATGAGGCCATGGCAGCAGATTATCGGCATGAGTCTGGCGGACACATTTTTCTTTGCCAGGATCTGTCCCCTCAGATAGAGAGCAAACGGTTTTCGAATGCACAACGCCCCCTATATGGACCGGTCGCCGCAAATTGGGCAGATCTAATTGACGAGATCATCGAAAAACCGGGGCGTGTCATTATTGATGTAACTGAAACGTTACGTAACATATTCTCTTCGACCCTGCAGGCCCAAAGCGATGATGTGCTTTTTCTCCCACGCGAAATCAAGGGACTTGAACGCGCGACGGTGATCGTCTATGGCCTAAATGAGGTCTATGAACGAGCGCTCGATCTGAGTGAAGATCCAATGGGTGAAAACATTCCTCGATTCGAAGCGCGTCGTCTCTTTGACGAGATGCGCGTGGCATTGAGTCGTTCGACCCATACATTGGTCTTATTGGAACCACCTGGTGCATCTGTGTTGGCTGAACTGGGTTTGTCAGAGACAGATAGCTGTGATGAAGCCTATACTGTTCAGTGCATCAATATAGATGACTTGATTGACTTGCTACGTACAGAGGAAATGTCTGAGTTGGAAGTAATTGAGGGACATCTTGACGAGGTCGATGATCTGCTTGAGCGCGAGCGTTGGACACACGCTTATCATCGCAACCGCCGCGCTTATGTCCTTGCGCGTCAATTGGGAGACGTTGCTCTTCAGCGCGAGGCACAATCTCAGTATATTCAGGGGAATATTTCAGAAGCAGCCAGCCTCTTTTATACAGAAACTTGGGAAGAAGCACATGCCCGCAATCAACAAGCATACGATCTCGCAATTGAATTTAGCGATCCACTACTGATCGATCGAGTAGAGGAACAGGCCCAAGCATTCGGGAGCGTTATGGGTGAACGCGCTGGTGAGCTCTTATCCCAAGCCAACAGTTGGGCGGAGCACAAAAGTTTTCAGATTGCGCATCGTGATATTCATGACGCGCGGTCTTTGGCAGTGATGAGCCACGATTCAGCCCTGCAAGAACGCATTGATGGAGCATTGGCTACAATTTGCCGGGAGTGGGCTTTTCAATTAACTGAGACGGGTGCCACAGAGAAGGCTTCGGATCAGGCAGCAACACTGCTGGATGAATTAGCAGGGATTATTCACGCTGCGGGTGATATTGATGGGGCGCGGCATCCAAGATCTTGGCGTGGCGCTATCGCTCTGTTCCTCAGATCGGCGAATTGAGTGTCGATCAATCGGAAAAAGTTCTACGCTATATCCAAGAATATTTCGCCTGTTATCAGTCCTACCTTCTGGATGCCAGCGATCAACAACTATTTCGATTCACCGAACGCTGGTTAGACGAAACGTTTGGTTGCTTGGGCGAGCACCTCCAACTCTATTATCGCTGGGCCATCGGTGCACAGGCTCAAGATACTGTCTCTTTCTATCCTAGATTAGATGAATGTCTGTGGGAGTTGGAGAACCGTTTTGCGATGCTGATTGAACATGGGAAGCCGATCCAACGGAAGAAAGTGCGGCTCGAGCGAGATCGGTTCAAGGCCTTTCTTTTAAGCTACAATGGCGAATCTGCCGCAGCCGCTTGGGCGGAGCTGGGTGAATTTAGCAAAGCTGCAGAGCAGGCGCGGCTGGCTGGCAAACTTGAACAGGCACATGCCCTGTTGCGACGTGCGAACGAAACCGTTCCCGAAGAGTTAGCGATCGCTGTTAAGATGATTCGTCAAATGGACCAGCTGCAGCAAAAGCATGAGGGGTTGACAGAGCGGGAGAAAGTTACATTGTACGAAAGATTTCAGACACTACAAGAAATTTTAACAACTAATGAAGTGCGTGAAGATGAAATGTGGGAGGTAGAAAAAACCGATCTCTGATAAGATTCAGAGCACCTACTCCATTTACACACTTTGGGACACACTGTCATCTATTTTGTCACGGAGATATACTGAGCACGGACATAAGCGAAAATAAAGTAGACAGTTGCTCCAGGTAGCAACTGTCTACTTTATTTTCGCTTATGAGCAAGTGGGGTATTTGAGAGAAATGCAGGAGCGGTTTTCAAGCCTTTTACCCCTCTGATACGATGACTTTCTTCATGACATCACCCTGTTGAACGGAGTCGACAACATTTTGACCAGCAGTTACCTTTCCAAAGACAGTGTGGTTACCGTCGAGATGGGGCTGTGGCGCGTGGGTAATAAAAAATTGGCTGCCGTTGGTATTGGGACCAGCGTTCGCCATCGAGAGCGAACCAGTTTCGTGTTTGAGTGGGTTGCCTTTGGTTTCACAATTGAACTTGTAGCCAGGGCCGCCACGCCCTGTACCGGTTGGATCTCCACCTTGAATCATAAAATTTGCGATCACGCGGTGAAATGTAACGCCATCGTAGAAACCTTCCCGCGCCAAAAAGACAAAATTGTTTACCGTATTGGGCGCATGTTCTGGGTATAACTCAAGTTCGATCGTTCCAGCATTGGTCTCGATTGAGACATTGTATGTCTTGTCGGTATCAATCTGCATTGTGGGAGGAGTACTATATTGTTTTGCCATCAGGTAGAAATCCTTTCTGCTGTAAGATTTGTTTGATTCTGTGTTACCATCTTCATAAAGTTTGACAAAATTCTCAATCCTACTGTGTGACTCTTTTCTGGATGAGGTTGAATACCCCAGGCATTCTTATACCGCACGATGCTCGGATAGTCAACCCCATAATCAGTTGCAGTCAAAGTTGCTGAAGAATCGATGGGATCACAGTAGTAGCTATGCGCAAAATAGGCATAGGCTCCGTCTGGTACATGATTCAAGAGTGGATCGAGTTGCTCTGAGGGTTGCTGCTGGTGTAGCTGGTTCCAACCAATTTGAGGTACGCGCAATGTACGTCCCTGATGCGCCGGATCCGGCATGTTCTCTGGGAATCGACGAACTGAGCCCGGGATCAAATGAAGTCCTTCATGTTGCCCCATCTCTTCGCTCTCATCGAAGAGAAGCTGCATGCCAACGCAAATCCCTAATAGAGGCAATCCGGCTTGAACCGCATCAAGGAGGGGCGTATCCAACTGTTGGGCACGCAAATTGTCTATGCTATCGCCGAATGCTCCCTGTCCAGGCAAAACACAGGCTCGCCAACGTGTTAAATCAGTTGGTGTGTCAACAATGTCAACTGGAATGTTGAGAGGGCTTGCAACGGTTTCGAATGCTTTATAAACACTGCGAAGATTCCCAACTCCATAGTCCAAAATTGCGATCATTATGATAGATGATTTCGGTTGATAAGCGTAGGCTATTGTGAGATAAATGGAGCTGACAGATCTGTCGGCTTATCCACGTTGGTAATACTAATGGTAAAGTTGCACACCAAAGCTGGCGGAAACCGTTTCTGGGCAATCGCTGTTGTTAGCTCGCGAATTCGGTTTTCTGCATGTTGTGACTGTACAGGGGTTAGTCGATCTGCTGCAACAGCTTGATCAAACTCATCCTCATTCAAGACAGTCACTCGACTGCCATCTTGATTGATCCAGAGCGTCAGAATCAATCCAGTCGTTATATAGGTTTGACTGCGGCGGTCCAACGGCATACAGATCGGAATGGATGTCCCAATAGGGTTCCCTTCACGATCAAAGTATCGTTCAATGACTTGTTCCTCAGCCGAGAGCCAAAATCGGAACCAGACATACCCAGAATCAGCGGTGATAATTGGTTCAAAGCCCTGAATATGAATCAATTGCTGTGGAGCACTTGATGTCCACGTGGTGCGTTCGACGAGCATATCACCAGGCCATTCGGCTCGGTAATCGATCATATGTGGGTGTGCTCGCCACTCCTCACTTTCAATTACTTTCGTTGCGCTCATAAATCCAAACAACTGTATTTGTTATCAATATTTCTTCACAATTGCTCGATAAGCGATCGGTTCACGAAACTGAATCAATTGTCGTTCTTCACGAATCTCGCGGATGCGATCCAGATCAATTGTCGCAACTGCGTACCCTTCAATGGGTTCGTCCAACACCGTATAGATTTCTGCTGCTGGACCGACTAATAAACTGTCTCCTGCAAAGCGCATTGTCGGTTCCTCTCCAACACGATTGGTCGCAGCCATAAAGATGGCATTCTCGCAAGCCCGACTGATCATATGTGCACGCCAGGATTCTGCCATCTGCTCTTCCCAATTGGCACTCAAAACGATTAGCTCTGCTCCTTCTAACGTTAAGCTACGGGCTACCTCGGGAAAAGCCAGATCCCCACCAATCATGAGACCAAAACGTCCCCATTCAGCATCTACATTAATAAAGCGAAAACCACTTCGGTAAACTTGTCGCTCTTCCCCAAGCAGATGAACTTTGCGGTAATCGGCTGCGATGTCACCTTCGGGACCTAAGCAGGCTACGCCATTGTATAAGATGCTTTCGACTTTTTCTTTGATGACCATACCGAAGACAATATGGGTGTTAAAATCGCTGGCGCGTTTGGCCAGATAGTTCGTTGCATGTCCGGGGATACGTTCTGCTAGGTCTGTCGCTCGTAATCCCAATTCGGTGCCGGTGTAGCTCAATTCAGGAAAGACAATGAGATCGGTTTTCTGTTCGCTGCAAATTCGCTCGACAAAATCACCCATTTTGCGCAGATTTGCTTCTGGATTGGCTAGTTCTGGTGCCATTTGCACCAAGGCAATTGTTACCTCTCGGGGCATAAAAATGCTTCCTCATTCGCTTTTTTTCAGCAATTAGCACCACTCCCTTTGCGCTATACCTGATTGAAAACAACCTGTTTGAGGCAAAATTTAATCGAAAACCATCTTGAGTTTCGACCACGGAGCGGGAACTGCTAAATTTTGACAGTGTGTCCCAAAGTGTGTAAATGGAGACTGCTCAGTCAGAGAGCCTACTCCATTTACACATTTTGTGGTACACACCCTAAATTTTTGTATAGATTTGTTTAGTATAGCACAGGATGAAGAATTCACCATTTATTTCATTTTACGTTAGAATAATATGAGATGCATATTTCAATATAAGGAATCTGTTCATGAACATCGTAACTGAGTGGCTGCGCAAAGCTTGGCCCGTTTTGTTTGTTGCCGCCATTATCATCGTTTTCGACCAACTAACAAAAATTTGGGTACGAGCCAATATTCCAAAATTTTCTATCTTTGCACCGATTGAAAGCCTTGAGGGTTATTTTGATTTTCAACATGTTGATAACTATGGTGCAGCCTTTGGTATTTTGCAGAATCAAAGTCTATTATTTGTCGCCATTGCTGTGGTCGTAGTAGTGGCAATCTTAATCTATGTGCGTTATCTGCCGATGGAAAAATGGGCTGTCCGCTTCTTGTTGGGTTTACAGCTTGGTGGCGCAGTAGGGAATCTGATTGATCGCCTCTATCAAGGCTTTGTGACTGACTTTGTGCGCATGGGAGTTCCTGGCGTTTACTACTGGCCCAATTACAACGTCGCTGATAGTGCCATCGTGATTGGCGTCATTGGTCTCGGGATTTACGTCATCGGTGAAGATATTCAACAACAGCGTCAACTAAAGGCGTCTGAAACGGCTGAGGAATCGGTTTAACGCTTCTGAATAGCCTCCCGAATCTGTACTTTCCGAAGCCTATGTCTTCTAGCCAGGATCAAATCTCCATTCAGTTGACTGTTTCAGTGACTGACAGCGGTCAGCGGTTGGATCGGTGGCTGACAACGGCATTGCGTTTACATAACCCGAATCTGTATAGCCGTAGTGAAATACAACGTTGGATAAAATTGGGTCACGTTTTGGTCGACCAAAACAAAGTACGTAGTAACTTCAAGTTAGAAAGCGGACAGCGCGTTCAAGTCCATATTCCACCCAAGATCGAAGTCGAGACCCTTCAACCAGAAGCAATCCCTCTCCAAATTACTTTTGAAGACGAAAATCTGATTGTTGTCGATAAGCCAGCCGGACAAGTTGTGCATCCTGCTCCTGGTCATTCAACAGGGACACTTGTCCATGCGCTCTTGCACCATTGCCCAGATATTGATGGAGTTGGTGGGGAGCGACGTCCCGGGATCGTTCATCGCCTAGATAAGGAAACGTCGGGACTACTTGTCGTTGCTAAGAATGACTCGACACATCGCTTTCTACAACGACAATTCCAGGAACGCACTGTCTATAAGGAATATTTGGCTTTGGTTGACAGGGTTGTTGATCCACCTTGTGGTCGAATTTCAGCTCCAATTGGGCGTCATCCTGTTGACAGAAAGCGTCAAGCCATTTTGCCAATCGATCCGAATAGTGGACTATCTAGAGGGCGTGAAGCGATTACTGACTATCATACTCTCGACACCTACTATACACAAGAGAACCCGCACGGCAATATGGCGCAATTTACTTTGCTCCGGACGGTCCTACACACGGGTCGAACGCATCAGATCCGCGTTCATTTTGCTTGGCGCAAGCACCCAATTGTTGGCGATACAACGTACGGGTTTCGCCATCAGCGCCTCAGCCTGAATCGTCATTTTTTGCACGCACATCGATTGCGGCTGACACTTCCTCATTCTAAAGAGAAAACGGAGTTTGTGGCGGACTTGCCGGACGAGCTTCAATCCATACTCGATCAATTAACGACTACTAAAGAATGATCAAAATTTGAATTACATGATATACTTATATAACTAATCATTTATACGATTGTATATGTATATATTTAGGAGCCAGCGCGTTGTTACGAAGATTATTAGGACGAGAAGAAAAGACAATCGATGATCAGAAGCTGGAACAGAGTCTGGAAAAGACTCGTTCTGGTTTTATGGGACGCATTGGGTCCATCTTCCAGGCCAATGAGATCACAGAAGAACTGTGGGAAGAATTGGAAGAGACGCTCATAATGGGTGATGTAGGGATGGATGTGACGATGGACCTGGTTGAGGCGACGCGCAACCGTGTGCGTAACGAAAACATCAAGGCCACCATCGATGCGTATCTTGCCCTAAAGCAAGAGATGGTCAAACTATTGACATCGGATGAGCCGCTTTACATCGATGAGCAGCGAATTCTCACCGTTGTTCTTGTGGTGGGCGTCAATGGCTCTGGAAAGACGACGACGATCGGCAAGATGTCGAATTGGTATAAGAAGCGTGGACAAAAAGTTGTACTTGGCGCAGCAGATACTTTTCGTGCGGCAGCCATCGACCAGCTTAAAATATGGGGGGAGCGTGCTGGTGTTGATGTGATTGCCCACGAACCAGGTGCTGATCCAAGTGCCGTTGTTTTCGATGCCCTTCGCGCGAGCCAGGAAAGCCGTAATGCAGATCTGCTCATTATCGACACTGCCGGTCGTTTGCAAACAAAATTTAACTTGATGAGGGAACTGGAAAAAATAAAGCGAGTTGCCGGTAAGCAGGTACACCGTGCACCTCACGAAGTGTTGTTGGTTCTCGATGCATCAACTGGACAGAATGCCATCTCACAAGCCAAAAGCTTTAAGGAATCAGCGGGTGTTACGGGGATTGTGCTAACGAAACTGGACGGCACCAGCAAAGGAGGTGCTGTCCTCAATATCAAACGCGAGGTCGGTGTTCCAGTACGCTTTGTCGGAACGGGCGAGAAGATCGATGATTTTGCGGAGTTTGATGCCATTTCGTTTGTGGAGGGGCTGTTGGGAGAATAATAAATCGTAAATCTAAAATCGTAAACCCAAAGGATTTTTCTATGTCAGAATTACAAATCAGACTAATCGATCTCGTGGAGCGCGTTGATGCAATCCGGAGGCGGCTTTGACTTACCAGCAAAAGAGCAACACATTGAAAAGCTAGAAGCAGCGTCGACCGCTCCTGGTTTTTGGGATGACCAGCAGTCTGCGCAAAAGAAGATGCAGGAACTAAGCAATTTGCGTGAAATCGTCGACTCGTGGAATGGTCTGTATCAGCGCGCCAGTGACGCACTAGAACTCTTGGAGATGGTGGTGGATGAACCAGAGATGTTATCTGAGTTGGAAGAAGAGTCAAACATGCTGGAAACTGAATATGAGAAGCGCAAATTCCAGCTGGCACTCAGCGGTCAACATGATCGTGATCCGGCTATTTTCAGTATTCATGCGGGCGTAGGAGGGACAGAAGCCCAGGATTGGGTCGATATGCTATTGCGCATGTATCTACGCTGGGCCGAAAAACGTAAATTTAAAACAACCATCACTGATATGACCCAGGGTGAAGAGGCTGGCATTAAAAGCGTCACCGTCGAGGTGGATGGTGAATATGCCTATGGCTACTTGAAAGCAGAAAAAGGCACCCACCGTTTGGTCCGCATTAGCCCGTTCGATTCTAGGAATCGACGTCATACCAGCTTTGCTAAAGTTGAGATTATGCCGGTTCTTGACGAGGATATTGATATTGAAATCAACCCGAAAGACTTGCAAATTGAGACCTATCTGAGTGGTGGCGCGGGAGGACAGAATGTCCAAAAAAACGCCACGGCTGTGCGTATTCGTCATCTGCCCAGCGGACTCATGGTGACTTGTCAAAACGAACGTAGCCTCGTCCAAAACAAAGAGAGCGCCATGAAAGTGCTGCGTGGCAAGCTCTACGAAATAGAGCAGGAGCGTTTGGCTGTCGAAAAAGCCAAACTCAAAGGACAAAATGTTGCCGCAGACTTTGGGACGCAAATTCGTAGTTATGTCCTCCATCCTTATCAGATGGTGAAGGATTTGCGCACAGAGGTCGAAACCAGTAACACCGGTGCAGTGCTCGATGGAGAAATTGATCTGTTTATCGAATCGTGGCTCAAACAGCAAGTTGGGGAAGAATAGCTTTATTCGCTAATCTCCCGTGAGAATGGAGCAACCATTATGTTATCCTTAGACACAATTAAGCACGTTGTTTCCGAAGCAATGCGCAATGGTTGCGATCTGGCCGAGGTCTATCTCGAAGATCGCAAAACGCTAACCCTTAGGCTAGATGACGGGAGCATAGAAGAGGCTATCCGCGGAAGCGACACTGGTGCTGGTGTCCGTATCTTTTATGGAGATACGGCCGCTTATGCATATACAGACGACTTGAGCGAGCCCGCCCTCCTTCAGGCTGCCCAAGCTGCTTCTGCTGCTGCAAAAGGGAGCAATGAGCCACGTATCGCGGTCGACTTAACGCAGCGCCGCAGCAATAGCGATTCGCCGATTGAGCGTCCCTTTTCCAGTATGAGCACCGAGCAAAAGGCAACCATCTTGCGTGAAATGGATGCTGCCGCACGCGATTTTAGTCCACTTGTCTCTCAAGTAGGGGCCAATTATCAAGAAACTGAACGACGAGTCTGGATCTATAATTCGGATGGCGTTTGGGCAGAGGATGATCGGAACATTCTGGAGTTTCGGGTAAATGTCACTGCTCAACAGGGGGATGTTCGCCAACGAGCAGTGGCAGGATTCGGTGGACAAATCGGAATGGAATTGATCGATGCGAACGATCCAGTCGCAATGGCGCGGGATCAGGCCGCTGGTGCAGTTCAAATGTTAGAGGCCAAACCAGCGCCAGCGGGCGAAATGACCGTGGTTGTCTCTAATGGATGGGGTGGTGTACTCTTCCATGAGGCTTGTGGTCATGCAATGGAAGCTGACTTCGTTACCAAAGGTGCTTCTGCCTACACAGGGCAGGTTGGTGAGCAGATTGCCAATCCGATTCTCAGCACAGTTGACGATGGCACGATTCCTGGTCGTCGTGGTACATTGCGTTTCGATGATGAAGGCACACCAACTCAACGCACCGTTTTGATCGAAAACGGCATTTTGCGTGAATATATGTGGGATCTAACAGAGGCTCGTCGCGCAGGGCGAGCCTCTACTGGTAACGGGCGGCGCCAATCCTTCCGGCATATGCCAATGCCGCGCATGACCAATACCTTTATTGATGTTGGTCCTCATGATCCGCAAGAGATCATTGAATCGGTCGAATATGGTCTCCTTTGCAAGCGTATGGGCGGTGGACAAGCTGACATTGCCCGTGGCGATTTCGTTTTTACCGTGACAGAAGGTTGGATGATCGAAAAGGGGAAATTGACCTACCCAGTTCGCGGGGCAACGCTTGTTGGCAATGGTCCAGCTGTCCTCAAACAGATAGACATGGTGGGGACCGATTTGGCGCTCGATCCAGGTATGGGAATGTGTGGAAAGATGCAGTCAGCACGTGTCAGCGTTGGGCAGCCGACCGTACGCATCCCCAAATTGACGGTTGGCGGCACGGATAAAGACGTTGAAGGTGCAATGGGGGTTTAACAATGGATTATCTGGAACTGGCAAAGCAAGTTGTGGCAAAAGCTGCCCGGCATAGAGTCGATGCTGATGCCTATATCAGAATCAGTCAGCAGAGCAATATTTCGGTAGATCGAGCCCAGGTTGAAAAGCTTTCTCATTCTGGTAGCAAAGGGATCGGACTCCGTGTCTTGCGCGATGGCAAAATGGGCTATGCCTACACATCTGACTTTGGCGAAGAGAGCCTAGCTGATATTGTTGACTCTGCACTCGCCTTGATGGAAGCTGCAGATGGCGATGAGTATCGTGTACTGCCAGAGTTATCTTTATCAGAAGAATCTGGTGAGGCGGATGAGGATTTGAACATATATGACGAGAGCATTCTGACGACATCGATGGATGATAAAGTGGGGTTTGCTTTGCAGGTCGAAAAAGCCGCTCTTTCGTATAGCGATAAAGTGGCGATGACCAATTGTTACACCTATTTAGATGGTGCACATACGATTTATTTGGCAAATTCACGCGGTTTTGCTAGTCAATATCAAGGAAGTTTTGCTGCGAGCTTTGTGATGGCAATCGGTCGCGATGGTGACGAGCAAACGCAAGCGTTTGGATTAGACGCCTCGACATCTCTTTCGGAATTGAACGCTGTGCAAATTGGGGAAAAGGCGGCAGAACGCGCAACTCGCCTATTAGGCGGCAAGCCGGTTCCGACACAACAGGTTCCCGTGGTTTTTGATCCCATTGTCACGGCCGGGCTGTTGGGAACATTGGCACAAGCGCTTAATGCAGAAGCGATGCAGCGTGGACGATCCTATTTGGCGGACAAGATGGGACAAGAAGTAGCGTGCGATATGGTGACGTTGCTAGACAATGGCCGTTTACCAGGTGGGCTTGGCTCACGACCGTTCGATGATGAAGGTGTTCCAACGCGGGCGACGCGTTTGGTGGATGAAGGTATCTTGCAGGCAGTCATTTATGACACCTACACGGCCAACAAAGCTGGAACTCAGAGTACAGGTAATGCCCTCCGCGATTCCCACCGAACCCCACCAACGTTGGCACCATCTAATTTTTACTTACAACCTGGTCAACAATCACCCGAAGAGATTATTGCCAGCGTTGAGAACGGGTTTTATGTGGTCAACGCCATGAATACAGGCGGTATCAATCCTGTAGCTGGTGAATATTCCTCGGCAGCGAGCGGACTCTGGATTGAAAATGGTGAGTTGACCTATCCCGTAAATGAAGTAACCATTGCTGCTTCACTTAACGATATGTTGCATAGCATTACCGCCGTGGGCAACGATTTAACCTTTGTCCCTTTTATGGGTTCCATCGGAGCGTCGACTTTGCGCATTGATACGATGATGGTTGGCGGACAAACTGGATAACGAATTCGGGGGCGGATTCTGCAGGTTGTGATTGATGACGCGCCGGCGTAATCTGTTTAGGATTCGGAATTAAATAACTCATCGAAGATTCTTCGTTTCACTCGAGAATGACGGGCTGGTTCAGAAATAGGTTGACAAAGAAGAGAGTACGTTAACAAGAGAATAGGTTAGAGAAAGAGGCTCCTGTTCAGGCAAAATAAGGGTGTTCAGACCAAAATAGCCAAAAAGGAGCCTCTAAATGTCAGAGTATCGAACAGACCCCCTATCATTGTCAACCCGAATCGATCTTGCGTTGGAAATGCTCAACCCGAATCGAGAGTGGGGGAGAGTGAGCGAACTGTCAACGGCGTACAATGTGTCTCGAACGTGGCTCTATAAGTTGAGAGAGCGGTGAAGCGGCGCTGAAAGCGATCTTGTCGCCAGTGAGTCCAGGACCGCAGCCGAAAAGCCATGTGATCGAAGTGGATGAGACGTTCATCCGACGAACCATAACGGTGTTGCCGATGCTGCGAGGAAGCGTACGAGATATCCAAAGGGGGTTGGGGTTGCTGCTAGGTGTGGAGCGGTCGGTGGGATTCATCCAAGGGACGCTGGCGGAAGTTGGAGAACTGGCATCGGCGTACAATGAGAGCATGGTGCCGACGCTGCCGGTGTTGGGGGAAGCGGATGAAATTTTCTGTGGCGACCAACCGTGCCTGACGGTGGTGGACGGAGCATCGTTTGCGCTGTTGAATATCTCAGCAGCCGATGCCCGAGATGAAACAACATGGGGGTTGAAGTTTCTCGAATTGCTCGAGCGAGGCATCACCTTTGATGACTTGGTGACCGATGGGGCTTTGGGCATTCAGGCAGGAGCCAAGGCAGCGGGGATGAATGCGCCACACTCCTATGACCTCTTTCACCAAATGCAGAATGGCACCAAAATCACCCAACGTCTGGAGAGAGAAATGGACCAGGCCATGACCGACCGTGACGTAGCTTGGCAAGAGTTGGACGAGCAGACTGCTCCTGCACGTCGCCCTGGGCGACCACGCAAATGCACAGTGACTCTCGAGGTTGCCGACCAAACGGTGCTGACAGCAGTTGACTTGCACGAGAACTGGACATGGCTTCTCCGAACGGTCCGTCAGGCACTGGAGCCGATTTCACCGACCGGGCAGCTTGTCAACACAGATGCCGCGCAACAAACCATTCTGGCTGCCACCCAACTTATGATGGAGATGAACCGCGATGAAATTGCACACTTTGCCACCCAACTGCAGCAGAATCTACCTACATTGCTGGCTCCCCCTCCGCCAGAACCTCTCACCTGAGTACGAAGCCTTCATCACACACCTCTGGACTTATCGCCATGACCATCAACTTCCCATTGAACAGCTTTTCCCTCCCTCATTGCAGCCTATGGCTCTTGCCTTCTGGCATGCACTGGATCGCTTCCATCGGGCTTCTTCTCTAGCTGAATCCTTTCATGCTTGGCTCAGGCCCTTTCTTGCAATCCATCGCTCTTTGCCCGATTGGTTGGCCGCTCTTTTACAGCTCTTTTGGAATCATCGCACCTTCTCACGTGGCAAACGCTCCGGTCACTCACCCTTAGAACTGGCTACCGATTCCTATGTCCCTTCTTTGGCTGACGCCCTTGATTCCATTCTTCAGCCTCAACAGCAACTGGCTCTTTAACCTATTCTCTTTTTAACGTGCCCATTTCAATTTTGTAAACCTAACTCATCCCTTGTTCTGAACCTGCCCTGACTGCCATCGATGAATTATTTAATCGTCATTCCTTAATTCGCTTCTGAATCCGTACCTCGTCTTTTGCGCACCCTCTGACGTCTCATCCCTGACACGCGTTCGATTAACCCCCTTGCCTCCAAATCTAGCTTGACCGTTGTGGTCCACCAACCAGGTGAGGTATTTTCGACTACTTCTACTGGTAAATGAGGGACAACAGCTTTGCTCAGCTCCATAAATTCAATCCCATCTTCTGAATCTGGTATCACGGTCAAGAGCGCAGAGCGATAAATATCATACGTTTCTTTTGTCACACGGGTGCCTTGCTTCTCAGGATCTGGATGTAATGCTTCAAACATCTCATTCTGGCTCATACTTGGTCTCCTTTCTATCTAAAAACAGAGTCTGTTTTATATGACTATTTGTCATATGTTCAATTGTGACATAACTGCTATATACAGTATAATTCCATTATGACAAAGCGATCTCAATCACTATCGAATACAAGCTATACAATCTTAGGTATCCTTTCTTTTGGTGAGGAACTCTCTGGGTATGAGATTCGTAAATGGGCGGAGAATATCCGTTTTTTTTATTGGAGTCCCGCCCAATCTCAAATTTATTCTGAACTACAACGTTTGGAAGAGAAAGAGCTCGTCTTTTCCTATGCAGTTCCACAAGAAGGGAAGCCTGATAAGCGACTCTATGGCATCACCGAATTCGGTATCGCTAAATTTCAGGGATGGCTGTCTGATGAAGAAGTAAATGCTACTGTCATAAAACATTCCGTTGCGCTCAAGCTTTATTTTGGCCATATGGCAACGCCTGATATATTAACGAATATTTTCCAGCGCTTTATCGCCGAAACCGAGGAGATCCTCGGACAGTTGGGTGTCGTTCAAGAGTATCTGGAAAACCATCCAAATATGGAGTATCCTGCGTTGGTCGCCGAATGGGGCTATCATTATTACAATGCTGAGTTGACCATGGCAAAAAAGATGCTCGCACGCATTGTTGATAATGGAACTGGATCGTAGGGAGTTTCGTAAGTATACAGATACCATCAGATAACATATGGGGGAATTGTGAAGGCATTGGTCGAACGTATTCGAGCTGAGGGACGGAATCTAGGCAATGGCATTCTCAAGGTCGATGGCTTTATCAATCACCAGCTTGATCCAGGTCTGACGATGGAGATGGGCCGAGAGTTTGTTAGACGATTTGAACTAGCAGGGATTGAGAAGATTACCAAGATTATCACGGCTGAAGTTAGTGGGATCGCTCCTGCATTTGCGACAGGGGTCATCCTCGACGTGCCTGTGATCTTTGCACGTAACTCGATAGTTGTATTTTGAGCAGGTGCCGGATTTGACAAAGTCAAAATTAAGCAGAGCAGGCCTGCTGTTTGGCGAAAAGGGTAGCGAAGACCTCTGCAATCTCCTGTCCGTCATTCAAGGCATGATGTGCAGTCAAGATGAGATCTTGAATTAGTGACTGAGCTTGCTGCCGAGTAGCCTCACCAAGGGATTTGCTGGGCGAGAATTGAGTTTTAGCCAATGATGGTCCCAAACAATCAAGGTGCAAGAGAGAATAAGCCACGAAGACCAGAGACCAATGTTTTTTGAAAGGCGTGGGCAGTTCGCATGCAATATTCATCAAGGCCAAGCAGTTGTTTACCATCCTGATAAACCGTCTCGATAGGCCAACGAAGCAGGTAAATCGAGAGAATGCGTTTGGCATTACAATCAGTGCGATTGGTCACTAAAACGGCCTAATTGCCTTGCAATTCAGGATTATCAAAACTAATCACGATGCGTACCTTGCCGATAGAAGGGATACGCACAGTCATGGTAAAGGTATAGTAAGTACGACCATCAATGGTGACAGGTTTGTAGGCATTCTGGGGGGATGTAGGGGACCAACTCTTTGACTTTAATATGTGGCCCCTCGAAAGTTATCGGCTGACCGTCTTCATCTCGCAAACGAAAGCTATTTGTCTCCAGATTGCGATTGCACTTCAAGATGCTGATCCAATCTTTATTCAGACGATCGAGTACAGCTAGAAGATCTGGAGCGAGATACCAACCATCGAAGAGAGCCCAACCAAAGATAAGGGTTCGTTCAACAGCTTTTTTCAACCAGTTCACTGGCAATGGTTATCTTGGTCTTAAACGCTTCGTCTAGCCCTCGAAAGGCGGGGTCAGTTAATAGGTGGCTATCCACTCGTTTATGAAAAGCGGTTCGTTCTTTCTTTTTTCTTGGGAATCTCAGTCACTGGGAAATGGTTTTCCACAAATGCTTCCCAGTCGGTAAACTCTTCGTACCGTCGGTAGATACTTGCATCGACCAGAAAACGAACAGCGCCACTGACATAGTGACTTGTGACTAAGTTATGAGCCAGTGGATGCTGACCATTGCTATGATTGTAGTGTGTATCGATATACTCGAACAGACTTCCCACGTGTTCACATAGTGTATCGTCAATCGCTAATACCGATTCTGACTCTGAACGTTGGTATTGTGCTGTCTCTGACTTCATGTAACCTATACGCTCATCATTGAGTTTTTCGGCTCGCCAAGGAGCTTCACTCAAATACCGTGATATATTCGTCTTATCTGCACTATCTAGAATGCAGCGGGCAATATTTGCCATGCTTTTGTTGTCCAAGACCATCAGACCCGTCAGATAGTTTTCAAAGTGGCGAAACTGTTTACGATTGGCAAATACTGAACGAAAGGTTTCGCTATGCTCCCTGACCAGTGGCGCTACATTCACTATCGGCAATTGCATCTTGATGGCTCCTTTTTCGCACTTTTTTCTTGATGCAATCTATTGAGATGACTTTTGTCTCTTTTGTCAAATTTGGAAAATATTCATTTCACAACTATCGAGCACGTAAGACGCGTCCGATCACATTGGGAGATCACGTCTATCGCGCAGAAGCCATTAGTCGTACAAAAGGGGGAGCAGTTGAACTAAATGTGTCGCCTGAATACCTGCGTCCTGACGATCGCGTGGTGTTGGTTGATGACTTTTTGGCGCGCGGGAGTACAGCAGGCGCCCTTGCCCAAATTGTCGTAGACAGTGGCGCGACACTATGTGGTATTGGATGTGTTGTTGAGAAAGTCTTCGAGGAGGGGCGGCATTATTTGGAGCACTTAGAGGTACCAATCATCAGTTTGGCAGCAATAGTCAGCTTGGATGGAACCACGATTGATGTGCGGGATCCAGCAGAGGTATTTGCTAATGCTTGAATTTAATAAGCCTTCAACGTCCGTCATCAGGATCGGGCAAGATCTCGATGCTTGTTCCTGGGGCAGAACGGATCTGCCTTGTACGGTTCGCTGTCGAAATTTGTTGAGTGGATTTTGTTTGGCTCTTTTGCTGATGCATTGACCGCGCTGGAGATGGTGCCGTATTAACCATAAATTTCTCACTTGGTGGTGGACGCCGAAACGCACGTAGTCCCAAAATCGCACCTAATAAAATTAGAAGTATTGGCCACCAACGAAAGATACCTCCTTCACTTTCTGCACCAAACGCATCCAGCACAAAGACAAAAATACCAAAAACTACTAAACCGCTGCCAGGAATAAGCGCCCACCAGTGCTGTTGCGTGCTTCCCAAAATATATAGGCCAAAAAAGACCGCACCCATGCCAGCGAAAAGAATAGCGCCTAATGTTTCGGCCTGAGAAATGAAGCTACTGATGGCGATCACGATGGCTAGAACGAGCATAAATCCACCGGGAATAATTGCCCACCAATGATCCGCTCGATTGATCGTATAGATATGAAAGAATGCCAAGGAGAGTCCAACGAAAAGCAATGCCGCGATCACGCTTGACGCAAATCCTGGAAACGTGCTGCCAATGATCATTGTTGCCAGTGCAAAGAGCGTCCACGCAGGGATTAAACGCCACCAGTTCTTCTTGGTCGATGCATATGCTCCAAAAAATGTAATACCGATGCCGCCAAGAACCGCTGATAGCAGATATTGTGCGCCAGGTTCAAATTGGGTTAGAACATCAAAATTAAAAAGTAAAATGAGCACACCCCCGAGGCTTAATCCAACTGCCCAGGCAAGCGTGCTCAGTCGAGAATCGATCATCTTCTTTTCTGGTCTAATTCTCTAAAATCGGCAATGCTTCCAAATCAACATTTAGCTCGACGTTCTGCGCAAAAAGCCATGCTTGACTGCCATCTTCTAAGACAACAGCAATCCACTGTCCACTTTCAATTCGGCCGATTGCTGTCAACTGCGTTCCGTTTGCTAACGTTAGAATTGCAGCTTCCTCCGTTCCTGGGGAAGGTCTTGCATTTGCTCCTAACAAGCTAACAATTGTAGCCGTCGCACCTTCCGGCGTAGCACTTGTATCCGTCACAGAATCTGTTGGTGTAATCGGCTCTGTCGTCGTCACCGGAGTTGTTGTTGTCAGATCTGTCGATGGCGCAACCTCCTGCGTAGATGTTAATTCTTCAGTTGGCGCAATAGATTGTGTTTCGGTGACAGGTGCTGTGTCTGTGAGGGGTTCGGTTGTCGTAACGGTTTCTGTTTGGGTAATGGTTGTGGTTGGTGCGACAGATGTCCCAGGCACTGGTGGTTCCACAACTGGCAAATCATTCACCTCATCGGTTGTCAAAACAGCCGCCGTAAAGACCCAAGCCACACGACCATCGTCCAACTCAACTTGAAGCCAAGTCGTATCTGCTGTGCGCCCGATAGCTGGGAGTTCGGTTCCGTTTTCCAAAATAGTGAGAATATCTGAGTCTGTTCCAATCGTTGCGCGCGCATTGACACCGAATGTGTTGGAAACAACGATCAAAGGATTGAGGGGAGGAGCCGGCACTGTATCTGTTACGGGTGCTGTTACAGGATCGATCGCTGTTTCGGCGGCTGTTGTGGGCGTCGGTTCTAGAGTTGGCGGAACAGGGGTCGGCTCTTCCTGTCCTTCTATAGGCAGATTGTTGAGATCATTACTAGAAATGACAAGCTGTAAGAATATCCATCCTAAGGTGCCATCTTCTAGTTCAACCTGAATCCATTGACCATCATCAGAACGACTCACTGCACGGTAGCTACGATTGTTGGGCAATATTGTGACGATTTCTGCTGTGGCATCAGGTGCGGAGCGGGCGTTCAAACCGGCTGGACTGCTAATTGTTACACGTACATCGAGACCTGGTATTTCCCTACTTGCTGGAGTATTCACAGCTGCTATTGCTTCAGCACTGCCTGGTTCAGCAACGACAAATTGAGTAGAGACTTCGGCAAATTGTGAAGAGATCCAAGCCAGTGCTCCCTCTGATGTGCGAACCTGGAGCCAATTTCCCTCGATGGCTGCATCTTCGCGTTCATCTAATACGACCGCTGTTTCGTTCTGCTCGAGTATTCGGAGAATTTCGCCCGTCAGACTTGGCTCCAGACGTGCATTTACGCCAAACTGATTTGCGATCGTGGCAATACGTTGTTCAACCAGAATAGGCGTTGGTGACGGTTCTTCTGTAGGAGCTGTTGTAGGTGTTGGTTCGGACGTGTTTGTTGGGACCGGGGGAGTATTTGTCGGATCTTCAATGGGTGGAGGAGCTGCTTCTTCGGGTGCTGTATTATCAGTGGCTCCTTCTTCGAGCGCAGCACTGGTCGGTGTCGCCTGTGGATCTGGAATGGTTTGTAGAGTGGCAATGTTGGGGCTTAACCGCGTAATGCCAATCCAGACCATATATGAAACAACTGCTGCCAATGTGATCCCAACCAAAGACGGAAGAATCCAATTGGTGCGCGTTTGAGGTGGGCGTGAATAAGTGACGGGTTGCCATTCAGGAACGGCCATGTCCTGTTGCAACCTCCAGCGTTCTGCAAGAGGACGTCCGTCATCGTGCAGTTCCATATATCTGGAGGAATCCCCTTGATCGTTTTGCAATTGTAAGTCCTCTGAAATTTTGCGCTCCCCCACCGTCTTCCCTCCTTCGTTTCATCCACTTTGAGATTAATGACGAATTGCTTAAAAAACCGTTTATGGACTTCTGCTGGCATATACTCGATTACATTCACTAGAATGTTTTGCTGCGAAAGCAATTTTTAGCGATAATATCATATTCAAATAATACGTTCTTTTCGCAAAGTGGACGTTTGTCATCGTTCACGACTCTAACTGCTTATCCGAAACGTTCTGTGACGGTACATTCTCACTCGAGAAGCTAGCTGGACTCACAACCACTTTTCGGATAGGTTCTAAGCTGAGCTCTGTATGAAAACATAGTTTGCTATATCTGGTAAAGCTGTAGAAAAAACCATAGTTTCATCACAACCGCAGCATACTCAGATGGTGACTGGAATGAGTTAATGACTTTACTAACAACCTTACTAATAGCCTTTGTAAATATAGTATACCGTTCTAACGCGTTTATGGCAATATAAAATCAAGGTATAATGACTCTTCCCAGAGAGAAATTAACAGTGGCTGGCCCAAACATTATCCCGATCTCCAAACAGACCGGAAATCAATATGCAAAAAAACTCTTATCTGAAAACCAGGTTATTGTTGCACCCACTGATACAGTCTATGGATTGATGTGTAGATTTGATCGCTCTGAGGCGATTGAATGTCTTTATACAATCAAAAAACGTCCGAAAGAAAAAGCGATTCCCGTTTTGCTGGGCAATATTGAGCAACTTCCTCAAGTTGTACGCATCCCACTCGCACCCGTCGTGAATCAATTTGTTGAAGAGTTTTGGCCGGGTCCGCTCACTGTAGTTTTGACAGCATCGAGCGGTTTGCCCGCCATTTTGACGGCGGGTCAATCAAGCGTAGCCGTCCGTATCCCGCAACATTGTGCCCTCCGCCACCTTCTTGACGAGGTTGGACCGCTGGCGGCAACAAGCGCAAACATTAGTGGTCAGCCAGAGACACATACAGCCGCCGAAGTATCAGCTCAATTGGGTCAATCTGTTCCTCTGATCCTGGATGGAGGTATCAGTTCACCAAATCCAGCCAGTACGATCGTTGACTTTTCGACTTTGCAAGAAGGTAAGCCCCGCATTTTACGTCCTGGGTTGCTACAAAGGGAGATCGAGGCATTTTGGGAAAATCTCAAATGCTAATTGGCATAGACGCATCACGTTCACTACGATCTAAACGAACAGGTACTGAGCGTTACTCACTCGAAATTATTCGACATCTTCTCGCTTTACCTGAGGCATCCAAGCATCGTTGGCGACTGTACATTGATCAACCGCAGAGTAACGTCGATGAGGATGCCGTCGGTTGGGAGAGGTTTGTTTGGAACAGGCTTGATATCGATTTGATGTCAACACCTTTCGCAAGTTTCGTCGAAATTTGTCATCTGCCATCAAAACGGATCTGGACCCATCGCTCATTAGCGCGAGAAGTCATTGCAAATCGACCGGATGTGCTTTTTGTTCCAGCCCACGTATTACCCTTTATTTGGCCTATCAAGAGAGCACCGACGAGTGTCGTGACCATTCATGACATTGGTTACCGTCATTTTCCAAATACACATCCTCTTATGCAGCGTACGTATCTGAATTGGAGTACCCGCTGGAGTGTGTGGAGTGCGACTCGGGTGATTGCCGTCAGTCAGTCGACTGCCGCAGATCTACACAGGTTTTACGGAACATCTCTTTCTAAGATCGACGTAATTTACGAGGCTGTTGTTCCACCAAACGAAACAACAACTCTTGCGCAGAGTGATGTCGCATCTGATTTCACAGATGAATATCATATTCCTGGGGCAAACAGAACCTATCCTAGCCAGTGGCTCAAGGAGCGCTTCGGAATCACCCGCCGATATGCTACGTATCTTGGATCAATTCAACCGCGCAAAAACCTGGAACGTTTACTAGATGCCTATGCGATTCTGGTGACTCAATATGACATATCTTGGGATTTGGTTCTGGCAGGAGGACAAGGATGGTTATTTAATGCAATCTACCAAAAGAGAAATCAGTTAGGTTTGGACAATCGTGTACATTTGACTGGATATATCGATGAGCCCGACGCGCGTCGGTTGATGCGTCATGCGTTATTTTTCTGCCTTCCTTCTCTTTTTGAAGGATTTGGTTTACCAATATTGGAAGCACAGAGCTTAGGAGTTGCAACAATGACAGCAAATAACTCTTCATTACCAGAAGTTGCTGGCGATGCCGCGATTTTGGTTGACCCCACTGATGTTGATGCAATTGCTGATGCCATGTTGCGTTTGAGCCGTGATGAAGGCTTGCGGCAACGTTTGATTGCAGCCGGATATGAAAATGTGAAACGTTTTTCGTGGGAAAAGGCCGCGCGTGAGACGCTTGAGGTACTGAAGAAGGCTGCGGGAGAAGGCTGAGGCATAGCTCTGCCCGATTTGCAAATGTCAAATTATCCAACCATTACGATTTTGGATGTCACAATCGATTGTGTCGATTTTGCTCAGACGCTGGCCCAAATTGCGGAGTGGATGGAGGAACCTCGGAACGTTTGCCGCCAGATTTGTACAGTGAATCCCGAGTTTGTGATGACGGCACGGCAAAATCTGGCTTTTGCAGCAGTGTTGGAGCAAGCAGATTTACGGGTAGCAGATGGCGTGGGGCTTCTCTGGGCAGCGCGCTTACAGGGCCTACGATTGCGCGAGCGCGTAACCGGCTCCGACGGGATCTTTCGGATTTGTGAGAAAGCGGCTGAGCATGGTTGGCACGTCTATTTGCTGGGTGCAGCACCTGGTATTGCTTCAGGAGCGGCTGACATTTTACGTCAAAGATATCCTAATTTGCTGATCAGTGGCACCTTTAGTGGAAGCCCCAATGAGGACGAGTGGCCCGCTATACTTGAGCGCTTACAAACTGCTTCCACAGACATCCTTTTTGTTGCTTTTGGGCACCCACGTCAGGACCTCTGGATTGCTCGACATCGAGCTGAATTGCCCGTTCAAGTTGCAATTGGGGTTGGTGGGGCATTTGATTTTGTCGCAGGCGTTATCCAACGTGCGCCGCTTTGGATCCAATATCTTGGCTTGGAGTGGTTGTATCGACTCTGGCGTGAACCGTGGCGCTGGCGCAGGATCTTGTCAGTGATGAAGTTTGGGATATTGGTGCTTGGGGAAAAGGTTATAAGAAGAGGCTGACTACAAATAATATCCAATCAAAAGAAGAATTGCTTGAATCCCAAACGTCCAACCAAAAAGACGCCATGATTTGCGCGTACCCCAATGTCGGTAATGATATTCACCGGTCCCGACGAAGACGACGACCACGAGAATCGCCATTGTGGCAACGGTAAAATTGCTGATGGTTACACTATTCCAATAGGAGCGACCATACGCCTGGAGCGGAGTGTCACGACTTGCGAACAATGTATAGATGCTCAGAACAATATCGCGAACAAGCAAGATTTCGTAGATGCTGATAAGCGTACTGAGGATCCAGAGGGCGACGGCGGATAAAGCCAGACCAATCTGTTTCGCTTGGGTCATAGAATCAGCTTACCCCAACCAATTCCAACTCTTCTGCCAAATGGCATGATACGAAACGATCGGGCTGCACTTCGCGCAATTGAGGTGTCTCAGTCTGACAGACATCTTTGGCATAAGGGCAGCGAGGGTGGAAATAACAGCCATCCGGTGGGTTAGATGGATCGGGAACTTGCCCTCGTAGCGGAACACGTTTGGAAGGATTACGCGGATCGGGTTTCGGGACTGCGGACAGGAGCGCTTCTGTGTATGGATGCAGCGGGTTACCGTAGAGTTCTTCGGATGCACCCATTTCGACTAAGCGACCAACATACATAACGGCTACACGATCCGATATATGCTCGACAACGCTTAAATCGTGTGCCACAAATAGATAGGTGAGATCAAATTCTGTTTGAAGATCCTGCAAAAGGTTCAATGTTTGGGCCTGGATCGACACATCGAGTGCGGAAACAGGTTCGTCCAGCAAGATGAGAGTTGGTTGTAGAGCCAGCGCACGCGCGACACCAATCCGCTGTCGTTGGCCACCCGAGAATTCATGTGGATAACGGTTCATATGCTCCCGACGCAGACCAACAGCTTCAAGTAGCTCTACAATCGCATCATCTGTTTTGGTGCCTTCATCTTTGTTGTGAATTTGAAGAGGTTCACGAATAATCTCCGATACACTCATGCGCGGATTGAGCGAGTTGATCGGGTCTTGAAAGATCATTGCAATCTCTTGCCGGACTAGCTTTAGCTCATCTTTAGGGAGATCCAAAAGATTGACCACTCGCTCATCGCCATTATTCCCTAGTAGCTTGCTGCGAAAGATCACTTCTCCATCTGTGGCGTCATAGAGTCGAATGGCCGTCCGACTCGCCGTCGTCTTGCCGCAGCCGCTTTCGCCAACAAGACCCAATGTTTCGCCACGCCGGATAAAGAAACTCACGTCGTCGACGGCTTTAACGTTCCCCACAACCCGCCGCAGCAGACCACGGTGAATTGGAAAATACTTTTTTAAGTTCTTGACATCAAGCAGTATGTCAGTCTGTTCAGACGGCCGCGCCATCTTTCACCTCGTTCATCATCGTTTCATCATAAAGCAGGCAAGAGGCAGAGTGTCCTTCGCCAACTTGCGTCAGCTGCGGCTCTTTGATATCGCACAGTCCTGGCATAAATTCGGGGCAACGGTTATGGAATGGACAGCCAGTTGGGATTGTAAATGCGTCAGGGACCATCCCCTCAATGGCCTCCAACCGCCCGCCGCGTACCTTGCCGATTTTTGGAATCGAGTGGAGAAGCGCTTTGGTATAAGGATGTTTGGGATCATAGAAGATATCATCAACTGTACCACGCTCCACAATCCGACCGAGATACATCACGGCCACCTCTTCGGCCATCTCGGCGATTACGCCCAAGTCGTGGGTGATGTACATGATCGCCATACCGAATTCATCTTGCAACTCACGCATCAAGTCATTGATCTGAGCTTGTGTGGTGACATCTAGAGCAGTTGTTGGCTCATCAGCCACCAGTAAGCTTGGGTTGCAAGAAAGAGCGACCGCAATCATGACGCGTTGTCGCTGGCCGCCGCTTAACTGATGCGGATAGCTATGCACACGTTGCCCGGGCTGTGGGATGCCAACACGATCTAACATATTGACTGCAATGTTGCGTGCTTCCGCGTCTGATACATCGCGATGCTCCTTGATCGCGTTTTCGACTTGAGTTGTCACTTTGCGAAACGGCGTTAAATGCAATTTAATTGCCTCACCAATGTGCACGCCGGCTGTATAGACCGGTGTCAGCGAACTCATTGGCTCTTGAAAGATCATGGCTATTTCACCGCCACGCAAACTGCGGACCTGGTCGCCGTCTGGGTCTAATTGCGTGATATCAATTGTTTGGATCTTCTCTGACCCATTCTGTTGTTGGCGTTGGTGAAAGAGAATCTCACCATTCACCACGCGTCCATTTTTTGCCAGCAGTCGCATAATCGCGCGTGCTGTCACCGACTTCCCCGAACCGCTTTCGCCGATAATGCCCAATGTTTTGCCGCGCCGAATGGTAAAATTTACGCCTTCCAAAGCGCGTACCACACCACGGCGTACATCAAAATACACCTGCAGATTTTTTACTTCCAACAAATTGTCGTGAACACTCACAATGCCTATACTCTCAAATTGCGCTCATCAGACGGAAGTGTGCAAATCAATCCCCTCCATCTGTGGATCATTTAAAATCTGGATTGGCCTTATTGTCCGCCATACGGATCCATTGCATCTCGTAGACCATCACCCAGCATGTTGAAGCCTAGTACCGCTGTGATGACAAAGGGCACAGGGATCAAGAGCCAAGGGGCAAAACGAATTGCACGGACTGTTGAAACCTCTTGCAATAACACTCCCCAACTCGTCATTGGTGGGCGCAACCCCAAACCTAAAAAGCTGAGTGCCGTTTCTGCCAGAATCATGCCCGGAATCGCCAGGGTTGCAATCACGATGATATGACTGAGCGCACCCGGAATAAGATGCCGGAACATCAGGCGTCCATCGCTAGCGCCAAAGCTCTGTGCGGCTAATACATATTCTCGTTCACGCAAGGACAAGACCAGCCCGCGCACCTGACGCGCCAGTCCGCCCCACCGCACAAAGGCCAGAATCATGGTCAGCATAAAGTAGACCCAAATCGGTGACCATTGAGGTGGAATCGCCGCAGCTAACGCCATAAAAAGCGGAATATCAGGAAAGGCCGATAGAAACTCAGTAACGCGCTGCACTACAATATCGGTGATACCACCATAATAACCAGAGAGTGCTCCCAAGACTGAACCGAAAAATAAGGTCAAAATCTGGCCCAGCAGACCAATGAGCAGCGAAAGACGTCCTCCATACAAAATGCGCGATAAGAGATCGCGACCTAACCTGTCGGTCCCAAAAATAAAGGCATACGCATCAGGGGCCTCTGGATCGGTCCCATAGAGATGAATGTCTCCAGGAATCAGCCCGGCAAGTTTGTATGGTTCTCCACGAACAAAAAAGTAGAGTGGAAACTTCTGGGTCTTATCGATTTCGTAAAAACGCTTGCGCAGCACCATGTCGATCTTTTCTTCCAGACCATAGACAAAGGGGCGCATCTGAAAATTGCCCTCCGCATCAATAAACCGGGGCAATTGTGGTGGCGCCTCTGGAAAATCCGACTCAAATTCGATGGAATAGGGAGCGAAGAATTCAGCCCCTACAGCGCAGACCAAATAGAAGCCAATCACAATCGTGCCGCCTATCAAGGCCAGGCGATTGCGCCGAAACCGCCACCAAACCAGGCTCCAATAGCCTTGGCTGATTTCTTTCCCTTTCCGGGTTGTTTGTGCCGACGTTGCAGTTGATTCAGCAACGGCCATATGAACCTCCAGAAGACATTAATCGTATCGAATGCGCGGGTCAACCCAGACCAACGCGACATCGGAGATGAGATTGCCGATTAGAACCAGACCGGTAAAGAAGACCAAAATAGTGCCAGCCATAAACATATCTTGTTTTTGCAGAGCATTGACAAACAGCGGTCCCAAAGTTGGCAAATTTAACACAATCGCAACGAGCGCATTGCCCGTGATAATATTGGGCAGGGCTTCAGAACCTAAGATCACGATAAGCGGATTAATAGCAATGCGTGCGGCATGTTTCCAATGCACAGTTCGTTGCTTAAGTCCACGCGCGCGAGCTGCCTCTATAAAGGGTTGTCCCAACGTTTCTAGCAAGTTGCCACGCATGATGCGGATCAAACCGGCTGTCCCTGTGACACTGCCAATCAGGGCCGGTACCCATAGATGCTTCAAAAGATCGACAAATTTACCGAAACTCCAAGGAGCATCGCGATATTCCTTCGAGAAGAGACCGATCACATCCTGATCAAGGTAAATGGCTACAACAAATAGAATGACAAGGGCGAGGAGAAAACCAGGAATTCCTAGCCCAATAAAGGTGATTGTCGTGAGAATTTGGTCGCCAAGTGAATATTGATTCACAGCAGCATAGACACCAAGAGGTATTGCGAGAGCCCAGACCAGGATCAAGGTGGCCAATGCCAAAATCACGGTCATCATTAATCGCTGTCCAATCAGTTCCGCAACGGGACGTTCAAATTCAAATGAATCACCAAAGTCCCCAAATGCGAATCGGGATGCCCATCCCCAATATCGCTCAAGCAAAGGTTTGTCTAACCCATAGCGGACTCGATACTCATCAATGCGCTGTTCTGCGCTTTTATCTCCCCGCGCCTCCAATTCGGCCAATTTCTGAGTCAAATAGTCACCGGGCGGCAATTCGATGACTAAGAATCCCACAAAAGAGACGAGAAGCACCATAATGATGGCGTACCCCAGTCGGCGAATAATATATGCGAGCATGTATGGCGCTCCTGAAAAAGAGTCTCAGTCGATCCGAATTTTTGCGGAGGAGGCGTTCTCTATTACACGCAGTAGGCCAAAAAAGGGGTAAAATAACCCTAGGAGGCCAAAATGAACCAAGAATTTAGCGCCGCAGTAACAGGATTCTGTGCCCATGTGAGAATGCTTTCTCCGCAAAGCGAAACTGTAAAACATTACGAAAGTGACCTAAATCAATTTGGCCAGGTGATAGAAAAAAGGCCAAGAGAGATAGGTCGCCAAGAGATAACGACGTTTGTAACGGCGCAACTCGAAGCGGGATGAGCAGTGCGACGGTCAATCGCAGAGTGGCAACGTTGAGCCGATTTTCGACTACTTGGCGGATGAGGCAGAAGACGAAAGCTGGTCAAACCCGGTGGTGTGCGTCTACACCGACTGGATACAGGTTGCCATCTTCCCAGAGATATAGCGGAACGCATCGTCCGCCAGTTATGGGGGAGCGTGAGTCAAGGTCAGATAAGAGACCAAGTGATGTTGGCCTTGATGCTCGACGTTGGCCTGCGGGTGGGCGAAGTGTCGAAACAGAGATGGGCGATATTGAAGCTGCCATAAATCCGGACGAACTGTGGTCACTGCGCGTACGCGGCAAAGGGAACAAAGAGCGTCGAGTCTGGTTGACGCCAGAAACCACAGCGCTGTTGGTGAGCTATATGGATGAGCGTCCTGATGCAGTCGATAGCCATCTGTTTCTGACTCGTCGTCACAAAGGCATCAGTGTCCGCGGAATCCAGGAGCGCCTCGATTATTACCGTCAGCAAGCCGGACTCTCCGAGAACGAGGTCTCCTGTCATCGCCTGCGCCATACCTTCGCCAGACGAATGGCAGAGTCGCGTATGCCACTGCCTAGTCTCTCATTGGTTGGGCCACAGTCAATTGAAAACGACCCAGATTTACATCGATGGTGCCAATCCTGATATGCGAGCCGACTATGAAGCTGCTATGGAGCAGTTGTCTCGCCAAGCCGCATGCTCGGATATTGAAGGAACGACATCTGCAATAGAGACAGAGAATACTGTGCCTTCTGAACATCGCACAGTGGAGCCAGCTGTTGGCATCTGTTTGTCCGCTGATGAGATCCGTCAACGTCTCACCTCATTGCCGCTCTGGCTTCATCAACCCATCATCTCATTACTTCTCCACCAGCAATTACGCTGGAAAGCCCTCTATCGGCGGGAACGAGCCCTTCAGTGGCTTGGCGAACTCCAACGCGGTTGGCAATGGATGCTCGACCAGCGCATGCTCTCCAGCTTATCCGAACTAAGACGGCGCGATCTCCAAGACTACATCACCCACCTATGTGACTTAGAGTATTCCGTCCATACCATCAATCATTTTATTTGTACCCTCAAGTGTTTTCTGCATTTTGCTGAAGAATGTGGCCAGTCGATCGCTCCGGCTTTATATCGCATTCAACGTCTCAAACGACCCACTACCTTACCTCGTCCGTTGCGCCAGCATGAATTTGCTCAACTTGAACAGTTCGTCTTAAACTCAACGGCTCAGAGCCTTTCTCCTTCCGACCTCCTTGACCGTGCTTGGTTTCTTATTCTGGTTGATGCTGGGCTACGTATGGGCGAAGTGCAAGCTCTGCTCGTTCGAGATGCCAAATCCCATCGTGACCGTCGGTTGCCTGTTACCCAACGCACTGCTCTTGCCATCGATGCCCATCTGCAACATCGCACCGATGACCTGGCTACTCATTCCCCGCTTTTTACTACGCGATGGCTTACCTCTTCGAGCCAATTATGTGCGCAACCATCTTCATGCCTTTGCCGCCCAAGCTAACTTAGAGGGCGTCACTCCTCATCGCTTGCGCCATACCTTTGCCACCCGTTTGCTCAACAGTGGCCTTATGCCCATCACTACCTTGCAGAAACTCATGGGGCACACTCATATCGATACCACCATGCTTTATGCACAGCTCTACGATGAAACCATTCAGCAGCATTATTTAGCCGCTATGGCTTCACATTCTGTTTACGCTATCCCTGAACCTGACCCCGCTATTTGGGGTCCCACTTTGGAGAATGCCTTTGAATCAACTTTTCAACAGCAACCACTTTAACTTTTATGTCTACTGCGTGTAATCTCTAATGCGGCTCTACCCGACCCAAACCGGCGTTAGAGAATGCTCTCTCCGCGGGTACAAGACACATTTTGGATCTACTGAGTATAGAGGAAAAGGCGGGCGAAAAACCTTGCCCGCCTTACCATTATTTACAACATAGCTAAAACCAGAACACTGTCTTACTGATCCATGTAGAACTGTTCGGGGTGGAGATTCCCTGGACTGCCGGGTGCCCATGGCCCGAGAACACCCGTGTCAGGAATATTCTTAAAGTAATTTTTATAGACGACTGGCATGGGTTGATCACCAGCGGCCCCTAAAGTGAATGGACCTTCCTCGATGTGAATGCGAATGGCTTGCCACACTAGCTCATGACGCTTCTCTTCATCTGGTTCCGCTAAACCTGCATCATAAATGGCCTGCAAACGGGCTGCTGGACTATCAGCCAGGGGCTCTTCGCCCTCTTCCCCACCAGTCTGACGCCACTTACCCTGCAAAGGCCAGGCGCGATTGTCGCGTAGGGGGAAGATCCAGTCGGGATAGGTCCAGATATCCAATTCAGAGGCGTGACAGTTGCGCAACATGTAAAGAGCCTCTTTCTGGCGTAAACTCCAATCAGGCTGGTTGATGAGGTTGTTGACCAAAGTCTTGATGCCAACTGCTTCCAGATCTTTGGCAAACGATTCGGTGCCATTAATGGAAACAATCTGACCACCCCAGTCGCCCAAATCTAGAATCAGCTCGAAAGGCTTGCCGCTGGGCAGGTCTCGCCAACCATCTCCATCCTGGTCGGTCAACCCAGCTGCGTCAAAGCGCTCCATCGCCAGCTCTGGATCGTGCTCAGCGTCGGCCGCAGCCCATTCTTCAAATACTTTGCGACCTTCTTCGCTCGTAAAGTGCCATGCCTGTGGGCTAATGGTTGACTGTTGCGGAATACCGATTCCGTCCCAGGCAACATCGATCAGACGCTCACGGTCCATGGCTACAGACAGACCTTTGCGGAATTCAACGCTGCGGAAGAGTTCACGTATCTCGGCATCCATGTCGGGATCATCGCCATCACCAACGTAATCTTGGTTGATCAACCAGCAAGGCCAAGCACCAGCACCATTTACCCAATCCGTGTCAACAGTAAAGTCATTGGCCTCGGCCTGTTCCATGAGAAGAGGAATTTTTAATGGATCGCGTGCACCACGGAAGGTGGCGTCGAATTTCCCCTGAGCCACGGCCAGGGCTGCCACTTCTTCATCTTCAATCAGCTCTACATCGATACGGTCAATGTAGGGCAGCTGATTGCCTGCGGTGTCAACTTTCCAATAATAGGGGTTGCGCACGAGTATCCAGCGCTCACCTGGCGTGTAGGATTCAAGGGTCCAAGCGTAGAGGGTTGGATGATCTGGATTCTGATACCACAAGATATTATCTTCCAGCAGATCATAGTCGGCATCTTCGTTGTACGTGGGATGGAATTGTTCCAGATAGTGACGCGGCTTCATCAGTGGTTCCCACTCCCAGAAACCCTGGGCCAAAATGAAGGGTGTAATCCACTGAGGGGTGTCCCAACGCATGACCATCGTGTAATCATCCGGGAACTCAACATCCATTGGCTCACCGTCAGACTTGAATCCCCACCAAGGTGGCTGGATAAATTTGAAGTCGTCATTGGTGGCAATGTCTTCCCACCAGAATTTCAAATCATCCATCGTAAAAGGCTCACCATCCGACCACTTGACGCCTTCACGGAAGTGTAGCGTCACTTCGGTGCCGTCCTCAGACCACTCATAGGCCTTGGCCAGACCAGGCTCATATCCGGTGTAGTCATCTCTCCAGCGAATTGGTGGATCATAGAGGATCATGCGAATGTTGCACATATTATTCGTACACCAGGTCATGTTGTTCCAAGTGCCACCATACTTACCAATGTCGCCATATGGTGTAACGACATCCATGTCAACTGGAAGTCGTTCATCGACTGGAGGCAGGTCGCCAGCAGCGACCATTTCGGCCAGCATTGGTGCCTCACTAAATTCGCTGGGCGGGGTAGCCGGTTCTGATGAGTCGCTCGTTGATGCGGTTTGCTCACTAGATGAATCGTCCGCAGCCGGCGCGGCCTCGTCTGCAGCTGGTGCGGCGCCACCGCCACACGCGGCCAACACTAGGGATGCCACAAGCAGCAAACCTAGTAGAGTCGATAATCTTCGTTTCATACGGTTTTCTCCTTACGAAGCAAAAACGAGAAGTAAGACGGAAAAATGATAATGGGTGTCAAACCACTATCGGAAAAGCAACAGTGTGTCCCAACGTATGTAAATGCAGACTATACGGTCAGAAAACCTGCTCCATTTACACATTTTGTGGTACACACCCGAAAAGCTAAAGTCGGAGAGACTTAACCTTTATACTCCACACAAGCCGAGTAGTGTATTTTCATTATACTGAGCCGCCGCATATTGTAACACTTTTACAGCCGTAATAAGTGTATGGTTGTACTGCCACGGAGTATAGAGAGGAAATATATCACTTGATGGCTGTGATCAGTACCTGCGAACAAAAGGATTCTCACTATGATGTTTGGGGGGAATTTAGTGAGCATCAGTAGATCCAAATTTCAGGTTTTGAGAGAGAATTCTGGCTAAACAGTTGACATAAATACAAATTTGCCGGTCGATATCTAGTTTTTGCGTTAGATTTGGGCGATTTTCAGATATGAAATAGGTTGTTTTCTGTAACCGAAATCTGAATAAATGACTCCAAAATCCCTGCAATCTCGACTGAAAATCGCCAAAAACGCCAAATTTGGATCTACTGAGCATAACTGATTGGGCGATAATCAGTTCGTACAGGATATCGGAACTTGGGGAAGATGTCAAATCGATATTGGATTGTCTACATATTGATCGATCGGCCATAATGACCAAAGAGACAACGTGAAGGCTTACCGGTTCAACTGTGAAAATGCATCGATAAGACTTCCAGAAACTTGCTCAACCTGAACACCGCTCAGTTCAAGTTCCTCGATTAGCATTGGATCTACCTCACCCACAATGACAACCTGTTGTGCTTTGGCGGCTTCACCTAGATCATTGCCTACCTGAGGCTGCATAGCGGAAACATATTTTAGGACAGCAATCAAGCCATCAATGGTCTGTGCGTCAGCTGTACCATTCGAACTGATAAAGAGATAGGGTGTTGGTTCAGATTCCTCAACTGCATGATTCAACTTATTATCTACTTGCTCACTGTCTGCTTGTTTACTGTCTGCTTGCTCACTGTCGTCCGGTGGATATACCTCTGTCTCTTGCCTATCAACGGCAGAATCGGCCTCCTCTGAAATTGCGTATGTGTGCTCCGTATCAAGTGATAGGTCTGATGGTTCTTCTTGGTGCAAGATATCAGAGATGGGAGGTAGTTCTGGAAGCTCCAAACGAGAGTACGTCGTGTACATTTCTTCTTGTGGCGTTGAATCTTCTGTCACCCCTGGTGAGACTGATTCTCCGGCAAGTGGTAGAATCACATTTGGGCTACTAGGCGCGGCCTGTTGATGGAACGTAACCCAAACAGCTTCTAAACCTGTCAATTCAACTGTCGCCCGTACGTCGAGTCCTTCTGGTTCAATAATGTAATAGCCAGGATCAAGAGGGCTAAATTTGAGAGCAAACTCTCCCAATGCAGGCTTACTGCCGGTTCGTTGCATCAGTCCGTCCCAATCCTCCCGCGAAAGATAAACAGGGAGATCGCGTTCTCCATTCACTTCGACGCGCACAGCGCTGAAGCCTGGCATGGAGCCAGCAGATGAAACAGTTGCCTCCCATTTTGTGACGACGGGTGTAAAGAAGACTTCCAAACCCTCTTCGCCATCAACAGTGAGACCCGATTCTTGATAGATGTCTTCGATCATGAGTGCATAGGTGCCAGCTTGAAGCTGCTCGAAGCGTACGCGTCCATCATCACTCACCATTCGAGTATATTCATTGCCAACACTATCCATCAACTTCGCTACCTGGCCGACGGCATTCGGAACGATTCCCACGATGACGCTATTTCTTTTGCTACCCTCATTGTGCAACGAGTGAATTAAATCGGTCTGTTGTGTAGACAAATAAAGCGACACTTGAACCTGATTCCCACCGTCAAGTTTGATATCGGATTGCCTCGTGGTGGATTCGGCACCGAGTATCGCAACGCTGTAGCTTCCTGCACTCAAGTGTCGGAATGCAAAATGACCTCTCTCATCAACGGATTCTATCTGTTGACGAGTCTGTTCATCAGTGAGGACAATCTGTATTTCTTGAGGAAATTGACCACCTGTGTCTTCCCTCGACAGAGACTGATCACTTCGAGTATCCGCTTGCATAACTTGTCCCATGATCACGGAATTTCGATGTGGCAAACTTTTTTCACTACTCGGCTTTTCAAATGTCACAACCGGGATCATCCCCAACTGAAGTGTCACTCGTGCTTCGAGTGACACAGGTGCTCCCTCTTCATCGATCACCCCCTCCACCGACACAATGAAATCGCGCGAGTCTTTGACATGTGGCACGTCAGGTAAAGATGTATCAGATGGGGAATCGTCATCTAATATCGAGTCGTGTCTGGCCTCGAGGATTGGAATTTCGCAGGCAAATTCGCCATAGGCCGGGGCACTTCCTGTTTTGACTGGTGCACTATACCAAGCACCGGATCGAGCCTGCACTGAGAGATTTTTACGTCCTGCGACGATACAACGAATCGCATCTGGAAGACGATGTGAGTGTCGATTCTCGGGTATCCCTTCAGGGTTTGCGGAGCCCTCAGTAATTGGCTCATAAGTGGTAGTATATCCCCAACCGTCCACGGATAGTTCAATCGTCTCAGATGGAGGTCTATTCTCCTCATCGTTTTTGAGAATCAACCCATCAATCCGGCTGCCAGAGGGATAGATGCGGGCGTTGTAAGTACCCACAGGTAGATCAACAAAGCGAAAGGTTCCATCCTCCTTTGCCATCGTGACCCATTCTTGCCCGTCATCCATGCGCAGTAACATCACCATCGCACCGGCACCCGCGCGAACCATTCCTTGAATCGCGCCAGACGCCTCTTGGAGGAGGTCACCTAAATCTAAGTTCAAAACAGCGCTGGGCTGGTCAGCGAGCAGCGTGACAGATTCAAGCAGATTTGTATGCTCTATACGGATTGTGTAGGTGCCTGGTGCTAGATCGGGGAAGCGGTAACGATTCTCTTCATCGAGCCGGACCCGGGCGACTTCAATGCCGTTTTGGTCCAGTATAATCGTCTGTTCGTTTGTTGCATGGTAGACGATACCATGTAGCGTGACTCGCGTGGCTTGATGTGCTTCATTCTGCCAGCGGCGCAAAATCTTTGGCTCGACCCGTAACGTTTTGACAATGGGGAGGGAATGACCGCGCCAGAGTTTGCTATACCATGCACGGCTCTCTAGCCAACCACTTTGGCTACCTAATTCGGCGTTGGCTAAGAGCGTAAACATTGAACAGAAATACTCATCGGGAGCAGCCCGAAAACGCTGACTGGATCCCATCATAATCCGGCAAGCTTCTAGCGTCTGGGCCATATGGAGATCTGGCGTGGTTGCAGGGTAGCGGGGGTCGAGGTTATCTCCAACTAGATATCCACCTTCAGTCGACAGAATCGGAATTTCTTGGCCGAGATGATGACGATTACGCTCTGCAATAAACTCATATGCCAGCCAACAAGCTGGATCATCAGCAACGGTTGCACCAGGATTGCGGTGCTCCAAGCGAAGTTGATTGATTTGGCCAAGTGAACGATTGTGCCAGGGATCAAAACCAGGATGTTCACTGGCGAGTGCATGGTAAAAACGTTGCGTATAGGCAGCGCCTTCTTGATTGCCAATGTCATATGGATAGTCGAGTGGGCGATTGTGCGCGTAATTGTGAATGGCTTGCCAGACCGGACCACTCAGCAGATCGCGACGTCCCACCTCGACAATTTTTCCAACTAAGTCCCAACGACTGCCGCTTGCCACAGCAGGGATGCCGGGCATGCCACCACGTTCTAGGATTGCCTCCATATCGGCGATAGTATCTTCGATGACGAGATCAATCCCGTTTGCAGGAACACGTCCACCCTTCCATTCAGCGTCTTGATCTGGCTGGTGATTAAACTCAAAATAACGCGCACCGATCCGAATGAAGACATCAACGTCCACCAAATCTTTGATGCCTAGACGACCTGGGTTCGGATGGGCACGATAGATCCGTATGATCGGCATGAACCCCTCAGACAACAGAAGCTCTACAAAATCCTCTGCGCCATCATGGGTATGGATCTTGACCCATTTGAATCCCATTGCCTTCATTTCTGGGATCCAAAAGTCGCGAATTCTACTCAAACCCGCTGCGCCGGCACTGCCAGTACACCAATGGATTCCCAGTCCTGTATCATTTTCTGGTCTTGGATACTCCCAGAGTTCCATTTCTTCCCCCTAATCGAGTCATTATAGCGATAGGGTGGCAGGATGACAAGATAACAGAATGAAAATCGACTTATAGCTCCCCGGAAAAGCTGTGTTCTACGTTTTTCTAAATATAGACGGGACAAAACTTTTTCGGGTGAGTCTATAAGGTAATCTGATCCACTTCAATAATTTTGGGTTTTGTGCTATTCTATAGGGAAGAATGACAACCATGACGACTCAATGTAATGAGGTAGTATACCACAAATTGTGTGAAAGTTACCTGGTTTCTTGGACCAATAGACAAAGTTATGCACAATTTGGATACTGTCTGTAATGACACTGTATGACGATTACGTATTTACTTTTAATTCGACATGGTGAAAATGATTGGGTTGGTTCCAACCGTCTGGCTGGGCGTACCCCAAATGTTCATCTAAATGAAAGAGGACGTCAGCAAGCCCAAGAGCTTGCAAAAATGTTGGCCGAACAGACGATTCATGCACTTTATTCAAGTCCACTTGAACGCTGCGTCGAAACAGCACAACCAGTAGCAGATGCTCTTAATTTGCCGTTCCAAATAGAGGAAGGTGTTTTAGAAGCCGATATTGGTGATTGGGAAGGAAAAAAGCTGAGTGATCTTGCAAAGTTGCCAGAGTGGTCGATGGTTCAACATCATCCAGCCACTTTTTGTTTTCCAAATGGAGAAACGATGCGCAGCATGCAGTTTCGGGCTGTTTCGGCGCTCGAACGGATTCAACAGCGTCATCCAAATCAAACGGTTGCCGTCTTTAGTCATGCCGATATTATTCGCACATGTATGGCGCACTATCTGGGGGTGCCTTTGGATCTTTTTCAACGAATTATCATCAGCACTGCATCAGTGAGTGCAATTGCATTTTATGAGCAACGACCGTCTGTTCTCTTTGTCAACCAGATGCGTCGATTACCCAAGTTTGAAATTCGTGCGAAGTAAGAGAAATCATAGCGATACAAAGCTATTTTATGCGGTGTACTGAGTTCAGATTGCAGAGCGATTCATGGAGGTTTCACAGAGAAAGTATGGTTCTTTCTTGTTTTGGCTCTGTGTCTTCTCTGTGTAACGCCGTGTAATTTACAGAAGATTAGTTTAGTATGCCAGAGTTTGACTACGACATCAACCCAGTTAGAAGAATTATTGCAGATGCACAAGGCGAACCCGGTGATCGCACTTTTTTTATTCAGGGAAGTTCTGGAACTGAACTACTCAGTCTTGTTTTGGAAAAAGAAGAAGTTGCCAATTTAGCAATTAGCATTTTGTCATTGCTGGAGGAATTAGAGCGCAAGTTTCCGCATCTATCACCTGCATCAAGCGAAGGTGAAACCCTCTATCCAGAGCATCCATTCGATCCTTTGTTTCGGATTGGTCAATTAATTTTAGGGTATGATGAAGATGAGGATATGATCTGGTTAATTGCCAAGGCTCTCGTTGTGACTGATTCGGGCACGATTAAAGATCCAAATGACGACGATGTACCTGCCGCACGCTTTGTGGCCACCCGAAATCAGATGCGCGCAATGAGCGAGCATGCCTTAGAGGTAATTGCTCGCGGTCGACCAATCTGTCCACTCTGCAACCGTTCCATTGATCAAGAAGGCCATTTTTGTCCACGTACAGATGGACATGCTTATTCTATTCTTCTATAGTCGCTCAGATATTGACATGAAGAATATATCTTCGTTGCAAAGCAAAAGCGCAACCGAGCGGACAGAAGCAGAGATTCTTCAGGCCTTGCGGGATGGCTCAATGGCAATAGAGGGTTTGCTCCCACATAGCTCAAATTACAGTTTTCTTGTTACACTCAATATTCAGGACGAACAATTATCCGCTGTTTATAAGCCACAGCGTGGGGAATCCCCTCTGTGGGATTTCGAAACGGGCACACTCTGTGCCCGAGAGGTAGCTGCATATGTCACGAACAATGCACTTGGTTGGCACCTGATTCCTCCCACCATATTGCGTGATGGGGAATATGGTATTGGAAGTGTTCAATTTTATATTGAGCATGATGTAAACGAGCATTATTTTACATTTCAAGAAGATGCACGGTTCACAGATTCTTTACGGCGACTTGCACTCTTTGATTTTGTCGTGAATAATGCAGATCGGAAAAGTGGGCACTGTTTGGCAGGATGTACATTAAAAGGGGATACACAATGTCTTTGGGCCATCGATCACGGCATCTGTTTTCATACCGAATATAAACTTCGCACTGTTATTTGGGAATTCAGCAACGAAGCAATTGCCCCCGAGCTTTTAAGCGATCTCAATATACTGAAATGTGAGATTTTGAGCCAAAAAAGCCCGCTACATCAACACCTCGCTCACCTATTGAGCAATGAAGAGCGGATTGCCTTGCTCACCCGTATTGACCAATTACTCTCCTCTCAGATTTATCCTGCCCCAATTTCTTTCACACGCAATTATCCTTGGCCTCCAGTTTGAGGCTAGCTGAACAGACTTCTTAGATAGACATTCAAAGGAGCCCTCGTGAAAGCGGTTGTAATGGCTGGTGGAGAAGGGTCAAGATTGCGCCCTCTGACAATTGGCCGTCCGAAACCCATGGTTCCCGTTGTCAACAAATCAGTGATGGCACATATGCTCGATTTATTGAAGAGCCATCATGTGCTCGATGTTGTGGCAACGGTACGATATATGGCCTATTCGATCCAAAATTTCTTTGAAGATGGAGCGAATTTAGGCATGAACTTGGCCTATGCTGTTGAGGAAAGTCCACTGGGCACGGCTGGCAGCGTTCGGAATACAGCACATCTACTCGATGATACATTTCTCGTTGTTAGCGGCGATGCACTGACTGACTTTGACCTGGGAGAGATTATACAGGCACACAAAAAGAGTGGTGCATTAGCGACGCTTACATTAACGCGTGTCTCAGACCCACTTGAATATGGTGTCATTGTGACAGATGCAGATGGTCGAGTTACACAGTTTTTAGAGAAACCTGGATGGGGAGAAGTCATATCGGATACAGTGAATACTCTTTACTTTCTGGTAAAGGCTTGAGTGACAAAGGGCAAACCGAAAGGGGCGGAAAAAAGAATCCACCCTGAAAAAACGGGATAAAATGTAAAAATAGTGCTCGGCTAGTTTAAGCAGCGGCATTGAGGCGGCGATGAGCGAGAACGCCTTTAGGGAAATGGTGTGAAACCGAGGCCTTTTTCCGAAAGTCAGGGTCGAGTTGGTCAGGAGTTGGAAAAAGAGCACTCGAGAGAACACGGCGCAGCCTGCCGGGAGTGGATTGAGGCTCTCGATCCCAGTAGCCAGTCGGTATGGGAGGAAGAGAAGCGGCTAAATGGGAAAGAAGATTGCCAGCCAGCAGCCCCAGTTCAGGTAAGCGGAAGCAAGCCTCATCGGCATGAACAAATTGACGATGTAAGCCAATCATCTGCTTGGAAGCCAAGGGGGGATGTTCAACAGGCCAGCGTTCCAGGTAGACAAGATAAATGGTTTCAGGCTGCAAAGTCATAACGGTCGCCAAAACCAAAGGTGTGTTGTAGGCCGGATCCTGAATGACGTAAATCGAGTAGGTACGGTTGGCTGTATCCACCTTGGTTGTTCTGGGGACGAGATTGTGCCATGCTTGATAGCAAATCAGGCGACCACTATAGAGAAAGCGACCAGACGAGTCCGGAGTTGTAGCCTCGAGTCGCTTTCCTTATAGCTGCGAGAGAGCGGACGCACAATATCACCATATTCAGGTGGTCTGCCTTTTCTTTGCGTTTGGGAACTCATTGCGGCGCACTGTGCAGTTAATCGCTTCCCGCAGGACAAATCGGTCTATGCCGCTTTCTAGCATTTCTCTGATTGTAAACCCGGCATCGACCACCGCCACTTCGTCTGACTCCAGTGATTTCTTCGTCTCTTTCAGCAGCTTTTTCCGAAACTCACTTTCCTTTGTTCCAACCGTGCATCTCATGATTGCCTTGAGCAGTGGCACTCGCTTCCCGCCTATCTCCCCCGAGCTTATCATCACTCCAAAGATGAGCGCGGGCAATGCCCGACGAGCCGTTGAGTTATAGAGTCGGTTCACTTTCCTTGCAGCTTCGGTCGCCAGAACCCTGTGATATCTATGCTTTTCACTCGGTACCCTTCTAACTTTTTTGCCTCCCATTCCCTTTCCACTTCTTCTTGCCACGACCCCAGCAGACTTGTGATATCCCATGATCCATATCGAAAGCTCCACCAGCTTCGCCGGAGCTCCTCATCTTCAAACCCGCTTTCTTTCAATGCGCTATGGATTGCTCCTCGACTTTTCAGAAACGACCCATTCAGCATTGCCCACATCAGACGCATTACATTTACGTTTGTTCCCATCGGCGTTACTTGCAATACATTCATCAGTACTGCTATAGTTATTTCTGGCGCGGTTAGCATTCCTTCCTCCTTTTTGGGTTCTCTACCTTTAGGATGAACTGCTAACCGCTTTTTGTCACATTTCTCACCTCATCTCTTTTCTTTTACCAGAAAGTAAAGAATACTGGGATTTACGTATACTTTACTTTCTGGTAAAGGCTTGAGTGACAAAGGGCAAACCGAAAGGGGCGGAAAAAAGAATCCACCCTGAAAAAACGGGATAAAATGTAAAAATAGTGCTCGGCTAGTTTAAGCAGCGGCTTTGAGGCGGCGATGAGCGAGAACGCCTTTAGGTAAATGGTGTGAAACCGAGGCCTTTTTCCGAAAGTCAGGGTCGAGTTGGTCGGGAGTTGGAAAAAGAGCACTCGAGAGAACGCGGCGCAAACGGCCGGAAGTGGCTTGAGGCTCTCGATCCCAGTAGCCAGTCGGTATGGGAGGAAGAGAAGCGGCTAAATGGGAAAGAAGATTGCCAGCCAGCAGCCCCAGTTCAGGTAAGCGGAAGCAAGCCTCATCGGCATGAACAAATTGACGATGTAAGCCAATCATCTGCTTGGAAGCCAAGGGGGGATGTTCAACAGGCCAGCGCTCCAGAGAGAAAAGATAAATGGTTTCAGCTTGTAAAGCCATGACGGTCGCCAGAACCAAAGGTGTGTGATAAGCAGGATCCTGAAAGACGTAAATCGAATAGGTGCGGTTGGCTGTATCCACCTTGGTTGTCCTGGGGACGAGATTGTGCCATGCTTGATAGCGAATCAGGCGACCACTATAGACAAATTGACCAAACGAGTCTGGAGTTGTGGCCTCGAGTCGCTTTCCCTATAGCATCGAGAGAGCGGACGCACAATATCACCATATTCGGGTGGTCTGCCTTTTTCCTTACGTTCGGGTAACTCATTGCGGCGCGCTGTGCAGTTAATCGCTTCCCGAAGGACAAATCGGTCGACGTCGCTTTCTAGCATTTCTCTGATTGTAAACCCGGCATCGACCACCGCCACTTCGTCTGACTCCAGTGATTTCTTGGTCTCTTTCAGCAGCTTTTTCCGAAACTCACTTTCCTTTGTGCCTACCTCGCATCTCATGATTGCCTTGAGCAGTGGCACTCGTTTCCCGCCTATCTCCCCCGAGCTTATCATCACTCCAAAGATGAGCGCAATGCCCGACGAGCCGTTGAGTTATAGAGTCGGTTCACTTTCCCTTGCAGCTTCGGTCGCCAGAACCCTGTGATATCTATGCTTTTCACTCGGTATCCTTCTAACTTTTTTGCCTCCCATTCCCCTTTCCACTCCACTTCTTCTTGCCACGATGAGAGCAGGCTTGCAATATCCCATGATCCATATCGAAAGCTCCACCAGCTTCGCCGGAGCTCCTCATCTTCAAACCCGCTTTCACTCAATCCACTATGGATTGCTCCTCGACTTTTCAGAAACGACCCATTCATCATCGCCCACATCAGACGCATTACATTTACGTTTGTTCCCACCGGCGTTACTTGCAATACATTCATCAGTACTGCTATAGTTATTTCTGGCGCGGTTAGCATTCCTTCCTCCTTTTTGGGTTCTCTACCTTTAGGATGAAACGCTAACCGCTTTTTGTCACATTTCTCACCTCATCTCTTTTCTTTTACCAGAAAGTAAAGTTATTGGAACCTGAAGTATTAGATTTGATTCCCGGGGTGGTTCATTTTAGGCGGACAATTAGGTTTACATTTTTGCAAAGAGAAAAGATGTTTATATTTTCTACTTTGAGCCATGCTCAGGCAGAAAATGACCTCATATAGATTTTTATCTATGTATCAAAAGTGTAAACCTAATTCTGAACCACCCCTGATTCCCAAGGACAAACCCTTTGATTTTTCCAAGGAACTCTTCCCTCTTATGATGGAGTTGGATCTGCCTCTGTATGGACACATAGCAGAGGGATATTGGTGTGACATCGGTAATCTGGAAGAATATAGACGCGCCAACGCCGACCTACTCTATGGAAAAGTCAACTTGTCGGAACCAATTGGAACTCATATTGGAGGGGGGATTTGGGCTGAAGACAGTGTAGAAATTGCCCCAAATGCTCAATTGTTTGGCCCAATTTATCTTGGCAAAGAAGTGAAAATCAAGGGTGATGTGGCACTACACGGCCCCTGTGCGGTTCGCGATTATACGATTATTGACAACTACAGTCGCATTGAACGATCAATCATCTGGCGCAATGGTTATATTGGTGAAGCGTGCGAATTGCGTGGTGCAATTATTAGCCGTCAATGCAGCATCAAATCCAAAGTTATCGCATTTGAAGGGGCCGTTATTGGTGATAGTTGCGTATTGGGCGAAGGCTCAACGATCGATGCTGATGTCAAGATATGGCCGCGGAAGGTTGTGGATGTAGGTAGCATCGTTAAAGACAGTATCATTTGGGGAACACAGGGGCGGCGTACGCTCTTCAATCGGTTTGGAATCTCGGGCGTTGTGAATGTGGACTTGACGCCCGAGTTTGCTGTGAAACTAGGCGCTGCGCTTGGTGCGACGTTGGAGCGCAATAGGTATGTAGCAATCAATCGAGATGCTCATCGTAGTTCACGTATGCTCAAGCGAGCATTAATTAGCGGGATGCCTGGAACAGGCATTAATGTCTGGGACACCGAGATGGTGCCGATTCCAGTGCTGCGTCATTTTATTCGTAGCCAACCAAATACAGCTGCTGGTATCCACGTTCGAATTAGTCCGTTTGATCAGCGGGTTGTCGATATGCGCTTTATCGACGAGAATGGATTAAATTTGAAGCAGGCTACCGAGCGAGAAATTGAGCGCACCTTTTTCCGAGAGGATTTTCGCCGTGCGTACCTAGATGAGATTGGTGTGATTGATTATGTATCAAATCAGATCGAGGGCTACACGAGAGATTTTCTCCAATATGTCAATAGTGAACGAATCCGTCAATCCAATTTTAAGATTGTCGTCGATTATTCACATGGTGTCGCCGCCGAAGCATTGAGCGATATTCTCTCTTATCTAGATGTCGACGTCGTACCGCTCAATGCCCGTACAGACGAAAGTTATCTGGCTGTTTTAGAAGAAAAATTTAAGGGCAATTTGGAGCAGGTTTCCAAAATCGTCACTGCGCTAGGGGCAGATGCTGGTATTCAGCTCGATGTGGGTGGCGAAAAGATGTTTCTTGTTGATGAACAAGGGACAATGCTGAACGACATCACAACGGCGGCATTGATGACCGAATTAGCACTTCATGCGAACCCGGGACGAGCAATTGCAATCCCGCTCATGTTGCCCAGCTGCTTCCAAATGATTGCAGATTGGCATGGTTCGCCATTAATCAATATTGCAAACAGCATCCATAGTTTGATGCAGGCCAAGCCCGAAACAGAGGGATTTTTGTTGGCAGTTGATGGAAGAGGAAGCTTTGTGTTCCCCGAATTTCTGATGGCGGTCGATGGAATGATGGCATCTGTCTGCCTTTTGGACTATCTGTCTGCCCGTGAGATGAAGCTAAGCGAGGTTGTTGCCTATTTGCCGCCGGTTTTTATGGCCAGGCAAAGAATCGATTGCCCCTGGGAAGCCCGTGCTCGAGTGATGCGGTTGTTGAACGAAATACAAGACGCTCAGTGGATTGAAAAGATCGATGGCATCAAGATTCATCTCAATGACCATGAATGGATTTATTTGGCACCCCATCCAGAACAACCCTTTTTTGATGCATTCGCAGAAGCCGACCACAACGAAAGGGCAGAGCAGATTATTCTCCACTATGCTGAACGGATTCAAAGTTTTATTGATGGATCATAAATGAGCGTTCGGAATAAACACAACTTTATTTTACAAACAAAGGATGCTGGCGAAACACGGCAGATTGGAGAAGAACTTGGCAATACGTTGGCGCGTAGCCTCCGCACAAGTCTGATGTCCGCCTCGCTCCGTGAAAACGATGCTCCCCGGCCAAACAACATTATCCTTGCGCTTCATGGTGATTTGGGAGCGGGTAAGACGACTCTGACACAGGGCATTGCAATCGGTTTGGGGGTTGATGAATTGGTGACCAGCCCCACCTTCACATTGGTGAATGAATATGCTGCAAAAGATGGACTGATGTTGCTTCACGTTGATACCTATCGATTGGGGGATGATCATACGCAGGTTGAACGCGAAGCGGATGCCGTCGGAATCACCGAGCTCTTGGAAACAGAGTCGGCCGTCATTGTCATTGAATGGGCCGACCGCCTATCCACCCTCCTGCCACCCGATTATATCCTGATTACTTTAGAGACTGTTGATTCAAACGAAACAGGAGAGGCAAGCTGTTTCAATGAGAACGAAGACGATGAGAACAGTGTCAATGAGAATGGTGCCAATGAGAATGAGGAGAATTTACGTTCAATCCAAATGGCGGCTCAAGGATCATTCAGTGCTGAAGTACTTCGCCTTTTTGTTCAGCAAGATGGCTAAATTCAATGGTTTCTCTCCATCCCCTTACAGCCCAAATTAAGCAGCGAGCAAACCAACTCGGTTTTGATTGGTGCAAAGTCATTCCCATCGAGACAGCACTTCATGCCTCCTTCTTCGAAGCTTGGTTGGCAGAAGGACGTGCTGGCGAGATGACTTACCTGGAACGTCATATTGAAAAACGGCGCAATCCACAATTGCTCGCTGAGCGGGGTACGCCTCCGTTTCGATCGATGGTCGTTCTTGCTGTTAACCATTTTCAATTCGCGCTGCCGCCAACACTGCGTAATGATCCCAGTCGTGGGATCATTGCCTCATACGCTTGGGGAGATGACTATCATGAGGTCATCCGACCTCTCCTCTATGAACTTGATGCCTTTATTCGTCATCAAACGGGGCGCAGATTCCGCGGCAAGGGTTAAGTTGACACGGGACCAGTCCTAGAACGTGATTGGGCCCAAAGAGCAGGGATCGGTTTTACAGGAAAAAACTGCTGTACGATTCATCCAACACAAGGGAGTTGGATTTTTTTAGCAACTCTTCTTGTCCCAGAGCATCTTGATTATGATCTCACACCTGGCTCTTTAGCAGTTGCTCAAACATCCGACTTGCCATCCCGAACGCAGTCGGTCAAAACAAACAATCGCTGCGGCACGCCCCTTTCTCTTCCATATCATGAAGTACTATCTGGACTCCCGCCACGTGGGCATTATGGAAGTTGGCATTTATCATCCAATACCGCTACTTGCGGTCGCTGTACACGTTGTCTTGATGATTGTCCGACGGATGCTTTTGTGGGGCCATTTCATCTCGATCCCCAGCGGTGTATTAGCTATTGGACCATCGAATCCAAGCAGGTGATTCCACGGGCCCTGCGTACCCACTTTGGGAATCGAATCTTTGGCTGCGATATTTGCCAGGAAGTTTGTCCTTGGAATCAACGGCTTGAAAAACGAACGCCTCTGCTCAGCGGACTCGAGGCCCAGATGGAACGCGTGGCGATTCCGTTGGTAGAGGGCTTTCAAACTGACACACCCTACTGGTTGAATCAAGAAGCGTTCAGCTTGCGCTTTCGTCGTTCCCCCATCAAGCGAGCGAAACGTCATGGGATGCTGCGCAATGTTTGTATTGCATTGGGGAATTGGGGCGATCTATTCGTTATTGAACCATTACGACTCGCATTAAACGATGAGGAGCCGCTGGCGCGTGCTCATGCCGCCTGGGCACTCGGTCAAGTGCGAACAAAGCATCCTCACCATGCTGGCGTTGTTGAATTGCTCAGAAGTGTTTTAGAAACTGAATCCGTTCCATGGGTCTTGGAAGAGATCTTAGAGGTGCTGAACTCAATCAAGTAAGATAATCTTGATGAATTTCTCCATTGCGGATTCATCATCGATTTGATAAACAACAACACCATTGACTTCAAACCGACGAAAACCCGGTCTATCTTCAACTTCGACCGACCAATCTGGCTTCTGCTCTTGATAGAGACTCATTATCCTGCCTCGCAATGCTTTGAATCTCTCGTCATGCATGAGTCGAATCAGCCTAGGATCAATTTGAGTCATAATCGCATGACTACAGCATTTACACTTCGGACAACTGTCTCGCCACAAACACAATTTTGTAGTCCGAAGTTAAGGGTGTCACTATCAGAAAGAAAATAACCTCTCATAACGTCTATTCTATACTGTCAATTTATCCAGAATTTGTTTTGTGTAGTTGTTCACAGAAAGAATATGGCGTCTGTCACTGCGAACAGCACAATAAAACATATATAATTAGAAAGCAACACGGTTGCAACACGACTGAAAGAGAAATATCTCTCGTAGATGTCAACATGTTCGTAACGACGGAATTTGGTCCGATTTAGATCTGATATATTGTCAAACACTATTTTTTCTGACTGATATAATGTAGATATGACAAGACATATCGACGATGGCTCATCTACCCCAAACGTGCGCTGTTAGCAAAGTGTCTTTTTGCACACAATTGGGAGATGTGCATCGACGATTTCTCGACGAACAAACTATATACTGTGGGTACCTAAACATTTTTCCCGCAGTTCAATCTTTACAATAGCCAGCTACAATCGAACAGCTAGCCAGAAGCAGAATAAGGTGACAAGATGAACGCTCGCAGAATTTTCATCCTTCTTGTAACATCCATTTTAATCGTAGCCGTTTTTGTCGGCTCTGTAAATGCTCTAAACAATACTGAGCAACCACAAACCGTTATTGGCCTAAGTAACGTTCGTGATTATGCCGCCGCGTCAACGCAGGGTGGCACAAACTACGCTGTCGACGCAGGTCGCTTATTCGTTGGCGGCCCCGTTGAGTGGACACCAATACAGACGCCTGATGGCTTGATTGTCAGCACCGTTGATGTGAACCAGAACAATCCAGCGATTATCTATATCGGTGCGGCAAATGAGATGGCCATCTATCGTTCTACAGACACCGGGCAGAGTTGGGATCGCTATCTGCTTGACGGCGAAACCATTGGTGGTGTGACCGATGTCGCTGTTGATAATTTTCAACGCTTGGTCTATGTTGGCACCGACACAGCGGGTGTCTTCCGGCTTCGTGACGTTGGTTCTGGCATGGGGGTCAGTTCTCGACTTTTGTTAAATGAACCGGTTCTCGAAGTAGCCGCCGATAGTACCGGTGCCGGTCTCGCCTTTGCTCGCACAGAATGGACTCTATACCGCGCCGAAAACTTTGGTTTGAGCTGGATCGAAGTTGATAATCTGGCAAGTAGCCCAACGGCAATCGCTATAGCCAATACAGAGCCTGCAGTTGCCTTTATCGGCACAACCGATCGTGGTCTGCTCAAGAGCGAAGATGGTGGTATATCTTGGACAATGGCCAATAAAGGGCTTGGCATGACTCCGGGTTCTCGCTTGCAGATTGATACACTAGCGATTGATCCAGTAGATTCGAGCATTCTTTATGTCGCTTCTAGCTTCCATTTCGGAAGCACCACGGTTCACACTTCTCCCGCTGGTGTGGCAATGAGCACAGATGGAGCCGTTGCGTGGAGCACGTTGAGTGACGATACATTGGTGAATGATGGTAACAGCAGCATTGCTGCGCTGCTCCCTGTCAGCGGAGAAGCCGGTGCTGTATACGCATTAACAACGCAGAGTCGCACTCCGGTCGCGTTGAGTAGCGCTCCAGTCGTCAGTGCCGAAACAACTGCCGCCGTTGAAACGAGTTCCGAGAGCAGCATATTCGCAGGGCTCTTCACGGATATCAGTAGTGTACTTGCTTGGGTGATTGCCGGACTGGCCGCCGTTGCACTCATCGTCGCAGTCACGATGGACTTACGCAACCGCGATGATGATGACACACTCGTTCCCGAGTTGGTCAGCAACAATCGCTAGTACAGTTTGGCGTAAATACTTACGGTGTAATTGGTTGCCACCTCCTGGGGAAGATGTACAAAATAACTGTGTAACGATTTACACTGAGATTTACTAGTCTCTTGGCTGCTTGTTCGTCACCTTAAACTGAGTAATGGACGATTTGTTCTAGTAAAAACAGAGACATAGACAATTTTCGAAGATAAGCCGAATCCTTTCAATGAGAGCCTTCCGTCAAGATGCGGAAGGCTCTTTTGATCTGCAAAGATGCTAGAGATATTTTGACAGGTCGATTGCCTAGTGCTACCATCTTGGAGTGTTACTTTCATGTAATGGTTCATGTTGTACGTTGTAGAGAGTAGGTCAGGGAATTTGTAGAAGGTCTAACTCTCAAATCTGAGGTGTATATCACAAAGTGTGTAAATGGAGCAGTCTCTCTGACTAAGTGATTTCCGTTTAAACACTCTGGGACACACTGTTCAAATCCGAGCATCCAATCGTCCTACTTTACAGCTTAATCTATACTGCAGTGTGATGAAAATATAGTTTCTCACTCGATAAAAGTAAAACCATGTTTTCGTACCAATCTCAGTTGACATGATTCAGCCCAATTCATATCATACCAATCGATGATAAGACAACGACTTTATTTTTGTATCAATCTGCTCGTAGCCAGTTTCATGTTTAGTGGTTGTGCGTTTTTACCCTCGACGCGAACAGAGCAGGCCGCAGCAGATGAAGCAACCCCAACGCCGATTCCAACGGCCATTGTGCCGACCAAGCCTACATATGCTGTGAAGTTAGGGGAGGTAATTGACGAACTGGAATTCAGTGCACGCATTACCGCTGTTGAAGAAGAGGATCTATTTTTCCGCGTAGATGGTCACGTACGCAATATCTACCTTAAGCGCGATGCAATTGTGAAGAAGGGCGACATCATTGCTGATTTAGAAATTGACAACCTTGAACGAGAGCTGACCGTTGTGAATCTAGATCTAGAACGAGCACAGGTACGTTTGGCAACCGCGGAACGCAATCATGCATATGATCAGGAAGCCGCACAAAGAAGTCTGGAAATCGCTCAACTACGACTGAATCAGCTGCGAACACAAGTCCCACTCGATCGCGATGCCTTGGCGATTCAAGAGCGTCAGGTTGAGTTGGCACAGATCGCTGTTGACCGATTGAGTCATGGAGTTGATCCACTGCTCAAGAACGATGTGGCGCGGGCTGAGGTTCAAGTACGGAAATTAGAAGCAGCAATTCAAGATGCACAGTTGATTGTTCCTTTTGATGGAGAACTACTCTCAATGACATTGACAGCCGGACAAGCTGCCACAGCATATAAAGCTGTTGCGGTTGTCGCAGATACGTCACAACTCGAAGCAAGCGCTGAACTGTTGAGCAATCAGATGGATGGTCTGGCGGAAGGGATGTCCGCGGAAATCGTCATGGCTAGTCGTCCTGGCGTCACGCTAATTGGTGAAGTGAGACGTCTACCTTTCCCTTATGGCAGTGGTCCAAGCGGAACAAAAATCGAAGAGCAAGATAAGTCCACACGCGTGACCATTGAAGATGCGACCCTCGAAGAGGGCTTTGAAGAGGGCGATCTGGTACGCGTCAAGGTTGTCAAGGAACGCAAAGACGGTGTGCTCTGGCTTCCTCCACAGGCATTGCGCAATTTTGATGGGCGCCGCTTTGCTGTGATTCAAGATGGCGATACGCAACGTCGTGTCGACGTCAAAGTAGGGATTCAAACAACCGAGCAGGTGGAAATTGAAGAAGGGCTGGAAGAAGGCCAGGTTGTGATTGGGCAATAGAACGCATGAACTTCATTCGACGTACCTCGGCCATCTTTCTCGTTGCGACGCGACGTTTATTGGCGCAACGTGGATTGGCCTTGGCAACAGCAATCGGCTTAGTAATCTCTGTCGCTTTGGTGATGAGCATCCCGCTCTACACAGATGCTGTCTACTATCAAATCCTACAGGATGAGTTGACCGAAGCCGACGATGATGCGCTTCAGCGTCCACCGTTTGCATTCATGTTTCGATATATTGGCTCGCTCTATGGGCTAAAAGAGTGGGAAGATATCGAACAGATTGATACGTATCTCACCGAGCAAGCACCCGCTCTTTTGCACCTCCCACATCAACTGACGGTTCGCTATGGACGAACGGACAATTTCCGTCTCTTTCCCGCAAATGACGTTGCTTACGCAGATGTCAAAGACCCCCTGGAATGGGTTAGCTATGCTTTCGCCAGTGATTTGGAGCAACATATTCAGATTATCGAAGGCACCTATCCCGTTCCCGCAGGCAATAGTACCGATGAAGTTGTAGAAGTTTTGATCGCTGCCCCTCTCGCCGATGAACTCGGTTTACAAGTTGGGGAAAATTTGGTCACCTTTCGCAACGTAGACAATCCCCAAGGTGGGACGACAACTGTTCAAATTCCCGTTCGCGTTTCAGGAGTTTGGCGGGCAATCGATTCCGACGAAGAGTATTGGTTTTATCGTCAAAGTGTCTTTGATAATCAATTTTTTGTTCCCGAAGAGACTCTAATCAACCGCATTGCGCCGATCCTAAAAGACGAAGTTGCTCAGATGCTCTGGTATCTGAGCATGGATGGGGACGACATCACGTCGAGCGATGTTGGTTGGCTTCTCGGCAGCATCAACACGATAGAACAACAAGCCGCTACGCTCTTAGCCAACACGCGGCTAGAACTTTCTCCGCAAGAAGCGTTGATGCGCTATCGTCGTTCGTCTCGCTTGCTAAACATTCTGCTCTATGCGTTTAGCATCCCCATTGTTGGCTTGTTGTTGGCATTTATTAGTCTGGTTGTCGGGTTGGCCGTTAGCCGACAGCGCAACGAAATTGCCGTTTTGCGCAGCCGTGGCGCCACCACCTTGCAGATTCTGGGGATCGCGACTGTGGAAGCCTTGATCCTGGGCGTGGTTGCTTTGGCAGTTGGGTTGCCAGTCAGCCAATGGATTGCACAGATCATCGGCGCGACGCGTAGTTTCCTGAATTTTACGGTTGACACACAGTTGCGCATCAACGTTACCTTGACCACCATTCGGTTTGGATTGGCCGCGATTGCCGCGACCATGATTGCCCAAATGATGCCTTCGATCGGTGCTGCTCGCCATACAATCGTCTCCTTTAAACAAGAGCAAGCACGTACAGTCAGCGCACCTTGGTGGCAGCGGGCGTGGCTCGATGTCCTTTTACTCCTCCCGGTGATCTATGGAACCTACTTGCTGACCCAGCAAGGCAGCATTACCGTACCCGGTCAAGACGGTTCGTTGCCAAATGGCCCATTTGACAATCCATTGCTCTTTTTGATTCCTGCCTTGGGTGCGTTGGCACTCACATTGATCACATTACGCATTTTGCCTTTACTGATGTCAATCTTGGCATGGATTGCCTCACGCACAGATAGCGTCGGCTTTCTGCTGGCAACGCGCTATTTATCACGCGATCCTGGTTTCTACTCAGCCCCACTCGTCCTGCTGGTTTTGACGTTGAGCCTTTCTACGTTTACAGCATCGTTGGCGCGTACTCTGGACAACCATCTCTTTGATCAAGTCTACTATGAAACAGGGTCAGATACCTGGTTGGTTGAACTCGGAACGACAAATGATAACTCTGCTGGCGTGCCTGGTGCTGATGGTGGAACCGACGGCCTTGGTGCTGGTGCAGCAACGACTGATACATCCTCGGGTGACAGTTCAGTGATCAATGAGGTACGTTGGGTCTTTATCCCCGTTGCGGAGCATCTAAAAGTGCCGGGGATTCGCGCTGCCACGCGCGTGGGCGAATTTGAGGCACGTGTCCAAGCGCAGGGCAAGTGGCGGGATAGTATGTTTGTGGGTGTGGATCGGATCGACTTCCCCAAGGCCGCTTTCTGGCGGCGCGACTTCTCGCGCGCTAGCTTGGGTGCACTCATGAATGCACTGGCAATTGCACCCGACGGCGTCTTGATGTCGCGCAAATTCATGTCCGAAAACGCCATCAATGTGGGGGATTCTGTTGTGGTTCGCGTCTCGAGCTACGGATCGGGTGCAGAAATGACCATGACGGTTGTTGGCGATATCCGTTACTTCCCGAAATGGTATGAAGAGGATGATGGTCCTCTGGTTGTGGGGAATCTGGAGTATCTCTTCGAGCAGATGGGGGGCATGGTGCCGTACGATGTTTGGGTCAAGACCGATCCTGGTCTCGATTATCAAGAAGTTTTAACCAATCTGCGTGGCCTCGATCTAAATGTGCTCAACTGGAAAGCATCCCGCCTGACAATTGCCGAAGAGCAAAAGTTGCCCCAACGGCAAGGATTATTTGGCGTGCTTTCGGTTGGCTTCATAGCGGCGGCACTCCTGACCGTATTGGGTTTCTTGCTCTATGCTCTCTTTTCGTTCCGACGCCGTTTTATCGAATTGGGAACCTTGCGCGCCATTGGACTCTCGTCGGGGCAGATGACTACGTTTCTGGCCTGGGAATTGCTCTTTTTGATTTTCCTAGGTTTGGGAGCTGGTACGCTGTTGGGGACAGTAATGAGCGACGTCTATATTCCATATTTACAGGTGGGCAACAACCCCAAAATGTTAACGCCGCCATTCCAGGTAGAAATTGCTTGGAACGCCATTGTGCGAATCTATGCGCTCTTTGGCACACTCTTTATTGTGGCGTTAGCAGTTTTGGCCGCCTTACTCTTACGAATGAAGATCTTCCAAGCAATTAAGCTGGGTGAGACAGTTTAGTTAATTGTCAATTGTGAAGTGTAATTGGATCAATTGGATCTCATGTGGTTGACAAGCCGGCCATGAATGGATAGTGCGAGCTAAATATCTTGTGTCAGTCGGATCATGAGGTACCGGTCGAAAATAAAATGATATAAAATAAGATGTTATCCGAAACGAAGCGATTGAAAAAGGTGACATCGAGAATGACTTCATCAATAACGGTACCGCTAGATATCCCAGAAGTGGAAGTGTTAAGCAGCGAAATCACGTCTGAAAATCATTTATTGATTCGGGTAGAAAGCACCCAAAAAACAACAGCATGTGGTGTATGCGGAGTTGAGATTGCGTGTACATTTGGCCATGGTCAAGAAATTAGCTTGCGCCATCTCCCAGTTTTTTGGGCTTGAGACCTACATCTTGATACGGCCCAAACGGGGTCAATGTTTGTCGTGTCATTGTGACCCAACAACGACTCAAATTGTGAGTTGGTATGAACAAAGAAGTCCTCATACACAAGCGTATGATGAATACCTGGTCATGCAACTAATCAACAGTACAATCGAAGATGTAAGCCTCAAAGAAGAAGTTGGGTACGATGCAGTCGTAGGCGCATTGAACCGTCTGATAGAGCCCAAAATCAACTGGGATGAAATCGACGAAATCGGTACGTTGGGGATTGACGAAATCTCCAGAAGTAAGGGGCGCAAGAAATTTAGTGCGATCATTACAGCTCGTCAACCCAAGGGCAAGGTACGGATTCTTGGAGTTCTCCCCTGATCGAAAAAAAAGACGGTTAAGGCATTCCTAGAAGAGATTCCTGAGAGACTACGCCCCACCATCAACTATTGCACCACCGACATGTGGGAGGGCTATATCAATGCGATTGATGAATTTATCAATGAGAATGATGATGTGAATGCATCTCCTGTTGTTGACCGATTTCATGTTGCTCAGAACTATCGAGATGACTTTGACGACCTCCGAAAAAAGGAACTCAGACGCTTGAAAAAAGAACTGCCTCCTGAAACTTATGACCAAGATTGCAAAGGAATGCTCTGGATCTTACGCAAAAATCACTCGGCTCTCAATCCTGAAGAGCGGCAGGAGCTTAGACGTTTGTTTGCTCATTCACCAGCCCTTCATCAGGCCTATACCTTTCGAGAAGAATTGACCGCCATCTTCAACCAGGAACTCTCTGTTGCCCAAGCTGAACATCGCCTTGAGGCTTGGATTCGCAAAGTTGAACGTTCCTCCCTTGATAACTTTGATGGCTTTATCAAAACCCTGCGCAACCACTGGCAATCCATTGTCAACTATTTTGACCAACGCATCAACAGTGGTTTTGTTGAAGGTCTCAATAACAAGATTAAGGTCATCACTCGTCGATGCTATGGCATTCGCAATGTCTCTTCTCTTTTTCAACGTATTTGGCTCGATCTCCATGGCAAAGAACGTTTTTCCCTGTCAACCACATGAGATCCTGATCAGCCGTGTAATTGAGAATTTTTAATAATTGATTACTGATAACTGACTACTTTTGAAACCATGGCCGAGCCGTTTATTTTTTGCGAACAGCTTGTTAAAGTTTATAAGGTTGCTGACCTGGAGCAGGTTGCCCTACAGGGGCTCAATTTGCAGGTGCAGCAAGGCGAACTGATTGGGATTGTAGGCGCAAGCGGTAGCGGCAAGTCGACCCTGATGAATGTTTTAGGGGGACTGGATCGTCCGACTGCGGGCAAAGTTATTGTAGATGGGTACAATCTTCTACGCTTGCCTGACCGTGAGCTCAATAAATATCGGCGTGACAGAGTCGGCTTTGTCTGGCAACAGAGTGCGCGGAACCTCGTTCCCTATCTCAACGCAATTCAGAATGTGATGCTTCCCATGACGCTTGCTGGGGCCAACGGTCGCAACAAGCGCAAATATGCCGCGGAGCTTTTGGATATCGTTGGTCTGGCCGAGCGACAGAATCATCATCTTCCAGAATTATCGGGTGGTGAACAACAGCGCGTGGCCATCGCCGTTTCGCTGGCCAACCGACCGACCCTTTTGTTGGCCGATGAGCCAACTGGCGAAGTTGATTCGTCTACCGCTCAGGTTATCTATAGCACCTTCCAGATGTTGGCACATGAACTTGGTGTAACAACAGTGATTGTGAGCCACGACCCAGGCATTGCGCGTCACGTCGAACGCGTGGTGCGTATCCGCGATGGGATGTTGGCCACAGAAACCCGTCGCCAAATACGCACGCAAGCAGCCGAGGCGGAGTCAAATGGCGACGATGCCAACGGGGAAGAAGAGGAAGAAGAGTACGAAGAGCTGGCTGTCGTGGATCAGGCAGGACGACTCCATATTCCGCAAGAATATCTGGATGAACTCAATTTCGGACAGCACGCCCAATTAGAAATAACAGAAGAGGGAATTCTCATTCGACCAGCCACCCAGATGACAAATGGGTCGGAGGCGGAAGGAGAGTCCGCTGAGGTTACTGAAGAAACGGGAGAAGACAAGCCCAGTGGTTTGCGCGGTCTTCTTGGTCGATTTGGGCGGAAAAAGAAAGCTGATAGTTGATGGAGAGTAAGACAGTGCCATCTGAAAACGGACTTGCAATTGAAACCCAAGATCTGTGGCGTATTTATAAGCTGGGGGGACAAGAGATTCAAGCGCTGCGAGGGGTGAACCTACAGATTGAACCTGGTTCTTTTATTTCTCTGAAAGGGCGGTCGGGTAGCGGAAAGACAACGCTCCTCAACTGTTTAGGAGGATTGGATCAACCCACCAAAGGGACTGTACGGATTTTTGGCGAGGAGATCGACTCCTGGAGCGAGCGCCAACTGACTGCTTGGCGTCGTCATCAGGTGGGCTTTATTTTTCAATCGCTCGGTCTGTTGCCGGCCCTCTCTGCCTATGAAAACGTCGAACTGATGCTGCGCATGACGGGGGCCAAAGCCAAAGAACGCCGCCAACGCTCTATGGATTGCTTGGAATTAGTGGGCTTGACCAAATGGGCCGATCACCGTCCCTACGAGATGTCGGGTGGTCAGCAGCAGCGCGTGGCAATTGCGCGTGCCCTGGCCAATGCGCCCAAGCTCATCATTGCCGACGAACCCACTGGCGAGTTAGACAGCAACACGGCCATGGAAGTCCTCGAGCTCTTCCGAGCCGTAGTCAAGGCCCAAGATGTGACCATGCTCATGGCGACTCATGATAGTCTTTCCGATGAGATTGTGGATGAGGTGTTACGGCTTGAGGATGGTCAGATCATTAGCAACGAGGAATATCTGGCGTTAGAAGAGGGGGAGCATGGGGCGACCAAACCGATAACACGGCCAACAGTTGAAGAGCCAACTGAACCAGAATCGGCTGTCGATGAACCAGTGCCAGCGTCAGCATGAGGGACAGATATTAACAGTAGATAAGGCGTATAGGTCGGGTAGAGTATCGACTTTTTGGGGTGGTTCAAAATTAGGTTTACACTTTTGATATATAGACAAAAATCTATATGAGACCGTTTTCTCTCTGAGAACCGGCGAAATCAGAGAATATAAACGTTCTTTCTGTTTCTAAAAGTGTAAACCTATCTATCCAGCTAAAATGAACCACCCCGACTTTTTTACCAAATATACGTCGGCGTTCTATCGACGTTAAGATGATACAATTCAAGCATCATTTGAACGTTGAGCTTATTTATATTTTATCTCCGTTCGAATTTTAGATAGAGCGCCCGGTTCCCCCGAACCGGGCGCTTTTTGAATTGGGCTACACTTGGTTGAAATACCTTTCGGTGTTCGGTGGTCAGCTTGCCCCACAAACGTGGATTGTTGGCCTTGAATTTAATCGAGTCGCCATCGGGCGAGTAGTGAACCACATAGAATTCGCCTTTGATCAACTTGTATGACATAATGCTTTACCCAACCAATTGTTGCCAAGAAAAGACCCGCATCCTGGTAATGATAGACACGAGGAAGGACTGGTGAACTGATCAGGACATGGCGAATGCAATCTCCGTCAGACCACATCTCCCTACGGTGGTCGTACAGGCTGATGATGTCTACGGATGGCTCAAAGCAGAGTTCAAATGATGAAACGAATTGTCGCAATCGATACGTTACGGGGCTTTGCCTTGCTCGGTATTCTGCTCATGAATATTATGAGCTTCTCAATGCCTGTCGTCGCTTATTACAACCCAACGGCCTATGGGGGCGATGAGTGGTATAACCAGGCCACCTATATGCTCGTTCACGTTCTTGCCGATCAGAAGTTTATGGCCTTGTTCTCCATCCTCTTTGGTGCAAGCGTGATGTTGGTTATCAACAATCTGGAGCGGAAAGGCGAAAAAGTCGCGCGTTTCCATTAGGCCAATCCAAAAAATAAAATATACGCGAGAAGGTGTTAAACTAGCTCTCCAAAAGGAGCAAAAATGACAATCTCGCCAGAAATGGTTGAAGTCTTGAAAGAGACGAAGGCCATGTTAAGTGGATACGAAAGAAGGCACTTCATGGCCCAAACGGTCAAAACGATATGCGAAGGGAGTCCGACGAAAGCAGAACGAGAGTTGGGCTGGAATCGGGCGACGATAGCCAAAGCCCTGGAAGAACTAGAAGGCGGCTTCTGTTATGTCGACCAAAGCCACCGACGTGGTCGCAAAAGCCGAAGACCATATCCCCACTTTACTGGCCGATATGGTTGAAATCGCCGATCAATTCAGCCAGACCGATCCCACCTTTCGACCCCCCAATTGTACACTCGACTAACCGCCGCCGAAATGCGTACCCAGCTCATCGAGCAGAAAGGATACACAGATGAGGAATTGCCTGGCGAAGAGGCCATCCGCTTGAAGCTCAATGAGTTAGGCTATGGCTCAAACCGGGTCAAAAAAGTCAACCAGTGAAAAGATCCCAGAGACCGATGCGATCTTTGATAGAATTCATCAGATCAATCAAGAAGCGGATGCAGACGAGACGGTTCTGCGCCTCTTGGGATGCCAAAGCGACGATTTTACTTGACCGTTTCTCGAGAGAAGGGATAAGTCGAGTGGTTGTCAAAGCGCTCGAGCATGACTTTCAAGATAAGAAGACCGAGAAAGTCACTCCTTTTGGCATTTACCTCCCTTCAACCAAGGAACTCTTTCTTTACTTGACTCAGTCGAAAGTGACGAGTGACTGTATTGTCGACTGCCTGATTGATTTTTGGGAAAGCGTACGTGAACACTTTCCTCACGTCAAGACCCTCGTGATCAATCAGGACAATGGTCCCGAAAATCATACCCGTCGGACTCAGTTTATGTATCGTCTCACTCAGTTTGTTGAGCACTATCGTCTCTCTATTCAGCTCGCCTGCTACCCTCCTTATCACAGTAAATACAACCCCATCGAACGGGTTTGGGGCCATCTTGAAAAACACTGGAACGGTTCTCTTCTCGATTCTCTTGAGACCGTTCTCAATTTTGCCCGTTCTTTTCGCTTTAACCAACTACAACCCTTCGTTCACCTGAATTCCACTCTTTATGAGACCGGCGTCAAACTCACTCAGAAAGAGATGGACCGTTTGGCACAACGCTTCCAACGTTTACCTGGTTTAGAAAAATGGTTTGTCCTTATTCCCCCTCTCCATTCTCTCGTTCGCGTATAATTATTTATTTTTTTGGTTTAGCCTTATACGCGCAACGTTTGGCTCCTCGTGATTGGCTTTCTCCATGCCACCTTCATCTGGGATGGCGATATTCTGACTGTTTATGCCATCTGCTCGTTTGTATTATATCTGCTACGAAAACTGGCTCCTACATGGCAACTGATTCTTGGTCTATTGATTTTTCTGTCACCAGCGGTTGTGTACGGAGTAAGCGATGCCACGCTAACAACATTTGATGCAGGCGAGATTGCGTCGCTTACCGCCTACTGGACACCATCCGCCGAGGCACTATCGACTGAGATTGCCCATTATCGTGGAGACTATGTCTCACAAGTCATCAATCGATTTCAAGATGATACCCCCACCAGCGATGCGCTTGATCTCTATTTTGTCTCGCTTCTTTTCGACTTCTTTGTCCGCGCGCTCGGCATGATGCTTGTCGGTATGGCGTTCTATACGTGGGGTATCGTGACGGCAAAGCGCAGCGATCAATTTTATAAGCGACTTCTTGCTTCAGGGGTGTTGGTGGGCGTTCCTCTGGTTGTGTGGGGGCTATATCTCAATGGCGCCGCTGGATGGGATGCGAGTTATTCGATGTTTGTCGGTCGTATCCCCAACCTAATTGCAACCCCGTTGATTGCCAGTGCCTACATTGCTCTCATCATGCTTTGGAGTCGCAGCACACTCTGGACGAGTTTACAAGAGCGGTTGGCCGCAATCGGGCGCACAGCATTGACCAACTATATTGCCCACTCCGTCATCGCTACATTTATCTTCTATGGCTTTGGGTTGGGACTATTTGGCAGCGTCAATCGAGCGACACAACTTCTGGTTGTTGTCGGGATTTGGGCGCTGCAGCTCTGGCTCTCTCCGATTTGGTTGCGCTTTTTTCGTTATGGGCCGCTGGAATGGGCATGGCGTTCGCTCAGTTACTGGCAACTTCAGCCCCTCCGGCGTAAACCAGCACTTGCAGTCAATCAAATGGGGTAATCGGCAACTCACCTTCATAACAGTTGACCGGTTTGAACCACCCAGCTACTTCAAAGTCGCGACAGGTCATCATTAGTTCATTGTAGGCACCCATCAAATAGCCAAGCAGACTCATGATGATGGCAACCGTGACGAGCGCATAGAGCAGACGACGAGGCTTAATAGCTAGCGTCTGCTCTTGCGTGAGAGATACCATGACGTAGACAACATAGGGTAAGCAGACAATCATGAGAACAATGCTCGCAAAATAGAGCAGCGTATCCACCCAGGTCCATTGCTGTTGTTGGATTTGAATCACACCCAAGATTAACCAAATCGTTGGTGTAGCTAGTGCAACCAAACCCCATCCTGAAACGGGTCGCTCCTTTCCTGGAACAAATAAACAGGCCAACAAGACAGCCAGATTGACGACCCAAATGGCGAATAGCCTATCAAAGAAGATGGTGTTGTATGCGCCAAGGCTAAAGGCAACGTTCCAGGTTGCTAAAGAAATAGCCACCGCGCTCAGAATGAATACTTTGATGTTTCTGCGTACGATCATGACTCAACACACTGATTCGCTCATGATTCAACTTTGCTTTTCAATAAGCCATAGTACGACTTGCCGCCGAACATTCTGAAGAGATATCCAGCAACATATGTGAAGGACCAGTTGATGAACTCTGCATCCTCTACTTTTCTCGCTCCGCAACTAGTAAGTATGATCCTGGCAGTCGTGCGACCTTTGTGACGTCTTCGTCGAAACGATAATTGTGCTCCGAAGGAAACTCACGCAAACTCAAAATCCGCATCCCAGCTTCCACTAAGGCCGTCACGATGTCACCCAAAGGAAAGACAAACTCATACTTCGGCTCCGTTCCCCGCCCCCCGCTATCAAAGTGTGTCCATCCAGGGGGACTCTCTTCCACCCGTCCCCGCTGAAAGTAATCATCCGATATCTTTACCTGTCCACCGTTCGACTCTAAGCACCACGCAACCGGATGTTCCTCATGCAATACCAACCGCCCTCCCCGACGCAATGCTCCGCTCACTGAGCGTGCCCATTGTTCGATATCGGGTAGCCAAACCAATGCACCGCCACCGGTATAGACAATATCGAAGTTTGCGGCTTGAAGATTCTCAGGGAGATTCAATACGTCTGCAACTTCAAACTGAGTTGACAAACCTGCCTCCGCCGCTTTTTCTTTGGCCAGCGCGATCTCAGCAGCCGCAATGTCAACGCCCACAGCATCTGCCCCTAAAACACTCCATGATAATGTATCCTCGCCCGTCGCACACTGCAGATGCAACAATGAGCGACCCTTCACATCCCCAGTCGTCTCAATATCACGCTCAGACAAAGTAGAACCGCCAGAAGCGAAGAACTCGGCCCCAGGAAAGCGTCTGCTGCAATCTCATCCCAGGCACGTGCATTTTGTTCTGTATATTGACTCAGATTAGACATTTATCTATCGCTCCATTGGACTAATATCTTGCGAACCCATTCACTTCTGGCACAATCTAAAATCGAGTAGATATCTGATGGTTTTCACTTGTTGCTGGGCGTTCCAGTTGGCATGGTTGAGGACACCATCGGCTGCGTAGTGTAACTGAATCTATGAAATTTGGCTCATCGGTACAACCATATAGTTCATTGGCTTATTTCACTCTCCAGGATCTCACGAACTTGTGGGCTAGCATCTCGCAGCAATCGCTGAAGATACCCATCGCCTTTCGGATCATCAGGATAGTAGAGAGTGGAACCTGCCGCCAGAAGCATCCGCACCAATGTGATGTAGAGATCCTGGCGTTCCTCTGTGCCACCCGAATAGCGAGAACCGTGTACCGCCCAACCGATTGGTGAAGTGCCATGGGTTGCATCAAAGACGTCAAGAGGTGCGCCTGCTTCAATCAGCAATCGAGCATTCTCGGGCTGCCCAAACCAAGCGGCTTGGTGTAGAGGGGTTCCCGAATCGAGACCCGGTGCAGTCAGGTCAGCACCTGCTTCAATCAACAAGCTCACGGGCTGCGATTCGTTGCGGCCAGCCACATCTGCCAACAATCGATCTTCTTCAGGGTTACCCGTCCGGGCTGTACCAGGATGAACCGTAAGAATCTTTCGTGCCTCATCCAGATCTCCATTCACTATCGCCACCGCCAGCCGATCTGCCTCATTGAGTGTGGTGCTAGCCCCCCGCATCTGCAATAATTCTGCCACCTCATCAAACCCACGGCGGATTGCATGGGCGTAAGCCGTCTTGCCACCAACCGTTTTGGCATCGATTTCGGCCCCATGATCAAGAAGAATCTCCACGGCAGTCGCTCGACGGCGACGAGTCGCGACGTGAAGGGGAGACTCCGATAGAGCACCTCCCTGCATATTTGGATCCGCGCCTTCATCTAACATACGACGTAGAACGTCATCGCCGTCCACTCCATAATTCAAGTCGAGCAAGACATGAAGCATCATCATACACCTCTCAATATCCGGTGGTATACATCAACTCATCCAAATTAGCGCCCCTGCCAATCAGCAAGAACATCAGCAATCTGATCCGATACTTGCGAACGGGCATCATACCGATCGTATCCCGCCATGAGCAGCTCGTCATAGTCCGTCTCAACATGGCGGATATGCGCGCTCACAGCTAATCGCACCATGTCAGAATCCAACTGCTTTGCGGCTGCGCTCCGCCCAACTCGGCCGCTATATTTTAGACAAGCGTGTTCCGCAATCGACTGTGCTCGCCCCGATGGACAATGGGGAAACAGACTCTGGATCTCACCTGCAAATCGCTCCACATATTGGCGATCCAACTCTTCTCGACGTATGGCGTTCCGCTGGCGCCGCCGTTCCCGTACTTCTGCATCTGCCAGGCATTCCTCCTCAGCTTGATCCAAGGCAGCCTCTTCAACCAGCAGACCTTGACGCTCATAACGTTTACGCGTCCGGCTCCACTTGAGAACCACCGCCCACAGCCGCGAATGTTTCTTTGAGCGCCGAGTCAAAGCTGCATCGCCAGATGCGAGAAAGACCAAGTGGTCCAGGTCGGCGCAATCTAAACAGAGTGCACCCTTTTCACGGTCCAGCGTGATCCAGGCGCTTCGTCCAAGCTCGCGTTCACACTCACCACAAACAGAATCCCGTCTCGAGATAAAAACTTTGAGATCATCTGTCTTTTTCGTCGTCATCTTAACATTTCCCCACCGCCGCCTCCTACAGTGAAACCTGATAGAGAACGATAGTTTTCGCCGACCGATCTTCCCGGAAGGGGTCACAGATCGGCCCGTCTACCCTGCAATATCTGACCCCTTCCGGGAAGATTCAGAACTCGCGTTTTCAAACTGACTTCACTTTAGGAACTTGATTGATACAAACTGGAGTTTACTTGTTTAGCAAAAAAACTTGTGCAATCAGAACAATTTTAACCGATGTTATGACTGAGTTGACGGATATACTCGGCCGATGAACGGTTCAATATTTCTGCTCTGCGTTCATATAACCAGTCGAACGATTCCAAATTCTTGTAAGCAGCCTCTACGCTTTCATACTTAAATAGCCAGTAAGCAAACATTAACTGAACCGACAACATGACAAACCAAAGAGCGTCTCGTTCGGACGTTGACAGAGGCTCGACCTGCTCATATCCAAGCAAAATGTACGGAAAATTGTCAAGCCAGTTTGCGTGAGTTTGAATCCCGAAAAGATGAGCTTTGGCGAAATCTGCCATCAAATAACCAATGTCGTAAATCCGCGGTCCACGCGGTAGATGGTCCAGATCAATAAATCCCGATACATCACCCTCATAGACCAAAATATTGCCGCCATGACAATCCCCATGAATATGCTGCATTGGTAGATTCGCCAGAGCAGCATCCATCTCTGGCAGCAGCGTTGCAACGGTTTCTTCGAACTTTTTTGACTTTTCCTCTGTCAAAGAGCATAGAATCTGAGGGATCACCTGGTCTCTCAAGTTCTGGGTCAAATTCATGGTCCAAGAGTCAACGACTCCAGGATATTCGGCAAGTGCCCGATGCAAGTTGGCCACTGCTCGCCCCATATTTCGATACACGACACGTTTGTCAACAGGGCCAACATCACCTTTGTCAGTTGGCAAAACAGGAAGCAACAGATAGGTGCCATCTATGCTTTCAATCAATCGCTGCTCATTGTCCGCCAAGATAGGCACCGCAACTGGTACGCCACTCTCATCCAAATATTGGAGCACATCACATTCTGTCGCAACGGTCACTTTGGCCTCTGGTCGATCTAGATCGTGCTTTAGAACAAAGCGTTCACCCCTCTGCGTGGTCACAAAAAACGTATTAACCAGAAGCCCGACAGGTTTCTCGTGCGTCGATTCAATCTCCGACACTGCACCAATCCGCTGTCCCCAAAACCGTAATACCTCCCGAATCCGTTGTTGATCCATGTTCCCTCATACCCATGTGAGAAATATATAACGTGCCTACAGTCGACAATCGATCTCAATTTTACCATAGACGACAAAATACAGAATACCAGAATAACCACTGCTAATCGCTTATTCATTCAGCCGACATCTTGCATTGTATAATACCACGAAGTGCTTATCCGAAAAGCTCTATGATGATGCATTCTTACCCAAGAAGCCAGCAAAACTCACAACCACTTTTCCGATAAGTTCTGAAGCGGGCGAAAACCGCCTCAAATTGAAACTCAAACAAGATATCTACACAGAAATCGAGCAAATCATGTCACACAATAAACCGACCATTGGCTTTATCGGCCTGGGCGATATGGGTGGTCACATGTCGCGGAACCTGATGAAAGCTGGCTATCCGTTAATCGGCTATGACTTAAACGAGGAACGTCTGGCAGCGGCCGTTTCTGCTGGTGCAGTGCAAGGCACCAGTATCGAGCACGTTGTCGTCCAAAGCGATGTCATTGCAACCAGTCTACCTAGTTCGGAAACTTTTGTACAAGTATCGGAACAAGAACTGCTACCCAACGCCCACTCTAACCAAATCGTGATTGACTTTGGCACAGTCACCCCATCCGAGACGCGACGGTTGGCGTCGCGCTTTGCAGATCAACACATTGATCTGCTTGATGTTCCAGTAAGTGGCGGGCCACGTGGTGCCGAACATGCGCAGCTCTACATGTTTGTTGGTGGCAAACAAGAAACGGTTGTCCGATGTCGTCCCATCCTAGAGGCGGTTGGCGGACCCGATCGTATCACCTACTGTGGTCCGGCTGGTTGCGGGCAGGTGGTCAAGGGGGTCAATCAACTGATGATGGGTCTCGTCGATGCCGCTTATCTGGAGGCAATTTCGTTTGGTGTCAATGAGGGAATAGATATCAACGTGATCCAACAAGCCATTGGCACGGGTGGCCGTTGGCGCAGCAACTTTAACCATACCGCCCAGCGAATCGCAGATGGTAATGGGATGAATGTCGGGGTCAAGTTTCGCGAGCTACCCTATTTCTTGCGATCTGCAGAGGAGACAGGTTTCGAGCTACCGATGACGCGAGTACTACGTGACTATTGCGAAAAAGGTGAACGCATCACAATCGACGATCACAGAGAAGCGCCATCGTATTGGCATGAATTGACAAAGGGATCATTCAGCGCACAAACGACCCCATAATCTCTTCTGCTGTACGATGGCTATATTCAAATGCCTCTACTGGCTGAATGGGATGCGCGTCAATCGCATCCTCATCAATATCGACACCCAGTCCTGGTGCATCCGGCACGCGAATCAGCCCATCTGCTTCTGGCACGGCACCTGGGGCCACTTCATATCGCCACGGTACGTCATCTGCCTTGTGTTCCAGGAAGATGCAGTTGGGAATCGAGGCCAATACATGCACATTCGCCATCTCGACAATCGGACCAACTGAGCCATCGTGCGGAGCGACGGTTACAGATTGCGCTTCGGCCATAGCTGCCAGTTTTTTGAGTTCGGTAATCCCCCCGAGTCGGGTCGTTTCCGGCTGCACAATGTCCACTAAGTTGCGGGCGAGAAGTTCGGTAAAAGACCACTTGGCGGTGAAGCGTTCACCTGTGGCAAGGGGAATGTTGACCTTGTCCGCGACTTTGGCAAACGCCTCGACGTTTTCGGGGATCACCGGATCTTCTAGAAAGATGGGGCGATATGGTTCACATGCTCGGCCCAACTGAATGGCAGCAGCTGGCGTAAACTCGGCATGACAATGAACGCCAATTTCGGCTTCATAGCCTATGGCCTCGCGTAGAGTTTTCAAAACTTCTGAACTGGGCGCACATTTGAATGCTTTGTATCCCCGATCCAATAGACGTTTGGCCGCTTCGGGTGTGCTGGCATGACCATAAACGGGGATTGCATTGCGCAGTTTACCACCGAGTAACTCGTAGACCGGAACACCCAGCGCCTTGCCTTTGATATCCCACAAAGCCATGTCGATTGCGCTAACAATACCGCCGCGTACTGCCCCCGTTGCACCATGTCCGTGCAGAATGTCATAGAGACGCAGCCAAATCCGCTCGATCTCAAATGGGTTTTCTTCCACCAAGAAGAATTTCAATTCCTCAATACCCTTGGCCACCAAAAAGGGCCAGCCGCCACCTTCCCCTACACCTGTCACACCCTCATCTGTAAAAACTTTGACAAACAGCCAGTTACGACCACGGGGCCGACCAGCTTGATTGCTCTCATTTGCATTGACCAGATAGGTCTTTACATCGGTAATCTTCATAATAGTCTCTCTTAGGCCCTTAAGGGATCAACATCGGCAACTTTTTGTCGATATGAACAAGATTCCAAGAACACTCATTAAACATTCAGCAATTGACAATTCGTTAGGCGCTTGCTCGCTTATATCGACGAAAAGATGTCAAGATAGTTGGGGAATAGAGTTAGCGTGTGTTACTCTGCAACCGCTCAATTCTCAAACAGCAACGAATCACCTAATCGCTCTTTTCTCCGGCTTCTCTAAAGGTTTCTTGAATTTGTTCCAATCATATGCTTTGAGATCTCAGAAAGGCTTCATATTTCCTCGTTTGCATCTTCAGCCCCTCTTCAAACTAGCTTCTGAGCAATAAGCAATTCTGAATGCTCAGTTGACTCGATCCCTCTGTTAGTCCCATATGTTTCCACAATTTTCTTCACTGCTTGCCAGTCTTTCTCTGGGTTGAACTCTTCCGGTAATGGAATCGCCTTCAGATAAAATATCAATGATCGAAGATCGCGAAACCAGCACGGCACTTCAAATTCACCCGTCGCAATGATACGGCAACCAGCCTCTCGAAATTGACTGAGAATATCTGGCAATGACCACCACCAATCTGGACCATAACTCTCAGGTGTCCATCCAAATGCTTCTAGCAAGTTCAGGTTGATTCGTCGTCCCACCTGTTCTGTAATAAAGTAGCCATCAGGTCGCAAGACACGAGCGATTGGTTCTGCATAGACACCACAATGGCTATTCAATACCAGATCAAAGGATCCATCTTCGAAGTTTAGATTTGCAGCCTCCATGTTCATGAATTCAACATTCGATACCTGTTTTTCCGTTTGGTTTTTAAGTGCAGTCTCAATCTGTGCGGGCCAACTATCAATCGCAATGGCACTCTTGAAGTAGGGAGCAAGGGTCAGAAACAGTTCACCACCACCCGTGCCAATATCAAGTATGTGATCAGACGGCCTCATATAAGTTTTAACAACATCAACATAGGACCAAGGCATTGGTGCGTACTCAATCTGGACAGGAGAGAAATCCCACCCCCTAAGATTACCCACTTCGTCGAAAATTTGTTGTACAGTCTGATATGTGATGTCCATAGTCCCCGATCCTAGATAGCATACTCGTTATGCGAAACCGTGCCGCTCTTCGCTACTATGTTCCCACTGACTCACAGCCTCCTCGCCTACATGCTCAGCGATCCAACTGCACAACGTCACGTCTTCCGGCGTTGGATCATAGCGCCCATTCGCGCTCGTCGCCCAGCCCAGCAATTGGCGGCGAATTGGGTCTACTTGATCCAACAAATGGTCGATCTGCATATCATACTAGCGAATCCTTCGATATTGTCAACCGGACGGACGCGCAGCAGAATATGTTTTTCGCGACGCAGAATATCAATGGTCTGTATGATGGCGGGATCAGATAGTTCAAACATGATCCCCCTACCCGCTTTCCCGCAACTGATCGTTCTTTGCCTGTTGCGCAATAATATCTTCAATAATTTTGGGGGTGGTTCAGAATTAGGTTTACACTTTTGATACATAGATAAAAATCTATATTGAGGTCATTTTCTGCCTGAGCATGGCTCAAAGTAGAAAATATAAACATCTTTTCTCTTTGCAAAAATGTAAACCTAATTGTCCGCCTAAAATGAACCACCCCTAATTTTGGTATCGTAAATTCCGGCCGGTTTGGCCGCAGTGGGGAGAAGTTGCTTGAAGGGGAGATATTCCTTTTTGGACTCCTCGTAAATCCGTCGCAACTCCACGACAGGATCGGGATGGTCATCCACTCGGAGATCAAGATGAGGATAGACTTCCGTACTCATGATGTACAAAGCTGCGGACTGCCGCCCGCGTTTGTCTCCGCCGGCTGCCTGACCTGCTTCCAACGCCAGGAGCAACCGTTCAGCAAACTCCTGGCCTTCACTCTCTTGGTAGGCTCGCGCTGTCTCCAGAATCGTTGCTTCGCTGACGAGCATGTTTCCTGCCACTGAGAAATGATCAAAAGTACGATGACCAGACCAGTCGATGGTCTCATCGCCAGTAAAGCCAGCCGTGCGCCCCTTACTGTCGACCAAATGAATCTGGCGGTGTTCTCGCCCCTCATCGCTTTTAAGCAGAATCTCCAAAACATCTTCTACTTCCACACCCTGGGACAACAGATTCAAACCACGTGGCCCAAAGGTTGGATTGACAAATGCCTGGGTAGCAACCGCCCCCACGCCAGACCGAGCAAATGGACAGAGCGAGCCGACACCCAAAAACTTGGTCGTCACGGCGATACCCGTTATACCAGTTGGTTTATCCCAAGCAGCAATAGAAAAGGTCATAATTGTCTCCTTGAAAGGTTGCAGGTTGCAAAGTTGCGGGGTCGCAAAGCGACACAACGAGTCATCCCGCCATCTTGTCATCTTCAAAGTCGCGGATCCAGCGCATCATTCAATCCATCTCCCACCACGTTCAGGCTGAGGACTGTCACGAAGATCATCAGTCCTGGAAAGAAAGAGAACCAAGGCGCTTCCCGCACCCAGTCCCGACCGAAGCTGAGCATGGATCCCCAGGATGGTTCCGGGGGTTGCGTACCCAATCCCAAAAAAGAGAGAGCAGCTTCGGCCAAAATTGCATAAGCCAGCGAGAGGGTTGTCTGCACAGTGATAGCGCCCAAGGTGCCAGGAAAGATATGCGTCCAAAGGATACGTCTGGATGTGGAACCACTGGCACGGGCGGCTTCTACATAGTCCAATTCCTTCAGCGAAAGGGTAGAACCGCGCACGATGCGGGCAAAGATGGGGATGTAGACGATCCCGATTGCGATCATGACATTAAACGTGGACGGACCGAGCAGAGCCATGATGGAGATCGCCAGCAGAATCGCGGGAAAGGCAAAGATAACATCCATCACGCGCATGATAATGGCGTCAATCCAGCCACCAAAGTAACCCGCGAATAATCCTAGAAGAATGCCCGTGGTGGCTGCAATCCCAACGGCAATCATACCGACCTGAAGAGAAATCCGTGCTCCATGAATCACCCTGGAAAAGATGTCACGACCAAAATCGTCGGTGCCGAAGAGATGAACCAGCGACGGTGACTGCAGCCGATCCGCCATCTCCATCACCAAAGGGTCATATGGAGCCAGTTGATTGGGGAGCAATGCGCAAAGGAGCAGCAGCCCGATAATGGCCAATCCAGCCAAGGCCAGCCGATGACGACGGAAGCGAGCCAATGCACGCTGAAACGGACGGTTGACGCTCGACGACTGACCGAGCAGGTCATGTCTTTCTTCTACACTCATAAAGGATTATTCAAAGTAGGTCCATACCTGTCAATTTGAGCTGTAATCAGTAGGCCAGTATTCGATCAGTCGGTATTCAGCGAGCGAGTAACGTGTAAGCATTTTCTCTCCAGCCAACGGAAAAGATAGCTGATCATTCATAGCGAATACGCGGATTGAGCCAAGTATAGAGAATATCGACCAGCAGGTTGGAAAGCGTAAAGGCGACGGCGACAATCAGCGTCACCCCTTGAACAACAGGATAGTCTCGCTGGTTGACCGCCGTCAACATCATGGTCCCAATGCCGGGAAAAGCAAAGATCGTCTCAATGATAATCGCCCCACCCAGCAATGCACCAAACTGGATGCCTAGTACTGTAACGGTCGGAATGAGGGCGTTCTTCAGGGCATGACGCATCAAGATCATCGATCGCCCCATTCCCTTCGCTTTGGCGGTACGCACATAATCTTGCACCAGCGTTTCGATCATGGACGTGCGGCAGAATCGCACCAGTGCCCCCATGAGAAAAAGCCCTAGGGCTAGACCGGGCATGATGAGCGAACGCAGGTGAGGCCAAACGCCTCGTTCCCAGGGCATATAGCCAGATGCCGGAAGCCAGCCTAGATTGAGGGAAAAGAGCAAGATCAACAGGATGGCAAACCAAAAGGAGGGCATACTCACACCAAAGAGAGCCAAGCTGGTGATCAAATAATCGACCCAAGAATAGCGTCGAGCCGCCGAGAGAATTCCCGCTGGAATCCCGATAATGACTGCCAACAACATGGCAAAGATGGAGAGTTCTAAGGTTACGGGCAGCCGAGTCAGAATCAATTCAGTCACCGGCTTCTTACTAATGTAGGAAGAACCCAGATCGCCAGTGAGAGCGTTCCCTAGCCAGATCCCGAATTGAATGTGCCAGGGACGATCCAAACCCATCGCGTGACGCACCCGCTCTAACTCTTCAGGAGACGCCTGCACGCCAAGCATTGCAGCAGCCGGATCCCCAGGCGTTAGCTTGAGCATCACAAAAACAGCGACCAGAACGCCAAAGAGCACAGGGAGAATCTGAGCGAGGCGATTGAGGATATATCGAGACATTGATTTTGAGCGTGTACCACAAAGTGTGTAAATGCAACCGATCTTCTGACTGAGCAGTGTCCATTTACACACTCTCTTGATTTTACACTGATAACAGTAACTGGATGAAGAGGTGACAAGATGATGTACAAATCACCTTGTCACCTCTTCATCTTGTCATCTTTTACCGATTCACCCATACCTCACGAAAGTCCATGTCATATCGCCCAGTCATGGTGAAGTTCTGAAGTGCAGCACTAGCAGCCATGGCAGATTCGCGGTAGATGATGTGAATGAGCGGTGCGTCTTCGATCAGCTTCTCTTGAACAGCGTGATAGGTCTCCTGGCGTGCGGCTTGGTCAGTTGTCGAGCGTCCTTCCTCTAGCAGAGCATCCATATCCGGATCCGAGTAGCGCCAGATGTTGAACACCTCACCAGTGTGATGCCATTGATAGAAAAAATCATCAGGGTCGCTACCGCCTGAGATAAGCACAATCTCCATATCATAGTTGCCGTCAGTCACAACTTCCTGAATCCAATTTGACCATTCAAGCTGGACAATCTCAAGTTCGATGCCGAGTTTGGCCAGATCCTGCTGCATCAGCTCTGCCATTTTGATCTGATTGGGATAAGTCGGACTCACCTTTACCGCAATCGATTCCGGCACGGGATCGGCCTGGTCCAGCAATTCCTGTGCTTTCTCAATATCGTAGCCAAACGATCCTTCAACGGCGGGATTAAAGCCCCAATGATTCGTGGGAATGGCCACCTGCGATGGAATGGCAAGTCCAAACATGATGGCGTCGGCAATGGTTTGCCGATCAATGGCCCAGCCGATGGCCTTTCTTAGGTTGGGATTGTCTTTGAAGATTTCACTCTCCATGTTAAAGCCCACATGATCGCGCACGACGCCCATGACGCGAAAAACTTGCACATTGCCATCCTCTTCGAGTGAAGCCACGTCCTTCTGCGGCACTTCATTGAGTAAATCCACATTCCCCGTCTGGAGTTCTACGACGCGGGTAGATGGCTCTGGGATCGGGCGATAGACGAGTTCATCCAGATAGGGTAGACCTTCCTGCCAATAATCAGGGTTTTTGGCGAGGGTGATGCTTTGACCCGAGATCCATTCAACAAAGGTAAAGGGACCAGTGCCAACCGGCGTGAGAGCATGATCAATTTCAGCATCGTTGGGCACAATGCGTAAGTTTTCCAGCTTCGTCAGGAATGGCGCAAAGGGTGCAGACATGGTAAATTGCACCGTATAGTCATCAATCGCCTCTACACTCTCAATCGGCAGAAAGTCGGGGCGTCGAGAAGATCCAAAGTCTTCGTCCATCACCCGGTCATAGGTGAAGACCACATCTTCTGCTGTAAACTCCGAGCCATCGTGGAAGGTAATCCCTTCTCGTAATTTGAAGACGTAAGTCACATCATCTGGCTGCTCCCACGATTCGGCCAGCAGAGGCTCAACGTCATCCATGGCGGCATTGAGCTTCACCAATCCTTCGAAGATCATGGGATAGACCTGGAAGCCAACGATCGTGACCGATAAATGCGGATCAATCGTGTCAATTTCGCCATTCAAGGCAACCGTTAGCGTGCCACCAGACTGGGGTTCGGACGAAGCCATATCACCACTCGCCGTATCGCCTGCCCCTGTCGACACTGGAGCCGCACAGGCTGCCATCACCAGACTCAACAAAATCACGATAGATAAAAAGGGTTTGCGTTGCATTATATCTCCTTTCAATACTAGTGCTGCGCTGAAAGCACCTCAATTGTCAATGCAACCAATGAGGGTCCAAGACTCCTCATTCACAATTCAGCAATCGACAATTGATCGTTGACTATTGACAATTGATTAGATCCTATTGAACCAATTCTGACAGGCTATCTTCCTGATAAAGAAAACAAGCCACCTCATGCCGTTCCCCCACCTCAATTGCTTGCGGCATTCGCTCGCGACAAATACCCATCACCTCTGGACATCGCTCCTGGAAGGGACAGCCAATCGGTACATTGGTGGCCTGCGGGCTCCCATCGCCTATGCGTGGTTTGGAACGGGGTAGAACCGGATCGGGTACTGGGACAGCCGACACAAGGGCTTGCGTGTAGGGGTGCTGCGGATTGTTGATGACTTCTTCAGACAAACCGATCTCCACGATGTGCCCCAGATACATCACAGCGATCCGGTCACAGGTATATTGAAGCAACGACAGGTCGTGGGAGATGTAAACCGTCGTTAGATCCATCTCTTTGGCGAGCCCACGCATGGTGTTGAGGATCCCTGCCCGAACAGAGACATCCAGCATGGAGACTGGTTCATCCGCAATTAGGAATTCCGGCTCCAATACCAATGAACGGGCCAGGACAACGCGTTGCAGCTGCCCACCCGATAGCTGGTGGGGAAATTTATCCAGAAATGCTTCGGGAGGTCGCAGATTTACCCGTTCCAGTGTCACCAAGATCTGTCTGCGCCTCTCTGCTTCATGCTGCCAGCCGCCAATGATCAATGGCTCTGAGAGCGAACGATAGAGGGTAAAGCGCGGATTTAGCGCTTCGAACGGATTTTGAAACATGAACTGAACCCGACGCCGATACTGTTTCAACGGATAGCCACGCAGATTGGCCACATTTTCACCATCGAATTTGATCTCACCGGTGGTGGCTTCCAGCAGTTTGACCAACAGCTTGCCTGTTGTTGTTTTCCCACAACCAGATTCACCAGCTAGCCCCAGGCTCTCTCCTTTGCGCAACTGAAACGAAATACCATTGACGGCATGAACCAGTTGTGCGGGTTGTCCACGCACCAGCCCTCCAAGACCACCACCGATGCGATACTGTTTTGTCAGATGATCAACGGCGACAAAGTGCCCTGCGCCATTTGGCTTATCCGAGGTAGAGTTGGACATTGCCCCATTCTGTTGCTGAACAGAGACGCGAACCGGTGCATCGACAATCTGTGACAAAACGCCTTCGGGAAGCCACAAGGCCGGATCGGCAGCCTGTGGCCGCAGCTCAGCCATCTCGTGCGCGCGGAAACAGGCTACGGGGTGAGTTGGCTCGATCTCCTCCAAATGAGGCATCGTTTGGCGACAAACATCTATGGCAAACGGGCAGCGCTCGGCAAACCGACAGCCAGACGGTGGATCAACTAAGTCAGGCGGATATCCATCGATTGCAATCAGCACTTGTTTGGGGTTAACAAGGTTCGGAAAGGCGTTCTGTAAGCCCAAGCTGTAGGGGTGATAGGGCGTCTGGAAAAACGGCGCAGCCTGGGCCTGTTCCACAATCTGTCCAGCATACATCACGGCCACCGAATCGCAGACTTGCGCAACCACCGAGATATCGTGCGTAATCAACATCACCGTCAGATTAAGCTCGGATTGAAGCCGCTTAAAAACATCTAGAACTTGATGCTGAACAATAACATCCAGCGCCGTCACCGGTTCATCGGCAATGAGAAGGATCGGGTTCAGCGCGAGGGCCATGGCGATGATGGCACGCTGCTTCATGCCACCTGAAAATTCGTGAGGATAGCGATCCAGATTGGCTATATCTAGCCCGACCATGTCAAAGAGTTCGACTGACCTTACTTTGGCTGTTCGCCTATCAAAATCGCCCCGCACCTTTAACACTGTCTCAAGCTGACGCCCCACTGGCTTCACCGGATCAAGCGAATCCATTGACGCTTGCGGGATAAATGCGATCTCTCGCCAGCGTAGGGCCCGCATCTCACGCGGCGTTAGCTTGAGCAAATCTCTGCCCCGAAAGAGAACTTCACCCGCTAGCACACGCGCGTTGGGTGACATAACCCGGACAATTGAGCGCATGAGCGTCGTCTTGCCGCAGCCCGATTCGCCAATCAAGCCAAGGCTTTGTCCTTCAGTCACCGCAAGGGTGACGTCATCAACAGCATAGACCATCTGCTGTTCCGTATCGTACCCGACGCTTAAGTTTCGAATGTCTAGAATTGACATGACATAAAAACGCGTTTTCTTAGACGGTGTGTCCCAAAGTGTGTAAAAAGGGATCTCTCAGTCAGAGAACCCACTCCATTTACACACTTTGTGGTACACACTTTTTCTTATGGACGATGGCTCAACACGCGACCATAATTCTCAATCGCACCTGCTGCGTCGGAGCCACCAAGTACATACATCGCGCTATCTACGGCAGCCAGAGGAACACCGTGCAGGGCAAACGGCAGTTCTGGTCCGAATGACCAACGCTGCTCTTTCAGATCGAACACTTCAACGCTGGCGAGCGATTCGCGTCGACCACTGAGCAACTCGCCTCCTGCTACCCAGATTTTGTCATCCAGTACCACAGCACCAAAGCCAGCGCGTGCCTCTTGCATCTCTGGACCAGAGGCCCATCTATCCTGCACCGGGTCGTATATCTCGATTGAGCGAAACTCGCCCTGAACGCGCCAACGACCGCCCAACACATACAGCTTGCCATCTAGGGCAACTGCTGCCACGTGCTCGCGCGCCACATCTGGACCGGTCCGTTTTTCCCACCTGTCTTCCGTGGGGTCGTAGCGCAGCAATGCATTCTGACCACCGATTCCACCCACGACATAAATTGCATTCTCCAAGACTCAGTAGATCCAAATTTCAGGTTTAGAGAGAGAATTTGGGCTAATTAGTTGACATAAATACGTATTTGCCAGTCAATACCTAGCATTTACGTAAAATTTAAGCGATTTCTAGATATGAAATTGGCTGTTTTTGGCAACTGAGATCTGAAAAAATGGCCCCAAAATCCCTTCTCTCCCGACTGAAAATAGTCAAAAACGCCAAATTTGGATCTACTGAGACTACGGCGGCTCCCGCTAAGCGTCCTTCTGGCATTGCCGCCAATTCTGTCCAGGCGTTTGTCTCTGGCTCAAAGCTCCAGGTGCTAGTGGTGGGCTGCCACGTCCCGGATCGTGCACCGCCAAAGGCATAGATTCTGCCATCGTACGCAGCGGCCATGAGATGATGGCGGCCTTGAGGCAGATCGGCGAGTTGTTGCCAAGTATCCGCTAGGGGATCATAAGCAGAAAAGCTTGAGTCGCCGCCAAAACCACCGGGTATATAGATCCGACCATTGAACACGGCGGCCGGCATCTCTGAGCGGGCCACAAGCATGGGGCTGCCCGTTTGCCAGCCTGTTTCGGTGCTGCTCTCGCTGAGAGAAAACGTTGGTGCTGGCGAGGCTGCTTGCTGTAATGTACAGCCTGCGACCAGAATGCAGGCCACCATCGCAATGAAAGAACTCGTACGATCAATCAAAGTTGACTCCCGTGAGAATTTTAGTTAGGGCGTTGCGCCATCTCAGTAGACAATGGCAAGAGCTTCCCGGAAGGGCTCAAGAGTAATAGGGTAGGCAAAACTATTTCTGAGCCCTTCCGGGAAGGTCGGTTCTTCCCATCCAAATCATTACGTTCGACGCAAACGAGGAAACAATACTTCCTCGAACCCGCGACCAATAAAAAAACCTGCCATGACGGCCAGCATAATGCAAAGTCCAGGCGGCACAATCCAATAAAATGCACCGCGGGAGAGGGCTTGGGAGACAAAGGCATCTTGCAACATAAAGCCCCAACTAACCACCTCTGGATCACCAAATCCCAAAAAACTAACGCTCGCTTCGGTCAGAATGGCCCATCCGATAGCGAGTGTCCCGTAGAGAAAACTGAGCGGCAAAATGCTCGGCGCGATGTAGAGCAGAATGATGCGCAAGGGGCCGGCGCCCGACACTGTGGCCGCGCTGACAAAAGCCCGCTCCTTTACAATAAGCACTTGGGAGCGTATGACTCGTGCCGTATCCCGCCAAAGCAACAGTCCCATCGCCCCCACAATATTCCAAATACTTGGTTCCAAAAACGCAACCAAAATAATCACCAACGGCAGGAAGGGGATGCCAAACGCAATGTCTGCCAAACGCATAAAAAGCATATCAATCCAACCACCAAAGTAACCGGCAACCAAACCAACCAACGTACCCACAACGGCCACAGCCATCGCCGCGGAAAAGCCAACCAGCAGAGCAGTACGCGCGCCATAAATCAACTGCGACAGAATGTCGCGACCCAGATTGGTCGTGCCCAAGGGAAAACGAACCGATGGTTCCTCATTGGCCAGCCAGAGCCCATTTTCCTGTACTACTTCCAATGGACCATAGGGTGCAATCAATGGTGCCAGCAGAGCAATGCCAATGAAAAATGCATAGAGAAAAGCACCGACCCGGGCCAACCGATCCTTTTGAAGAACCTCTCGACAAGCCGCAATCAACTCACGTATTGGGTTCTGACTAACAGACCCTTCAGACGTTGTCAGATCGCCCGGTTTGATCGCTTCTGTGTTTGCCGCCATCTTTCCTCCTAGTAAATGTCAGCAGAAGTTCGCAGACTCAGTAGATCCAAATTTGGCGTTTTTGGCTATTTTCAGTCGAGATTGCAGGGATTTTGGAGTCATTTATTCAGATTTCGGTTACAGAAAACAACCTATTTCATATCTGAAAATCGCCCAAATCTAACGCAAAAACTAGATATCAACCGGCAAATTTGTATTTATGTCAACTGTTTAGCCAGAATTCTCTCTCAAAACCTGAAATTTGGATCTACTGAGACTGTTTTCAAGCACGCCCTCAGAAGAAAGTAAACGAAATAAACTGCTGTGCTATTTACGAAAAGATATACTCATTAGACCGCAACGTGGCAGAGTGTTCGCAAGAGATGACTCTGGACCCTGGACTTAGGACTGCGGACTGCTAATATTAGGCATTTGCCCGCTCAGAGGCACCAACTCGAGGATCGAGAACGCCATAGAGCAGATCCGCCAGCAGATTCATCAAAACCATGATCATGGCGATAAAGAAAAACGCGCCTTGTGCCATCGGATAGTCGCTGGCTGACACCGATCGGACCAGAATTCGTCCTACACCGGGCCAGCCAAAGACATTCTCAATTACCACATTGCCCCCAATGGAATAGCCAACACCCAACGCCAAAGCCGTTACGACCGGCAGAAGAGCATTGCGTGCGGCGTGTCGCAACATTAGCCGCCACTCAGAGTAACCCATTAACCGCCCCATCGTAATAAAATCATCCTGCATCACTTCCAGCATGTTAGAGCGCATCAAAAGCAGCGGTAGGCCGTGGAGATAGATGGCCATGGTTGCGGCAGGCAGAACCATATGTTTCCAAAAATCGATCGATGTCAATTTATCCCATTCGGTCTCATAAATGGTGCCAGGACTGGTTGCGCCTGACGAAGGAAACCACTGTAACTTGAAGGCGAAGAAAGCGAGAAAGATCATGCCCACCCAGAACTCGGGCGCGGCGCGGGTCATCAGCGTAAAGGTGACACCTACCTGCTCAAACTTTGTTCCGCGCTGCCAGGCCATGATGATCCCACCCAGAACGCCCAAGAGATAGGCAAAGAAGAGCGCCGTTAAGGTCAGGTAGAGGGTGTTGGGCAATACATCAGCCACGACCTCTGTCACCGACTTCTTAAAGAAGAATGAATCGCCAAATTCACCCTGAAGCAGGTTGCCCAGATAGATCAGATACTGCTCCGGCAGGGATTTATCTAGTCCAAATTGCTGGAGCAGTGCTTGCTGTTGCTCTTCCGTAAAAGTCGAATCGATATAGGCCACCAATGGGTTTCCCGGCGCCAATCGAAACAGCAAAAAAAGCAGCGTTGCCACTACCCATAACACCAGTAAACTTTGTAAAATTCGACCACCCATGTAGGCAAGGACGCCTTTGCGCATCTTTCCCCCTTGAAGATGACAAGATGAAGAGATGAATAAGATAATAAGATGAGGGGTGGTTCAGAATTAGGTTTACACTTTTGATACATAGATAAAAATCTATATGAGGTCATTTTCTGCCTGAGCATGGCTCAAAGTAGAAAATATGGCTCATGAATGAAAATAGGTGAAATGGGAGTCAATGAGAGAGCGAAGAAAGGAGTCATTGACGAATTTGAGATTGTGAGTCCATTCAAAGATGGCAACATATTGGGCAAGATAACGTTTATGAACACCCCGAAAGGGACGCAGAAAATTGCGTAGACCAGTCCAAATGCCTTCCATGGTGTTGCAGTGAACTTCCCGAATGCCGTCGCCATCATCATCGCGAGCCCATTCGTACCGGGAGTGACAAACAGTGGCATGAGAGCGACCAGTCTCCGCAATGGGATTGTAGGCGTTGCACTCGTCGGTATAGAGAGTGGTGCCAGGAGAGCAAGCAACAACTAAAGGAACAATGGTTGCTTGTTGTGTGTTGTCACAGACCGTGAACTGGACTTGGCCAGAGGTTCGTCCCACAACGCCCAGAATCGGTGGTCGGTCGTTCTCCATCGTCCCTCGTCCACGGCGCTTGTTGGCTCGAGGTCTGGGCGGGTCATCTGGATCGGGATGGTAATCGCCTTTCTCCCTGCATTCTGGTACAGTTCATCGGCTTCAGCTACAGAATCGCGAAAAGGGGAAGCTGCGGCTTGGAGCAACGCCGTATTCTGGATCCGATGGCGACGCTCCAACAACGTACTATTTCAGAGACAGTTCCTCTGATAGATGCAGCGTTGGTGTCCCTTGAATGATGCCTCGCATCACTAAGACTATCGTCACACAATTGTAATGCGTTCCAGACCAGACTGTATTCGTAAAGGCATCGTATACTTTGCCGCATTCTCGGCATCTGTACTTATTCCCGGGGCTCGCTCTCGACTGTGAGGCGCTTGCCCTTCTGGCAATCTATGTCCATCTGGACATTGCATCCCTTCTGGATGCAAGATCTCTAACAATCTCTCATAACAGCCTTCTTCGCTCATCAGTTCTTGGATCGGATATCGCATTTTCATGGCTCTTTTTCTCTTTTCTTTTTTCTCATTGACCTCTTTCCCTATTTTACATACTTTTCACCTACTTTCATATATGAGCCGAAAATATAAACATCTTTTCTCTTTGCAAAAATGTAAACCTAATTGTCCGCCTAAAATGAACCACCCCTAAGATGAGCTTCGCTATCACCCTTTCATCCGTTCATCTTGTCATCTCTTCACTACTCCGCTGGCATCAACAACGTACCGTCATCACTGTAAGAGTAGCCAGCATCCAACAAAGTCTGCCGGGCTTGATCTAGGTTGAACTCATACTGAGGCAGGTCCGGATTGTGCCAATAGTCGATGGCTAGGGAGACATGGGAATCCGCTGGTACGGCGAAGTCTTTGAAGATGTTTTTGATGATGTTGGCTTTGGGCGTGGCATAGGCCAATGCGCGCCGGAAGGCTGGATCGTCAAAAGGTGCTTTACGTTCATTCATGGCAAAGAAGCGGAAGCCCAAGCTGGTGGTGGAAACGATTTCAATGCTGTCGTTGCCCTCTGCATTGGCTTGCAGCACAGTTGGATCGCCTTCCCATTCCATGAGGAAGTTGAGTTCACCCGTGCCAAGCTGACCGAGTGCCGCTTCTACATTGGGAATGATGCGAATGATCAAACGCTCAACCTTGGGAGCGGCCCAATGATCTGGGTTAGCTTCCAGAATGATCTCTTCGGATGGTTTCCAGGCCACGAATTTGAAAGGTCCAGAACCAATGGGAATTTCTTCTTGAACAGATTCGGCGTTCTCTTCTGAACCAGCCAGAGCGACAAGAATCGGTTCCCAAACATGCTGGGGAATCAGATTGAGTTTGGAAAGAGAGGCGGCTTCAAATGCTGCCCACGGCTCACTAAGCGTAAAGCGTACCGTGAGATCGTCCAGCTTTTCCATATTGGCAATGCGGCTGACAAAAGGCTTGTACATTGGTGCCTCATCTCCGGCTGGTGCCGTGAACGAAAAGATAACGTCGTCTGCCGTAACCGGCGCACCGTCATGCCAAGTCATGCCCTCGCGCAGGGTGACAACCATATTCGTCTGGTCTTCCCAGACGGCCGATTCGGCGGCCCAGGGTTGGGCCAGACCATCGGCGCCAATTCGCATCAACCGATCCCAGATGACCTCCGTGACGCGTGACGGTGCATCACCGGCGATATAGAGGACGTTGGAGAATCTGGTCAAACCCATCCTGGTGGGCCAGAATCCCATGTATAGCGAGCGAATCTGGCATGCGCTTAAAGAACGTCAGCGGCTCAATCTGGCGACGTTGACGGATAAAGTTCTCAATGTAGTCGATCTGGCGCTTTGGGATCTGAAGGGCAGAATATTGAAGACGCCAGTTCATCACTTGTTAGGGGCAACGCGGGATAAAGTTCCTGCTTATGCCAGCACCATGTGTGGTGATGATATGAAGGATGGATTGGCGACACCTGAGGATTATGCTCGCTTTGCGGAATGGGCGGTGAAAGAACGTGGTTATCCCGCTTATAAGCTGCATACTTGGCAGCCACCCTATGATGGGGCACCCAATGCCAAGCGTGACATTGAGGCCTGTGCCGCCGTACGTGAGGCGGTTGGGCCCGACATTCCGCTCATGCTCGATCCTTTTCATTACTACAGCCGCGAAGAGTCGCTTTATTTGGCCAAAGAGTTGGAAAAGCTCGGTTATTACTGGATGGAGGAGCCGATGGATGAGCACAGCATGTCTTCTTATATCTGGCTCTGTGAGAATACATCATTGCCTATCTGTGGGCCGGAGACAGCTGAGGGGAAGATGTTTACACGCGCTGAGTGGATCAAACATGGTGCATGTGATTTGGTGCGGGGCGGCGTGGGGGATTTGGGTGGGCTCACGCCGCTGATCAAGGTTGCACACCTGGCAGAGTCCTTCGGGATGCGAATGGAGGTTCATGGTGGAGGACCCGGAAATCTCCACATGCTTTGTGCCATGGGTTTCCCGGGCGAGTTTTATGAGCGAGGTCTGCTCCATCCTTTCATCGATTACGAAGTGCCGAAGCCTTGGTTAAACAAACTCAATGATCCAATGGATGATGAAGGGTATGTACACGTTTCTCAAGGCCCGGGGTTGGGTGAAGACATTAACTTTGACTATATTCGGGATAATCTTGTTGGAAGTTAGCTTAGAACCTTACAGTTGATGAAAATACCATTAGAATCGACACAGTAGACGCCGAATTTGTGCATCTTGTGTTATTGTGTGTTGACAAATATAATTTAGTGTGTTATAATTCGATCAGATATGAGTACATCGGGGACATAAAGTTTAGTTTTTCTACTCTTTAGCGTAATTGAGTACAATATCTCGTGATGAAGAAATACACATTAAGTACACAATTTTGTTCGGGAATCGCTTGGTTTTCCAACTATAACGAATTGTGGATAAAGATGCGAATATGGATAGCCAATTCCATTTCAAGAGTGGAATGGCCCTTTCCCGATTTAAATATGCCTGATTTTCAGATGATGGTTATGTGGCCGCATGTCCATCGTGCAATAGGCAATCAGCACCTTTTTAGATAATCAAGTAGTTGTCGCAGGCGGGCCAAACTGGCTCGCTTGTTTTATATCAAATGTAACAATTGAGATTTGGCATCGTACGTCAAGTATGGCCAAACAGTTACTATCAAATAAACATGGGGTCGGTGGCTTAATGGAAGAGCAACGGGTTCTTCACCCGTCGGTGGGGGTTCGGAGTCCCTCCCGGCCCACACTCTCCGTCTGCTCTGGTTCTATCCAGACTGGAGGACGGAGCGGGGGGAGTATATACATGAGGTAGGATTATGGTCGACATTCTTCTGCTCAATGCAAGTTATGAACCGCTAGCAGTTGTTCCTTTACGACGTGCTCTCTCTCTCTTGATGCGTGGTTGTGTTGACGCAGCAACAGAAGAGATCCTGACCGTTCAAGGCGCGGTACAAAACTTAGACGTCCCATCTGTCCTGCGTTTGCGTCGCTATATCAATGTACCGCGCCGTGGCGTTGGTTGGAGTCGACGCAGTGTCTTGTTGCGTGATAGATTTCGCTGCATCTACTGTAACATTCGTGTTGGGGAACAGCAGCGGGGTCAAATTTTGCGTAAAAGCGATTTCACGATTGATCATATTATACCAAGCAGCCGAGGTGGCAAAAACACCTGGAGTAACACAGCCTGTGCGTGTCCGACCTGTAATCAACGCAAGGGCAATCGCACGCCACACGAAGCCGGAATGACTCTTTTGTGGGAACCCAAGATGCCGCGTGTAGACTATGTCGTTGCCTCTGGCGAAATTCCCGCTGCCTGGAAATTTTATTTGGAAGTGTGAGAAGAGGCTGAGGTAAAGGCTGAGGCTAAGAATATCTGTAAGGTAAGGTGCTGCTTGAGAGCTTTGTTTGTGTAAGTTCTCAAGCAGCATTTGTATTTTGGTCGTGGTTGCGGGTTAAGTGACACGATTTGTATAGACTCTCGTCGTAGCCTGAGAATCTTGCGCTCGTTGACGTTTCATCACTTACCGGACAGCCATGATTTGTGTTTTATGCCCCCCTTCTCTTTCTCCCCTATGTTACAAATTCGTTGAACAGTGATAGTATATGAAGATATAACAGACGCCAGTAGCCGTTGACATTTGTTGAGACAGCTTCCGCTTTACGAGAACGTATAGTTGCCCTAGAAAAGTTCTGAACTACGTCTCTCAGAGCGGAGAGGGACAAAATTTTTCTAGGTAAGTATAGCGGACGCGTAACACCTAACCTTCTTGGAGAAAAAAGTACACACAAAGCGACCAACGCTTTGAGAACGTCCGCTACATGTCAACATAGCCTAGTAAGAAATTGAAGACAACCCACATCACTATCATTAAAGTAAGAGTATGTACCACAAAGTGTATAAATAGAGCGAAGCTCTCTGACTAATCGATCGCCATCTACACACTTTGGGACACACTGGCTACTAAACTTTACTTTCTGGTAAAAAGAGATGAGGTGAGAAATGTGACAAAAAGCGGTTAGCGTTTCATCCTAAAGGTAGAGAACCCAAAAAGGAGGAAGGAATGCTAACCGCGCCAGAAATAACTATAGCAGTACTGATGAATGTATTGCAAGTAACGCCGGTGGGAACAAACGTAAATGTAATGCGTCTGATGTGGGCGAAGCTGGTGGAGCTTTCGATATGGATCATGGGATATTGCAAGCCTGCTCTCATCGTGGCAAGAAGAAGTGGAGTGGAAAGGGGAATGGGAGGCAAAAAAGTTAGAAGGATACCGAGTGAAAAGCATAGATATCACAGGGTTCTGGCGACCGAAGCTGCAAGGGAAAGTGAACCGACTCTACTCAACGGCTCGTCGGCATTGCCCGCTCATCTTTGGAGTGATGATAAGCTCGGGGGAGATAGGCGGGAAACGAGTGCCACTGCTCAAGGCAATCATGAGATGCGAGGTAGGCACAAAGGAAAGTGAGTTTCGGAAAAAGCTGCTGAAAGAGACGAAGAAATCACTGGAGTCAGACGAAGTGGCGGTGGTCGATGCCGGGTTTACAATCAGAGAAATGCTAGAAAGCGACGTCGACCGATTTGTCCTTCGGGAAGCGATTAACTGCACAGCGCGCCGCAATGAGTTACCCGAACGTAAGGAAAAAGGCAGACCACCCGAATATGGTGATATTGTGCGTCCGCTCTCTCGATGCTATAGGGGAAAGCGACTCGAGGCCACAACTCCAGACTCGTTTGGTCAATTTGTCTAAGGCTAAACCAAAAAAATAATTATACGCGAACGAGAGAATGGAGAGGGGGAATAAGGACAAACCATTTTTCTAAACCAGGTAAACGTTGGAAGCGTTGTGCCAAACGGTCCATCTCTTTCTGAGTGAGTTTGACGCCGGTCTCATAAAGAGTGGAATTCAGGTGAACGAAGGGTTGTAGTTGGTTAAAGCGAAAGAACGGCAAAATTGAGAACGGTCTCAAGAGAATCGAAGAGAACCGTTCCAGTGTTTTCAAGATGGCCCCAAACCCGTTCGATGGGGTTGTATTTACTGTGATAAGCCAAAAAAATAATTATACGCGAACAGAGAATGGAGAGGGAATAAGGACAAACCATTTTCTAAACCAGGTAAACGTTGGAAGCGTTGTGCCAAACGGTCCATCTCTTTCTGAGTGAGTTTGACGCCGGTCTCATAAAGTGGAATTCAGGTGAACGAAGGGTTGTAGTTGGTTAAAGCGAAAAGAACGGGCAAAATTGAGAACGGTCTCAAGAGAATCGAGAGAGAACCGTTCCAGTGTTTTCAAGATGGCCCCAAACCCGTTCGATGGGGTTGTATTTACTGTGATAAGGAGGGTAGCAGGCGAGCTGAATAGAGAGACGATAGTGCTCAACAAACTGAGTGAGACGATACATAAACTGAGTCCGACGGGTATGATTTTCGGGACCATTGTCCTGATTGATCACGAGGGTCTTGACGTGAGAACGAAGTGTTCACGTACGCTTTCCCAAAATCAATCAGGCAGTCGACAATACAGTCACTCGTCACTTTCGACTGAGTCAAGTAAAGAAAGAGTTCCTTGGTTGAAGGTAAATGCCAAAAGGAGTGACTTTCTCGGTCTTCTTATCTTGAAAGTCATGATCGAGCGCTTTGACAACCACTCGACTTATCCCTTCTCTCGAGAAACGGTCAAGTAAAATCGTCGCTTTGGCATCCCAAGAGGCGCAGAACCGTCTCGTGCATCCGCTTCTTGATTGATCTGATGAATTCTATCAAAGATCGCATCGGTCTCTGGGATCTTTTCACTGGTTGACTTTTTTTGACCCGGTTTGAGCCATAGCCTAACTCATTGAGCTTCAAGCGGATGGCCTCTTCGCCAGGCAATTCAGTCATCTGTGTATCCTTTCTGCTCGATGAGCTGGGTACGCATTTCGGTTAGTCGAGTGTACAATGGGGTCGAAAGGTGGGATCGGTCTGGCTGAATTGATCGGCGCTTTCAACCATATCGGCCAGTAAAGTGGGGATATGGTCTTCGGCTTTGCGACCACGTCGGTGCTTTGGTCTGATGAATTCTATCAAAGATCGCATCGGTCTCTGGGATCTTTCTCCTGGTTGACTTTTTTTGACCCGGTTTGAGCCATAGCCTAACTCATTGAGCTTCAAGCGGATGGCCTCTTCGCCAGGCAATTCCTCATCTGTGTATCCTTTCTGCTCGATGAGCTGGGTACGCATTTCGGCGGCGGTTAGTCGAGTGTACAATTGGGGTCGAAGGTGGGATCGGTCTGGCTGAATTGATCGGCGATTTCAACCATATCGGCCAGTAAAGTGGGGATATGGTCTTCGGCTTTTCGACCACGTCGGTGGCTTTGGTCGACATAACAGAAGCCGCCTTCTAGTTCTTCCAGGGCTTTGGCTATCGTCGCCCGATTCCAGCCCAACTCTCGTTCTGCTTTCGTCGGACTCCCTTCGCATATCGTTTTGACCGTTTGGGCCATGAAGTGCCTTCTTTCGTATCCACTTAACATGGCCTTCGTCTCTTTCAAGACTTCAACCATTTCTGGCGAGATTGTCATTTTTGCTCCTTTTGGAGAGCTAGTTTAACACCTTCTCGCGTATATTTTATTTTTTGGATTGGCCTAATTCTGTGTGAACGGTTACCTCGGTTGAGCCTTGTTCAATTGCTTCGATCAGTGCATCACCGTCGGGTCGGTTGATTGATGCCACCGCGGCTTGGGGTTGGCGATGAGCCGTGTCCAAGTCGGGCGCACCCCAGATGGTTGTGCAAATGCCCCAGTGAATATCGACTCCAGGATTTATGTAAATTTGAGCGGCGGCACCCTTCTCCTGAAAAAGCTTAACAGCTGCCGGAAAACCAAAGCCGTTGCAAACCACAATTTTGCCTTCGATGTCAATGTCTTCATCGATCTCAAAGTGGAAGAGGCACGCCACGCCGGGCGGTCTTTTGGCTTCCACATAGACGGCCTCAGCCGTGATGCCTCCTGGGGCTGTCGAAATGGAGAAAGAAGGTGTCTTGGCCCGAAGTTGCTTCCCTCCATATGTCACGGAAGCCGAGATAGGCACGCTGATAAAAAGATCCGGCATATATACAGTATGGGAGACACCAAAAGAGGTCAGTTGATCAGCAATATACTGGGCAGCAATCCGTTCATCTTCGCTGCCCGATTCGCGAATCAGAGTCGTAAAACGTTCGATCAGCTCCCACGGAGCATCAATGGAGAGGTCATCTCGCATCTGTTTTTCAACATTGGGGACAGCGGGTGCGTAGAGTGCCTGCATGGTTTCTCCTTTGAGTTATAGGGTACGCTAGGGGGAATGATAAGGTGATCTCGTATATTTTCTCGACGCTCCGTCATCTTGACGCTCCGTCATCTTGACGCTTTACTATCTTGACGCTCTGTCACCTTGTCATCCTCCCAGAGAATGGGAAATGCGTTCGGCACAACGTTGGGCCAGACGAATATAGTGAGTAATATGCTCTTCTGAAAATCGCACAGCGGGACCAGCGATCGAGAGTGCAGCTTCGATAGAACCTAACTGGTTAAAAATTGGAGCCGCAACAGAGCAAGCGCCTTCATCCAAATCATCGGATGTGACCGCATACCCTTGTTGACGAATCGTCTTCAAGGTCCGCGCGAGAACAGTTTTGCTCTGGATCGTGTGTTCGGTATAGAGATGAAGCGATAATTGCTGCAACAAAGCACTTTGTTGTGGATCGGGTTGAAAGGCGAGCAGTACTTTTGGAATGCTGCCTACGTGTAAAGGTGTTCGTTGGCCGATGCGAGCCGTTAAACGAATTGAGCGGGGGGATTCACGCGCATCAATACAGAGTGCTTGTTGTCCATCCAGGATGCCGAGAAATATCGTCTCAGATGTTTCCTGAACCAAGTAGTCCAGAACCGGACCGCTGACTTCGATTAATGAACGATTTTGGCGGGCTTGCTTGCTAAACTCTATAAACCGGACACCCAACTGGTAGGCATTGGATGCATCACGTTCAACATATCGATGCTTTTCGAGTGTGTGCAGAATTCGAAAAACTTTGTTTTTATTTAGCGCCGATTTGTGAGTCAGTTCGACTAAAGATAAAGGGGTAGAACTCTTTGATATTAGTTCCACCACGCTTAATGCATCCTCAAGGACACTAATGCTGTAGTCAGTCACAAAAGTCTACTTATACCTTTACTTTCTGGTAAAAGAAAAGAGATGAGAAATGTGACAAAAAGCGGTTAGCAGTTCATCCTAAAGGTAGAGAACCCAAAAAGGAGGAAGGAATGCTAACCGCGCCAGAAATAACTATAGCAGTACTGATGAATGTATTGCAAGTAACGCCGATGGGAACAAACGTAAATGTAATGCGTCTGATGTGGGCGAAGCTGGTGGAGCTTTCGATATGGATCATGGGATATTGCAAGCCTGCTCTCATCGTGGCAAGAAGAAGTGGAGTGGAAAGGGGAATGGGAGGCAAAAAAGTTAGAAGGATACCGAGTGAAAAGCATAGATATCACAGGGTTCTGGCGACCGAAGCTGCAAGGGAAAGTGAACCGACTCTATAACTCAACGGCTCGTCGGGCATTGCCCGCGCTCATCTTTGGAGTGATGATAAGCTCGGGGGGAGATAGGCGGGAAGCGAGTGCCACTGCTCAAGGCAATCATGAGATGCACGGTTGGAACAAAGGAAAGTGAGTTTCGGAAAAAGCTGCTGACAGAGACGAAGAAATCACTGGAGTCAGACGAAGTGGCGGTGGTCGATGCCGGGTTTACAATCAGAGAAATGCTAGAAAGCGGCATAGACCGATTTGTCCTGCGGGAAGCGATTAACTGCACAGTGCGCCGCAATGAGTTCCCCAAACGCAAAGAAAAAGGCAGACCACCTGAATATGGTGATATTGTGCGTCCGCTCTCGCAGCTATAAGGGAAAGCGACTCGAGGCTACAACTCCGGACTCGTCTGGTCGCTTTCTCTATAGTGGTCGCCTGATTTGCTATCAAGCATGGCACAATCTCGTCCCCAGAACAACCAAGGTGGATACAGCCAACCGTACCTACTCGATTTACGTCATTCAGGATCCGGCCTACAACACACCTTTGGTTTTGGCGACCGTTATGACTTTGCAGCCTGAAACCATTTATCTTGTCTACCTGGAACGCTGGCCTGTTGAACCTCCCCCCTTGGCTTCCAAGCAGATGATTGGCTTACATCGTCAATTTGTTCATGCCGATGAGGCTTGTTTCCGCTTACCTGAACTGGGGCTGCTTGCTGGCAATCTTCTTTCCCATTTAGCCGCTTCTCTTCCTCCCATACCGACTGGCTACTGGGATCGAGAGCCTCAATCCACTCCCGGCAGGCTGCGCCGTGTTCTCTCGAGTGCTCTTTTTCCAACTCCTGACCAACTCGACCCTGACTTTCGGAAAAAGGCCTCGGTTTCACACCATTTCCCTAAAGGCGTTCTCGCTCATCGCCGCCTCAATGCCGCTGCTTAAACTAGCCGAGCACTATTTTTACATTTTATCCCGTTTTTTCAGGGTGGATTCTTTTTTCCGCCCCTTTCGGTTTGCCCTTTGTCACTCAAGCCTTTACCAGAAAGTAAAGTGTCATAGGTTTCTGTTTTTCTGATAGATGCAAACTTGTCTATAATCCGTTCTCGACCTTAAATCTGTTTAAGCAGCAACGGTTTTCCAATTTCTGGTTCGAGAGTGGCACGCCCATGTTTCTGATTAAACTAGTACACTGCGGCGTAAATAAGCCAATGGTTAAGCTTCGAGAGGCTTGCCATGATAAGTCCACTTGAAGGGTTTAGCCATGGAGTTGTTGTAGTAGTCGATGAAAGCTAAAACCTGTTGATGTAGATCATCAAGAGAGGAAAAAGAGCCTCTGCGAAGCAGCTTGCGGACAAGAATACTGAGCCAGATTTCGATCTGGTTGAGCCAAGAGCAATGTTTGGGTGTGTAGTGAAAAACAATGCGATGGGAAGGGTCGCTGAGAAAAGCAGCCCTGGATTGTTTGTTTTTCAAGATGCCGGACTGGCCTTTAATGCCAAGGTCGATATCAAGATCAGATTCTGCGGCGACCCATAGAACGAGCGATTCAGAAAGGTGAATATTGAGATTATCAACGACAAAATGCCATTTCAAGGCGGTTAAGTCAGTGGCAACCACAGACTGAACGTGGTGGAGAAAATCAATCTCAGTGCGAGATGTTCCAGCCTGTGGCGCAATGAGTTTGCCCGTGACGACATCTCGGGTCAGGATGAAGGTAGCCGTGCCATGTCGAATGTACTCAAATTCACGTCGTTCTACTTTACCTGGAGCCATAGGTAATCCTGGATGCTTCCGTTCCAGAGCCTGGACACCACTCAATTCATCGGTAGTGAGCGTGCGCTCACCCCGTTCATGACGGTCCGGTGCCAGCCAATAGACTTGGCAAATATCGGCTACCTTGGCATCAAAATCAGGATCCTCATCTTCTGGTGGCGTCAACCAATAACGAATCTGGTACGGTTTCAGATCTTTTTTTAACAATCTTTGCGCATGTCTAGGAGAAATCGTCTCCACGATTCCTCGGCTCATGATTTCGTCAGCGATTTCTTGCCCCGTCCACTGACTAATGGGACGTCCCGATTGCTCTGGTGCTTCACAAGCCAATGCCACGATTTTACACATCTGTTCGGCACTGATTCCCGATGGTTTGCCGGGTCGAGGTGCATCTTCTAGTCGCTCAACTACACTTAGTTCTTTTAGGGGAATCGGTTCAAAGCCGAACCACCGCTTGCGCCATAAGCGAGCCATGTCTATTGATATGCCTAGCTCCCGACTAATCTCGCTATTATTTTTGCCTTCGCTTGCCAGCAATATGATCTTGGCTCTTTCGGATATCTGTTGCGGCGTCGCATGGCGATTCACCACTTGTTCCAGGGCTTTGCGGCTCGCATCATCTAGGTTGATTTCTACAGGTTGGGGTCCCGGCATTCTTGCTATCCTTTTGTTTTCTATTTTTAGTGACTCTCACTCATGATACCACCACCTTTATCTATTGGCTCATTTGAGCCGCTATGTACTAGTCAAAACACGGGGCTATGATGTTGAACAATTAAGCCACTTGGAATTAGCAGAAATCGAATTTAGTACTTATGAAATTGAACAATTAGCTATCGTCCCTCTGCTTTTTCAAACAGGATACCTGACAATCAAAGATTCCTTTATAGAAGGCGAGGATCAGATCTATCGACTGGATTACCCAAACTATGAGGTAGAACATGCATTTATCGCCTACTTGCTGAGCGAATTTACTGAATTAGAAAGATCATTTTCGGGTAGTTATCTGCGCCAACTGGTGCGGGCTTTACGTGGAATGGATTTAACAAAATTTTTTGAAATATTAGATGTCTTCTTTGCAAATATAGACTACGACCTCCAACTCAGAGATGAGAAGGTGTTTTAAAAGTATTGGGCAAGAGAATTAAAGAGCGAGAGCCGGGTCGTTGCTGAGGCGACGGAGCATGATATGGACCATAGCGGCATAAATCATGGCTTCGCTGTTGCGAGGCAAGACTTCATAGTCCTTGCTAAGCCGCCGATAGTTGCCGAGCCAAGCAAAGGTGCGCTCAACGACCCATCGACGGGGCAAGAGGACAAAGCCTTGAGCGTCATCAGAACGCGTGACGACTTAGAAAAGCCAACCAGCAAGGTTGAAGACCCAGTCGATCATGGGTTGACCGGAGTAACCGCCATCGGCCCAGATGAGAGCGAGTTGTTGGAAGCCCTTCTGCTTGAGACGCTTCAGGAGAGATTTGGCTCCATCTCGCTCTTGAATGCTAGCTTTGTGGACATGAACAAGGAGGAGCAAGCCCATGACGTCAACCAGAATGTGACGCTTGCGTCCGGTGACCTTCTTGGCGCTGTCATATAGCCTTGTTCACCCGCAACCGAAGTCGTTTTGACACTTTGGCTATCCAGGATGGCAGCACTCGGTTCGGTTTCTCGTCCAGCCAGGATGCGGACCGCTTCCCGCAAGGCATCATTCATCTTTTCCCAGATGCCTGCCTTGCTCCAGCGGTTGAAGTAGCCATAGACCGTCGACCAGGGCGGCAGGTCGTGTGGTATCATGCGCCAGGCGTTGCCCCCTCGCAGCACATAGAAGATGCCATTAATCACCTCTCGCATATCGACGTCTCGGGGACGTCCGCCCGTCTTGGCTGGTGGAATCAGTGGCTCTATTATCTGCCACTCTATCTCGTTCATATCTGTACTGTAGGCTTCTCGACTCATTTTCTCTCCTCATTCTTCTTTTTTTCAGTAGCAGCAAAAGTCGGGTACAAATTTTTCATGCAAACAGAGGGCTGCTCTAGGATTTCACCCCTTATGGTCATTTTTTGTACCCGACTTTTGCTGCTACTGTTTTTTTTCGTTTGAGGAGTTTATTTTACTTAGCCTGTCTGGAAGTCTCATTCCTTTTCAGATCTTTTAATACACCTTCTGAGAAATACTACCAAACGATCTTCTACTTGATTTTTCTAATGATTGGAATTCAAACCCATGCTGAAGTCAAGACAAATCGGGGACGCATTGATGCTGTAGTCGAATTAGCGAACCAAATTTTCATCTTTGAGTTCAAGCTAGATGGAACCGCAAAGGCTGCTTTGAAGCAGATCAAAGAGACAGAGTATTATCGAAAATATAGTCTCAGTAGATCCAAATTTGGCGTTTTTGGCTATTTTCAGTCGAGATTGCAGGGATTTTGGAGTCATTTATTCAGATTTCGGTTACAGAAAACAACCTATTTCATATCTGAAAATCGCCCAAATCTAACGCAAAAACTAGATATCGACCGGCAAATTTGTATTTATGTCAACTGTTTAGCCAGAATTCTCTCTCAAAACCTGAAATTTGGATCTACTGAGTCTAAAAGGCAAAGCGCTTAATCTAATTGGCGCTAATTTCGATAGCGAGAAACGCAAGATTGGTGAGCGGAAAACAGAAGTGAAGTCAATTTGAAAATAATACTTGGCCAACTCGCGTGCGATAGCCGAGTCGCATTTGACCCGCATGCATATATAAAACACGAGTAGTGCCTCTATTTCTCTGCTTCTGGAAGTCCATATTGATCGAACAGATGCTGCTGCCAACCGAACTCGAATTCGTCAGCAGAGATGCCGAAGACGACAGGGATCAGCATCTCCCAACTGTTGTCATAACCAAACCCTCGAAAGAGCGGACGCAATTGCTCACGACCGTAGTGTGTGACCACATAATCAATGATGGTCTCTAGCGCTTTCAACTGGACCCAATACACCATACGATTGCTTGGTTCCGACCAGTCGACATTGGGCGCAGCCAAATCTCGTAAGCGTTGCGGCAGTTGCGGGATCAACAACGAAGATCGCATCCGTTCCGCGTCGGGGCAAAGCTGCAATGGAACTGCACCCACCAGAACGAAGAGCATGGCTTCTTTGTATTGTTGACAAGAGACATCGAGTGAATCTGGAAACTCATGTTGATGCAATGGAATATCCGACTCTCGATTGCGGTATAGCCACGCCGTTGCCTCTGCATGCAGCGATGTCAGCGGTACGCTCTGGCGCACAACATAATATCGCTTCAGTGCATCAATCATATGCCTCCACTCCCAGCCCACAGACGTTTTCAGCTCTGCTTCTCGAATGAGCTGTTCAACGAGAGCGCTTGTTATGTTTAGCGAAAGTGTATCCACGTCTGTGAATACCATTGGCACGGTCAGAAAGGCAGGAGATGACACGCGTACATACCACTGGCTGCGGGTGAACTCGATTCGCGCGCTCGACATTTTCTTGGCCATCACCTCAACCGTAATATTTGTGCCACCAGGTTGCAAACCAAATGTACGGCGCAGGTCAGCATAAAAGCGGTCGATTTGGGGAGCAACAGCCTGAACGATGTTGGTATCGCCCTGCCGAAAATGAAATCGCATATGTGGAGTCATCATGAATCGGGATTCTCCCCAATCATCCGCATCCGGTTTCGCGACGATCCACTTAGATTCATCATATCGGTAAAACTGCGACTGTCGGTATAAGGGTTTGATGCCTTCGTCATCTTTTCTGGAATAAACGACTCGAGCTATGGCAAAATCATGCTGGATATCGATGGCTTCCGCGGTCGCCACAAGGTGCGAGGGATGCTCTTTGAGCAAAGGATACAGCCACTCTTCCTCGCTGTGATCAGGAACCGCTCGCGACGTAGAGACAGGATGGATAATTAAGCTGCCAGTCGCGTTGTTCCGTGTAACCTGTTCAGTCTCTGCGGCCAAACCAATTATCTCTGTCAATTCGGCCCGTGTCGCGGCAGCTTCGGCAGTGGTCCTTTGCCACGACTGGTAGGTGACACTAACTGCGACAACCAAGAAGAGCGTGACATATACAAGCGACCCTCTCCTGCTTCTAGCCGTCACTGGTGCCGTCGGGACAGCCCCCTTCAGTTCTTCGGTTAACTTCAGACGATCCCAGTCAGCGTCGTCCAACACTATCTGCCAGTCGAGACCTGCTTTCTCATTGAACATGGTTCTTCCTAGTCTCAGCAGATCCAAATTCTCACTGAGAGAGCATCCTCAGATGCAGTGCTACCCGCCTGCGAACGGCATCTGAAGATGCTCCCTCTACGAATAGTTGACGCATTTTGGATCTACTAATTCTTCTTCACTGCATGGGGTGGTCAAGTCGCATTTGGCCCTCGGTCTTCTGGCAAATCTAACAAGCACGAGCCCTGGCAAACTTCCTCGAGGTCCTGCTGTAAGTCTCCAAGGACCGCTGCTGGTTCCGCACCGAGGATTATTTCTTGCAATCGGCTAGCGATTGCTTCCGAGCTTCCAGCGTACGCTGGAAGCAGTGGGAACGTTCCGCCTTTCGCAAGGCTCTCTCACGACCGCATATAAGCCTGCGCGGGGGCATTCTCGAGCGCATCAAACGAATCATCTAACTCATTCACATAGTTCTGCCAGCCGGCCTCGAATTCATCCGCCGGTATGTTGAAGGCGGCGGGGATCAGTTCTTCCCAATCGTCATACTGAGTAAAACCATGAAACAATGACCCAATCTGTTCCTGACCGTACTGACTGACCACGTAGTCAATGACGGTTTCTGTGGCTTTCAAGCGAACCCACCACTTGATCCGGTAGGTCGATTCTGCCCAGTCATAACGAGACGAACTGAGCGCTTCCAGACTTATGGGCAGGTGGGGAATGGGTAGTCCCGTGTCATCATCCAACGTTGTCGCCATACATGCCTGTACTGGAATCGCTCCATGCCAAGCAATGGATAAGGTCGCTTGACCAAAATTGCGACACGTTCGGCGTAAGGGGCGAGGTATGGCATGGGCAGTTGTTGGTTGTTCTAGCGTTGTCAACCATGCAACCATGCCGTTGTGCCACTCGGATAGAACTGCATGATGTCGTGCTACATACCAACGTCGGAAGACCTCTGGCATTTGCCGCCATGCCCAGCCTACCTTAGCGGGCTGCTGTATCTCTTCTAGCATTTGTTCAGCCAACGCGCTAGTAAGAAATACGACGATCGCGTCGGTTTTGGAAAAATTTGTCGGCAGCACGAGCAATTGTGGAGAGGGTATGGCGATTGTCCAGCGGTCATTGTCGAGATGGTATCTGCGTCGCACGACGCTCTTCTTTTGGATCTCTACGATCATGTGCTCACGATGCGGAGGGAGACCAAAGTCTTGTCGTAATGAACGGTAGAAATCCTCAATGCGCGGTCCAATGTCTTCAACCAGAGATAGATCCTCTGGAACAGAATAGAACCGGAAATGCTCAGTAACCAAGAGTAGACGACTCTCTGTCTCTATCACTTCTGCTTGCTGTGCATCTCTTATTTGGATAGTCGCCATCTGATCGTCAACTCGACTCATCTTGAATTCGTTCTTAGCCTGAAACCACAAGAGATAAATCGTTATATTGGTCAGTATGATTAAACAGATAGACCCGAGCAGTAACCGCTGTTTTGGCAACAATTGGGATCGTTGTGTCGTTGCATCCAACCTGACTCTTTCTTCGATTGGATGTAGCACGTCCCAAATGGCATCGTCAGAAATCATCTGCCATTCTTGTCTCACTTTATTTATACTCATCGAAATAGGGCTGTGAATTGTGTATCCAATTTCGCATCTTATCTGTGAATGTCTTACGCGTTACGCCGTCTCTTCTTCTGCTACCTGTATCTTGAAAACCATCGCAGCCAATATCCCAGCAATCAGCGGACCAACAATGTAGAGTCAGATACTGGGCTGGGTGGGCATAACAGGAAACGAGGGTTAGGAACACCTCATGGAAATTAGGCAAGGTCGAAGCGATCGAGATTCATGACCTTGTGCCACGCAGCCACGAAATCCTGCACAAAGACCTCCTGTGAGTCCTCCGAGGCATAGACTTCTGCGATGGCTCGGAGTTCGGAGTTTGAGCCGAAGATCAGGTCGACACGGGTGCCAGTCCACTTGAGGTCGCCCGTTGCGGGATCGAACCCCTCAAACACGCCTTCGGACTCGGCAGACGCTTGCCACAGCGTGTTCATATCGAGCAGATTCACGAAGAAATCAGGGGTCAGTGTCTCGGGTTGGTCGGTGAAGACGCCGTGTTCGGACTGGCCGACGTTTGCATTCAGGGCACGCATACCGCCGACGAGAACCGTCATCTCAGGCGCGGTTAGTGTCAGCATGTGCGCCCGTTCCACCAGCAACTCCTCTGCCGCTCGCCGGTGTTCATTGCCGAGGTAGTTGCGGAATCCGTCAGTGGTCGGTTCGAGCACTGCGAATGAGTGCACATCGGTTTGCTCCTGCAACGCATCCGTGCGCCCCGGCGAGAAGGGAACCGGCACGTCGTGCCCGGCCTCCTTCGCGGCTGCCTCAACTGCCGCGCACCCGCCGAGAACGATCATGTCGGCGAGCGAGACCATCTTCCCGTCTGTCTGCTCACTGTTGAAGTCCTGCCGGATCTCCTCCAGGTTCTGCAGCACCTCCCCCAGTTCGGCTGGCTGGTTGACCTCCCAATCCTTCTGGGGCGCAAGGCGAATGCGTGCCCCGTTCGCTCCACCGCGCTTGTCGGTGCCGCGGAACGTTGCCGCCGAGGCCCAAGCAGTTGAGACCAGTTGGGAAATGGACAGCTCTGAGTCGAGGATCATCTCCTTGAGCGCAGCAATGTCCTGCTCGTCAATCAACTCATGGTCGACATCGGGGACGGGGTCTTGCCACAGCTGCGGTTCGGCGGGAGCCAACGGGCCGAGATAGCGTGAGATGGGTCCCATGTCGCGGTGGGTCAGCTTGTACCACGCCTTGGCGAAGGCATCTGCGAACTCGTCCGGGTTCTCGTAGAAGCGTCTCGCGATCGGCTCGTAGTTCGGGTCGAACCTCAGTGAGAGGTCTGTTGTCAACATCATGGGAGCGTGCGTCTTCTCCGGATCGTGAGCATCCGGCACAGTGCCTTGTGCAGATGCATCCGTGGGCGTCCACTGTTGTGCACCGGCAGGACTCTTTGTCAGCTCCCACTCATAGCCAAATAGGTTCTCGAAGAAGTTGCTGCTCCACTTCGCTGGCGTGGTGGTCCAAGCACCCTCTAACCCGCTGGTGATCGTGTCGCCGCCTTTGCCGCTGCCAAAGCTGTTTGTCCAGCCCAAGCCTTGCTCCTCGATGCTGGCCGCTTCGGGTTCGGGGCCGACATACTTGCTTGGGTCGGCAGCGCCATGAGCTTTGCCGAAGGTGTGTCCGCCAGCGATGAGGGCCACCGTCTCCTCGTCATTCATCGCCATGCGAGCGAAGGTCTCTCGAATGTCCTTGGCTGCAGCAAGCGGATCCGGATTGCCGTTTGGCCCTCGGGATTGACGTAGATCAGCCCCATCTGAACGGCCCCAGAGGCTTTTCGAGTTCCCTGTCGCTGCTGTAGCGCTCGTCTGCCAGCCACGTGGTCTCCGGACCCCAATAGACGTCTTCGGGTTCCCAGACATCCGCACGTCCGCCAGCAAATCCCAAGGTCTTGAATCCCATCGTCTCCAGGGCACGGTTGTCCGTCAAGATCATCAGGTCCGCCCACGAGATTTTCTGGCCATACTTCTGCTTGATCGGCCAGAGCAAACGACGCGCCTTGTCCAGGTTCCCGTTGTCGGGCCAGCTGTTGAGGGGCGCAAAGCGCATCATACCCGCGCCTCCCCCGCCACGACCATCCTCAACCCGATACGTGCCTGCGCTGTGCCACGCCATCCGGATGAAGAACGGTCCATAGTGACCGTAGTCCGCCGGCCACCACTCCTGTGAATCCGTCATCAAGGCATCGATGTCCTTCTGGAGAGCATCCAGATCGAGGCTCTTGAATGCTTCGGCATAGTTGAACTCCCTGCCCAGAGGGTCGGACAGAGGAGAGTTTTGTTGCAGAACCTTCAGGTTCAACTGATTCGGCCACCAGTGTTGGTTCGATAGGGCCGCACTCGCCTTGGATGCATGACCCATCACTGGGCACTTGCTGATACGACTCGTGCTTTCTTCGGTCGTCTCCTGTGGTTCTTCTTGGGCATACGCTAGGGCTTCCCCACGATAAGCCGCTGTAATGCCACCGCTGTCGCAATGGTCGAAAGGCGCACGAATTCGCGACGATTGATATTGCGCTTATTTTCACTGGAAGATTTCATATCTGCCAACCTCCTAGTTGATAGATGAATGTTTGGTTTCTTTGTTGGTATACTATAGAAGAGAATCATGCCTAATTTGACTTTGGGGGACATGGCTGTCCGGTTGCACTACAGATGGTGGCCGAAGGGGGAATCGTCGGCGCGCCAGGTATCTATCTCAAACGCAGCAATTGTGTTGGTAGCGTGGACATAAGTGTTCTCATTTGCGTTAATTCCGTGGGTTTTATAGTCAGAGAACCGCTGCATTTATACACTTTGGGACACACTCTCCCATTTGCCGAGAACCGTTGGTTGCCTTTATAATATTTGTTTATTTCCGAGATATGCGCCGAGCATAATCATGCTCTTTGTATATTTGTAGTAGATGCATCCATAATAGTATGTCAGCGTCGGATTATCGTCCTTGCACATCTACAATCCCGTCGGAAATTTGCTCGATAGCGTCGGAAATCACCCAAAATGAATAAAATACTTCGCATTCGGCTCTTGGGATCTCCCCGAATCATCCAAGGTCCTGATTTCTTTTCTTATGAAGATGGCTTAGAACCTATCCGAAAAGTGGTTGTGAGTCCGCTCAGCCGCTCGAGTGAGAACGCATCGTCACAGAACTTTTCGGATAAGCATTTAGACAAGACCCAAAAAGAAACAATCCACAGATTCACTGGATTATCAGGATCGGAAGTGAGGAAATCCAGGCAACCAGAAGAAGACAACTCAACAACTGGCGTGCAACAGACAATAGATGTGACGGGACAACCTCTAGCTCTTTTTGTGTTCCTAGTGGTTACGAAGGAGGAACAGTCTCGCGATGTTCTTGCCAATCTGTTCTGGCATAACGTGTCGACTCGCCAGGCGCGCAAATATCTACGGAACGTCCTCTATGATTTACGTCAGGAGATGGATCCATATCTGACTATCTCGCGTCAGACCATCAGTCTCAATCCAGACGCACCTCTGTGGTTGGATGTTCAGGACTTTGTTACACAAACCCAGGCATTTGACCAACATTCTGGAAACGTGCAAACGATATCAGATAAGATAACTAGATTAGAGGAAGCGATTGCCCTCTATCGGGAGTATTTACGAGGTCGATACATTCAATCCCTGAACGCGCTCATCGATTGCTATTTGGCCAACAAAAACTACAATCATGGTCTTGTGGTTAGCGAGCGCCTATTGGCGCTCGAACCCTGGCAGGAAACCGTCTATCGGCAACGGATGGAACTCTACGTTCGGATGGGAGATACGCCAGCGGCACTGGATCAGTTCATCACCTGTCGCAAGGAACTGGACAAAGAGTTTGGAATTGAACCAAATGCCGATACTGTGGCGCTCTATGAACAGATCAAGAGCGGGACGTATGACTCCCGTATTGATCGGACAAAAGGTTCTTTCCTCCATCGTGCAAAGCAAAGAGAGGTCATGGCTCTTTTGGATGAGGAGAGCAAGCCAAACACGTTTCATGTTCTATCAACGGACAGCACCAGCGACCCCAAAGCACAGCGAGCGAATATTTATTCATCCACTGATCCATTGGTTGAGCAAAGTCTCAACGCCCGACCGACTACTCTCGAGCACCCGATTCCGATTCCCAACAACCTAACCTACCCCTTGAACTCATTGATCGGCCGTCAGGAGGAAGTCAAATATGGTGTCAGTACACTATTCGACCCAGCATGTCGTCTATTGACAATCTACGGATTGGGCGGTTCTGGTAAAACCAAACTTGCTCATCATATTGGTCGCTGGTTTGCTCAGCTAGAGCCGCAAAAACAGAGCGAGCGCTTGCTCTTTACGGACGGAGTTTACGTCATTGATTTAGTGGGAATCGAGCTAAAGAATGAGACGGATATTGCATCAGCCATTCTTTCGCTCGTCGCGACGATTGGCGACGCGATCGGAATTTCGTGGCAGAACAATCTAAATCAAAAAGAACAGCTCATAAACTCGGTCCGCGATCAGCAGATGCTGCTCATCTTGGATAACTTTGAACACCTGCTTCCATTAGCTGGTTTTATTGTTGACTTGCTTGTACAGACTGCTCATCTGAAGTTACTAATCACATCGCGCAGGCGTTTGGAAATTCAGGGTGAGTGGCTGATTCCCTTAGAAGGGTTAGATTTTCCCGATCAGTTGGCAGATGATTGGGAAACCTATCCCGGTTGTCTTCTGTTTTTGCAGCGTGCGCGGCAGTTGAACCCCGGATTTGAGTCTTCTGAATTCAATGGTGCAACAATAACTCGATAGTTGTATTTTGAGCAGGTGCCGGATTTGACAAAGTCAAAATTAAGCAGAGCAGGCCTGCTGTTTGGCGAAAAGGGTAGCGAAGACCTCTGCAATCTCCTGTCCGTCATTCAAGGCATGATGTGCAGTCAAGATGAGATCTTGAATTAGTGACTGAGCTTGCTGCCGAGTAGCCTCACCAAGGGATTTGCTGGGCGAGAATTGAGTTTTAATGATGGTCCCAAACAATCAAGGTGCAAGAGAGAATAAGCCACGAAGACCAGAGACCAATGTTTTGAAAGGCGTGGGCAGTTCGCATGCAATATTCATCAAGGCCAAACGTTGTTTACCATCCTGATAAACCGTCTCGATAGGCCAACGAAGCAGGTAAATCGAGAGAATGCGTTTGGCATTACAATCAGTGCGATTGGTCACTAAAACGGCCTAATTGCCTTGCAATTCAGGATTATCAAAACTAATCACGATGCGTACCTTGCCGATAGAAGGGATACGCACAGTCATGGTAAAGGTATAGTAAGTACGGGGTGGTTCAGAATTAGGTTTACACTTTTGATACATAGATAAAAATCTATATGAGGTCATTTTCTGCCTGAGCATGGCTCAAAGTAGAAAATATAAACATCTTTTCTCTTTGCAAAAATGTAAACCTAATTGTCCGCCTAAATGAACCACCCGTAAGTACGACCATCAATGGTGACAGGTTTGTAGGCATTCTGGGGATGTAGGGGACCAACTCTTTGACTTTAATATGTGGCCCCTCGAAAGTTATCGGCTGACCGTCTTCATCTAAACGAAAGCTATTTGTCTCCAGATTGCGATTGCACTTCAAGATGCTGATCCAATCTTTATTCAGACGATCGAGTACAGCTAGAAGATCTGGAGCGAGATACCAACCATCGAAGAGAGCCCAACCAAAGATAAGGGTTCGTTCAACAGCTTTTTCAACCAGTTCACTGGCAATGGTTATCTTGGTCTTAAACGCTTCGTCTAGCCCTCGAAAGGCGGGGTCAGTTAATAGGTGGCTATCCACTCGTTTATGAAAAGCGGTTCGTTCTTTCTTTTTTCTTGGGAATCTCAGTCACTGGGAAATGGTTTTCCACAAATGCTTCCCAGTCGGTAAACTCTTCGTACCGTCGGTAGATACTTGCATCGACCGGAAAACGAACAGCGCCACTGACATAGTGACTTGTGACTAAGTTATGAGCCAGTGGATGCTGACCATTGCTATGATTGTAGTGTGTATCGATATACTCGAACAGACTTCCCACGTGTTCACATAGTGTATCGTCAATCGCTAATACCGATTCTGACTCTGAACGTTGGTATTGTGCTGTCTCTGACTTCATGTAACCTATACGCTCATCATTGAGTTTTTTCGGCTCGCCAAGGAGCTTCACTCAAATACCGTGATATATTCGTCTTATCTGCACTATCTAGAATGCAGCGGGCAATATTTGCCATGCTTTTGTTGTCCAAGACCATCAGACCCGTCAGATAGTTTTCAAAGTGGCGAAACTGTTTACGATTGGCAAATACTGAACGAAAGGTTTCGCTATGCTCCCTGACCAGTGGCGCTACATTCACTATCGGCAATTGCATCTTGATGGCTCCTTTTTCGCACTTTTTTCTTGATGCAATCTATTGAGATGACTTTTGTCTCTTTTGTCAAATTTGGAAAATATTCATTTCACAACTATCGAGTCAATTATTCAAATCTGTCGCCTGGTCGATGGATTGCCTTTGGGCTTGGAAATGGCTGCAAGTTGGTTGCGATCGTTGGATTGTGCGACAATTGTGCGTGAGTTGAGCAATACTTTGGATATGCATGTCTTGTCCACAAATATTGAAGAACGCCATCGCACTCTGCGTGCTGTCTTTGACTACTCCTGGTCGCTTTTAGGCGAGCATGAACGGAGTATGCTTTTGCATCTCTCGATTTTTTGGGGAACCTTTGATCTGGCAGCAGCCAAAGGGGTCGGAGGGATATCTCTCTTTGATCTGTCCAGATTGGTCGATGCCGCATTTTTACACCGCATTGATGCGGATCACTTTCACATGCATGAAGTCATGCGTCAGGGTGTGGAAGAGAAGCGACATGCAGATAAGGTGCTGAATCGGAAGGTTCATCAGGCGCATTGTGACTACTATGCACGCTGGTTGCTCGATTTCGACGTTGCGTGGCGCAAGCAGTACGCAACACCGTCGATAGATGGATATAAGCGTAATTTTGAAGGGGTGGTTCAAAATTAGGTTTACACTTTTGATATATAGACAAAAATCTATATGAGACCGTTTTCTCTCTGAGAACCGGCGAAATCAGAGAATATAAACGTTCTTTCTGTTTCTAAAAGTGTAAACCTATCTATCCAGCTAAAATGAACCACCCCATTTTGAAGAGTTGAAACGTGCCTGGGATTGGGCGATTGAACAACAGTGTTGGACAATTCTCGAACAACTTGCCCCTCCCCTTTCTTATTTTTGTGACGAATGTTGCTATCAGGAGGCTGGTTGCCAACTCTTTGATAATGCAATCCAGAAACTTGACGGGGATGCGCCGGATGAGTTGTGGGATGCGTTGCTCGTACGGCGCTGTTTTTTGCAGATGCGGATAGGGCACTATAAAGAAGCCGCAGCTGATTTGAAGATCTGTTTGGAGCGCCGAGGTTCAAAAGCTCCAACCTCTGTCACTGTCACTGCGCTCCATCATCAAAGTTTTTTGAGGCTCATCACCAATCAGTTTGATGAAGCATATCGCTATGCACAACAGTCGTTGACGATGGCACGCACGCTGAAGGATCAGAGTCAGGAAGCATTTGCCTTGCGTCTACTGGGGATCGCTACGGGTCGTTCAGGTATTCTACATCGTGCGATTCTCTATGGTACACAAGCACATCAGCTTTTTCGGCAAATCCCTGATCAGTTGGGCGAGGCCTTCATTACGACAGATTTAGGCGGTTTTTATGTAGCTTGTGGTGACTTTGAGAGAGCGAACCAGTACCTGGCAGACGCACAAAAATTGAATGGCGAGTTGGGGCAGGCCTTTGTGCGATGGCATTGGGCGCTTTTGTGTCTACATCAGGGTGATTTTGTGGCTGCCTGTGCCCATGCCTGCTTCATGCGCGATGCGCTGAATACAATGGATTCATTTTGGGCCAAGGTCTATGCATGGAATCTACTCGGGCACGGGTTGCTTGGCCTGGAGCGCTATACAGAAGCTGCAAAAGCTTATCATTCTGCTTTGGCAATCGCCGATTCAGAAACCCAGCAAAGCTTGCGTATGGAAAGTTATGCTGGGTTAGCCAACGCTGCTCTCCAGCAAAATTTGTTGGCCGAGGCCCAAGATCATGTACAGACAATTTTGAGCCATCTCAATCAAGGAAATTTGGATGGTGCAGATGATCGCTTTCGAGTATATGGGGTCTGTTATCGTGTGCTGCAACGTGTCGGTCACGAAGGTTCTCAACAGATTCTCCTGGACGGATACGATCTGCTCCAAACAAATGCTGACTACTTTGAGGATGATCATTTACGTCACTGCTTTTTAGAAAATGTACCCTCTCATCGCGAAATTGTCCACTTGGTTGAACAGATGCACATTGCAGATGACAATGGCCGGGGATCACTCCCGTATCCCAACCCTCTGGTAGAGGGGAAAACGGTCTATCCACCAGACTTGGGAAAGGTTTCTTCGGGGCGTGATGAAAATAAATGGTTCACAGAGAATCATCATCTTGCAAATAGCAACTTGACCCACTCAAACGATAAAGCGCAGCACAACAACCAACATGGTTTGCCGAAGGGTGTTTCGTGGCTGACCACAACCCACGGTTCTCCCCACTCAAATGGTTCCGCCAAGCTTGGCTCATTCCTATCGATGAGCGACCAGAAGCTCTTTGGGGTGGCGACACAACAAACACAACTTGCACAGAGCCTTCGCACCGAAAACCCACCTTGGCTGATTGCTTTGGAAGGCATTGGTGGTATTGGCAAAACCTCGCTGGCCCACAAAGTTGTGTACGAGATGAGCAGAGAGAACCGTTTTGCCCAGATTGCTTGGTTGAGTGCTAAGCAGGAAGAGTTTCTGCCCAATGTGGGGATTCGATCTGTCGATCAACCTGCCTTGAATCGAGAAACGCTGGTTGACACATTGCTGGATCACTTGGGCAAACAACCTCATTTTTCCTTGGATACCCAAGCCAAAGAGAGGGCACTAGCACACCTGTTGAAGGAGCGTCCCTATCTGGTTGTTGTCGACAATCTAGAGACAGCGAGCGACATTGAGTCGGTGCTGCCTCTCTTGCGTCAATTTGCCAATCCAACAAAGATTCTGATCACCAGTCGCTTTAGCCTGAGCGGCCGGGCCGATGTGCTCTCGATATTGCTAGGTGAATTGAGCCAAGGGCACACGGATGCCTTTATCCGTCACCAAGCGGAGATCAGCGGCATTGCGCCCCTGCAGCAAGCCGATCAATCCCAACTCGATGCCATCTATCAGGTAGTGGGTGGCAATCCGTTGGCGCTCAAGCTCATTATTGGGCAGCTACACTTTTTGCCCCTCTCCCACGTGCTCGAGAGCCTAAAAGCCGCCCAGGGCAAACGCATTGATGAACTCTATACCTACATCTATTGGCAGGCATGGCAGATGCTGGACGGTGTGAGCCGCAATCTCTTTCTCGTCCTGCCTCTCGTTCCCAATGGCTCCTTTGACGAACTCGCCGCCATCAGTGAACTGGCACCGCACGAATTGGGCCACGCTCTCGAACAACTAACCAGACTGTCCCTGGTCCAAGTTAGCGGCACGCTGGAGCAGCGGACCTACCAGCTGCACAGCTTGACCGAGACCTTTCTGATGAATGAAGTATTGAAGTGGGAAGTTGCGGAGCAACAGTGAATCTAGCAGCAAAGAAAAATCAAAAAACATCTCCCCTCATCCTAGAAAACAACGTCGACATCCCTCAAAACCGAACCGTTCTCTTCCATCACTATATCTTGCGCGGCCTAAATTATTGGAGGAATCACGACGCAGTTCAGGCCATCGACGTCTCCGTTTTGGACCACAAGCGTGAATCGATTCTCAAGACCCTCTCGCTGGGGATCGATTTGGCTGATGCCTGGCAGACGGTACGCCCCCTGATGATCGCCTTCGCTTCATACATGGAGCGGCGGGGTCATTGGGATGCGTGGCATTCACTGTTGCTGAGGGCGATTGCCGTGGCGCAGCGGGTGGGGGATTTGGATGGTGAGGTTACGTTGACCGCCCTATTGGCGCGTGTTTGTCAACGGCAGAGCCGAACACAAGAAACGGTGCAGCATTATCGACGCGTGATTCGGTTGGCTCGGCAAACAGGGAATCAGTTTGAGGAAGCGCGGGCTTGTTCAAATTTGGGGTATTTGTATATTGAGGAGAAGCATTGGTGGCGTTCGGAAGTATTAAGTCGACAAGCTCTAGAGATTTTTCAGGCCATGCACAATGACCATGGGCTAATGCACACACATAACCACTTAGGAGTATTGGCTCATGAATGAAAATAGGTGAAATGGGAGTCAATGAGAGAGCGAAGAAAGGAGTCATTGACAAATTTGAGATTGTGAGTCCATTCAAAGATGGCAACATATTGGGCAAGATAACGTTTATGAACACCCCGAAAGGGACGCAGAAAATTGCGTAGACCAGTCCAAATGCCTTCCATGGTGTTGCAGTGAACTTCCCGAATGCCGTCGCCATCATCATCGCGAGCCCATTCGTACCGGGAGTGACAAACAGTGGCATGAGAGCGACCAGTCTCCGCAATGGGATTGTAGGCGTTGCACTCGTCGGTATAGAGAGTGGTGCCAGGGGAGAGAGCAAGCAACAACTAAAGGAACAATGGTTGCTTGTTGTGTGTTGTCACAGACCGTGAACTGGACTTGGCCAGAGGTTCGTCCCACAACGCCCAGAATCGGTGGTCGGTCGTTCTCCATCGTCCCTCGTCCACGGCGCTTGTTGGCTCGAGGTCTGGGCGGGTCATCTGGATCGGGATGGTAATCGCCTTTCTCTCCTGCATTCTGGTACAGTTCATCGGCTTCAGCTACAGAATCGCGAAAAAGAGGGGGAAGCGGCTGCGGCTTGGAGCAACGCCGTATTCTGGATCCGATGGCGACGCTCCAACAACGTACTATAGTTCAGAGACAGTTCCTCTGATAGATGCAGCGTTGGTGTCCCTTGAATGATGCCTCGCATCACTAAGACTATCGTCACACAATTGTAATGCGTTCCAGACCAGACTGTATTCGTAAAGGCATCGTATACTTTGCCGCATTCTCGGCATCTGTACTTATTCCCCGGGGCTCGCTCTCGACTGTGAGGCGCTTGCCCTTCTGGCAATCTATGTCCATCTGGACATTGCATCCCTTCTGGATGCAAGATCTCTAACAATCTCTCATAACAGCCTTCTTCGCTCATCAGTTCTTGGATCGGATATCGCATTTTCATGGCTCTTTTCTCTTATTGGGTAAAAGAAAAGAGATGAGGTGAGAAATGTGACAAAAGCGGTTAGCAGTTCATCCTAAAGGTAGAGAACCCAAAAAGGAGGAAGGAATGCTAACCGCGCCAGAAATAACTATAGCAGTACTGATGAATGTATTGCAAGTAACGCCGATGGGAACAAACGTAAATGTAATGCGTCTGATGTGGGCAATGCTGAATGGGTCGTTTCTGAAAAGTCGAGGAGCAATCCATAGCGCATTGAAAGAAAGCGGGTTTGAAGATGAGGAGCTCCGGCGAAGCTGGTGGAGCTTTCGATATGGATCATGGGATATCACAAGTCTGCTGGGGTCGTGGCAAGAAGAAGTGGAAAGGGGAATGGGAGGCAAAAAAGTTAGAAGGGTACCGAGTGAAAAGCATAGATATCACAGGGTTCTGGCGACCGAAGCTGCAAGGGAAAGTGAACCGACTCTATAACTCAACGGCTCGTCGGGCATTGCCCGCGCTCATCTTTGGAGTGATGATAAGCTCGGGGGGAGATAGGCGGGAAGCGAGTGCCACTGCTCAAGGCAATCATGAGATGCACGGTTGGAACAAAGGAAAGTGAGTTTCGGAAAAAGCTGCTGACAGAGACGAAGAAATCACTGGAGTCAGACGAAGTGGCGGTGGTCGATGCCGGGTTTACAATCAGAGAAATGCTAGAAAGCGGCATAGACCGATTTGTCCTGCGGGAAGCCATTAACTGCACAGTGCGCCGCAATGAGTTCCCCAAACGCAAAGAAAAAAGGCAGACCACCTGAATATGGTGATATTGTGCGTCCGCTCTCTCGCAGCTATAAGGGAAAGCGACTCGAGGCTACAACTCCGGACTCGTCTGGTCGCTTTCTCTATAGTGGTCGCCTGATTTGCTATCAAGCATGGCACAATCTCGTCCCCAGAACAACCAAGGTGGATACAGCCAACCGTACCTACTCGATTTACGTCATTCAGGATCCGGCCTACAACACACCTTTGGTTTTGGCGACCGTTATGACTTTGCAGCCTGAAACCATTTATCTTGTCTACCTGGAACGCTGGCCTGTTGAACCTCCCCCCTTGGCTTCCAAGCAGATGATTGGCTTACATCGTCAATTTGTTCATGCCGATGAGGCTTGTTTCCGCTTACCTGAACTGGGGCTGCTTGCTGGCAATCTTCTTTCCCATTTAGCCGCTTCTCTTCCTCCCATACCGACTGGCTACTGGGATCGAGAGCCTCAATCCACTCCCGGCAGGCTGCGCCGTGTTCTCTCGAGTGCTCTTTTTCCAACTCCTGACCAACTCGATCCTGACTTTCGGAAAAAGGCCTCGGTTTCACACCATTTACCTAAAGGCGTTCTCGCTCATCGCCGCCTCAATGCCGCTGCTTAAACTAGCCGAGCACTATTTTTACATTTTATCCCGTTTTTTCAGGGTGGATTCTTTTTTCCGCCCCTTTCGGTTTGCCCTTTGTCACTCAAGCCTTTACCAGAAAGTAAAGTATTTTACATACTTTTCACCTACTTTCATATATGAGCCGGAGTATTATACACAAGGCGAGGCATTTGGAAGAATGCTAAAGATCATTATGAATGTGCTTATAACTTAGCACGTGAAATTGATGATTCTACAGGCTTGATTTATGTGCTTGAAAACTTCGGATTGCTTTATACAGAAATGGAGCGACCACTCGATGCGATAAGCTATTTAGAAGAATCCCTTCATTATCTTGAACTTTCGGGCGAAATTTCTGAGAAAGGCAGCATATTGACGAACCTTGGGGTAGCTCACAGACAAAATAACGACCTGCAATCTGCAGAGGATTGTTCAAAGCAAGCAGAAATGCTCTTTGAGCGCTTTCACAATCAGTTGGGTTTGTCTAGAGTAAAGGGAAATCTGGGTATCATCGAAATGAAACGATCAAACTGGATGGCGGCAATCAATTATTTCAAACGATCTTTAGCAGGCTATCGCAAGTTGAACAATCATGAAGGAAAAATCAGTGTATTACCGCATCTCATTGAGTGTGAGCTAGCCCTAGAAAACCGACAGCGAGCTCTCATCTGGATCGATGAGTTAGACAGTTTACTCTCGCAACATGAATCCGAAACCCAATTTTTCCCATTGATGACTCAGATTCGTAACTATCGCGACAAAATTAAGGGTTAATATCACGATATTCGGCCATTCCAGAGAAATAAATTCCTAATTTGCCAAGTCGATTTCTCTGGAATGGCTTGCGCTTTTCCAGATCAAATTAGGGATTCTAATTGTTGGAAAAGCCTTATTTAAACTTGGGACAGTCGTCTCTCGAGAGAAAACGATTCGGTTCATTCGGATCTCAGTGAGTTGACAACCTACGAGCGAGCTTTTCCCCTCACCCCCTGAGATCCTGTTCAGCCAACGATTCTATTGTCCGAAGTTTAAGTGGTGCTTCTATTCGTGACTAAAAATTAGCATCCGCCGCCGCCCGACATACCTCCACAAGCATATACCGGAGTCATCGTTTGCAATCCAATCTGTTCGGTCACAATGCCACCACCAGCAATCGCAACTGTCAACGCAACAGCAACCACCAACTGAACAATTCGCTTCTTCAACATCTTGTGTTCTCCCATTGATTTGGCTCATCTCCCACAAATGTGAGCTGGTCCTGGTGCGGTGTTGGATAAATTGGTCAACCGCACACATCCAGGAGATAAGAGCGATAAAAAATTTGGGAGTGTGTCCCAAAGTGTGTAAGTGCAGCTGTTCTCTGACTGAGCAGTGTTCATTTACACACTTTGTGGTACACACTCTAAAATTTCGGTGGGTTGCGAGAGTGGAATTCCGCGGTTGGGATGTCAACTGCATCACGACCGCCTTGCAAGGAATCTGTCAACCTTTGAGTAGGATATCAGGCGGGCGTTAAACAAGTGTCAAGGTTTGTGTGAATTTTTGCGTTACAAAATGCATCAAAAGACGTCATCCATGTCAGAGGTACGAAGCACTGCCATAGGTGAAACAAATTTGGCTGTTTCCGATCTGGGAAACCAGTTGAATCTATTTTCCTCTATGAGCGGATGCGGTCGAATCAAATAAGGCCAATCCAATTTTTAATCAATCCACAGATTGAAGGGATTGACTGGATTTCTCGCTTCTAATCCTGTAAATCCCGTTCATCTGTGGATAATTAGTTTTTTGGAACCGCCTAAATCGGAAACATCGCCCTCATTCACGTGGAGAAAAATATGTCCCAATTAAAAATACGGTTATTAAGTACGCCGCAGGTCATCTTGAATGACGTGCGGCTTTCTTTTGACTCGCGCAAAGCTGTGGCTCTGTTGGCATATGCTGCAGTCACTGCTTCGCATCATACCCGTGATGAATTGGCCGCCCTCTTTTGGCCTGATGCAGATGCCAAACGAGCACGTGGGTCTCTGCGCACCACTCTGTTCACCCTCAAAAAACAGCTAACCGGACCGTGGCTACACATTGAAGACGATCGCATCTTTTTTGATGCAGATGCCAATACTTGGATAGATGTGGTACGATTCCGCAAGCTGCTCGAAAAGGAAGAGAACCATTGTTTGCTGAATGATCCTGACAGGAATAATGGATTTGATGTCGACGAGATATCTTCGCTGGGCAAAGCAGTTGACCTCTATAGTGGAGATTTTTTGTCTGGTTTTAGTTTGCGCGGCAGCCCAGAGTTTGATGAATGGCAACTATTTGAGCGGGAGGATCTACGGCGGACGCTGGCCGATGCGCTTCAGAGGCTAACCGCCTTTTATGCGGCCCAAAATGAGTTTGCCACAGCCATTCGTTATGCCCGCCGCTGGCTCAAGCTCGATACCTATCACGAACCAGCCCACCAAGAATTGATGAAGCTCTATGCCGCAACCGGTCAATGGTCAGAAGCGCGCCACCAATACCAAAACTGCCAGCGCATCCTGGCCGATGAGCTTGGTGTGCCTCCATCTCCAGAAACCGAGGCACTCTATGATGCCATTCGAACCAGGCAATTTCCCGCGACGGAAACATTCCTTTTAGCAGACCATCGCTCCGTTCAGGTCAAACCGAAAAATTACTCTCCGAGCCAGCCACCTCAACCCTCTTTGCCTCTCCCCCGCTTTTTGCAAACCGAGCCTACCGAAGAAACGCGGTCCACTTTTGTTGCACGTGAACTTGAGTTGGAGCGCATGGGTACATTTTTGGAGAAGGCGTTGGCTGGCAACGGACAGATTGTCTTCATCCGAGGTGATGCAGGCAGCGGCAAGACATCTTTGTTCAACGAATTTACCCGGCTCGCACAAACGCGTTCGGCCGATTTGGTCACCACCCTGAGCAACTGCAGCGCCTTTGGTGGCGTTGGTGACCCATATCTCCCTTTCCGCGAGATGTTGAATCAGTTGACCGGCGAACTCAACCATATTGGGTTGAGCAGACAAGTAAACTGGGAAAACAGCCGTCGTCTCTGGAGCGTAATGCCAAATACCGTCGAGGCGCTGTTGGTTCAAGGAACCAATCTAATCGGTAGCATGGTGCCCGATAACCCACTGCTCATGCGCGTCGAAAACTATCTGAGTCAACAGACCGAGTGGCATCAACGTCTCCATCAGATAATTTCTTCGCAACAGGCCCTGGCAGCGCATCCGGGTCGTTTAGAACAGCAGCACATTTTCCAGCAGGCCACCAATGTACTCAATCACGTTGCGAGCGTCCGTCCACTCATGTTGGTGATTGACGACCTACAATGGGCCGACGTTGCGTCGATTAACTTGCTCTTTCACCTGAGTCGACGCATCGCTTCCAGCCCGATTCTCATCGTTGGTGCCTATCGTCCAGAGGATGTTGCGCAGGGGCGTCCTGACAATCTCGCAAGGGGAGATGGTCGCCATCCGTTGGAGCCAGTTCTAAACAACCTCCAACGATATTGGGGAGATATCTGGGTAGATTTAGATGAGTTGGGAGAAGAGCGCGGTCAGCGTTTTGTTGATGCCCTGCTCGATGCTGAACCCAACGACTTGGATGAAGAATTTCGCCAAACTGTCTATCAACGCACACGTGGACATGCGCTTTTTACCATTGAGCTACTCGAAATTCTCAAAGAACGGCAGCAGCTTTGGCGGGACGAATCGGGGCGTTGGGTGAGCGAACCGAATTTAGATTGGCATGTGGTGCCCATGCGTGTCGAAGGAGTTCTCAAGGAACGCGTTGGTCGGTTGTCCAAGCCGCTGCGTCGGACCTTGAATGTAGCCAGCGTTGAGGGCGAAGACTTTACAGCAGAAGTGGTAGCCCGCGTGGAGAAGGTCAGCGACTTGGTGATGGTCCGTCGACTCTCCAACGAACTCCATCAGACACATGATCTGGTCTATGAACAGGGCAGCACGCAAATCGATCAACAGTATCTCTCCCTCTATCGTTTCCGTCACAATTTGTTCCAACGTTACATCTATGATCATCTCACCGGACGCGAGCGGCTGACGCTCCATGCATCCGTGGGGTACACTCTGGAAGTGCTCTATGGCAGACGCACCGATGAAATCGCTGGCCAGTTGGGTTGGCACTTTGAAGCGGCCCAGATAAACGACAAAGCACGTCATTATCTCCACATCGCCGGCAAACAGGCTGCGGCGCAAGCGGCAAACAACGAGGCTCTTGACTATTTTAATCGTGCCTTGTCGTTGACTCCCCTAGATGAACTGCCTCAACGCTCGGAACTGCTGATCGATCGAGAGGGTGTTTATTCACTGTTGGGTGATCGAGAAGCACAACAAACAGATCTAGACATGTTGACGGACCTGATGGAACAGACTCAGCTCCCGCGGCTGCGGGAGAAAGTGCTGTTGCGGAAGGCCCAGATCGCCATTCTTCAGGGTAACTTTCAGGAAGCGGAGCCCTTATTGACAGAGGTGTCTGACTTGGCGGCGGAAAGCGAACACGAAATTGATATGATAGCCGTCAATTCTTCCCGGGGCTATATGGCGGTACAGCAAGGGGACTATGAAGCGGCTGAACGCTTTCACAAAGAGATGTTATCCTTATGTCAGTCAATCGGGAACCGAGTACGAGAAGGACAAGCCCTTGGCTGGCTAGGCGTGATCACCCGCCATCAAGGAAACTTTACCCAAGCAATCGCCTATTATGAACAGTGCCTCGCCATCTATCAAGAGACTGGCTATCGAAGGGGCGAAGGTGAAACATACGGAAATCTCGGCAATGTTTACAGCAACGTGGGGGACTATGATCGGTCGCGGGCCTACCACGAGCGAGATTTAGCCATCTGCCGCGAAATTGGGGATCGACTGGGAGAAGGGCAAGTTTTATCCAATTTGGGTACTGGGTATAGCATCCAAGGAAACCATGCAGCAGCTCTAGAATATCATCAAGAGTCATTGACCATCTTACGCGAAGTTGATTATGCGGTAGGCATTGCTTATTCATGTGTCAATGTTGCAACCGAATACCTCAATCTGAATAACTTTGATTCTGTGCCTTCTTTGTTGGAAGAGGCGTTGGCCATTGGGGCAAAAATAGACTCTCGTTTTATTCAAGCCCTCGCCCAGCTTACTTTCGGACGGCTCTATCTCCTCCTGGGGGACTATCGGGGTGCGAAAAGTCAGCTTGATTCATCTCGGACGATTTTTCAGGGGATGAACAACCGTGTTAAGGAAATGGAGGCACTGTTGGACCTGGGATATACAATCAGCAAACAGGGTGACCATGTATTAGCCCAAACCTATCTGCAGCAGGGACAATCAATCTGTCAGGAGATTGGAAATCGAGACGGTGCAGCCAAAGTTCTCCATACGCTGGCGGAGATTGCCTTTCAGAGAAACGATTACCAGGGAGCGGAGCAAGCATACCAAGAAGTGTTGACAATTTGGCAAACCTTAGAATTGCCTCACAAAGTAATACCAGCCTGGGCCGGATTGGCCGAAGTCAAGTTGGCTCAAGGGGACGTTGTACAGGCTCAATCGTATGTGGAACAGATATTAGAGTATATGGAAACGGATCCGAAACTGGATGCTGTGGTACATTGTATGAGGGTCCGTCTCATCTGCTATCGGGTCCTCTATGCGCTCCAAGACCGGCGCGCCGAAGTGTTTCTAGAGCGAGCCCATACGTTGTTGTCTGAACACGCTGCGAAAATTGGCGATGAGGCCCGGCGACAGTCCTATCTTGAGAACGTTCCTGAACATCGAGCTATTCTGGCACATTGGGCAGAGGTGGAAAGCAGAAGCAACCTGGTCACATAATTTTGCCAATCAATTTGGTCAATACATTACCTGGCCCGATTTCAACGATCTCATCCACACCATTTTTCATTAAATATCGGATGGAATCGGTCCAATTGACAGCATGCGTAATCTGGTCTGCGAGCAATTGCGTGATCGTGCCATCTATGTATGGGCGGGCACGTTTGAAATGACGGGTATCTTGATTGGCGAAAAGGTGAAATGCAGGATAAACGCTTCAAATTCACGCGGGCATCTGCCATCAGTCTGGAGTGAAAGGCGCCGCTGACGTTGAGCGGGATATAGCGGTCACACCCGGCTGACTCGAATGCCGATTGAGCTTGGAGAATCGCGCTTTTCGGCCCAGAGACAACGACTTGTGAGGGTGAGTTTAGATTGGCGATGTCGACGGTCTGTAGGCTGTACTTGTTGATTGTGTCTCTGATTTCTTCCTCGGTCATGCCGATGATGGCGGCATGGCCGCCATCTCTGGCCTGCGCCATCAGTTCGCCCCGTTTCTTGACCAATCTGAGCCCCGTGGCAAAGTCAAATACACCAGCAGCAAAGAGGGCATTGTATTCACCCAGACTCAGTAGATCCAAATTTGGCGTTTTTGGCTATTTTCAGTCGAGATTGCAGGGATTTTGGAGTCATTTATTCAGATTTCGGTTACAGAAAACAACCTATTTCATATCTGAAAATCGCCCAAATCTAACGCAAAAACTAGATATCGACCGGCAAATTTGTATTTATGTCAACTGTTTAGCCAGAATTCTCTCTCAAAACCTGAAATTTGGATCTACTGAGACTATGACCGGCCACGTACTCCGGCGTTATGCCATCCTTGTCGAGCTGGTCGAGATAGCTCAATGCATTGACAACATAGAGGGCTGGTTGGGTAAATTGGGTTTGATTGAGCCGGTTCTCATTGTTGCGAAGACATAAGTCTGTAACCGAGTAGCCCAGTATGGCATCTGCTTCCTCGACCAGTTCTTTGTACGTGGCAAAGAGCCCCTCGCCCATCCCCTTTTTCTGCGACCCCTGGCCGGGAAATATGTAGGCAATACGACGATCCCCCAGAAAAGTTTTGTCCCATCTCCGCTTTGGAAGATCTGGTACGAAACTTTTCTGGGCAAGTATATGGCGCGCTTTTGCGTGGTGTTTATCGGGCCGCACAGGAATCTGGCGTTTCACTTTCTCGATGTTTTCCACCTCATTGCGATATTGGGTCATGATGGGAAAGATTGCCAGGTCTGCGGTGGTCCCATTGTAATAGCGCTTCGTGAAATTGGCGAGCGTACCGGTCGGCCCCAAATCGATATAGGTATCGTGACCGCCAGATCTGTTCAAATAGGCCAAGGCATTTTGAATTTGAATCGGTTGACGGACAATTTGCCAGAAGTACTCATGCTGGACTTCGGTTACTTCTTTGCCATACAAGGATGAAATGAATGGAATCTGTGGTCTGTATATGGTGGCGGTCTCTAATCTGGCCCGAAAGACAGGAAACGCCGGATCGATATTGGAGGAATGAAACCCGTGGGAGACTGGCAGATTCTGGAACATCACCCCCTTTTCCCTGAGGCAGTGGCCCATGTCCGCACAATTTTTGGCTGACCCAGCAATGACAAAATGTGTGTCGCCGTTGACGGCGACTAATTCGCATTTTGCCCTGAGCATCTCAGCTTCGTTGAGCAAATCTGGTTGCGCAAAAACGGCAAGAACTTGACCCGGTTCACAGGCTCTTTCAATAGAATCGGCTTGTTGAATCACTAATTCCAATGCTTGCTCATGGCTGAGGATGCCAGCCACTGCTGCTGCCGCGAATTCGCCCAAGCTTGCGCCAACGACGACATCGGGTTTGATGCCATGGTCGATTAGGGTGAATGCTAAGGCGCTTTCTACCATGAAGATTGCGGGGTGCGTATGGCACGTTTGCGAAAACTCCTCAAACACTTTTTTGTCCTCGGCATACATCACGTCAACAATTGAGCATCCCGTCAACGTCCTGGCGAGCCGGTCAAATTCATTCAACCACCTGCGAAAGTGTTCGTCATGTTCATACAGTCCTCTGCCCATTTGATAATATTGAGCCCCTTGACCAGAGAACATAAAAACATTTTTTTTACTCATTATTGCCTTAACCATTCGCGTAATTTTTTGTTGACGATATCCTTGTTGAATAAGCTGAGGAAGTGTTTGCCGCCTTCCACCTCATAATAGACAGAGTCCTTAATTTGTTCATGCAGCCTGCGCGCAAATTTGGCGGGCATTAACTCATCATCGCCACCGCTTAACAGATATGTTTTGATGCGAATGTCGCTGGCCACGTCAAGATGGCGGAAGCGGGCGATCATCAGGAAATAGCGATCCATCACTCTTTGTACAGTTGTCCCCACGACGAACTTTTCCACGCGGCCTTCTTTGTGCCACTGCTGAATTGCCGGCATTTTCCGAACGAACGTCGGTAATCGTCGGTAATTGTCTCTAAACTCCTGGGCTGATTTCTGGGAAAACTCTTCGCCCGAAATCTGATACTCATCCGACGACCAGGAGATGGCCGTGGTGCTAACCAGAATCAACTTCTGGGCATGATCTGGGAATTCCGTTGCAATGGTCTGGGCCAGAAAACCCCCCAGAGACCAGCCAACAAACATTGCCTGGCTATGCGTCAAAAATTGGCTGGCGGCCAGCTTGTTGAGCACGTCAACGACGACCGTCGCCAAATCGCTAAAGCTGTGCATCTCATCGAGCCACTCACTCTGACCCATTCCCGGATAGTGAATGACCAACACTCGGTAATATTTGGACAAGAAGATGAGCTGCTGGATCCAAACAATGGCCGAAGAGTTAAACGGTGGCAAGAGAACCACGGTCTCGCCCTCGCCACAAGCAACCACCTCGATGGATATGTTGTCTGGGATGCGCACGTCCATGCGTTGGATATCCAGCTTTCCCCCATGTTTTTTATACGACGCGATGTAGTCGCGCATGGGAATGGTGTCATCTTGAGTTTGGGGGTTGTCACCGCCAAATTTAAGGTTGCGGATATCGCCAATCTCTTCCATTTCATCTGGCGAGGGGATCGGTGTGCTGTCGGTTTCAGGGGTAGATGATTTGGGGTCAGTCAGATGTTCATCAACAATGTGATCGGTCAATTTGGCAACCGTGTTGTACTCAAACAGCACAAACATATCCAGATTTTGATATCGATTCGAGAGTTCAGCGTGGATACGCGATGCCATAATCGAGTCAATCCCGTAATCAGAGAATTCACCATGTTCATCAAAGTCGTCGGCTAATACACCCAGCACCCTTTCAAAGACGTGTAGAACATGTTGTCTGACAGTGTTGTGACCCGAATCCACTCCAGCTATTTGTCTGTCTACAATTTGTGTATCTTCCTGTGCGGCAAGATCTGCCGTGGTTGACTCAAGCCGCGCCAGCTCAACAATCTTATTTTTAAATCGGTATCCCGGCAGAACAACTTTGTCATAGTGCTCACTTATATCGTCCCAATGGATGTCGTGGCCCTGAACCCACTGTTGCGCGACACTGGACAATTTCCGTTCATCAGCAAACTCGTCAAAGGAAATGCTCCCTGGAATCTCGTTGAGTTGCTTTTCCACAATCCCAAAGATGATGTTTTTTCTGTTTGGGGATGCATCGTTTGTCTGGAGAAAATTGATGGTATCTTCCAGGGCATCCAACAGCGTATTCAGCCGCCCATCACAAACGACGGCCAACCGACATTTTTTTGTTGCCCTGCCCTGTTGCAGCGTCCCGGCGATATTGTTGACTGTCAATACACTGTTGAAGATGTTTAGATTGGCGCTGGACAGATACACATAGGTATCTCGCACAATCTGGCGAAGCTGCTCTTTAGAGTCGGCGCTAAATGGGACGAGGTGGTATCTATTCTCTGCCGTTGCATCCTCCTCAATGGGCGAAGTTGAGTATTCTTCCAGAATCATATGTACATTTGTCCCGCCTGCGCCAAATGAGCTGATGCTGGCTCGTCTGGAAGTCTGGTTTTCTCCGGAACGCCAAACGGCCAGGTCCCTTTGCACGTAAAATGGTGTATCGGCAAATTGGATGTTCTGATTGACCCGCGGGCTGTGCATGAGGTTGGGGAAGAGGAGCTTGTTTTGGAACTGCAAGATGACTTTGGACAGTTGGGCAATGCCTGCCGCGGCTTCCAAATGCCCAATGTTGGATTTGACGGAGGAGACAGCACAATATTGGGTGTTCGACGTATAGTTGCGGAAGGCGTCCGTCAGGGCAGCAATTTCGATGGGATCACCCAGGGCTGTGCCTGTACCGTGACATTCGATGCACGATATAGTTGCGGGATCAATGCCCGAATTCTGAATCGCGTCTTTAATGATCGCACTCTGTGCTTCTGGATTGGGCACCGTGAAACCATTGGTCCGGCCATCGTTGCCCGCCGACGCCCCTTTGATGACCGCCAAAATGTGATCGTTCTCTTGAATGGCTTGATCCAACCGTTTTAACAACACCAACCCAATCCCTTCCCCAGGCACATAGCCATCGCCGCCATCGGCGAAGGCGCGACATTTGCCATCGAGCGATAGAAAATTATATTCACTCAGAAAAATGAACTTGCTGGGATGCAGGTTCAGGTTGACCCCTCCCGCCAGGGCCGTATCGCAGACCCCGTTTCGGATGTCGTTGTAGGCTTCAAAAATTGCGTATAACGAAGAAGAACAAGCTGTATCCAAGGTGACGCTGGGACCGGTCAGGTTGTAGAAGTAGGAGAGTCGGTTGGCGTAAGTAAATGTCTGCGCGGTGAAGGGCAGATAGGTGCCATTGTGTTGGTTTCGTTCGGCAACGAGCTGTGGATACTCGTGAAAAGAAGCGCCGATATAGACGCCCGTCTGTGCGCTCTGACCTTCGACCCAAGTGAGCGGATTATAGCCAGCGCTTTCAAAACAGTGCCAGGCTTGTTGCAGCAACAGCCGTTCTTCGGGATGAGTGACCAAGGCTTCGCGGTATGAGATGTTAAAGTTCTCAAAATCAAACTCGTTGATGTGATTGATGAATCCACCCCATTTAGCCCGCATTTTGCCATTGTCATGGACGTCTCCCAAATAACTTGTGTAATCCCATCGCTCTTTGGGGATTTCCTCGATGCAATCCGCACCTCGCTTTAAATTCTCAAAGAACTCAGTCAGGTTATCGGCTTGCGGATATTGGCCGGAAATGCCAATGATGGCCACGTCATTTTCGGTCGTTGCCCGTTCACCGTCGACTCGGCTTGAGACGGCCACATGCAGTTTGTCGTTGATTGTGCTCTGTAAAGACTCGTTTTGTTTGGGGATCTCTTCCGCCACAGAGGAAATTGATGGCACATTTGCAGGGTTCGCGGCTGTTTGATAGGCTGTGGACAATTTCAACGTGTCGTGGGCCGAGAAATCATCTTTGTATTTGCCGAAAATCGTTTCGGCAATGCCGTGGATTGTGTTTGATGAGAAAAAGATCGATGGATCTTTTTTGCCAATGATCGTTTCCAGATCGCCGACCAGCTTTGTGATGACAATGGAATCAAAGCCATAATTTTGCACTTCTTCATGGACATCTAACCGCTGCTTGGGGATGCCGGTGATCGTCGTAATGTTGTGCATCAAATAGTCAACGATCTGTTGAACCGTGCTTTCTTCCTCGACGGCAACTGCGGGAGATTCTGTCGATTCTTGGGTGGCAACGCCCCGGCTGCCAAGCAACCTTTCACAACTAAGATGAGCGGGTTCCGGCTCCTCAACCAGTGGTATGTTCGCATATTTTGCCGAAATCCAATACCGTTCTTTGGCAAACGGATAGGTCGGCAACGTGATGCGTGTTGGCCTCTGCTCTGGATACAGCGTCAGCCAATCCAGCTCCAACCCGCGCACCCAAAGCTGGGCGACTTTCTCCATTTTTCCCTTAACGAGCCATGTATCGACGAGCGTCTTCAAATCCTCATCAGCTTCAAAAAGTAGCACATCCTCTTTTCTGACCCGCCCGGAAATACAGCCATCAATGTTTTCTGAACCCACACTGAATGCCACAAGTTTCTCCTGGAGGTCAGCAATGGTACGCACACTAAATATGACACGGTGGTCCATCGCGGCGCGGCCCACTTGTAAAGTATAGGCAATTTCTTCTAGACGGTGTGCGGGCTGAGTCTCTGTGCCATTCTCGGAAGCGTGGGTCAAAAATGTGGCAAGATTTTGGCTCATTTGGCGCAAGCGATTTTCATCTTTGGCAGACAAGGGCACGAATGCTAAATTGAGATCGGCTGTCTGCCCAATCGATGTTGGCGGCTCTGGTGTTTGTGGCGGAATGTACTCCTCCACAACGACATGGGCATAAGAGCCGGAGAAGCCAAAGGAGCTGATGCCCGCACGTCGTGGCTGCGTTGTAGATTCCCACGGGATTGGCTCTCGGTTAATGTATAGAGGTGAATTTTCTAATTCGATGTAGGGATTCTGCTCCTTGAATCCAGGCATGGCCGGTATTTGCCGATGCTGCATTTGCAAGATCGCTTTGACAACTCCCACCAGCCCTGCCGCCCCTTCCGCATGGCCGATGTGGGCTTTTGCTGACCCGATGGCGCAAAAATGTTCTTGATCCGTGAATTGTTGAAACGCTTTCTTTAAGGCGTTGATTTCAATCGGATCCCCCAACGGCGTTCCGGTGCCGTGGGCTTCAATATAGGTCAAGGTTGCGGGATCGAGGTTGACGCTTTCCCAGGCTTTCAAAATGACGTTCGCCTCGCCGCGCACGCTGGGCGCTGTGAGCGATGGTGTGTAGCCGCCGTGCAACGCGGCCGATCCTTTGATCACAGCGTGGATCCGGTCACCATCCGCTTCAGCTTTGCTGAGGGGTTTTAACAAGACCGAGACAATGGCTTCGCCGGGAACATAGCCATCTGCAGCCGCGTCAAATGTGTGGCATCTGCCAGTTGGGGACAAGGCGCCGATGTTGCAAAAGTAGCGATGCCGAAATGAGGATAAGATCAGGTTGACGCCTCCCACAAAGGCCATCTCACATTCGCGACTCCGGATGGCCGTGCAGGCCGCATGAAGTGCAAAGAGCGAAGAGGAGCAGGCGGTGTCGATGGGCATACTAGGCCCGGTCAAATCAAAGATAAATGAGGCTCGGTTGGCCAGAACTGAATAACTATTTCCCGTGCCCAAATAGGGATCGATGGGCAATCCCATCTCTTTGATTTTGTCTGCATAATCTTGAAAGCAGACCCCAACGAAAATGCCCGTATCGGTTCCCCTCATTTTGTCCGCGTAGCCGGTATCTTCGGCAGTGGTGTAAAGGCTCTGCAACAACAAGCGGAGTTGCGGAGCCATCCAGTCTGCTTCGTGAGGGGAAATGTTAAAGAAGGGGGCATCAAACTTATCCACATCCTCGATAAAGCTGCCCCATTTGCAATAAATGGCGTCGGCGGCATCTGGATCAGGATCATACCATTTTTGGTAATCAAAACGATCGGGGGGGATTTCGGTAATCAAGTCCGTTTGGTGAAGCAGATTTTCCCAGAACTGATCCAAGTTTGATGACCCAGCAAATAGGCCGTCCATCCCAATAATGGCAATATCGCCGTCGGACGTCTCCAGTCTAGATTGCTCTTCTGATAATCGGGATGAGACGGGCTGCAATATCCCTCCTGTTCCGTTTGATAGTTGCGTCTGCGAGCGCTGGACTTGATCCAAAGAATTCGCATCTGAATTCTGAACAAAGAGTTCCTGCCATTCTCAGTAGATCCAAATTTGGCGTTTTTGGCTATTTTCAGTCGAGATTGCAGGGATTTTGGAGTCATTTATTCAGATTTCGGTTACAGAAAACAACCTATTTCATATCTGAAAATCGCCCAAATCTAACGCAAAAACTAGATATCGACCGGCAAATTTGTATTTATGTCAACTGTTTAGCCAGAATTCTCTCTCAAAACCTGAAATTTGGATCTACTGAGTCTGGAGAGAAGATACCCTCCATCGGCACATCCGTTTTTCGAACGTTATCTTGAATCGATGTGTTTGCGGTTTGTGTTTGTGGGTGTTCGATGGCCCCTAGCACGCTGGCAAACAGGTGCTGAAAAGCGGTTTCATGCTCGTGAACAAAATAATGCGTCAATTCGTTGATGTTGGGATATTCAAAGAGGACCGTTGGATAGAGCGTGATCCCGGCTTCTTGTTCAATTTGCCGAGAGAGGTTCGTCAACTGAATTGAATCCAGGCCGAGATCCATCAAGTTTTTCTTATGGTTGGTGACGGATATTGGATCATGAACGAGGCTTCTCAACTTTGACACCAGATAATCTCGGATTTTGTCGGAAAGATCTGCATTTGCCTGATGCATTGGCAGATCTGCCTGGTTCAGGTTCGTTGTGGTGGGCACGTTCTGGACGTATCCATCCTCATCTTGTTTTGGGTGATGTGCGGCGATGGTGTGCTCGCTGGTTCGCAGTCGTTTTAGGGTGCAGCCCACCAGAGACGCCGCAACATCACCATTCTCCTGCATTATTTCGGCATCAAACGTCAACATCTCCTCTGAATAGCGCACCAGTTTGACCCAAATCCAGCAAGCCGTGATATCCGTCTTTTTGAACGTGAGTTCTTTGATGCCAAAGGGCAGATAGCTATCACGCTGGTTGAGCAAACGCAGTTGCGGCATAATGCCGAGATAGGCGCTGTTAATGATCAGGGGATGTAATGCATAACGATGCTCAGCGTTGTGTGCATCTTCTGTCAGAGCAACCTTGATCAAGGATTGCTGCTCATCCCCATAGAGTGCCGCAACGGTCTGAAAACTTGGCCCCAACTCAATGACTGGGTTGGCTCGATATAGGTTTGTCAACTCTTTGACTTCGGGGAGTAATTCTCTGAGCTGTGCAAGATTGACGGTTTTGGCTGGAATCGTTGCCGATTGAGCAATGCCTTCGGCGGTCGGTTTCCACTCATCCTCTTGATGAGTTCGATAGAGCACTGTGAAGCGGTTGGCCGGACCATCCGGGTTCACGGCAACGGTGACTTCGGCTTGTTGGTGTGCTTGTAGTTGAATGGGTTGGATAAAGGTGAGGCGACTTAGTTGGAGAGTCTCTTCGAGGAATCTCTCAACAAACGTGTTGATGGCCAGACTTACATGGGTGACACCAACGATGACTTGCTCGCCATTGACCCGATGATCCTTTAGATATGGTTCATCGTAGCGATATCGTTCCGGCTCAAGCTGACCTGTTTGCGGGCCGCTTTCCAGTCGATCCATAGTGGGCGAGGGAGGGTTTCCTGGCTCATATTGTTTTTTCAGGCGACCAATCTGTTGGATTGCGTCCTCGATCTCCATGTTGCCTTGATGGACAGAGGTGAATACGGCTTTTATCTGTTGTTCAATCATGTGAAATCCGTTCCATGTTAGGCTTTTCCAACAATTAAAATCGGCTCTACGCGAGATAGTGTACTTGACAACGTGATTCGTAGTACGTGGTGCGTACTGGATCGCTTGACGCACCACGTACCACGTAGCACGTATTCATCGCTTGTACACTTTGCCGCGAAGACCCTTAAAATCCCTAATTTGATCTGGAAAAGCTCAGGCGATTCCAGAGAAATCGACTTGGCAAATTAGGGATTTATTTCTCTGGAATCGCCTTATTCATCGTTAAGGCAAGAGCAGCATCCGGCGTCAGGTCTCCATTCTTCACCTTAGCCAAAACGACTCTGTAGAGCTCCTCGTCAAACATTGGGTGACCTTCGCACGCTGGGACACCGTATTGGTTTTGTTGCGCTATCCCCTGGTGGTCAAAGGTGTATGCTGGCAGATCCACCATCTGGTAGAAGGTATCATCATACAGTGTTTCCCACGGAATGGATTGCCCATTCACCCAACACCGGGCGATGGTGTCCAAATCTCTGGTTGCACAAGCCTGATTCAGAGACATTGGATCCAGCTCATGTTGCGGATAGGCGGGATGATGGAGTGAGGAATAGAGTCCGTCTCTCGTAAAGGGTTCGCTTCGGCGAGAAATCGCCCCCAACTTGTCTATTAGTTCCGAGCGAGACGAGGCAATGATAGCGACCCGTTTGTCCAGATGATTGCGGTTCAACTGTAGCGTGAGAGCCAAATCTTTCATGAGCAGGAGTGATTGTTCTTTGACGAATTCCATAACTGATTGAAGATTTTGCCACAAACTCCACTCGGTCTGACCAGAGAAGACCATCAAGTATTTTTCATCGGGTGCAGCGATTGGCTGGACAGCGGCTGGAGTCTCGGCGATATATTCTTCCACAATCAGATTGGCATAGGCACCACCCGCCCCAAATGAATTGATCATGGCACGCCGGGGCATCATTGGCGGCTGGGTGGATGCTGCATCATCTGGTTGCATGTTGAGCTCCCAGGGGCTGACCTGTTCTTGGAGATAGAACGGTGTTTCTCCAAAGTTGATGTTGGGGTTGAGTGGGGTGGCGTTGATGGAAGGAACCAGCGTCTTAAATTTGAGTTGTAAAAGCACCTTGGTGAGTTGGGAAATGCCTGAACTGGCCTCGAGATGACCCAGGTTGGATTTCACAGAGCCAATGGCACAGAATTGACGTTTTTGCGTATACTTACGAAACGCTTTGGTTAGGGCAACGACCTCAATCGGATCCCCCAACTTGGATCCATTGGCGGCCGATTCGACATAGCTGATGGTTTCTGGATGCACGCCGGATCGTTCCAGCGAACGGAGAATGAGCTGCTCCTGATTCATTGGATCTGGGGCAGTATAAGTCTGGCGACCGCCGCCATGATTGATCAAGCTGCTCTTGATCACCCTATAAATCTTATCGCCGTCTTGTTGGGCGGCGCGCAGGGGCTTTAATAGAACAGCGCCAACGCCTTCGCCTGGGAGATAGCCATCGCCATCCCCAAAGCTTTTGCTGGCATTGCCATGCCCCAAGAAGTCGACCTGTTTCAACGTCACATATTTGGAGGGTTCTAGAGTCAGATTGACGCCGCTGGCGATAGCCATCAGGCATTCGCACTGTTTGAGGCTATCACACGCGAGATGAATGGCGGTGAGCGAGCTTGAACAGGCCGTGTTGACCGTCAAGCTTGGTCCCGTTAAATCAAAGAAGTGAGAGATCCGATTCGCTAGTTGCCAATCTGAAATATTGGAGGCGAGGGCCGCTTCTTCCAACGAGGGCATGGTGTACGCATACTGGTTATACATGGTCCCGACATAGACCCCAATTCCCCGGTTCTGTTCTGTCTGAAGCTGACGCAAGCGAGCGATTGGATAGCCCGCATCTTCCAAGCTTTCCCAGACTGTCTCGAGCAAGAGGCGAACTTCTGGTGCTAGCTGGGAAACCTGACTGTCGGGAATGTTGAAGAGATGATGGTCGAATTGCTCGACATCCTTGAGAAACCCGCCATAATAGTCGCGGCCATTGATCCGTTGGCCGTTAGAAAGTGAGCGGACGAGCAAATTTTGGAAACGGTTTGCCGGCATGGGTGAAATGCAGTTTCGGCCCGCTTTGAGGTTCTCCCATAGTTCTTGGAGGCTGGTGGCCATTGGGTAACGACCACTGATACCGATAATGGCGATCTCTTCTCGCTGGGTTGTGGTGCCGTTGGCTGGGGCATTTTCGGTAACCGATTCTGTTGCAATGGAAAAGCGGGAACTATTGGTCGGCACAGTTAGCTGCCCCGTTCCACCGATACAAAGCGGCGCGTTAACGCTGTTCGATTCTGGCGCGACAGCGAACCGAGAAGAGTGTTCTCCGTTCAACGTAGTGTGAATCTGGGAGTCAACTTCGTCTTTGGAGGGTACGTATTGGCTTGGCGCAAAGTAGGCGCGCAGTTGTTCTGGGTGTTGCCCGACTAAATAGGCGACGAGTTCTCCAAGATTTGGATGTTCAAAGAGTAGGGTTCTGGACAGAGTTCCGACAACTCTCTCCATTTTGCTGAGGATGCTCTGCTGCAAGAGAGAATCGACGCCGTATCGTTCAAAGCCGGTTTCAGGATCAATCATACCTAATGAGATTTTCAGGGTATCGACGATAATTCCCTCTATCCAATCGTGGGTTTTCTGTCGTAGATCTGTATCATCAACTATCTGTTCGGGTTGGCTGATGTGCCAGTCGTCGGAATTTGGTTTGGGGTGCGGCGTAAAGAGTGTGCTTCTCAACTTGCTGCCGTCACCACTCAAGATCATCAGCTGATCATAAATGGTCTGCATGGCTGTATTGAAGGCTCGCCATCCCTCTGCCGTGTTTAAGCTTTCTAGACCGAGGCTGACGCTGAGGAATTCTTCCGTTCTTGGTTCCAAGCTCATGCCCCCTTCTGCCCAGAAAGGCCAGTCGATGGAGATGGTTTTGCCCTGTCGCTTTCCCGCGTGGACCAACCTGTTGCGATAGGCGGCAAAGGCATCCAGAAAGGCGTTGGCCCCAGCATAATCTGCTTGTCCGGCATTGCCTAATACGCCAGAAATCGACGAGAAGAGTGCAATGAAATCGAGCGCCTCGTATTTTGTGGCTTGATCAATGAGCAATGAGCCGCTGATTTTTGGTTGGAAGACCGTGTCTATTTCCGACCGTTCTTTTTTCAAGATGAAGGCATCGTGGAGTGTCCCAGCACTGTGAATGATGCCAGTCAACGTGCCATATTTGGCTTTGATCTGCTCTACGGTCTGTCGTACTGTATCCGCTCGACTCACATCGGCCTGAATATACTCAACCGTCGTGTCTCCGTTGGCAATCTGTTGCAGCGTATGGGCCTTCTCGTCATTCAGCGGAAAGCGGCCACTCAAGACAATCGTACAGGGCAGCGTTTGACTGATATACTTTGCGAAAATCAACCCCAAACCACCACATCCCCCAGTAATCCAATAAACGCCGCCCGTTCGGAACAGGGACTCTGTATCTGGTCTTCTGGCTCGTACCGGGGGATCTACTTCGATCAATTGCTTGACCACACGCCTGCCATTCCAGTCATATCGGATTTCAACATCTTCGTACTCAGACTCTGATTCGTCGTGGATGAGTTGGAGAAGCTGTTCTGGCATGGTTTGCTCTAAACCAGCAACGGTGATGAGTTTACCCTGAACTTTGGGATTCTCCAGATGAGCAGTCTTTAACAAACCGGTCAAGGGTGCATACACGTAGCCGTGGTCAATATCGGGCTTGAGGACCAGAATCTTGAGGCGTATGGTGGATCGGTTTTGCAGACGCTGTTTGAGGATTTCAAAAACGGCTGCAAAGATCTGGCTGGTGCTCTCTGCGTGATTGGCTTGGTCAATCTCAGGCAAGATTATTACCTGCGCCATGTTCATCGTGTTCTGGATTGTATCTACCATCTGGCGGGAGACACCGCCCACGAAGAGGAGCGTTTCAGATCGTGTGTCTGGTTGTCTACCTGGATTGCCAATCGCTTTCTCTTGCCATTGGACGGAACTGTAGATCAGAGCATGTGTATCTTGTGGCATTAATTCTGGCACCGAATTTGTCGCTCTTATTTTCTGGTCAACGCGATGAACGTCGTTCTGTTGCCATTTGCCGCTCTTACTTTCATCTGCCTTTCCCCGTTCAACTCGACGCACGGTAAGCTCGATCAAGGAAACGCATGGTTCACCCTGCTCATTGATCAGATCCACATCGAGTTTTATTTCGGCGTCAGGTAGATTGACGCCTTCGCAAAGTCGGACGTAAGCGTAGCCTTGCTGGGGCGTCGGTCGATAGATCTCTACCGATTTGACTGCAAAGGGCAGATAGAGATCCGGCAACAGGGCCATGACTGCCTGCAGCGTGGCGTCCATCATGGTTGGGTGGAGGACAAATTGGTCGGCCGCGTTCGCTAAGCTCGCTGGCATTTGTAAAAAGGCCAACGCTTCGCGGTCGTTCGATTGAATCGAGACAATTGCTTGTAAGCGGCTGCCATAGTTCATATCGACCTGTTGGAGGTGGGCATAAAACTCCGGTCCAGAGAGCATGGACGAGCAGCGTGATTCAATTGCTGGGAGATCAAACATTCGGACAGGATTGGGCGTCTGTTGACCGACCGCAATTTTGCCGTGGCTACAAATATCGCCGTCTTCAGTCCCCTCGTCTGGCGTTCTCACTTCATACCGAATCCCATCTGAACGCGGTATCAGATCAATGGTAACCGTTTGCGTTTGCTCTGCAGCAGCGATGGGTTTCGCCCACATAACGTTGTGGAGCGCCAAAACATCTCTGTGACTTGCCATCGCCACCGCTACCCGAGCCATTTCCAGATAGGCAACGCCCGGTAGAAGCGGTTGGCCTTGAATGCAATGGTCTGTAAAGAAGAACTCCTCGCGGTTAAATCGTGACGTAAACTGCTGCCGCTGCAGATCGGAGGTGTTTTGGTGGACAAGCGGATGTAGATGTTGATGAGTCACTGACACAGTGGTGGATGAACGACTTCGCAAATCGATAGAATTGCCATTCGGCGGCTTGATTGCCCAATACCGTTCCTTGGCAAAGGGATAGGTTGGCAATGGAATTCGCCGTGGTTTCTGAGTCGGATAGAGCAATGTCCAGTCGAGATCGAACCCATTCACCCAGAGTTCGGCCAGTTTTTCGACTTTGCCGCTATTAAGCCAAGTTTCAGACAGGATGGTTAGATCGTTATCTCCCAGCAGGTGACTGAAGGTATCTTTTCCCTGATGAAGAGACCCTCTAAAGCATTGACTGATGTCTTGGTTGGCAAGTTGATATTGATCGAGTTTCTCTAGCAAATCGGCGATATCTTTAACCAAAAATGCCACACGTTCTTCTAGCGCCTCTCGTCCAACCTGTAGCGTATAAGCAACCCGGTTCAGTTGGTGACTGAGCAGCTCTGAATTGTTGCGTAGGTACTTCCGCAACCTGTCTACTGCTTCCGTGAGTCGCTCTTCATTCTTGGCAGATAAGACGATCAGTTGGGGAAGATGGGGCGTTGGCTCGTCAGTTTGGGCATCAGAGGTGTATTCTTCTAAGATTACGTGCGCATAGGCGCCGCCAAAACCAAAAGAGCTAACCCCCGCTCGTCTGGGCAGAAGATTGCCACTCTCGTCGAATAGAGGTGCCCAATCTTGGGTTTCGCGAATGATCATCAAGAGAGAGTTAGTTAGATCGATATGAGGGTTTTGCTCTTGGACATGAATGCTGGCCGGTAGCTTCTTGTGCTTCAGTGCCAGCAATACTTTGAGAACGCCGGCGATACCAGCCGCAGACTCTAGATGACCTATATTGCTTTTGACCGAACCGATGCCGCAATGGGGCTGGCTTGGCATCGCCTTTCCCCAGGCTTGATACAAAGTCGCAAAAGCTTTCTTTATCCCGTTGATCTCGATTGGATCGCCAAGTTCTGTTCCCGTCCCATGAGCTTCGATATAGCCAATCGTACTGGGATCGAGCTGATACTCTTGATATGCCTTCACGAGCAGATCGGCCTGTGTGTTCGGATTGGGGGCCGTGAGGGAGTTGGCGTGCCCTCCGTGGTTTTGGGCGGTCCCTTTGAGAAGGGCATAGATTGTGTCGCCATCAGCCTCGGCTTGGGAAAGCGGCTTCAGCAGGATCGCCCCAACCCCTTCGCTTCTTACATATCCATTGGCGCTGCTGTCAAACGTCTTGCAGCGTCCATCTTCAGACAACATGCCAGCTTTGCTGAAAGAGATGAAGAATTGTGGCGACAACAGGGCATTGACCCCTCCCGCGATTGCTTGGTCACATTGCCCAGTGAGTAGGGCCTGCACTGCTCGATGGATTGCCACCAATGAGCTGGAACAAGCGGTATCGATCGGTTCGCTGGGACCGTGAATATCGAGGAGATAAGAGATCCGGTTAGCCAAGATCGACCTCGTATTTCCGGTTGCCGTATGGGCGGCAATTTCGACACCATTTTCGATGAGCAAATCGTTATAATCATTTGTCGACACGCCAACAAATAACCCGGTGCTTGACCCGGCAAGGTGACTCGGTCTGTAGCCCGCATCCTCAATACAGGTCCAGACGGCCTCTAAGAATAACCGCTGTTGTGGATCCATTAGCTCCGCTTCTGTGGGGGAAATGTTAAAGAATGAAGCGTCAAATGCATCGATATCCTCGATGAATCCGCCCCATTTTATGTGCGTCCTGTTTGCCTCCATTTGTGGATCCCTATAATAGGAACGCCAATCCCAGCGGCTTTGCGGGATCTCGGTGATTAAGTCGGCACCCTGCTCCAGGTGCTGCCAAAAGGTCTCTAGATCTGGTGAACCGGGAAGTCTGCCGCTGATACCAATGATGGCGATTGGTTCATGAGAGATTGTCTTGGTTTCCCGGACAGAATGCTGTCCAATCGGCTGCATCGTCAACTGGGGGGCAGCGTGCGATTGGGATGCATCTGTCGATTGACTGGGCTTGACAAAGCGAGATTTACGCCGTCTACTCTCTGCTGGTTGAACTGAGGCAGATGCAGCATTTTCTGGTTGTTTTATTGGCTCCTTCGCTGGCTGATAGAATTGGCGGAGAGAGTCGCGATAAGTTTCTAGCAAATATGTGCCCAAGGCAGCGAGAGTATGATACTCAAAAAAGAGAGTCGGCGTTAGCGCGAATCCGTACAAGCCGTTGAGGCGATTGGCAAATTTGGTCAATGAAATAGATTCGAAGCCGTAATCACTCATGGGCTTATCCAGCACCACATCCTGCAATTTGACCTTCAATAGCTCTGCCAATATTTGTCTCAATTCAGACTGGAGACACTTCAATAACTGCTCATCGTCTGAGATGTCACCTTCCTGGACGGCTGTGAAAGTTGGTTTATTTTGCTGAAAGACAGGGCGCATTGCGCTGACAGTTGCTGACGATCCCACTTGCTGCTCAGCAAATAATCGTTCCTTGATCTGGCCAACTACGCCTGCAACCACCAGGACTTGGGGATCAGTAAAGCGCCATAGTGTGTCAAATGCGTGCAACCCCTCGGCAGTCGTCATGGGTTGAAGACCGGTTTGCCGTTCCAACCGCATGAGTTCCTCTTCATCAATCTTCATACCACCGTCGGCCCAGAGCGGCCAGTTGATGGCCAAGGTTCTGCCTGTGCGTTGTCCAGTTTCGACCAGGTGCCAACGATATGCGGCAAAACCATCTAAAAAGGCGTTCGCCGCTGCATAATCGCTTTGGCCCACATTGCCGGTTATACTGACCAGTGAGGAGAACAAGACAAAAAAGTCCAGGTCTTCATCTTGGGTCACGTCATCAATGTTTAAGCACCCCATCACTTTTGGTGCAAAAACGGCCTCTATTTCTGCCGTTGTTTTTTGGCGCATAAAACTATCTCGAAGCAAACCAGCCGCATGGATGACACCGCTCAACGAGCCAAAGTCCTGTTTAATTGTCTGCATGGTTTGGCGCAACTCTTCTAGTTTGCTGACATCGGCTTGTCGATAGATTAGTTTCACACCTTCGCTGGATAGTTCATTCAGCAATTGCTGTTTTTGCGGGTTGAGAGGGGAGCGTCCGCTCAAGATGATCGTACAGTCTTGACCTGCAGAGGCGGCATAAGCTGCGGAATGCACGACAAGATGGCGGGTAAAAATCTGTCCTAGGTCGCCTAGACCCCCTGTTATCCAGTAGACGCCCCCTGGTTTTAATCGCAGAACCGTTTCTTCAGCTATCGGCTGCTGTGGGGTCAATTCTACAAGCCGTCTTACGGCTCGTTTGCCATCCACATCGTATCTGATCCCTACATCATGGCGCGCGTCTGGATGATTTTCTGTTTGCAGGAATCTGATGAGGGTCTCCGGAGAGAATCTGTTTGGATTGGCGAGTTGAATAAACTTTGATCTGATTTTGGGATGCTCCAGGTTGACCGTACGCAATAGTCCCATCAGCGGTGAAAACAGATACCCCTGCAGATCGTCAGGCACAACAACGAAAAGCGGCTGAGCGTCTTGAGATGAAGAGGCAAGTAGTTTTTGGATAAGATTCCATACCTGATAGAAATAGGCGGCAGCAAATTCGCTTTTCTTCTCCACCGTCTCCGTGGCATGAGACGTCATGGGAGGCAGAACCTCCACATGTGCAGCGCCTGCCTGAGAAGCGAAACCTGCAGCCACATCCTTCTCAAACCCGACGAAGAGCACTGTTGTTTGGGACCAATCCATGTCCAACTGATGAGAGTCCGGGTTTTCGACATCGATTTCTTGCGCCTGCCATTGAGGCGTCCCATACAAGACATTTCTTTGCTCATCTATTGCAAGTGGTTGGACGGGAGAGTTCTTTTGACCAACAACTGCGGAATTGTATCCATCTAGAAGATGCAACGACTCCAGTGGCTTCCCTTGTCTCTGATCGTTGCCCAAATTGGGTCGAACGCCGGATGAGGCTTTCTCCTGCGTTTTAACGATCCCGCGCGTGACCATTTCTTTCAAAGCTACACAGATACTGCCTTGTTCATCCAAAAGAAATCCGTCGAACTTGACCATATCTTGTGACGGCGTACCCCCTTCTCTCGGATCGTACCCCTGACTGTACGTTACATAAGCATAGGGATTGGGCGGGATGGATTGAAAGATCGTTAACTCGGTCAATTCAAAAGGAATGTAGAGACCGTTCTGATAGTCGTTTAATGGACTGACGCTGATGGTCAACTGAAAAACGTTGTCCAGCAAACATGGATGCAGCAGATAATGTTCATGCTCTTCTGTTACATCAACTGGCAGACGCAACTGGGCCAGGACCTCTCTCTCGTTATGCACCACTTGGACAATTCCTTGAAAGGCTGTATCCAGATTTAGACCTAGCTGATCAAGATGCTGGTAACAGTCACGACCGGTCAGCGTTCCGTCGCATCTTCCCTGGATCGTCGCCAAATCTAGTGGTTTAGGTCGGTTAAGAAGCAGGTCATCTGGATAACGGATTTTCCCCTGACCGTGAACGATGCGCTCCCTGCTAACAAACGTACTGATTTCATAGTCGATTTCCGTGGCGGTCGGGAAGAGGCTCATCGTTACTTCTGTAGATGCATTCACGCGGATGGGTTGGGTCCAGACAATGTTGGTTAATTGTGTCACCAGCTGCTTGCTTGCCAAATCCCCCGCGACGCGCGCCATTTCCAGATACGCGACTCCAGGGATGACCATTTCCTGATTGATTTTGTGATCGCGTAGAAAGAACTCATCACCTTTAAAAGTTGAGCGATAACATTGTTCTGTCAAGTCGGAAATATTTTGGTGAACGAGTGGGTGCAGGGTGTCGATTTTCGCAAAGTCGTGGATCGCAACCTGTCCATTTCGCTCCATTCTTTCCGCTTCAGGGATCCAATATCGTTCCTTCAGAAAGGGATATGTTGGTAAGCTGATGCGGGCGGGCTTGACTGCCTGCTCGGATTCCCCACCATATAATTTTGCCCAATCAGTGTCGATCCCCTGCACCCAGAATTTGGCCAATTGTTTCACTTTCCCCTTTTCCAACCATTGGGCCATCACCTCATGGATCTCATCATCTTCGATCAGATGTTTGACTGTGTCATTGGCATTGGGTTCTCCAGTGAAGCAATTCTCGATTGACGTCTGCCCGGCGACATAGGCATTCAATTTTTGGATCAGGTCAGAAACCTCATCCACGAGAAAGACCACGCGATGGCTCATGGCTTCGCGTCCGGTTTGCAGGGTAAAGGCCAGATCGACCAGGAAGGTTGCGGGTGGATCGGCAGTCGACATCGTTGTTTCGATGGCGTTCAGCAACTGTTTGGCGTAAACCCGCAGTTGATTTTCGCTTTGGGCAGACAAGGTGATCACCCCAGAGACGCTCTTTTGCGCTGTCGACAGAGAGGGAGAGGAGGGTTCGGTTACAGGAGGACTCTTTGGATACTCTTCAACAATTGCATGTGCATAGCTGCCACCAGCTCCAAAGGAACTGACCATGGCGGCACGTGGCGTTGCTTGCGTCGGCTGCCCGTCGTTGATTCGTGGCGAATGTGACCAGTCTGTGAATGTTCTCTGCACAAAAAATGGTGACTGCTCCCAATTAATATTGGGGTTGAGCTGATCGCTATGAATCGATGGTACGAGCGATTGATGCTTCAATTGCAGCAAAATCTTCGTCAAACCTGCTAGGCCCGCCGCAGCTTCCAGGTGACCGACATTCGATTTTACTGAGCCGATGGCGCAAAATTGAGTCTCGTCCGTAAATTGCCGGAAGGCTTTCTGCAAGCCCGTTATCTCAATCGGATCACCCAAAGGCGTTCCCGTGCCGTGCGCTTCTACGTAGGAGATGGTGCGGGGGTGAATGCCGCTTTTTTCCAGTGCCGTCAAGATCAATTCACTTTGCAGATTGGGGTTGGGGACCGTGTAGCCATTGGTCTTGCCCCCGTGATTCACAGTCGTTGCCTTGATCACGCCCATAATGCGATCGCCATCTCGAACGGCATGGTTGAGCGGTTTCAGATAGACCGCGCCGACGCCTTCTCCAGGCACATAGCCATCCCCGCCATCGCCAAAGCTGCGACAGCGTCCGTCTGTGGAGAGAAACCCGTTTTGACTCAGAAAGAGATATTTGCTGGACGTGATAGAAAGATTGACGCCACCCACAATGGCGCTGGTGCATTCTCCATGACGCAGGCTTTCGCAGGCATAGTGGAGAGCGGTCAAGGAGCTTGAACAGGCGGTATCAATGGCCAGGCTGGGGCCGGTCCAGTTAAAAAAGTAGGAGATCCGGTTGGGGATGCTGTAGAGCAAACCACTGGGACCAATAAAATTGCCTTTGACGGTCTCTTCAACTCCCAAATTCACATAAGGTTGCCACAAGGCACCCACAAAGACGCCCACGTGGTTGGATTGGGCGGCCACGCTGGCACGGGTGTATCCTGCATCTTCCAGAGCCTCCCACACGACCTCTAGAAAGAGCCGTTCTTGGGGATCAATCCGCTCTGCTTCCCTGGGCGAAATATTGAAGAACAACGGGTCGAATTTATCAACATCATCGATAAATCCCCCCATTTGGCGTAGAGCAGATCATGCTCTTTGTTTTCGTCGTAATATTGCAAGTAATCGAAACGGTCGGCTGGAATCTCCCTGATACAATCCTGTCCGTTTTTCAGCACTGCCCAAAATTCGGATAGATTGTTCGCACCGGGATAGCGTCCTGCTGCGCCTATAATGGCGATGTCATTGGGATCGATTGCGCTATTTTTCTTGTCGCTCAAGATAGATTCATCGTCCATCGAATGGATCACTTCAATGGCAGTATCATTTGAGTCTTGATGAAGATTCATCAATATCGGTGCGGGTTCTTCGGCAGGTTGTTCTTGCCATAATCCTGGAGCCTCTGTTGTGAATGGAACAAACGTCTCCGTGAGAGATGAAACTGCGCGTTCTTCTGGTTCCATCTGAAGCGCTTTGTCTAGCGCAGGCGTAACGGATGTGCTTTGCGGCAAGAGCATCTGAAGGCTGGATATGTGATACTGGCAGAAATATTGGGCTAGGTCATGAAAGTTTTTATATTCAAAGAAGAGCGTTTTGGACAGATTCCCAAAAACGTCTTCTAAACGGCGATTCAAGTCGATAATCATCAATGAATTAATGCCAAACGCTTCAAAGTCTGTATGCCCATCAATTTCAGCAGGAGTGAGCCCAATTCCGTCAGACAGCAACTCTTTTAACAATTGCTCGACCTGTTCCACCAACTGACGATCTTGTGTTGGCCGATGTTGCGATTTTACGCTGATTGAGGGCGACATCTCCTTTCGTGCCGAGTCTTTTTGTGTGGGGGAAGTGGCGAGAGCACGAATGGAGACTCCTTGCATGGTCGCAACAATCGTACCATCCATGGCCAGCACCTTGGCGTCGAATTTCTTCATCCCGATACTCTGCACATTGGAGGCGTGTCGCTTTGTGTATATATAGCACTCGGCGGGCAGACTTTGGGTGAATAGAATCTCGTCAATGGCAATGGGAATGAACTGCGTGTTGTCGATGCCTTGAGGTTTATTGTTCAACAAGGCAGTCTGTAAGACACCTGTCAGCATGGTCGGATGGAGAAGATAATCCTCTTCTGTTTGCGCAATGTTGTCTGGGAGCCGCAAGTGTGCCAGCCCTTCGTCTTCACTGAGAAAGATCTCCGTCATTGGCATGAAAGTAGGGCCGACGTGCAAGCCTTCTGCGATAATCTGGGCGTAGATCTCTTGTGGATAACGCACAATTGGGCAGCGCGCTCGGATGGGCTGCAGATCCATTGTGCCCAAATTGAGTTCGGCAAGTTCGGCCTGCGTGCAAGCATAGACCTGCCCCAAGGCGTGTATCGATTTGGTCCTTTCGTCAACGCTGCTGATCTCATAGTCATAATAGCTCTCTTTTGGCAGCAGCTGAATATCCATCTGAATTGGTGCGCCCGACGAAGATAATTGTTTGGCCCAATAATTGTTGGTCAGCCGGTAGGCAAATTTCTTTGGCTCAGACAATGCACAAGCTTGTCGGGCCACTTCAATATAGCAGGCACCCGGCACGTTGAATTTCCCAGCCACCACATGATCGCGCATGAAAAATTCATCATTATAGAGAGTCTTCGTATATTGCAGTTGAGCGGCATCGGTGCGGTCTGTATCAATTAAGCTCACATCATCCAACTTCGCGTCAATCAAGGAGGTGGTCGGTGCAACGGTTGGCGTGAAGGCTGCTTCTATTTGCTTATTCTCCTGGAGATAGTGCGTTAATTGGGCGATAGTTTGGTACTCAAAAAAGATGGACGGTTTGAGTGACAACTCAAAGTCCTCGTTTATGTGGTTGGCCAGGGCGACAAATCCAATTGAATCGAGACCTAAATCGCTAAATATGTCGTCATCTCCGATGGAGGTGTCCTGCGCCAGAACCAGATTGACCAGCCCTTTGATCTGTTGATTGAACGTCTTGTGTTCTGGGGGTGGTTGGTCATTTTGGGCCAATTCAGGGGTGACACCCAAGTGTTTGTCAATCTTTTCCTTGACGCCTTCAATCGCAATGAGATGGTTGTGCGGCTTCTCCACTGGTTGGTGCAGGCTCTTTTCAAAGATGGCAATCCCGCTGTCGGTCGCCAACGGCTTCATGCCAAAGACGGTCCAGAGATGCTCTTTCTCTTCCTCGTTGACGCCAATACCCCCATTTTCCCAGAGCGGCCAGTTGATCGAGATGCTGACACCGGGCCGTCTCCCTTCGTTCCACAACCGATTCCGGTAGGCCACAAAGGCATCCAAGAAGCTGTTGGCTGCTGCATAATCGCACTGCCCTTGGTTGGGCATCATCGCCGCAATGGATGAGAGCACCATGAAAAAATCCAAAGGCTGCTCTTGGGTCACATTATCCACGTTGATGGTGCCGTAGACTTTCGGGGCGATCACTCGTTCAAAAGAGGATGCCGATTTATTGATGATAAAGGCGTCTTCGATCAACCCAGCTGCATGAATCACACCATTGACGTATATTCCTTGGGTGTTTAGCCTGTCAGCCACTTGTTGCAAAGCGCTTCTTTCTGCAACATCTGACACAAAATAGAGTCCCTTACCACCCAATTCTTCTAATGCCAACAGCTTTTGATCAATGAGTGGGCTCTGTTCTGACCGCCCAATCATGACGATGGTGGCTTGATAGTGCTGTGCCAAATGGTGCGCAAATACCTGACCGATGCCGCCGCAGCCGCCTGTAATGAGATAACAGCCTTGGCGGCGAAGCAGAGATTCCCCCGGCTGGCCCCAGGGGTTTGGGTTTTCGACAATGGTTCGCACAGTTCTCGTAGAATTATGGTACGCAACCTCCTGAAGCGGCGTGTGGACATAGTGAGACAATTCTTCACCTACGATCCAAGCCAAGGCATGATGATCTGTCGTGTCCACGCCAACAGTGGTGATGGATAGCCGCGGATTTTCATAAGCCAGCGTTCTGGAAAATCCACCAATCAGGGCATGAAGGGCGCGATTCAACGCGTGATCGTCACAATAAAAGGAAAATAGTCTGACGAGATCTTGATTTTTATAAGCAATGATAGCTTTGGTGAGCGAGAGGAGAGGCAATAGCCCCCGGTGAATGTTTTCTCTTAGGGATGCTCCTGGCTCAAAGTGCCAGTTGTAGACCACGCTATCCAGATGTATCCGCCGTTCCGCCAGATCCGCAAAGAGCAATTGAAACGAATTCGGATCGGTTGGGTTTACCACATAGGCATCGTCTGTATGCTTCTCGAACCGTTCACCTGGCTTCACCAACACAACCGACGATACAGGAATCGCTGATTTCAGCAGGGGGAATAATGTTTCATCCTGCTCAAACAGAAGAAGTGACTGGATCGCCTCACGATGCATTGTCAACGGCTGCTCGACCCACGTGGATGTATAGGTATACAATTGGGGCGGTTTATTTACAACAAATGTCTGTTCAGCATGATTGTCTTGACGCAGGTGGATGTTCTCGGGTGTATTGGGACGAGGGGTAAAATTTGTCTTTTTTGTCAACGGCGTCACGGTTTTTGCGATGGGCCTTTTGACCAACTGATCAAATACGGCAATGAGTCCACCCCGTTCATCATAGAGCCTCATATCAAAGACAAGTTCTTGGGGATCGCCTGTCTCGTTTGCTTGATAGACGTGAGCGTAGCAAATTGGAGGAATGGGCTGATAAAATGTGACGCTACCCAGCCGAAAAGGCAGATATTGTTCTGTATAGTGAATATCCCCCAAGATGTTCAGCGCAACGACCGACTGAAAGACACCATCCAGCATTGACGGCTCCAGCTTTACCAGAGTGGTGGCGGAGAGTGTCGGGCTTTGTTCCAACCGACAGAGTGCTTCTCTCTCGTTATAGTGGCAGGCTTTGATCACCTGGAAGGTCTCGCCATACGCGAGACCGTACGTTTCAAATTGTTGATACAAACCCCTGACAGCATAGGAATAGGGGCATCGTTCCTGGATTGTGATGAGGTCAATTGGCTGTGGTGATCCAGAGAGGGGAGTGAAGTCGAGTTTTCCGACCATGTGGGTTTGTTGTTCTGTGTTGACTTCAAATTCTCGTCCGGTGAGCGCGACCTTGACCTCCACCGCACTAGCTTCTAGATCGTCAACCTGAATCGGTGCGAGCCAGTGGATCTCTTTCAATCTCTGAACGGGTTCTTTGTGTTGTCGTTCTGCCAGTGAGCCGACGATGTCAAAATAGGCAACCCCTGGCAGAATTGGTCGCCCATCCACTATGTGATCGCGGATAAAATAATCTGACTTGCGCAATGTAACGGTGTGTTCGGCGAAGCCACCCTTGGAAGTAGACACATCCCCTCCCTTTGGCAGAGCAGTTTCCGCCTTTGTTTGAACATTATCCTCAAACCAGCATCGCCTTTTCTCAAATGGGTAGACCGGCAGCGGCACCCTGAATCCCATTTTTGTCCCGTAGATGCGCCAATCCACTTCTGCTCCTTGGACCCATTGGCTCGCCATCTTGATTGGCTCGCTTTCTGGTATTGGTTCTGCGGTTGCCTGCTCGACGTTTGCTTGGCCAGCCAAGATAGATTGGTTAGACCGCTGATCGATAAATTCTTTTAGCAAGAACTGTAATTCGCCGATATCGGTCACCAAAAAGATCGCTCGATGGGCCATCTCTTCACGGCCCGATTGGAACGTAAATGCGATATCATCGGGGTGGTTCATTTTAGCTGGATAGATAGGTTTACACTTTTAGAAACAGAAAGAACGTTTATATTCTCTGATTTCGCCGGTTCTCAGAGAGAAAACGGTCTCATATAGATTTTTGTCTATATATCAAAAGTGTAAACCTATCTATCCAGCTAAAATGAACCACCCCATATCATCAATGCGATATTCTTGTCCTTTGTTTTCCAAGAAGTGGTGGAGTGCTTGTGCGTAGCGAACTAGCGCCGACTCGCTTTTGGCTGACAGGGGAATCAGCTTGCGTTGGTGGTCTAGTTGCGCGGAGCTGTCGCCGGTCACCCCGGGTCTGGCCATCCCGTTTCTGGAAGCGACATCCCGCGTCGTTTGGGGTGCTTCTTCGACGATGATGTGGGCGTTGACCCCACCCATCCCAAAAGAGCTAACTCCTGCGCGTAACGGCATTTGTTGATCGTCTTGCCCCAAATGTGTCCACGTCTGCAGTTTGTCGACGATGAAAAAAGGCGTTTCATCAAGCTCGATGTATGGATTTAGCTGCTGAAAATGAAGCGAGGGTGGCAACTGACGATGCTGCAGGCAGAGCATCAGTTTAATCAACCCGGCCATCCCCGCGGCACTCTCTAAATGACCGATGTTTGTCTTGACTGATCCCAACCCGCAGTAGGGCAGACCATAACGTTTGGAACCAGATCGAAACGCATTGGTTAACCCTTTGATTTCAATCGGATCGCCCAATGGCGTGGCGGTTCCGTGGGCCTCGATGTAACTGATTGTCTCCGGTTCAATCTGCGCATCGTGGATTGCACCCTGGATCACCTCGGTTTGCGCCTTCACATTGGGCGAAGTCAATGAGTTGGCGCGCCCACCATGATTCACCGCCGATCCTTTGATCACGCCAATGATATGATCCCGATCGCGTTGGGCTTGCTCAAGTGATTTGATCAAGATGACGCCAACGCCTTCGCCCCGTACGTACCCATTCGCCGATGCGTCAAACGTCTTACAGCGACCATCGGGTGACAGCATACCAGACTTGGCGTGTGAAATATACATGGTGGGCGTAATCAACGCATTGACCCCACCCACTAAGGCCGCGCTGCACTCACCTAATCGGATATCGCGTACGGCATTGTGTAGGGCAACCAAAGAACTGGAACAGGCCGTATCAACCGTTTCGCTTTTGCCACGGAGGTTCAGCAAATAGGAGACGCGATTTGCTAAAATCGAATGCACTGTCCCCGTCGAGACAAAGGAAACGATCTCCTGCTGGTGCCCGCGCATCGCTTCGGCGTAGTCATTTTTTGAGACGCCAACATAGACCCCGATCTTTTGTCCAGATAAATCCACTGCACGATAGCCAGCATCTTCAATGACGTGCCAAACAGTTTGGAGAAAGATCCGGTGTTGGGGATCCATGTAATTGGCTTCTTTTGGAGAAATATTGAAAAATAGAGGGTCAAATTGATCGATGTCGTCAATGAATCCGCCCCATTTGCTATTCGTTTTGTTGCTCTCTGTTTTTGGATCACCCCAATAGGTGCGCCAATCCCAGCGATTCTGTGGAATTTCTGTTACACTGTCGACTTGATTGATGAGGTTTGCCCAAAATTGACGATAATCTTTGGCGCTGGGAAAACGACAAGCCATCCCAATGACGGCGATGTCGCTCGTTTTGTCGTTGCTTTTTAACACTGTTTCTCCATGAAAATGTTTATCGTTTGTTAACGTGTGTACGAATCACTGCGCTGCGAGATTCTATTTCTCCGTTTGGGCACTGATTTTCTGGGTAGGGCTTCAATAGTTAGATTGTAAGCATTCAGCTAGTCAGCCATCAGCTGGGCACGTCCTTGTATTGTTCGATGACTTCGTGACCTCCCGTGTTCGACGACATCGTAGCCACTGCCTCAGGCGACAGGGACACGATGTCTCCGAACAGTAGGGGTCACGAAGTGTCCGAACCATACACGTCCCTGTCGGGACAAGCTGCTTAAACGTATCAAGCTGAAATGCTGATAAGCTGAACAGCTACGCTAGATTAAATGGCGCTCTTATCAGCAATATAGGTAGCAATCTCGTGGATGGTACTGATATTTTGAACATCATCATCGCAGACATCTATCTTGAATGTATTGGCTAACGCACAAATAATTTCAACTACATCGAGGGAATCAGCACCTAATTCTTCTCGGATATGTGCAGTCTGCGTCACATTATGTTCGTCTAGAGAGCAAGTCGGCCACGATTGCGCGCACCTGTTTTGTGATTCCATTCATTTTGCTCCAATTTCCTTTACTACCTGGTCAGACCAATACATAACCCGACCTCATAGAGTATAGAGATACTGAGCACTGCCATAAATTAAGATAAATTCGTCCATTCTATTCGACTGAAAATGGTCAAATTTATTGGTTGTCTGAGGAATTGTGTGGTTGTCAGTTGGTTTGTTGGTTAGATAGTTAGTTGGTGAACAAACGAGCAAACCAACAAACTATCCAACCTTTACCCCACAAAACCTCAAAGAACCAAATTTATTTTAAATTTATGAGAGAGCGCGGTATAAATCGATCATGAATAAGTCCGAACTGCTGTCGGGATTGACGAAGGAATATTTGGTTTTCAAGGGTGTTGGCCAGACGCATCCTATTTTAGAGATGGATTTGTCTCTGAGAATATAGGGTGCGTCAGACCTGTTCAATGAAGTTTTATAAAAGAATGATGTTTGCGGGGAGCAATAAATTTGAATGGATCAACTTCACCTGACAGGTCTCTGTGGCCCCATTTTGGGACGTTTCATGTGTTGGCCAGATTACTTGACAGGCGACTCATTGGTGGAGTAACATAGACGAGAACCTCCTCTCCTGGACAGGTGCGGAGTTTCGAAACGACTCTATTGGTGTGGCTGCACCAATAGAGTTTTTTGATCTCGAAACATTACGAAAATATTACGAAAATATTACAGGGTCTGATAAAAAGTATTGCTTACTGAAGCCATTCAGTACAGTAAGCTCCCCTACACCCAGAGACTCGGTACCAATAGCGTTAGATTATCGGCGGCAATTGGGGCCGCAGCTTGCAAAACGAATTGAAAAACCACCAACTAACGATTTACTAAATGAAATTGCAAATGGAGCAAAAATATATCTAGCCCACTGATAAGCTAGCGGATGTAGGAATTCTTACAGAGACGATTCCATTCAGTAGGCAATACTTTTTTTATTGTGATCTAACTTGGCAGTGTGTCCCAAAGTGTGCAAATGGAGACCACTTAGTGCTTATCCGAAAAGTTCTGTGACGGTGCATTTTTACTCGAGAAGCTAGCTGGACTCACAACCACTTTTCGGATAGGTTCTTAGTCGGAGAATCTGCTTCGCTTGCATGCTTTATAGTACACGCTAGAGAATTTTCGAAGTATGTTGAGAAAAGCTCGATTGGTGCAGCCACACCAATCGGGCAATGTTTAAGCAACGTTCTATCCGAACTTCGCACCTGTCCAAAATTGGAGGATACAAGAAAGTGAGTAATTTACCGACGGTCTCAAGAATTTATCAAAACCACACCTTTGATAGTACCCGCTGGGAACACTATACCCCGCGAGACGGTGATGTTGTTATCTCTACGTCCTATAAATCTGGCACAACTTGGATGCAGCATATTGTGCTACAGTTGATCTACCTTGGACGGGAGGTTCCCAAACTCACTGAGGTTTCACCTTGGTTAGACTTTCGCGTCTCGATGCCGATCGAGGACCTGGCAAAAATGCTTGATGCGCAAACTGAGCGTCGTTGCATCAAAACTCATTTGGCCTTGGATGGTCTTCCTTATTATCCAGATGTGAACTATATCATCGTTGGGCGAGACGCACGAGATGTATTTATGTCTTGGTGGAACCACTATTCAAACTACACCGATGAAGCTTATACGAAACTGAACACGCTTCCCGATCGAGTCGGAGACCCGATGCCACGTTGCCCCCAAGATATCCGAGAATATTGGCGTACCTGGATTTCACGCGGCTGGTTCGAGTGGGAGAGTGAAGGATATCCTCATTCTGGCAACCTGCACCACACCCAATCTTGGTGGCAATTTCGTCATTTGCCCAATGTATTATTTGTCCACTTTAATGATTTGCTTGGAAATGTCAAAGAGGAAATAAACTTTACTTTCTGGTAAAAGAAAAGAGATGAGGTGAGAAATGTGACAAAAAGCGGTTAGCGTTTCATCCTAAAGGTAGCGAAACCAAAAAGGAGGAAGGAATGCTAACCGCGCCAGAAATAACTATAGCAGTACTGATGAATGTATTGCAAGTAACGCCGGTGGGAACAAACGTAAATGTAATGCGTCTGATGTGGGCGATGATGAATGGGTCGTTTCTGAAAAGTCGAGGAGCAATCCATAGTGGATTGAGTGAAAGCGGTTTGAAGATGAGGAGCTCCGGCGAAGCTGGTGGAGCTTTCGATATGGATCATGGGATATTGCAAGCCTGCTCTCATCGTGGCAAGAAGAAGTGGAGTGGAAAGGGAATGGGAGGCAAAAAGTTAGAAGGTACCGAGTGAAAAGCATAGATATCACAGGGTTCTGGCGACCGAAGCTGCAAGGGAAAGTGAACCGACTCTATAACTCAACGGCTCGTCGGGCATTGCCCGCTCATCTTTGGAGTGATGATAAGCTCGGGGAGATAGGCGGGAAGCGAGTGCCACTGCTCAAGGCAATCATGAGATGCACGGTTGGAACAAAGGAAAGTGAGTTTCGGAAAAAGCTGCTGAAGAGACGAAGAAATCACTGGAGTCAGACGAAGTGGCGGTGGTCGATGCCGGGTTTACAATCAGAGAAATGCTAGAAAGCGGCATAGACCGATTTGTCCTGCGGAAGCCATTAACTGCACAGTGCGCCGCAATGAGTTCCCAAACGCAAAGAAAAGGCAGACCACCTGAATATGGTGATATTGTGCGTCCGCTCTCGCAGCTATAAGGGAAAGCGACTCGAGGCTACAACTCCGGACTCGTCTGGTCGCTTTCTCTATAGTGGTCGCCTGATTTGCTATCAAGCATGGCACAATCTCGTCCCCAGAACAACCAAGGTGGATACAGCCAACCGTACCTACTCGATTTACGTCATTCAGGATCCGGCCTACAACACCTTTGGTTTGGCGACCGTTATGACTTTGCAGCCTGAAACCATTTATCTTGTCTACCTGGAACGCTGGCCTGTTGAACATCCCCCCTTGGCTTCCAAGCAGATGATTGGCTTACATCGTCAATTTGTTCATGCCGATGAGGCTTGTTTCCGCTTACCTGAACTGGGGCTGCTGGCTGGCAATCTTCTTTCCCATTTAGCCGCTTCTCTTCCTCCCATACCGACTGGCTACTGGGATCGAGCCTCAATCCACTCCCGGCAGGCTGCGCGTGTTCTCTCGAGTGCTCTTTTCCAACTCCTGACCAACTCGACCTGACTTTCGGAAAAAGGCCTCGGTTTCCACCATTTCCCTAAAGGCGTTCTCGCTCATCGCCGCCTCAATGCCGCTGCTTAAACTAGCCGAGCACTATTTTTACATTTTATCCCGTTTTTTCAGGGTGGATTCTTTTTTCCGCCCCTTTCGGTTTGCCCTTTGTCACTCAAGCCTTTACCAGAAAGTAAAGGTTGATCGAATTTTTTGAATGCTACGCAGATGAGCAGGATTGATTGGATTTTCGCATTTCTAACTTTCCCTCAATTACACACAAACACACATTCTGCCAACACTAGTGCTTTCGCAAATTCACAAAAAGCGCATATTTTTAATGTGTAAATCACAATTGCCCCCTTGACAAGCTGGATTTCCAATGCTAAACTTGCCAACGGTTCAGCAAAGTTTAGGAAATCACAAAAGGGAAGCGAGCTGACCACCTCTCAAGTTTCTACCGATTTTGGCTCTTTGAGGTTTTGTGGGGTAAACGTTGGATGGTTAGTTGGTTTGCTCGTTTGTTCACCAACCATATAACCAACAAACCAACTGACAACCACACAATTCCTCAGACAACCCAAATTTTTTGGTCCAAGTGACCGAAAGGATCGCGCTTTATAATGAGTAATCTAATCACTGTAATGCCTCGTAAACCAGAGATTGGTGCGCCTTCTGGTCATTGGATTGTCCAATGTAGGATAATGATGCTCAACACGTATAGTCAACTCTGATTTTATCACCGACTATTTGCATCGAGTTGGGCTAGCCAATTTGCTCAGATCAAACTCCAGATCATTGAGCAAACAGGCACAAATTCTCCCAAGCGACAATTCCATAAACGACCAGAGACAGGGGTAAGAGCGCCTGGATTTTTTGTTTCTACGAAAATTTTCAGGAACAGGATGTCTGGGTCTTTGTCGATATCCCTCACTGATCAGATGGCCATGAGCAATCCAGATCGGCTCATGGTTCCTACGCGTCCTTTTTCCTGGGAAATGATACTCTCGCTTGTTCATCAACTGATTATTCGGAGGTCACAATGAGAATCCCCCTTCGAGCATATGGCCAGTTATTGGTCCGCTATTTGAAACCGCAATGGCGCAAGGTAACTCTTCTTTTCGCATTGCTCTTTGCCTCAATTGGGCTAATGCTGGTCACCCCGCGGATTGTACGCGGCTTTATCGACATGGCGGCAGAAGGTGCTGCGACGACAGAGTTGATGCACACGGCCCTTCTCTTTCTGGTGGTGACGCTATTTCAGCAGCTTGTGCGGCTGGGGTCCGCTTACTTTACTGAGGATGTGAAGTGGCAAGCCACTAACTGGCTGCGCAATGATCTGGCCGATCACTGTATGCGGCTGGATATGTCCTTTCACAACGAGAGCACGCCCGGTGCCATGATTGAGCGAATTGATGGTGATGTGGAAGAGCTTTCCCGCTTCTTCTCCCAGTTCATCGTACAGATTCTGGGCAACCTGATCTTTGTTGCGGGCGTTCTTATCTTGCTCTTTATGGAAGACTGGCGTTTCGGGGCCACCTTCACGGGCCTCTGTGTCACACTCTTTCTACTGATGACGCGTACCATCAACTTTGCGGCTCCTTTTTGGAAACGCTGGCGCGAAGCCATGTCCGAGCAGTATGGTCTGATCGAAGAATGGCTGGGTGGCACCGAAGACATTCGCGCCAATGGCGGCGTTCGCTACGTGCTGCATAAGCTACAGGGAGCCAACCGCAAACTCTATCAAGAAGCCAGAACATCATGGGTGATTGGTGATCTAACGTGGGGTTTGAATACAGTCTTTTACGCAATCAGCATTGCCGCGGCCCTGGGATTGGGCGGCCTCATGTTGCGCAATGGAGAAATTACCATTGGAACAGTCTATCTGGTGATGCACTACGGCAACATGTTGCACTGGCCCATCCATCTATTGGCGCGCGAATTGAAAGATATGCAGACCGCCACTGCAGCCATCATGCGTATTCAGGAGCTTTTTGTGGAAAAACCAAAGGTAAGGGACCCTCTTCATCCGATTGTCATGGAGACGGGAGCGCTTTCGGTTGAGTTGGACAAAGTGACCTTTGGCTACAATCCTGAGGAGCCGGTCCTGAAGGATCTCTCATTTCACCTAGAACCGGGCAAGGTCATGGGTCTTCTGGGTCGAACCGGTAGCGGGAAGACGACGATTACCCGTATGCTCTTCCGTCTCTACGATCCAGACGAAGGGGCTGTCTGCTTGGGCGGTGATGATCTGCGAACAGTTGCGCTGGACGATCTGCGCAGCCGAGTCGGGATGGTAACACAGGAGGTTCAGCTCTTTCAGGCCACGGTGCGTGATAACCTGACCTTCTTCGACCCTGCGATTTCAGATGAGCAGATCATCGATGCTCTGCATTTACTGGGTCTGCAACGCTGGTATGAGTCGCTGGATGAGGGGCTGGATACATGGTTAACCGCTGGCGGCAAAGGACTCTCAGCGGGGGAGGCACAACTGTTGGCCTTCACACGCGTCTTTCTCAAGGATCCTGGTTTGGTGATTCTGGACGAAGCATCCTCTCGACTGGATCCGGCGACTGAGCAGCTGATCGAACAAGCTATCGACAAACTGCTCCACAACCGCACAGCGATCATTGTGGCTCATCGTTTGGCCACCGTGCAGCGAGCCGATGAGATTCTTATTCTGCAAAATGGTGAGATTGCAGAACATGGTGACCGGGTGGCACTGATGGCTAACGCAGAATCTCGCTTCTCGCAGCTTCTGCGAACAGGTATGGAAGAGGTGTTGGTGTAAACGTGTTGCGTGATACTAGTGAAGCTGTGCCTCAAACCGACTAGGAAGGTGGTGGAGTCCAAGGTCCTGAGTCCAAAGTCCTGAGTCGTTGCAGTCGTGCAGCTTCGTCTGACATCTTAAGACTGTTTGGCAAAACATATCTGGCTTCGTTTGCCACAGATTTGCTTGATGAAGATGTCTAGTTGAGTAAGTGGTTGTGCCGCGAGTAAGAATGAGGCATAGAGTGTCTGCCCAGTCTATTTTCTTGCAGTACAACAATATTCTGTACTGGTTCACGAAACACGCAATACACAACACGTATCTTATTTTACGAATCACACATGACGAACCACGGATTTTTTATGCTCAATACAACAAATATTGTCAATTCATGGAATGCAAGTTGGCGGTTGGTTTGGCACCGACCCCGGCGGTATTTGCTCAACACGCTGATTTGGGGGTTCGTCATGACGGCTCCCTTACTGCCAGGATTGGTGACTCGTGAAGTTTTTAATTCGCTCACGGGCGATGCACCGGCCCTCTTTGGGTTCTGGACGCTGATTGCGCTGCTGGTGGTCATCGGGTTCGGTCACTTTGGCGCCATCATGAGTGCGATTATCGCTTACGTACCGTTTCGCTATTTTATTTCGGGAACGCTCAAGGTCAACTTACTCAAGCATATTCTGCGCAGACCAGGTGCAGCGGCACTTCCCAACTCGGCCGGTGAAGCGATCAGCCGCTTTCGGGGTGACGCCGATCATCTAGTCGACTTCGCCGCCGATCGACTTATCGATGGTCCAGGGATGCTCGGTTCAGCATTGATCGGGATGCTCATTCTCTTTTGGATCAACCCGGTAATTACGCTGGCAGTCATTGTCCCAATGGCGATGGTGGTCTTGCTGGTCACCATTATGCGTAAACGACTGGAAACGTATCGAGAAGCCAAGCGAAAGGCTGCCGGGCAAGTGACGGGCTTTATTGGCGAGATGTTTGGGGCAGTCCAGTCGGTGAAGGTTGCCAACGCGGTAACGGGCGTCAATCACCGGTTGCGAGCGTTGAACGAGAGTCGGCGCAAAGCTACACTCCAGGACACGCTCACGAGCGAACTGCTCCACACCGCCTTTATGGGCACAACTGAACTCAGCATGGGCATGATTCTGATTATGGCTGGCTTTACCATTGGCGGAGCATCCTTCTCTGGGGAGACTTTCACCATTGGGGATTTTGCGCTCTTTGCCGCGTTTCTTTTCCCCATTACTGAAGGCATTACCTTTATGGGGAATTCGCTGGCCATGTACCGCCAGACAAATGTTTCTGTCAAGCGGATGACCGAGTTGTTGCAAGGCCCCAATGCAGACGTACTGCTGGAAAAGACTGACATTCACCTCTTCGAAGAGGGTCCAACGCAAATAATTCCCGCGAAGACGGCAGCGGACTACCTCGACCGGGTGACGGCCCTGAACCTGACTTACCGCTATCCCAGCACCGGTCGCGGCATCGAAAACGTGGCTCTGGATCTGCCGCGCGGCTCTTTCACTGTGGTGACAGGACGTATCGGTTCGGGCAAAACAACTTTGCTGCGCTGTCTACTTGGACTGCTGCCCCTGGATGCGGGCGAAGTACGCTGGAACGGTAAACTGATCGAGGAGAGAGGCGACTTTTTGGTTCCGCCGCGAGCTGCATATACCGGACAAGTGCCGCGCCTCTTTAGCGATACGCTTCACGCCAATATGCTGCTCGGCATGGCCGATAGCCAAGAAGCCATTGACTCAGCCATTCATGCCGCCGTGATGGAGAAGGATCTGGGCGACCTGGAGAATGGGCTGGAGACAGTGGTTGGTCCGCGCGGGGTCAAGCTGTCGGGTGGGCAGATTCAGCGCACCGCAGCGGCACGGATGTTGGTCCGCGAGCCAGAACTCTATGTGTTTGACGATCTGTCGAGCGCGCTGGATGTGGAGACAGAAAAGACTTTGTGGAATCGTCTCTTTGATAGAGAAGGGCGTGGTGATCACACGCCCACCTGTTTAGTTGTCTCCCATCGCAAGCCCGCACTGCGTCGGGCCGATCACATCATTGTATTGGAAGAAGGCCGGGTTGTGGATGAAGGGAAGCTGGATGAGCTGCTGGGTCGCTGTGACGAGATGCGACGATTGTGGGCAGGGGAGATGTAAACCATGTACAAAGCACGCCACTTCAACCCAACCGACGCCGAATACCAAATTGTCGCCGACCTATATAACGCTGCCAATCCAGATAACCCTCAAACCACTGTCGCCAGCATGAAAGAAGATGATGATGAGTGGGAGGAAGGGTATCTGAATCAGCAATACATTGTGGAAAATGCTCAAAGCACGATCGTCGCTGCGGGTGGTGCAAGAGAGCTTTTCTGGGCGTACAAACCGGGCGAAGTACACTTTATGTTCGACATTCATCCTGACTATACAGACCCAAGCATCGCAGACGTCTTTTACCACTATCTCGTCGAACAGTTACAAGCACGGACTCCTGCTCTAGAGCGATTGATTATCGGGTTTATGGAAGACAACCTTGACCGAATCCAGTACGTCGAATCGAAAGGGTTTGTCGTACGCGAACGTGATGCAAAATCAGCCCTACAGTTGCAGAATGTCGACATGTCTTCCGCAGTAGAACGAGAGGAAAGAGCACTGGCCCAAGGGATTCGCATCTACACCCTGGCTGAGGTCAAAGAGTTGGTTCCAGACTGGAAGATTCAGCTTCACCAGTTGCGCAACACGCTCGATCAGGATGTTTCTGGAGTTGGTCTCAAAATGGAGACAACCCTGGAGCAATTCGAGCGTATGTTCCTCCAAGATCCGGCTCTGGATCTAGAGGCGTGGTGGATTGCAGTGGATGAGAGCAAGGGTCAGCGCGAGATTGAAGAAAGCGAGGATAGAAAACATGACAATCAAGACCATCTGGATTTAGGCCCAAGCCATATAGGAGAATTCATTGGTTACAGCAACTTATGGATCAATGACGAGACGCGCAAACAGCTGGACACGGGCATGACTGGCGTTCTCCGTAGCCATCGCCGCCGTGGAATTGCCACTCTGCTCAAATACAAAGCCATTGCGTATGGACAGCGTCACAACTCAGATCGAATTGTGACCTCGAATGAAGAGAACAATCCAATGCTTGAACTAAACAACAAATTTGGATTTGAACCAATACCAGGATGGATCAGTTATGAAAAAATCTTCCAAACCGAAAAATAGCAAGCAGAAAAACAAGAAACGCCAGTCTCAGTAGATCCAAATTTCAGGTTTTGAGAGAGAATTCTGGCTAAACAGTTGACATAAATACAAATTTGCCGGTCGATATCTAGTTTTTGCGTTAGATTTGGGCGATTTTCAGATATGAAATAGGTTGTTTTCTGTAACCGAAATCTGAATAAATGACTCCAAAATCCCTGCAATCTCGACTGAAAATCGCCAAAAACGCCAAATTTGGATCTACTGAGTCTAAGGAACAGCGTCGACAGCAGCGTAAACTCAAGATGGAGATCAAACTTAACGATCAACATCAAACTGATACGGACACCCTCAGTCCAGCCACAGCGGCGGAGCGGCGAGCGGCCCTGATGGATCGCTATCGACAGTCTCAGTGGAATCAGAAGGTGAGGGCGGGCAAGGCTGCGGCGGCTAGAGTGGAAAAACGTTACAACCGTGGCGGCTAGTGATAGCAGGGCGGTAAGATAACAAGATGACAAGGTGGGAGGGTAAGTCGAAATTGTCTCGACGCCCTTCAACCTTGCAACTTTTCAACTTTCTCTGCATGTGAGGAACGCTATATGCATATTCTAGAAACCGAACGACTCATTCTGCGCCGCTTTACGATGGATGATCTGGATGAGATCTATCGCCTTGTCTATGCGGATCGAAGGGTCAAAGACGGTTGGTCTGGTGCGCAAGGGACGCCAGAAGAGATCAAAGAACGCTTTGCGGATCGATGGATTCTGCCGGAAGATGATTTACGCTTTCGGGCGGTTGTTATCAAGCAGACAAACACTCTGATTGGCCTCATGGGTTTTCAGATCCATGAGCCAGAAGAAGGCGACGATATCTATTACCTTCACTCCGAGAACGAACCCAATCGTCGGGTGGGATTTGATCCAAACTATATCGAGGTTGAACTTACCTATGCTTTGGGACATGACTACTGGAAGCGTGGATATGCCACCGAAATGGGCAAGGCGATTATTGTATATGGTTTCGAAGAGTTAGGGATTGGTCGCATAATCCAGGGTGTTATGACAAGTAATCCAAGTTCGATCAACCTCATGCGGCGACTTGGTTTCCGCATAGAGAAAGGGACACATCCAGGAGTAACGGTTGGGGTTTTGGACGACTATGAACGCTGGCAACAATCGCACAAAGTGTAGTTTCGCCGATAGGATTTATCCGCAACGCCCAGCGATCTATAGAAAAACGGCAATCAATTATGAACCAAATTACAAGTGACCAGGTAACGTCACAGTTACGAAATCTATTCCACATTGACGATCCCGAAGCAACGCGCTGCTTTAACGTCCTTGCAGGTGTGGAACCCAGGGGCAAAATCTTGACCGATGACATAGATAACCCAACCTGGAGCGTCGTGCAGGAATCTTACGATGGCACTGTCTTTCTCGGTGGAGAAATTGATGAAGCGACGGCAACCCAAATCTTCAACTCGTTCCGTCAACAGGGAGGAGTCATCGTCTTGCTACCGGACGACGATCCTCGGTTAAAGCTACTCCCACCGGATCCTCATTATGATGGCCGCATTCTCGAATTCTATGACCGTCCCATCGGACGAGGACTCGACCACATTCTGAGCCAGATTCCAGATGATCTTGCGCTACGCCGCTTGGATCGAGAACTGATCATGCGTACCCAATGGGGTCCAGATGATGTCGAATGGATGGGGGGATTGGATGCCTGGGAGCGAAATTGTTTCGGATATGTGCTGATGCGCGGAGACGAGATCCTGAGCGAAGCCACCGTCGGCCCAGCGGCCACGGGTCTGCGTGAACCAGGCGTCATCACCCATGAAGATCATCGTCGCAAAGGCTATGGCACCATCACCAGTGCCCGACTCGTTCAGGAAATCGAGTCGTTGGGTGATCGCACTTTCTGGAATTGCACCAAGCAAAATGTGGGATCAGCCGCCATCGCACGTAACCTGGGATATACGGTCGAAAAGGAATTTCGAAATATGCACTGGAAGCCGCTTTAGGAATTCGTATTGCGTGTTGCGTGATACCAGTTGAGAATATCATTCTATGGCGAGATTCTAGTGCGTTATTTGGGGTGGTTCATTTTAGCTGGATAGATAGGTTTACACTTTTAGGGGTGGTTCATTTTAGGCGGACAATTAGGTTTACATTTTTGCAAAGAGAAAAGATGTTTATATTTTCTACTTTGAGCCATGCTCAGGCAGAAAATGACCTCAATATAGATTTTTATCTATGTATCAAAAGTGTAAACCTAATTCTGAACCACCCCCACTTTTAGAAACAGAAAGAACGTTTATATTCTCTGATTTCGCCGGTTCTCAGAGAGAAAACGGTCTCATATAGATTTTTGTCTATATATCAAAAGTGTAAACCTAATTTTGAACCACCCCCGTTATTTGGGTGCTTATTTCAGGGGAATGGTCCAAACAATATTTACACGAGGAAAACTTATGGTAAACATACGAGAATTCAGCGAACAAACCGATCAAGACTATGAAGCTGGCGTTGCCATCTGGAATGCCAACTGGCCCGATTATTTGGAAACCGTAGAAGAGTGGAAAGCCTGGCACGCCACCCGCAACCCTGAAGATTTTTTTCAGCGCCTGATCGGTGAAATTAACGGTCAGGCCGCCTGCTATGCCGATTGGGGTGAGTCTGGCTGGGCCAACTATCCCGGCAAGCACAACTGGGATTTTCACGTACACCCCGATCACGACTTCAATATGATCGCGCCCCAAATGTACGATCACATGATGGCGAAAATTATGGAGCGGAAGCCAACTAAAATCAGCAGCGGAACTCATTCTGACAAGACCGAACGAATCGCCTTTATGGAGGCCCAAGGATACAAACTCTCCCAAACCGAGCCAACCTCTCTGCTGGACGTCACTGCTTTTGATCCGTCTGCCTTTCAGAAAGCGGTTGACCGCGCAGACGAAGCAGGCATTAACATCTGCTCCTGCGCCCAATTAAAGAAGATCGATCCACACTGGAAACAGAAGCTATATGAATTGAGATGGGAAATAGCGCAAGACGTCCCCTCTACGGATCCACCCAAAAAACAACCATTTGAAGTCTTTGCGAAGCAGCAAGACGATCCGATTGCCGTCAATCTGTCCACTCGATATGTTGCGGTTGATACCACTAAGGCAACAGAGGGTGACATCGGCGCTTACGTGGCCGTCTCGAATCTCGACTACAATCGTGTCAACAAAGTCAAGGGACACACGGGGCTGACAGGTGTGGCTCGCGCCTACCGCCGAAAAGGGATCGCCACAGCCATCAAGGTCCACGCCCTCAGCCAGGCCAAAGCCGACGGCATCGAAATCATTGACACTGACAACGATGAGAATAACCCCATGTTGGATCTGAACATACAGCTGGGGTTCAAACCTGGACCGTCATGGTTGGACTACGAATTGATCATCGCATGATTATCAGTGAATCCAAAAAAGTATTTGGACACGGATTGATCGGATTTTCAGGATTTTATCCATGTGTATCTGTGAAAATCTGTGTCCTATTTCTAAAGACTTTCTTAGCTTTACTTCTTACGCCGACTCAAGTATTTGAACGAACGGAATGATCTGAACACAATGGAGAACTCCTTAGATGCGTACCGGTCGATACTAGTCGATTATCTGCGTCCACAGCGTTGGCGGATGGTTGCGCTTGCTCTCTTGATCTTTTCGAACATCGGGCTACAGCTGGCCAATCCACAGATTATGCGGCGCTTTATCGACAGCGCGCTGACCCGCGACAATACAGAGCAGTTGCCTTGGCTGGCGCTACTCTTCATTGCCATTGCGTTGGTGCAGCAGGTGGTGGCAGTGGGCAGCATCTACGTGGGCGAGAACGTGAGCTGGACAGCGACCAACTGGCTTCGCTATGACCTGGCACGCCACTGTCTCAATTTGGACATGTCATTCCACAATCGACATACGCCCGGTGCCATGATCGAGCGTATTGATGGCGATATCAATACGCTCTCCCAGTTTTTCTCCCAGTTTATACTGCAGGTGATCGGTAATGGGCTGTTGCTTTTGGGTGTGCTGGCGCTAATACTACGAGAGAGCCTGTTGATGGGTGGTGTACTGACAGGGTTTGCCACAATAGTACTGGTTGTGCTGATCTATCTGCGCAGTGCAGCTGTGCCCCAGTGGAAGAAGGCGCGTCAGGCCAGTGCCGACTTCTTTGGATTTTTAGAGGAGCGGCTGGCAGGCACTGAAGAGATTCGCTCCAGTGGGGCTAAAGCATATGTCATGCACCGCTTCTTTGAGCTACTGCGTACCTTTTGGCAGACAACGGTGCGAGCGCGATTGCTGGCCTTTGCCATGATCAATGTGGGCTGGTTGCTCTTCTCAATAGGGATGGCTGCATCATTTGGAATGAGCGCTTATCTTTTCCAGAGTGGCACCATGACGCTAGGGTCTGTCTATCTCGTGATCCACTATACAGGTCTGCTCAATCGACCGATTCAGCGAATTGCACAGGAGATTGAACAGTTGCAGCAAGCTGGCGCAGGTGTGGCCCGGATTCAGGAATTTCTCGCAGAGAATAATCGCCTTGCACCGCCGTTGAGTGAGAGGTTGCTGCCCCAAGGCCCGCTCTCTATTTCATTCGAAGATGTCTCATTTTCTTACCCAACAGAATCCAGGAGCTATCTCGACAAAAGCTTGAATGCCGAGTCATCTGCATCTAGCGCTGTTCTATCTCAAATGGAGAAGAGTGATTCCCCACAGATAGAAAAGAACGGGGACAATTCTGTAGACAGAAGCGTGACCCATTTGGGGCAACCGCTAGCTGTCGAGCCAAGCAGAAATGGTCACGCCAGCAATGGACTTACTGATACGAACAGTGAAATCGTGCTCGATGCAGTGACCTTTCGGCTGGAGTCGGGCAAAGTGCTTGGGCTGCTTGGACGCACAGGTAGCGGGAAGACAACGTTAGCTCGACTGCTCTTTCGTTTCTATGACCCAACGGCTGGGCGCGTTTATATAGGCGGTGAAGATATCGCCCATCTCAACATGCATGAGCTACGCCAAAGGATCGGAGTTGTGACCCAAAATGTCCAACTGTTTCGGGCCAGCGTCCGCGAGAACATGGCCTTCTTTAACCCGACAATTCCCGATTCAGCGCTACTCAATGTGCTGGATGAGTTGGGCTTGTCGGACTGGTTGGCTACACTTGAGGACGGTTTGGATACAGTATTAGACGCAGGGGGTGGCAACCTCTCTGCTGGCGAGGCGCAGCTGCTGGCTTTGACGCGCATCTTTCTCAAAGATCCAGATATCGTGATCTTTGATGAGGCATCCTCGCGGCTCGATCCGGCCACAGAACAACGTATCGAACGGGCTGTGAACCGACTGCTACAAAACCGAACGGCCATCATCATTGCCCATCGACTGGCAACGATTCAGCGTGCCGACGACATTCTGATTTTGGAACGTGGGAAGATTGTAGAACATGGAAAGCGGGTCATGCTGAGTGCCGATCCAAACTCGAGATTTGCGGGCTTGTTGAGGAGTGGGTTCAAGAGAATAGACTCGCTACAATCAACAACCAATTCACAAGGAACAATATGACGAACCAAAAAGCAAACGATCTAGTCCTAAAGGGGAGTTGTACATGCGGTGGGATCCAATTCGAGATTCGAGGTCCGTTCGTTGGGATCGGCCAATGTCACTGCTCGAAGTGTCGTAAAGAGACAGGAACAGGTTCTTCAACGTTTATGCCTGTTCATGGTGAACAGTTTACCTGGATCTCTGGGGAAAACCTCGTGAACGACTATGATCGCTGTCAGGCATGTGGCTCTCTTGCGCCAGATCACAATCCACGACGCGATTTATACAATATCCCAGCCGGGTTGCTTGATGACGATACCGGCATTCAGATTGTCGATCACATTTTCGTCGGGTCCAAGGCAAACTGGGATATTATCGGGGATAGTGCACCTCAGCATGAGGAGGATGGTCCGCCCTTAATCTAAAAATCGAAAGACAAGCACCGTTTACTTACCACGAACACCATGACAATCTCAACCGAGTCGATTCGACACGACCCACTCTCTACTTGGCGCTATTGGTGGAAATTGATCCGCTGTAACCCAGGCGTCTACATAGCGACAACACTCTTGCGCATTGCGATCTTTACCTTTGTCTTTCAAGGCGTCGGTCTGACCATGCGCTTCTTTTTTGATTCGTTGACGGACAGTGCGCCGCTTGGTTGGGGCCCTATGGCGTGGGTTGTGCTCACTGTCGTCATTGCCGTTGCTCAGAATACGCTCATTATGGCCGACATGTTCGTCTTCTTTAAGTGGGAGTTTGTGAGTGGAGCGGTGCTGCGCAAAAATATGCTGGAGCGTATCCTGGATCGGCCAGGGGCGCGGGCATTGCCGGGCTCCACAGGCGAGGCCATCAGTCGTTTTCGGGGTGATGTGGATGACGTCACCAACTTTACAGTGTGGGCACTCTTTATTGTGGCACAAGGTTGCTTTGCCATCATTGCCTTGGTGATCATGGTACGGATCAATTTGCAAATTACAACACTGGTCTTCCTCCCGCTGATCTTTGTGGTAATTGCGGCCAATCTGACTGTGTCTCGCGTGCAACGCTATCGAGAAGCCACTCGCCACGCCACCGGCAACGTGACCGGATTTATTGGCGAGATGTTCGAAACGACTCAAGCCATCAAAGCGGCCACGGCCAAAAATTGGGTACTGGGTCATTTCGAACAATTAAACGAAAAGCGGCGCAAGAGTGCACTGCGCGACCGGCTCTTTAGCGAGTTACTGGGAGCCATTTTCCTCAACACCACAAACGTTGGCACGGGCTTGATTCTACTGATCAGTAGCCAGGCCATGCAAGATGGCACCTTTACCGTGGGAGACTTTGCCCTCTTTGTCTTCTACTTGGGCTTTATCACCGACTTGACGGGGCAAATTGGCCGATTCTTTCCACGCCTGCGCCAAGCGGGGGTGGCCTTTGACCGCCTGAATGGTCTGTTACAAGGGGCACCACCAGAGACATTGGTTCAACAAACACCGACCTATCTGCATGGCGAGTTGCCAACTGTGCCGAGCGTACGCAAAACCAATGAAGATGAACTGAAGACCTTCACAGCCTCGGCTCTTACCTATCATTATCCAGACAGCACAAACGGGATTTCTGATGTATCGCTTACGCTACAGCGCAACTCGTTCACTGTGGTTACAGGACGGGTTGGCTCAGGCAAAACGACGCTATTGCGAACATTGCTGGGTCTTCTACCTGCCCAGGCGGGTGAACTGCATTGGAATGGAAATCTGGTCGAATCGGCGGCAACCTTTATGGTCCCCCCGCGTGTAGCCTACACATCTCAGATTCCATTGCTCTTCAGTGAATCATTGCGCAACAATATTCTACTGGGCCTGCCCGAAGCAGAGTATGATCTCCACTACGCAATCGAGTCTGCAATCCTAACCGCTGACATTGCACAACTGGCAGACGGGTTGGAAACAAAAGTTGGTCCGCGTGGAGTGAAGCTATCCGGTGGACAAAAGCAACGTACTACGGCTGCACGCATGTTTGTCCGTGAGCCAGAGTTATTGGTCTTTGATGATCTGTCGAGCGCGCTGGATGTGGATACCGAACAGAAATTGTGGGAGGGGCTCCTTGCCAGACAATGGGCTACCTGTTTGGTGGTTTCACACCGACGAACTGCACTACAACGAGCCGATCATATTATTGTGATGAAAGACGGGCGAGTTGAGGACGAAGGAACTTTAGCTGAATTGCTTGAGCGATGTGAAGAGATGCAGCGGTTATGGGCATCAGGTGCTGAAAGTAGATAGCTGTGGTGACAAGCTCCTGCTTTGTGAATAGATGTTTGGACAATGGGAATCCATATAAGTGCTTATCCAAAAAGTTCTGTGACGATGCGTTTTCTTGAGAATCTGGTTGGATTCACAACCACTTTTCGGGTAGGTTCTAGGACTGATGAACATTCTAAAAATAAAATGAATCCTTTTCCAAAAGAGAAATAACGATGAGCGCCAATCAAAACAACAATTATACGATCGAACACTACTCCCACGACCACGATGAAGGCCTGGCCGTGATGTGGAATGAGAGCGATGACCAGTGGCCCGGTACCCTTACCAATGGCGTCCCCATGACGGCAGAGCGTTGGGGCGACTGGATGGACAAAGAGGTTTCGCTGATGCGGCTGGTGGTTGTTCAAGACAATGGCCCGATCGTCGGCTTTGGCTCTTTATGGGACAGCACCGATCGCAAGGGTGAATCTTGTTACGTCGATCTGCTAAACGTACACCCTGAGCACCAAGGGCGCAGCCTCTGCCGCCGCATGTTGACCCAGATCATCGACTATGCCACAGACCAGGGATATGTCCACGTCACTCTTGGTACCTGGACCTCAAATCTCAAGGCCGTTCCACTCTACAAGAAAACCGGTTTCTACTGGCGGCCCGACACCTCGGTCTATATGGAGAACTATATCCCGGCCCTGCGCAAGATGCCTGTGCTGGTCGACTTCTTCCAACGATCTGACTGGTACCAGGACTATGACCGTGCCCTGGAACTGATCGAGGATAATGAACGACATCCCAAAACTGGTGACATGAAGATCTATATCTATCGCTGGAAAAACCATGCCGGAGAAACCATCGAAGCCATCATTGATCGCCAGAGTCAGCAGCTATGTGGCTTGGAGACGCCAGACTTTGCTGTCTATGCACGAGTCGATGAGACCAAACCAGCGATGGGTCTCACCTACGACATCATCTGGTCCATCACGAATAAGCAAGCGCACCCTCTGTCGATTGATCTTGACATTGCGGGAGATGAGGGGATTCATGTTGCAACCGATTCGTCTATTGCCCTGAACTTGGGTGCCAACGAAACAAAAGAGCGACGCTCCACCTATTGTTGCTCGCCGAATGCACCCAAGATCGATCTGAGCCGCTGGCAGGCTAAACCCATGCCCGCTGTACGAGCGAAGCTTAAAATCGCTGAAACAGAACTAACGCTAGGGGTTGGTCTGCTCTATCAAAAACCTGTGGAACTCTCTTGTCATCCAGATGTGGTGAGTGGTCTACTGGGCCAAAGTCAGACTGTTCTTGTCCAAGTACAGAACCGATTGGCAGAACGGATTCAGGGTCAGCTCGATCTCCAAATGGATGCATCCACCGAAACCAATGTGGCTGCCAAACCAGACTCAGTAGATCCAAATTTCAGGTTTTGAGAGAGAATTCTGGCTAAACAGTTGACATAAATACAAATTTGCCGGTCGATATCTAGTTTTTGCGTTAGATTTGGGCGATTTTCAGATATGAAATAGGTTGTTTTCTGTAACCGAAATCTGAATAAATGACTCCAAAATCCCTGCAATCTCGACTGAAAATCGCCAAAAACGCCAAATTTGGATCTACTGAGACTGGCAGAGCCAACCATTTACAGTCGAGCCAGAGGGCTTTATGAGTGTTCCCCTTAAGTTAAGGGCCGACCATCTTGATTCGGGCAACGTGCACATTCGGGCTGCATTTGCGCACAAGGACCAATCGATCCAAACACCTCCCGTCACGCTACCTTATCTTGTCCGAACGATTGGTGGTGTTGCAGCGGTAGAAAGTATGCAGGACCAGGACGATCGGCGGGTTTTGATCGAAAATGATTTTTTCCGCGTGACCGTTGCCCACAAAGGCGGCGACATGCGTATCCGCAGCAAGGCTGGCTGGACTCACAATATGTACCTCAATGAGACGATCGGACCTGCCTTCTTTCCTAGAGAGTTTGGAAAAAAGAGTTTTGACTTGACTTTCACGCAAAACGGCTCTACGGTGGCCGTCATCACGACCATCGTTTCTGAGAATTTTCCTGGGTTGGAGATGCGTCGTGACGTGATCATCACTGCCGCCCCTGTCATTCAAGTAGGGTATCGACTGCGGCACACGGGCAGTGCCGATGCAGCATCGCATACCTGCCAGATTATGACCTACAACCGATTGCTCAACTTGGGCGTAACCGATGGACTCTCTACCATCCCGCTCGAAAACCGAATGACCCAAAGCTTGGCCACATCCATGCCGTCCGTGGATGACGACTTTCCGCAAAAACCCGATGGTGTGGGTGAAGAATGGGCTGCCTACAGTTCTGACGGGCAGGCCCATGGACTCATCTGGTCACCTACCGTTGCGGAACATGAGTGGAAACGTTGGGGATTTTCGTTATACTCAGCCGAACAAACCCTCGCACCGCAACAGGCAAAGACATTGGATCCATTCTACCTCTATTGCGGTCCCGGTGACTGGCGCGACATACGCCGCATTTGGCAGAGCATAAGGGGCGATCAGGCTACACCGCGCAACTTAAGAGAGTTTGACAATTGTGCGATGCCCACCGCCGCGCCGCCCCATCGCGTCCGACTATTGCCAGACCCACTGATTACGCTTGCGGATGAGGTAGAAGCCACGCTCCACGCGGAGAATGTCCGTCCTGTTAAGCTGAATGGTTCAATTACGCTGGAACTACCCGATGGATGGTCATCTGACGTTGCCGATATGAACGGTTTAAGGATTGATGTTTCAGATCTAGCCACTAAAAATGAGCTGACCCGGGCCATTAAGCTCACTGCACCAAGCCGTGTCGGCGCATCCGTGGGTCAGCTCCGACTCAGCACGCAGATCGCAAACGAAACCACACCGATCGCCCTGCTGCGGCTGGGCGACGCGACTCGCCAAGTCACCTTGAGCGAGCAGACAACCGCGGATCACCAGCTGTGGCAGGTCGCCAATGGTCACATGGTTTACACGGTTGCGCCCAGCTTCCACGCTGGCATTGTCGAGTGGCGCAAACAAACCAACGATGTCAATCATCTTCACACCTCCTTTCCAGATGAAGGTGATTTTGAGTGGATGAAACCTTGGTTTGGGGGCGTTCGCCCTACGCTTAGCTGCACGGACAGCAACTGGCCTGGCAAGCTCCATGAAGTGAACTTCACCACTTCAGCAATCGATGCAATTGATCAACAGAATCTACCGTGGCAAGGCGTGCGTCTGGATGGCAAACCAGTTGAAGAGTCGACCCAAGGAATTCGTATCCAGTTGGACTATCTAACTCTGCCCGGTAGCAATGTGTTAAAACTGGTGTTTCGTGTGATCAACAATACGCCTGTTTATCGGAAGGCGGAATTAGCATGGCCTGGATTTGGTATCTATTGCCAGACCGACGGCAATGTTGCCAACGGCACGCTCCACGCAGATAGTCCATACGTTGGCGAAATTCAGCGCAAGCGCAGTGAGCAGAACACGGACTTTGTAGTCGACAATTGGGCTGCGGTCGAGAATCCGGAGACCGGGCGCGCCATTGTCGTCGTCTCAGGTGAGCGTGCCCACCAGCTCGAAATCAACGATGCTGACAAGAAAGGCGGTCACTTTTATGTGGGCCACGGCCAGGATCTGCCACCCAATGGCCAGCACGAGATGGTGACCTATCTAGCACTGACCGAGTCTGTTGAAGAGGCCAAGCGGTATGCGGTGCTAACAGCACCGGGCAACTAAGATCAAAAAGAAACATAATAGTCACATCATTTAAACTTCGTACTTTCGTCCGCAATTCTGCAGAGTCAGTAGATCCAATTTTCTGCGGAGGAGGCGTTCTCTATTACACGCAGTAGACATAATCCTGCATTTCTCAGTCAAAACAGACTCGAGCGTGCCAAATGGTCCGAGATTCTCTACTGCGTCTTTTTTCGCCATTTGAACGCTCTACCTCTGAGAAATCCTACTGCGTGTAATAGAGAACGCCGGGTCTGGTCGAGCAGAGCCGGCGTAAGGCCAATCCAAAAAATAAAATATACGCGAGAAGGTGTTAAACTAGCTCTCCAAAAGGAGCAAAAATGACAATCTCGCCAGAAATGGTTGAAGTCTTGAAAGAGACGAAGGCCATGTTAAGTGGATACGAAAGAAGGCACTTCATGGCCCAAACGGTCAAAACGATATGCGAAGGGAGTCCGACGAAAGCAGAACGAGAGTTGGGCTGGAATCGGGCGACGATAGCCAAAGCCCTGGAAGAACTAGAAGGCGGCTTCTGTTATGTCGACCAAAGCCACCGACGTGGTCGCAAAAAAGCCGAAGACCATATCCCCACTTTACTGGCCGATATGGTTGAAATCGCCGATCAATTCAGCCAGACCGATCCCACCTTTCGACCCCCCCAATTGTACACTCGACTAACCGCCGCCGAAATGCGTACCCAGCTCATCGAGCAGAAAGGATACACAGATGAGGAATTGCCTGGCGAAGAGGCCATCCGCTTGAAGCTCAATGAGTTAGGCTATGGCTCAAACCGGGTCAAAAAAAGTCAACCAGTGAAAAAAGATCCCAGAGACCGATGCGATCTTTGATAGAATTCATCAGATCAATCAAGAAGCGGATGCAGACGAGACGGTTCTGCGCCTCTCTTGGGATGCCAAAGCGACGATTTTACTTGACCGTTTCTCGAGAGAAGGGATAAGTCGAGTGGTTGTCAAAGCGCTCGATCATGACTTTCAAGATAAGAAGACCGAGAAAGTCACTCCTTTTGGCATTTACCTCCCTTCAACCAAGGAACTCTTTCTTTACTTGACTCAGTCGAAAGTGACGAGTGACTTTATTGTCGACTGCCTGATTGATTTTTGGGAAAGCGTACGTGAACACTTTCCTCACGTCAAGACCCTCGTGATCAATCAGGACAATGGTCCCGAAAATCATACCCGTCGGACTCAGTTTATGTATCGTCTCACTCAGTTTGTTGAGCACTATCGTCTCTCTATTCAGCTCGCCTGCTACCCTCCTTATCACAGTAAATACAACCCCATCGAACGGGTTTGGGGCCATCTTGAAAAACACTGGAACGGTTCTCTTCTCGATTCTCTTGAGACCGTTCTCAATTTTGCCCGTTCTTTTCGCTTTAACCAACTACAACCCTTCGTTCACCTGAATTCCACTCTTTATGAGACCGGCGTCAAACTCACTCAGAAAGAGATGGACCGTTTGGCACAACGCTTCCAACGTTTACCTGGTTTAGAAAAATGGTTTGTCCTTATTCCCCCTCTCCATTCTCTCGTTCGCGTATAATTATTTTTTTGGTTTAGCCTTAGAGAACGCTATCTCCTCGATCTATCGGCAAATTTTGGATCGACTGACAAATACTGGGAAAGTACGGAGTTTAAGTGACTTCTATTCTATAAGGAAAAACAAAGATGACAAACTTAAACATACGACCATTTGAACCGACCGATGCAGAATACGAGGCGGTCGTGGACCTTGTCAACCGAGTCTGGCCCGACGATCCAAGCAGCGTGGAACATTGGAGAGACAGCGACAGCAAGCGCAATCCCAATTACCTGTTTCAGCGCTTTGTTTGTGAAGTACCGAGTGAGAATGGGGCATCCAAGATTGCGGCAGTTGGTGCCTGTTGGGAGTCGGCGTGGGCCTATAAGCCGGGTAAGTATGGCCTTGATTTTGACGTGGCACCAGATTGTGAAGGGCAGGGCCTGGATGAACCAATGTACAGTTACATCACCCAATTCCTCGCGACGCGCGAGCCAGCACCGGTTGAACTAAAGACCCACGTTCGCGAAGATAAAGTGGATCGGGTTACTTTTTTTGCCCAACAGAACTTTCAGCAGACCATGCGCGAGCCAGATTCTCAATTAAATGTCGGGGCATTTGACTTTGCCCCCTTTGATGGTGTCATTGACCAGGTCACCGGGTCAGGATTCAAGATTGAGACAATCGCTGACCTACAGAAATGGGATGAGAACTGGATGCAAAAAGTATACGATTTAGAGAATGCCATCGATGAAGATGTGCCCGATACCGACGACCCCACACCTCAACCGCTGGAAGAGTATGCGAAGCGATTCGATCGTTCGAATATCCGCCCCGATGCCTGGTTTATCGCCCTGGATGGCGATCAATATGTCGGTATGAGTACGCTCTGGCCCAGTACTGTACTCAAAGACAAACTCTATGTAGGCGTCACTGGCGTCTTGCGCAGCCACCGCCGGCGGCGCATTGCGCTGGCGCTCAAGCTCAAGACTGTCGAATTTGCCAAAGCATACGGTGCCAAGATCATTGAGACTGGCAACGAAGAGAATAATCCGATGTACGAGCTGAACATGAAGCTGGGCTTTAAACCGATTCCAGCATGGCTGACGCTGGAAAAGAAATATTGAGGCTATTAATATGCCTACAAAGATCCAAATTCGTCTATATCGAGCAGCTGACTTACCAGGGGTAGATGCCCTGGAAGCACGTGTCAAACCGTATCGCCCCGAAGATCAAACCGAAGTCCAAGCAATGTTTGCCCGAGCTGCCGAGGCAGAGCGCCAACGTGATCCGGCTTGGCTGGCACAACAGCCTCATCATCCAGCTAGTCCAGAGAGCTATGTTGCATTCTGGGTGGCCGAACAGAGCATAGGAGAAGATGAAGCCGTCATTGTAGGCACAGTCGCTGTGCAGCACTTTCGCGCTGGCGAGGAGATGGCACCAACCCATCCGCTTGCACAGACGTGGGATAGCCGTCAGGACGTCATTGAGTTGCGCCGTGTACGCGTCGACCCAGAAGTACGAGGGCAAGGGGTTGGTAGGCAACTCTGCCAGGCGGCAATCGATTGGGCGCGGACGAAACACTACACACTCTTTGTGGTCAATTCAACGACACCTCAGGTGCCAGCTTTACGACTCTATCGCAACCTGGGGTTTCAGGATACAACGAAGTCGTTTATCGGGCAGTATGAATTACAGTGGTTGACGTTGGACCTTATTTGAAGTACCGAGTTCGAATCGGCTTGTAGAGGGACAATATGGCATCCAATGAGCGAGAAGAATTAGCCAAGCAATCTGCGATAGCGATTGAAGATTTTATTCGTCAACATCCTGAATATTCTGTTGATGATGAGCAACCAAAGTACCGAGGCGGGACCAATCTGGTTACATTTGGTCACTGCGGGCAGAAACCCATTGTCTTCAAGTATTTCATCAGAACCTACCGCTGGGTGCACGAATATTTTTGTCTGCGCCACTTTGCCAAAACGGGTCATGTCCCTGAGATCCTAGCCGTTGTACCAGAGCGGATGGTTGTGATGAGTTGTTTTCCTAGCTCGGGTCTAGAGACAGAAGTGTTAAACAAGATAGAGCGAGAACAGGTCAGCCGCGAGATCGGTCAAGCCGTGGCTGACCTAGTCCAATGGCCCCTGCCAAAGGTAGAAGAGAGACCGACTGACCTATCCGAGTTCGAGCGATTTTCATGGCGGAGCGATATTGGTGAAATCCTTGGAGACAGTCTCAGGCGCTGTCGCCGTATACAAGAGCTTTATCCAGCTTACCAAGCACCCTTTTTCTCGGAATCATTCGCCCTGGCTGAACAGTGCATCGATTTCATTGACCAGCAGCCGCGTATCCTCTTTCATGAGGACATGCCAAACTTAAGCGTTCATGAGGCGCACTTTCAGGGGTTTTATGATCTGGAAATGGTCCGCGTCGGCACGGAGGCTCTGCAGCTTGGCGTAGCGGTTCACTTATGCAGACCACACTGGGTAGAGGAACCTTGGTTGGATTGGCACAATTTTCTTATCGGATATCAGAGCAGAACGGGACGTACAGTCAACAAAGATGACCAGCTAGCGATTTTGGCAATGAGCCACTTTTACTACCACTTGCGCCTCTGTCGATGGGGAGAGTGGGACGGGAATCCAATGCAAACGCACCACCTTGAGTTTGCCATGAATATGGCAGACCATTTTTTCGTCCAAATGAGAGAAACCTGCTATGCCTTGCAAGAGTGGGTTGATCTGAACAAATGGTTCCCTAGCTTGACCTAATAGAGACGCCACTTAAACTTCGGACAAACGATTACTATTCTTCTTTCCCCTTCATCAACTAGGAGCATGCTTGTATCTGCTGATTGCTGGACAACGGCAGACATGTAGAAAGGATTGCCCTCGGAAATTTCTATTAAAGCTATTGTATGTTCTACAAACTCACCTGTCAAAATGCGGAATTTTATGGGTTTATCCGACTACAAATTCTGTATGTATCCCATACGATCTGTTTCTCAAAGAGCCTACAATAATATCCATCTCCTTCAATTGCTTCTAGCATCGTAAATCCTTCATCCTGGTAGTAAGACTTTAAGAAGTCGTTTCCATCCCAACAATCTAGCCTAATAGCGGATTTTCCTTGTTTCGTACCAAACCGAATGCAAGCTTGAATAATTTGGCTTCCAACTCCTTGTCCTGCTACAGATCGTGCAACAGCTAGCTTATTCAGCGCAAGAATATTTGGAACATCTGGCCACTCCTGCGGTAAAACTTCCGACAGGATGCAACCACCGCACAACACCTCATTTTGATAAGCAAGAATGAGACAGCCATTTTCAACCAAGTTGATAAGTTGTTCCCGCTCCTCACGGTGGGCGCCGGGTTTCCACTGTTTGACGCCTTTGGCCCAAAGCCATTCACCAACTTGCTCTAAGAGCGTGACAAATTCATCGAGCGATTGCGTCGTGGCCTCTACGATCCTAATTTCGCTCATTCGATCATTTTCCCAATTAACCTCCTACCGTCAAAATGATAAAATTACATTAACATATTATCCATTCGTTCATAATACCTCTTACCTAGGCTAATCACAACCTCAATATAGCCAGGATAACATACTTTCCCTTGTTGGTTCTGGCTCGTGAGCGAAGCGGCCTTGTCCAGGTTAGGAACATTTGGAGCAAACTCGGCAAGATTGACAATCTGTTCGAAACATGGGACCATAAAACAGGCAAAGGTCTAAATTTTGACGATACACATTTAACCTTCATAGAATGGAAACTGATCTGACCACCGTTTTGACTACGCAATATGATGCAGGGTTTATAAACCTGCAAGCGCTGGCAAAAGGGCCAAAGCACGTCTATCATGTTCAACGGGAAGCAGGCCCTGATTGGGTCTTGCGTGCCTTTCCTTTGCAACCGAACAAGTATTTGGCCCGCAGAGCAGATGAATTAGCTCAGATGCTCGTTTTTTTAGAAGAACATGAGTACCCAACAGAGTGGGTCATTCGTACACGAGACAGGCAAAGTGTGGCAACTATTAAGGGGTGGGATGTGCTTGTGACCACTTATGTCGGTCAGGCACTCCGGTCATGGTCACCCGAGTTGGGAACCTTTGAAACAGATGCGGTGATGTTGACGCCAGCGATTTGGAGCAAGCTGGGGGCATCCCTGGCTCAACTACACAACGTTCCCGTGGACAGCCCATCTTCTTTACCAAAAGCCGGGATGTTGCCCGCCCGAGAGCTGACATGGGTCGGCCAATACATTGGTGAGGTAGCTGATCAGGTGCCGCCTCACTGGCAGATCTGGTATGATGAACTAGTGGCCGCAGTTCGAGATTGCTATCACTGCGAAGATCTGACTCCCGTGTTGATCCACTGTGACCCAAATTTGGGGAATGCGGTCGTGACAGAGAACGGAGAGCTTGCCTTCATCGACTGGGATGTGGTGGGGCTTGGCCCGGCTGTTTTCGACTTGGGTAGTCTGTTGAGCAATTGTCTGACTGCCGAATTGACGCCCGATATGGCTGCTATTCATGCAGTAATGAACGGATATCGTCAACATCGGACGTTGTCCCCACTCGAGTTAGATCGGTTGGCGGATACTGTGCCCTCTCAGACCCTGGTGACGCTGGGCGGTTATTTTCCATCGATCATCAAGGGCGAACTCCAAGATGACGAGTTGATTTATGGGCTAACCTATTCGCAGTGGCAAGCGAAATATCGTGCGGCAGCGGAAATTGCAGCCATTGCCCGAGCACGGTTGACGCAAGGTATTTGATGTAGTTTGCAAGGAGCAACGTATGGAGCAAGTAACTCAACGCGTAGAACCGACGCCTGCCTCTCATCAATCATCAAAAGTAGCCTCCCCTCCGAATGGTGCTCAACCGGAACTTATATTCCCTCGCCAAGGCGAATGGACCTACGAACATTGGGTGCAACTGCCTGATGATGGGTGGAAATATGAGGTCATTGATGGAGTCTTACACATGTCACCACCGCCAGCCATTATCCATCAAGATGTATCAGGTGAACTCTATGTCCGGATGCGTGTTCATGCCAGACGGAATCAGTTGGGAAAAGTATTAGAAGCTCCTTGCGGTGTTCGCTTACCGAATCAGCCAGTACCTGTTGAACCGGATATTCTGTTTGTGAAGCGAGAACGCCAAGGGGTGATTGGTCAAAATTACGTTGAAGGTGCTCCAGATCTAATCGTTGAAATATTATCGTCATCAAATCCCAATCACGATCTGGAGACGAAATACGCAGCTTATCAGGAGGCAGGTGTGCCTGAATATTGGATCGTCGATTATCAAGAGCAAACAATTACTGTTTATCATTTGGATCACGGTGCCTATAAACTTGCTGGGTTGTACACCTTCGGTGATACGCTTGAATCACGTCAGTTAGACGGGTTTCTCATTCCAGTTGCAGAACTGTTTGATCTCGATTGAGTCACATCGATGATGGTCGTTCCGAATCTTTCTGGAAGTGGCCACACGGAGTCTCGTTTACTCAAACTATTATGGCCACTTCCAGGAAGATCGTACAATATACACTCTCGTTCTTTAGCAAGTCGATTCAACGAAGCAAAATAGGCTGATAGAATTTTTGAAGAATCTCCAAATGTCCTGGCTGCACCTGGCAAGGAGGACAAGGTGGATCGTCTGGCGGCTCCTTCTCTCCCCAATATAGCTGGATAAAATCGTCCCATTCTCCATCTTTGGCAAAGAGTAATCCATCCTCATCATCTCTATTCTTATAATAACGGCGCTTCCATTCGTCTTCACGTAATGGCAAATAAATCGCCAAACCACCCGGACTATCCCATTCCCATTGTTCAGAGGCGAACCGATTTGGTTTGCCGTTCTGTTGATCTTTGTCAACGACCACTTTCGGTAACGCCGTCTGTACGTTCCGGATGGCATCAACAACTTCTGCATTGCCTGCAAACAGTTCATTGAGTTTGCGCGTGAAACTCATCAAATCGCAATAGGTGTCGGCTTGTGTAATCATGATATCCTGATTGCTGTCGAAACAGTCGGTCGCTTTGGCTGCTGTTGCAATGCGAACCCTGTCTACTTCATCAGTTGTGAGCACAATGAGAGACTTTGCCAGTCGGTCAATCGCCAGTTTGAGGGTGTCCATCTGCTTCAGGTCTACGACCGAATAAGTAAAGGGCAAATTATCGGGTCGCAATATACTAGCTTCATTTTGCATCCACATTTGAGCAATCTCATCAGCAGGTTGTGGTGTTTTCAGGGCACGCAAATGGGCATCGTAGGCGAACGAAGTCCAGGCCCAGCTTGCTGAAGCCAATAGATAGTTGACGCTGTCTTTGATTTCATAAGCCACTTCATACATCCCCATCAAGCAGGCATCCAAATAGAGGAGATCGATCTTGCGTCCAGTTGCGGCAAAAGCAGCTTTCAGAGCAGCGCCTAACTCAATCGTCGATAGTGATGTACCTGGTGTATCGTCCCACAGTAGACCTCCCAGCCCGGATTGGCCGTAATGAGAGGTTGGCTGTCCTGCCAATAAGAGAGGGCTCCATCCGCCCCCATGACCAACAAGGGAAAGTAACACCTGTTCTGCATTCGGATAAGCGTTCAACCCAGTGACAATGAGCTTTGTAAGCGAAGTCGGATCGCCTAGCCTCTCATCAAAAGGAGTTACCGACTTCCCTAGCTCATACAGACCATTGCACGTAAAATCAGTGGCTCATATATGAAAGTAGGTGAAAAGTATGTAAAATACTTTACTTTCTGGTAAAGGCTTGAGTGACAAAGGGCAAACCGAAAGGGGCGGAAAAAAGAATCCACCCTGAAAAAACGGGATAAAATGTAAAAATAGTGCTCGGCTAGTTTAAGCAGCGGCATTGAGGCGGCGATGAGCGAGAACGCCTTTAGGTAAATGGTGTGAAACCGAGGCCTTTTTCCGAAAGTCAGGATCGAGTTGGTCAGGAGTTGGAAAAAGAGCACTCGAGAGAACACGGCGCAGCCTGCCGGGAGTGGATTGAGGCTCTCGATCCCAGTAGCCAGTCGGTATGGGAGGAAGAGAAGCGGCTAAATGGGAAAGAAGATTGCCAGCCAGCAGCCCCAGTTCAGGTAAGCGGAAACAAGCCTCATCGGCATGAACAAATTGACGATGTAAGCCAATCATCTGCTTGGAAGCCAAGGGGGGATGTTCAACAGGCCAGCGTTCCAGGTAGACAAGATAAATGGTTTCAGGCTGCAAAGTCATAACGGTCGCCAAAACCAAAGGTGTGTTGTAGGCCGGATCCTGAATGACGTAAATCGAGTAGGTACGGTTGGCTGTATCCACCTTGGTTGTTCTGGGGACGAGATTGTGCCATGCTTGATAGCAAATCAGGCGACCACTATAGAGAAAGCGACCAGACGAGTCCGGAGTTGTAGCCTCGAGTCGCTTTCCCTTATAGCTGCGAGAGAGCGGACGCACAATATCACCATATTCAGGTGGTCTGCCTTTTTTCTTTGCGTTTGGGGAACTCATTGCGGCGCACTGTGCAGTTAATGGCTTCCCGCAGGACAAATCGGTCTATGCCGCTTTCTAGCATTTCTCTGATTGTAAACCCGGCATCGACCACCGCCACTTCGTCTGACTCCAGTGATTTCTTCGTCTCTTTCAGCAGCTTTTTCCGAAACTCACTTTCCTTTGTTCCAACCGTGCATCTCATGATTGCCTTGAGCAGTGGCACTCGCTTCCCGCCTATCTCCCCCGAGCTTATCATCACTCCAAAGATGAGCGCGGGCAATGCCCGACGAGCCGTTGAGTTATAGAGTCGGTTCACTTTCCCTTGCAGCTTCGGTCGCCAGAACCCTGTGATATCTATGCTTTTCACTCGGTACCCTTCTCGCTTTTTTGCCTCCCATTCCCCTTTCCACTTCTTCTTGCCACGACCCCAGCAGACTTGTGATATCCCATGATCCATATCGAAAGCTCCACCAGCTTCGCCGGAGCTCCTCATCTTCAAACCCGCTTTCTTTCAATGCGCTATGGATTGCTCCTCGACTTTTCAGAAACGACCCATTCAGCATTGCCCACATCAGACGCATTACATTTACGTTTGTTCCCATCGGCGTTACTTGCAATACATTCATCAGTACTGCTATAGTTATTTCTGGCGCGGTTAGCATTCCTTCCTCCTTTTTGGGTTCTCTACCTTTAGGATGAACTGCTAACCGCTTTTTGTCACATTTCTCACCTCATCTCTTTTCTTTTACCAGAAAGTAAAGTAAAATAGGGAAAGAGGTCAATGAGAAAAAAGAAAAGAGAAAAAGAGCCATGAAAATGCGATATCCGATCCAAGAACTGATGAGCGAAGAAGGCTGTTATGAGAGATTGTTAGAGATCTTGCATCCAGAAGGGATGCAATGTCCAGATGGACATAGATTGCCAGAAGGGCAAGCGCCTCACAGTCGAGAGCGAGCCCCGGTGAATAAGTACAGATGCCGAGAATGCGGCAAAGTATACGATGCCTTTACGAATACAGTCTGGTCTGGAACGCATTACAATTGTGTGACGATAGTCTTAGTGATGCGAGGCATCATTCAAGGGACACCAACGCTGCATCTATCAGAGGAACTGTCTCTGAACTATAGTACGTTGTTGGAGCGTCGCCATCGGATCCAGAATACGGCGTTGCTCCAAGCCGCAGCCGCTTCCCCCTTTTTCGCGATTCTGTAGCTGAAGCCGATGAACTGTACCAGAATGCAGGAGAGAAAGGCGATTACCATCCCGATCCAGATGACCCGCCCAGACCTCGAGCCAACAAGCGCCGTGGACGAGGGACGATGGAGAACGACCGACCACCGATTCTGGGCGTTGTGGGACGAACCTCTGGCCAAGTCCAGTTCACGGTCTGTGACAACACACAACAAGCAACCATTGTTCCTTTAGTTGTTGCTTGCTCTCTCCCTGGCACCACTCTCTATACCGACGAGTGCAACGCCTACAATCCCATTGCGGAGACTGGTCGCTCTCATGCCACTGTTTGTCACTCCCGGTACGAATGGGCTCGCGATGATGATGGCGACGGCATTCGGGAAGTTCACTGCAACACCATGGAAGGCATTTGGACTGGTCTACGCAATTTTCTGCGTCCCTTTCGGGGTGTTCATAAACGTTATCTTGCCCAATATGTTGCCATCTTTGAATGGACTCACAATCTCAAATTTGTCAATGACTCCTTTCTTCGCTCTCTCATTGACTCCCATTTCACCTATTTTCATTCATGAGCCGAAATCAGTAAAAAGGTCGCAATTGCCATTGCTTTCCTTGCTGACATGAAAGAGACGGCTGTTCCTGTCCCCATACCAATCTAGGACCATGAAGATCTCGACGCTTGCGTCAGCATCGCCCAAAGCGGCGGCACCACGGTGAACGCGCCGGATCAGTTGGCGAATGTGCCAGGATAGATCGGCTGGTCCCCCTGCTATATTATCGGCATTAACGTAGAGCAGGACCAAGCTCGATATAGTGGGTGTACTGGGTACAGAGACAATCACAGTATCATCGAGACGTTGATTGTTGCTTGTATTCGTTACCACAACTCTATTGTTGAGCGTTCTTCCTGGCTCTATGTCAGCCGCGACCCTTGCCTGGTAGTGAATGGTGAGTGGATTGTCTGGCAATACAGAACCCGTGTAGCGGATTGTATCGTGCTCCACGCGGGCATTCTCCGAGACGCTGTTCTCAACATAGGTCAAGCCATTGGTCAATACATCGGATAGCTCAATCATGGCCGTATCATGAGTCGCCGTGACCACAACTTGATAAGTCAACAAATCATTGGCCTGCGCCACATTCTGCGAGACGCTTTTGGCAAGTTCGAGTTTTGGTCCAGTTGTTGGTGTATTCGTCGGAGTCGGTGTTGGTCGTTCGGGATTCTCTGTCCGAGTAGATGTAGGTGTAGGCGTCGACGTAACCTGAAATCCATCGCTGATCGCAAAAGCACCGCCCTTCATCTCACCCAGACCAGACTGGTTGATAGAATCATACAGTTCATACGAACCGCCGCTGCTACTCCCTCCGCCATTGCTAACTGTGAACCAAGGCAGAGCAAAAGAGGTGGTGGATTGAGCATAGGCGGTGGCTGTCAGATAGAAAATGATTATTGCCGTGAAGCCAAGAATGACGAAATATGTCGTTCGGAGCTTCCTTCTGGCATGCAGAGCATAGGTTTTGATTCGTTCAAACGATGTCATCATCATTTTCCCACCCACCCTGAATCCATGCAGACATAGAGCAAGCCTGCCGCGCTGTCCACTTTCATGCGGCCGCGCGTTGCATTGTTGCAGTCGATAGAGGGTGGAGCGCCGCTTGTCAAGGCGAGTTGGGTGTAGCCGTTGACTTGTAAGGCGCTTTGGGGTGAGTTCGTCCCAATGCCTACATTACCCTTGAGATTCAGATTTCCCGTTGTAGCGACGTCACTCCAGTGTACATTCGGCCCTAGTGCCATCCCATGAGTCTCATCAGGATGAGCTAGCAAAATCGGCTTATCTAAAGCTTTCAACGAGCTAGCACCGATACCTCCTTCTTTTCCAATCGTCCATAGATTCACCCCTTGAGTTCTAATATTAACCAGGTCGTTCGTAATTTGATCTCGATTTACTTCCAGTGGAAAGTTGGGGTTTGCCGTCCCCATACCGATATTTCCACTCGTAGCAATTGTCATATGTTTTGCCGATGATCCAGCACCCAGACTTAGGCTCGGATGTAGGCCAGTACCGTTTGTTGTTAACAGCACATCTGGTACAGCTGGCTGCATTTGGACAAAGAACTGCTTCCCGTCTCCTCGTTGATTATCCTTGCGAACAACAATTAGGTTTTCGATTTCATCTGAATCAGGGCTTCGAACTTCTAGTACAGTCTCAGGACGCGTTGTCCCAATACCGACCTTTCCAGATTCTGATATCCACATATGGTCAGCGCCCCCTGCGCGTAAAGCGAGAGCGTACAGTCAAGGACCTTGGACGTGCTATCTAGACAGCGCCCCCTGCGCGTAAAGCGAGAGCACTCGATCCATCTGCACTGTTACCATCTCCAATCCATATTCTGTCAAACCCTCCCCCTGTGTCGCTCGGACCCTGACCTAGTACTGCTTGAGAGTTCACTATAAACTCGCCTGTTGCTGAAATATTCCCAGTTACCGCCAATCGCTGAGTTGGATTTGATGTACCAATACCTACATTGCCTGCGACTCTATTGACCGTTAGGGCTGGTACCAAGTTCCAGCCTGAATTGTAAGTGTCGACAAAGAGGTTATGACCTGTTGTGCTATCAATGCGAAAACCAAAAGTGTTATTGAATTGCAACAGGTGATTCACGCCAATAGTATCAGATACCTTTCCGCTGATGTCCATTAAGGCATCGGGATCTGGGGTACCAATACCCATCTTCCCATCGTCATCTATGACAACAGCATTGAAAGGATCACCATCGGGTGCCGATAGAGCAGATGCATGACTCGCATCTGCTGCATAAGGTGTGGATGTGATAGCACGACGCGGTGCAAGTATTGTATATTCCTCTGTTGCACTCCCCGTTCGTAAGCGAATCTCCAAAAAGAGTGTGCCTCTCAGAAAAATATCGCTGCCAAAATCGAGTGGTACAGTGAAAAAACCATCGTTCACGTCAACATCTTCCATCAAGATAGCATTTCCAACTTGTGTACCATCAGTCGGCGCATCATACAGCGTAAAGACAAAGTCATACGTTCCAGTCGCTGGATTTCCTTCCTCGGTCAGACGTCCTTGGTAGGTAAATACAGGGTTTGTGACTGCCGCAGCGGTCACCGTTTCAGATTGCGTAATTGTTTCGGCATGTACCTGCTCAGTCGTTCTGGATGTGTACAGAACGGCAACGGACAGGCAAAGTACAAACATGGTGAATGCCAGAATGTTTTTGATATGCATGATGAAATCTCTCCGGATGAATTGAGTGTATACCACAAAGTGTATAAATAGACGCCGCTCAGTCAGAGAATCGGCTGCTTTTACACACTTTGGGACACACTCCGTACAAATTCAATTTGTGTGGTCTTTACCTACGTATCCATACGCCATCATCTGTGGCGGCAATGAGCGCACCGCAATTCGATTGATCAAACACCAGATCCCGAACAACCTTCCCTGTGGCAGGACCAATCGTCTTCCACTCTCCATTTGGCCCCAGCGGTTTGGTGATCACGTTTCCCTGTTCGCCACCAGCATAGAGTACGCCGTCCGTAACTTCGAGCGTACGCATCGGGCCGTTGACCATCTCGATCGACTCCCAAGACGAAGCATTCTCCCGACTAAAAATGCCGCTTGCTGTTGCGATATAATAGAACGGGTCAGTTGCAGATTCATCCAACGCAATATCCCAGACGCGCCAGGCCGCATGATCAGACGCCCCCAACCCCTCACAGAATTGTATCGTCGCATCAGTTTCAGGGTTAAGCTGCCAGACACATTGTCCAATCGTGCCGATCCAGAGCGAGTCGCCTAGAACCTGCATGTTGGCAATGGAAGTAGGACCATCAGGAATTGGCGTCCATGTATCGCCAAAATCGTTGCTCTTAAAGACACCCGATGTCGCTGCGTCACCCTCCGCCCCGGCATAAAATTTACCATCGAAAATTGCGACGGCTCGCACCCGGTCTTCAATATCGCTCTGGGTTGCTTGCCATGTGCGACCACCATCGGGGGAATAAAGCACCTGTTTTCCCTCTGTACCGGCCAAGACGTCGTTTCCAACAACGGCCAATGACCAGACAGGCTCTTGCGCCCAAACGGGAACAAAGGTCGGTCTGAAGTCAGGCGTAGCATTACATCCAGCTAAGCTAGCTCGATAAATGCCTTTGGTCGCAGCATCAGTGTCGGCCATGAGAAGATGGTCATTGACAAGGGCCAAGGCCGAAATTTTACGGCCAGCCGCACCCCACTGCCGCCATTCAGGTGTCTTCGTCGGGGATGGCGTTGCATCCGCCTGTCCAGCAAAGTAGGCAAGATAGATCGCACGATCGGAATCAGACGTTGATGTGGGCGTGGGTGTGATGGAAACGACCTGAATTCTTGTTGCAGTCGACGTGATCTCTGGTGCCCCTGTTTCGGTCGCTGTCGTCTTAGGCGTGGCAGAGGGCGTCGAACTTGGCGTTGGTGTAACGGAACCCGCCGGCTCTTTTGTTGCGACAGTCGGTGTAGCAGAGGGTGTCGGAGATGGTGTAACTGTGCCTGTTCTGGTCGGTTCTCCCACAAACCCATCGATCAAAGAAAAGGATCCGCCGTCCATGCGCCCGACGATAGATTGGTTGAGGGTGTCAAACAGCATATAGATGCCACCCGTGCTGCGACCTCCACCGTTGGTTATGGTGAACCAGGGAAGGGTGAATGGGGTGGATGATTGGGCCGTTACTATAGATGTAAGCAACAGAACTGCGATATTGGCGATGAATAACGAAAGGACTTTTTTCATGGGGGAGCCCCTTGGCACTTATTTAAAATGGGTAGACAACTCTAGTTACGAGTCGTTGTACTTTGCTCTAAAGCCGTTAACCGCTCTTCAAGACTCAGTAGATCCAAATTTGGCGTTTTTGACTATTTTCAGTCGGGAGAGAAGGGATTTTGGGGCCATTTTTTCAGATCTCAGTTGCCAAAAACAGCCAATTTCATATCTAGAAATCGCTTAAATTTTACGTAAATGCTAGGTATTGACTGGCAAATACGTATTTATGTCAACTAATTAGCCCAAATTCTCTCTCTAAACCTGAAATTTGGATCTACTGATACTGTCTATGTGTTTTTGCAAAGCAGCATTTTCTGCAGCCAATGCTTGGATAGCGGCTAGCGCGATTCCGGTAGCATCGACTGTGCCAATATGCTTATCATCTGTACCAAGACCAAATGCTTCGTGGAAATCTTGTGCCATAGGGCCAATACGCCGAATTGAGTCGTCTTCGGTCTTGTAATTCCACCGGGTTACTGGTAATTCAACTAGCTTTGCTAATATTTCCTGCTCGTCAATTGGCTCGAAGTTTTCCTTAAGGTTGCGATCTGATGCGTTCTCCCACGACCCGCCTACAGTGACGTGGGCTCCGCTGGCCATATGTAGCGGATGACCCGGGTCTGGCTTGCCAATGCCAACATTGCCATCAGCGAGAATGAAGACTCGATTATTATCTCCTGAGCGTAAAACTAATGATTGTAGGCCATCCGCGCCGATGCCATCACCGACCCAGATTACATCGTCCGTTGCACCCATTGAAGTCTTACCATTTACATACAGGTTTCCGCTTCATCACTGCCGTTACCTCCAGACCAAAACACAATATCCTTATGTTCCCCAGCAGTCATATTGGCAAAGATATCTAATGTCCCATCATCTCTCTTTCGGATTCCTGCAGGACCCTCTGGATCAGCCGGATGTTCGATAGCCAGCTGAGGGTCTCCGGGGACACCACGGATATGCAGAACTGAAACAGGGCTACTTGTTCCAATTCCAACTTTGCCATCACCCATGACCCTAAATAACGCTTGGGACTCATCGTAATTTAGCGCCGACAATACACCCTCAGATTTGGTACTCCCTGCCGCGATTTTTAGGCCATCGCCTGCGGGGTTTGTATTGATAATTTGTGTTGCCCACCCTTTCTCATCTTTTACAACATATAATCGTGCAGTTGTGTTTGATGAACCAATACCAACATCACCAGAATAATATATTTCGGAGCCATTTCTGTTCCATACAGAAGTTTTGTCTCCAATGCATCCACTCCCATCGCAAATGGTTCCACTAGCCGTGATATTACCAGCAACATCCAGTCTTTCAGTTGGTGTTCTATTTCCCACGCCGACATTTCCATTTTCACTGACATAGACCCCATTTTCGGGATTGTCATCTGCAGCAGATAGGGCTGAGGCACGGTTTGCGTATACTGCGTAGGGAACTGATGTCACGATCCGCCGTGGATCGAGGAGAGTATAGGAACCAGTTTCGCCGCCTGCGCGTACTCTTACCTCCAAGTATCGGGTGTCTCCTCGGAAGTCGTTGCCGCCAAAGTCGAGCTGTACGGTGAAATATCCATCGTTGACGGCAACATCTTCAATTGGGATAGCGCTGCCTAGCTGATCGCTACCATTGGCAGCGTCATAAAGAGCAAAGACAAAATCATAAGTTCCGGTTGCTGGGATTCCCCCTTCGGTCAAGCGCCCTTGGTAGGTAAAAGTCGTGGTTTGGGAAATGCCGCTGGCACGAAGCTGCTCCGTTTCCTGAGCACCGACGCTCTCTGACGATGTAACAACCGAAAACATAACCAATAGGGACAACAGAGAGAGGGATGAATAGATCCAGGTTTTCTTGTAGAACATACTCAAGTGCTCCTTCTAATATTTTGTGATATTGAATAGAAATTCCCAACTGAACACGTTTACCAAAAAAGAAGATTCTTCGCCGAATCTTAGCGGCACAAATGAACCATTTCGGATCTAAAATCTGCTTTCATTGGCGATTTTTGGACCGAATATCCGCTCAGAGTGACACGTTTGGAAATCTGTCCAGTAGAGAACACAGAAAATGAATAGTGCATTTCTGCAACGGTTGAACATAAAATTTTTCGATCAGGACACAATAAGATAGGATTAAGAACTTATCCGGCAAGTGATTGTGAGTCTGACTGGCTTCTCAGGGGAGAATGTCTTGCCACAGAACTTGTTGGATCAGGTTAACGTGGGGATCCCAGGAGTGTTTTATATCTACTAAAGCGATTGCCTTTCCGAAAGGATACCTGGCCAAGGGTCGTGTGCAATCGCCCGTTTAGAGAGATATAGAGTCGAGATGATAAGGATTCAGAATGTGGGACACGGATGAACAGAGATTTCACGGATTTATGCAGAGATGATCCGTGTTCATCCTAAAAATCCGTGTCCGAATTTCACTCCCTATCATGTCTAATAATTGGGTGGCTCGGATGCGATCTCGATCCAGGCGCAGCACAATTTGTTACGATGGTTGACACTCCTGGAGCCGGGAGATTTTGCTGGTCTACTGCATGGTCATATGTGGTGATTTTTTCGATTTTCCTCCTTATTCCTCTCGGATCAGAACGCAGCGATCGCATTGTTATTCCATTCTATTTATTGTGGCGAGGAGCGAGTCGTGCATCACCCTCCCCTTACCACATCGCAACGTCCCGATCCACGAACACGTGCCGACTCAGACGTTTTTAGTCTCACGCAGCTGTTGCTATGCGACGGTTGTCGATCTGAATTGTCATTCTGATCGTTGGCGCCAGTCATTCTTTCGGCCAGGTGGCATTGTCTATTCGTTTGTGATGCGGACCAAATAAGCTGTTTGTTCAACTATTATACTCGCACTTGGCCCGTCGTTGGTGCAGCAAACTCTCACTTTTTCTGTAAAAACTCTCACTTTTGAGCCCAAATAAGGAAGTTTCTATGAAGAATCGCGCCATTACGGTCTCCGGTCGACAGGCAAAGAGGGCAAAACCCGCGCCTGTCCATCAGGGTGAATTCGTTGATCTGGTCAAACAGGCGCTCCGGCGGTTTCACGATCCGGAGTGGTTGAGTCGCAATTCGCCTTTGGCTACCCCTTATTTGCTGGGGAGGCGGTTGTTGGAGATGCCAGCCCCTTTACTTTCTGGTAAAGGCTTGAGTGACAAAGGGCAAACCGAAAGGGGCGGAAAAAAAGAATCCACCCTGAAAAAACGGGATAAAATGTAAAAATAGTGCTCGGCTAGTTTAAGCAGCGGCATTGAGGCGGCGATGAGCGAGAACGCCTTTAGGGAAATGGTGTGAAACCGAGGCCTTTTTCCGAAAGTCAGGGTCGAGTTGGTCAGGAGTTGGAAAAAGAGCACTCGAGAGAACACGGCGCAGCCTGCCGGGAGTGGATTGAGGCTCTCGATCCCAGTAGCCAGTCGGTATGGGAGGAAGAGAAGCGGCTAAATGGGAAAGAAGATTGCCAGCCAGCAGCCCCAGTTCAGGTAAGCGGAAACAAGCCTCATCGGCATGAACAAATTGACGATGTAAGCCAATCATCTGCTTGGAAGCCAAGGGGGGGATGTTCAACAGGCCAGCGTTCCAGGTAGACAAGATAAATGGTTTCAGGCTGCAAAGTCATAACGGTCGCCAAAACCAAAGGTGTGTTGTAGGCCGGATCCTGAATGACGTAAATCGAGTAGGTACGGTTGGCTGTATCCACCTTGGTTGTTCTGGGGACGAGATTGTGCCATGCTTGATAGCAAATCAGGCGACCACTATAGAGAAAGCGACCAGACGAGTCCGGAGTTGTAGCCTCGAGTCGCTTTCCTTATAGCTGCGAGAGAGCGGTCGCACAATATCACCATATTCAGGTGGTCTGCCTTTTTCTTTGCGTTTGGGGAACTCATTGCGGCGCACTGTGCAGTTAATGGCTTCCCGCAGGACAAATCGGTCTATGCCGCTTTCTAGCATTTCTCTGATTGTAAACCCGGCATCGACCACCGCCACTTCGTCTGACTCCAGTGATTTCTTCGTCTCTGTCAGCAGCTTTTTCCGAAACTCACTTTCCTTTGTTCCAACCGTGCATCTCATGATTGCCTTGAGCAGTGGCACTCGCTTCCCGCCTATCTCCCCCGAGCTTATCATCACTCCAAAGATGAGCGCGGGCAATGCCCGACGAACCGTTGAGTTATAGAGTCGGTTCACTTTCCCTTGCAGCTTCGGTCGCCAGAACCCTGTGATATCTATGCTTTTCACTCGGTACCCTTCTCGCTTTTTTGCCTCCCATTCCCCTTTCCACTTCTTCTTGCCACGACCCCAGCAGACTTGTGATATCCCATGATCCATATCGAAAGCTCCACCAGCTTCGCCGGAGCTCCTCATCTTCAAACCCGCTTTCTTTCAATGCGCTATGGATTGCTCCTCGACTTTTCAGAAACGACCCATTCAGCATTGCCCACATCAGACGCATTACATTTACGTTTGTTCCCATCGGCGTTACTTGCAATACATTCATCAGTACTGCTATAGTTATTTCTGGCGCGGTTAGCATTCCTTCCTCCTTTTTGGGTTCTCTACCTTTAGGATGAACTGCTAGCAGATGCTCCAACAGCGTAATGGCAAGTGGGACCACCTGCGTATACATTTGCTCGATTTGCGTTTGCTGGACAAGAGGTCTTTTGGCTCACGATCCATCCCCAGCTGACGGATCGTTTGAACGACATTCTCTTCCGCCTGGCCTACTTTCTACACCTCCAGGGTGCGTCTGCCCTGTGGCTGCAGTTAATGGCCGATCAAGGAGTCATGCAGGAATATACCATCACTCTCTTACAGCACGAACTCGCTCAAATTGGCCAAACTCCTCTTATTCTCTGCTTTGATGAGGTAGATTTGCTGCGCCCGAATGATCTCGTCGCCCATGCGCAAATCGTCAGCCTGCTCGAGAGTTTGCGCGGTCTGGTCCCCATGCTCCTCATCGGCCAAAGGCACTTGGTCGAAGTGGATCATCAATGTATGTTAACCGGCTTGTCGTCGCCTGCGATTGCACAACTTGCTCATCAGGCAGAGCTACGGCTGTCACGCGCTGCGTTGGAGCAGATTCAAGCACTGACCCAGGGCAATCCGCGCCTCATCGAACTTTCTTTGGTCTATTATCAGTCAACTAAACGGATAGGGGTAGCTGAACAGGAGCTATTGTCGGGACTCACCAAAGAACTGTCTTTAGAGTTTCTGTTGCGTCGTATTTGGCGCCACTTGACCGAAGCTGAAATGCTCCTTTTGGAGACACTGGCCATCTTTCGCAACCCGGCACCGATCTGGGTTTGGCAAACGGAAGAATCGCAAGCGGCCCTGAAGCAATTATCGAAGTGGCGTCTTATTCAGGAGGATATCCAGGGTGGTCTGACACTTCTGCCAGTCCTCAAAGAAGCGATACAGCGATTGATCACGATTGAAGAGTTAGAGAAGCTTCATCGGCGCGCTGCCCAGATTCGCACCCAGTGTGGTCAATACACATCTGCCGCCTGGCACTATGTTCAAGCAGGTGATCCCAAAGCAGCACTCAAACTCTGGGATACACATCGCCAACAAGAACTCGACCAGGGCCAGGCCGCGGCAGCTCTATCATTGCTGCAATCTGTTTCTGCGCAGCATTTAACACAAAAGACCCGCGAACTTCTCTATTTGCGGCGGGCTGAACTGCAGAAGCTACTGGGATACTACAACGAAGTGCTCGCCGAACTCCAGACGGCTCACTGGCGCGTTCCCTTTCTGGAGGCACAGGCCCACCGTATGCAGGGCGATATTGCGGCATTGCGTGGCGAAACAGTGCAAGCTTTGGATGCTTATGCATCTAGCCAGGCAACGCTTGAGCAACTGCTCAGTGAATCTGCCAGTCTGCATCGAGCACAGGGTTACTCACAGGTCCATGATCGCAATTTCGGGGTAGCACAACGTGAAGTCTTCCGGATACGCCACGATGCCGCCAATCTAGAGGGGATCATTTTCGATAAACAAGGGAACAAAAGAGAGGCTTTGGCTTCTCTGGAAGCAGCCGTTCGTCTAGCCCAAGAGGCCGATTATCCCTATGGAGAGGCGAATGCACGCAATCATCTCGGCGTGCTCTATGGTTGGCAGCGTCAAGTCGATCGGGCCGACCGTCATTTGAGAGTGGCAATCGATTACTTCCGTGGGACAGGTCGCTTGAACAAGCTAGCCAGCGCAACCGTCAATTTGGCATTCGTCCATCTTCTATGTGATAATTATCAAGAAGCAGTTGCACAGGCCGAAGAAGCACTGGAGCTATTCACAAAGTTAGGTGAAGAGTTTGGCCGTGCTGTCAGCACCGAACTTCTGGCAGAAGCACACTTGGCTTTGGGTAATTTGGAACAAGCAGAAACCTATGCTTGGCAAACGCTCCATGCGGAGGATGTGAACACGCAACCCGATGCCCTTCGTACTTTGGGTGAAATCCGATTACAGCAAGGAAATAAAGAAGAAGCCGCAAAGCTGATCCAACAATCGTTGGACATCGCGCAATCTACAGAGAATAAAGTTCTCGAAGCATATGCCTGGCGAGCACTAGGACTGGTACAAATAGCGCAAAAGGAGCAAGAAGCGGCACTAGACAGTTTGCGACGAGCAATCACGCTCTTTCAGGCGTGCGATATGCCTGTGGAGGTCAAAAAGACGAAGCGTGAAATATCTTAGGAATGAGCATAAATAAGTTGAACATGTCATTCTTGAGCGAAACGAAGAATCTATGTTCAAGTTATTTGATTCCGATTCCTTAATGAGGTTTGAATGATCATAGAACTTCTAGCTGTTGGCGGCGCTCTGTATGCTGGCTATGCGGGCGTGAAAAGATATCAACAACGGGCCAAAAGAAATTTGAGTCCGCCTTGGATTGCAAAACAGACAAGACGTTCAATTAGAAATGCCCAAATCGAGGTAGAAGAAGCACAGGAGATCGAAAGATCCGTCCATCCGGCTGTCAAGGAGGCGAACCGTTCAATTCTGATTTCATCAACCTCTCTTGTGCTAGCAATAGCTGGTATTTTGACTCAGCCAACATTGAGGCTCATGAGTCTACCATTGCTATTTTACATATTTACACCAAGATTCCGCTTGGCCTACCAGGATTTCCGCCAAGAGCAACGAATCTCGCCTTCTATGCTGCGGGCAACACGTGCCGCGGCTTGTTTGATCATGGGCTATCTGTTTGCAGCCGCACTCGATGCTTGGCTGGAAGCTTTAACGAATAAATTGCTGGCCCAAAGCGAAGCACGCTTTCAGCGGAGTCTGACGAAAATTTTGGGCCAAGAGCAACCGTCGGAGTGGCTATTTGTTCAAGGGGTTGAAATCGATACCACACGCACCGATATCGTGCCGGGTGATGTTATATCGATGGATGCCGGTGATACCATCTCTGCGAATGGCGTCATCGTTTATGGCATGGCCTGGCTCGACGAACGACTCAAACGTGGACAGCCTGAACCCGTTCTCAAACAGGTCGGAGAGTCTGTTTTTGCCTCGACAATCGTGTTGGGCGGACAGATCTACATCCAGATAGAAGAACCCATCAATCAACAGCTTCCAAATCAGGTTCGTCATACGCTGCAGAAAACAGTTCAAACCCAAACCTTGATCCAACAAGCGGGTGAACAGAGCGGCAAACGCATCGCCCCCTACACGTTTATTCTTTTCGCAGCAAGCTTACCATTTCGGAGCGCGAACCAAGCCATCGCATTTCTGTCGCCAGGCTTTGGAGCACAAATGAGTGCATTGGGGCCCCACATACTCTACAACTTCGTTGATCTGGCAGCACGCCAGGGTATTTTTATCAAAGATGGCCGCGTGTTGGAGATTGCCAACCTAATTAATACAATTGTCGTGGATGCTCAAGCACTTGCCGATCCTCCTACTCGTGTTCAAGCAAAGGAGATCTTTCAAAAGCTACGCCAACGTTATTGGCCTATCCACGACGCGATTCCCCACGAATTTGCAATTTACCTCATTTCTGATGGAGATGAGGCAACCACTCAGAAACTTGCGGCAGAATTAGGCGTTGATGACTATTTTGTCGAACCGCTTACGGTGGCCAAGGCCACTTTATTGGAAAGTCTACAGATGGGAGGACGGTTCATTTGTTATGTGGGAAATGGTGTGACAGACGCCCCAGTAATGGAAAAGGCCCTGATCTCCATTGCCATACAGAATACAGAAGCAATTGAAACAAACGCGGCACAGATTATCCTCGTTGACAGGGATTTGGGGCAGCTCGATCAGGTTTTTGAACTAGCCACACAATTTGGCAACAAGCAGGGGTTCAATATTTTATGGCCCCTGATGATGGATCTGATCGATATCGGCACAACTGCCTTTACGAATTTGGGAATTGTCTACTCATTGCTTTTCAGCTATAGTGGAATGCTAGTGAGTGCCATCAACACACGGTTGCCCTTGATTCAGTATGAAAATGCGAAAGAATTGGCCCACGTAGAGAAGGCATTGGTTCAAAAGATAAGTAACTGACGATCAGAATTTCCCTGTCGAAAAAGGGGTGTGTGCCACAAAGCATGTATCGAATCGTCTTCTGTTGAGGGACAATTGTCCGAAGTTTAAATGATGTGGCTATAAGTAGTTTCCTTTATATGATGGGTAGTCAGACAGATATTCTGGTTCAACATTCTTAAAGTACCCCTGTTCAAATAGTGGTTTGGCTGCTTGAACAAAATTATTCAACCTCTGAACAATTGCCAAAGCGTATTTGCCGTTGGATGCTGTTACTTTGTACCTGGGGTGTGTACAGTTTGGATGTTCAAAATTGCTCATTAGGTCGTTGGGGCCGAATTCCTGATTAAATTTTTCTGTACCAGCAATCAGTTCGTCCGTTGTAATCGTATGTGGTTCGCAAACGACCATAATCATTTCATAAGAATCGTCCCATGTTCTGCCAATCTCGGTAATCATGTTGAATAACTCCGTTCCATGACCACAACGAATATCAAGTTTATTTCTCAGTAAGGTGTTTCGACTATATGGGCAGGGAGGAAGATTATTGAAATGAGGAGAAGGAACGCTTAATGTATGTTCTATCCAGTGCCGAATATGGTGTTCAACCTCTTTAATATCCACTTAATTATCTCCTTTTGTACCCCATTCTTGCCACAAGCATCTACTTGAATCGCGCCTAATAGGCAAACCAATTAAAAGTCGGACAACATCGAATTTTATCAATCTCAAGTATATTGTACAAGAATTGCACAATATACGTCAATTCTTTGTCCAAGGCAGGAATATAAGTTACTTAACAAGACAACGACAAATGCTAGTATTACCCTCAGTCAAAGCATTTTTTGTCGAGAGACAATTGTGTAGCCATATCATATAGACTTTGGGCAATTATTCCTCGACAGAAAACGTTCCTGTTGCCGAAGTTTATGTGGCGTCTCTATCAGAGGGATCAGAACAGATTGACAATCCCACAATCCGCAATTGGTATAATATTGACAGTGAGGTAATCTATCGATGATTCCAATCCTCAAACTTCATAATTTTGAACCACAAACAGCGGCAATTCTTGATGAAGTAGTAGAGGGCTTAAAACAAACCCCAAAATATTTATCCGCAAAATTTAACTATGATGAACGAGGCGCTCGATTATACGAAAAACTTTGTCAAACAAAAGATTATTATTTAACGAGAACTGAACTGGGTATTATGTATCAAAATATTCAGCAAATTGTAGCACATCTCAGCGAAGAGATCTTAATGATCGAATATGGAAGTGGCAATAGCAAAAAAACCAGATTGTTGTTTGACCACTTACCAAATTTAGTTGGCTATATTCCGATTGATATTTCCAAGAAGCAGTTGATAGAAACCGTTACTAAAATTGCCCAAGATTATCCTGATATGGAAGTTCTACCAGTTTGCGCCGACTATACCCAATCATTTGAGCTTCCTACACCCTCGCAAAAATTTACGCGACGATTGATCTATTATCCAGGCTCAACCATCGGCAATATACACCCCCAAGAAGCAATTCTGTTTCTAAAACAAATGCGTCAATATTGCCAGCGCGGCGATGCGTTATTGATCGGTGTAGATTTAGAAAAAGAGCCATCGATCCTCAAACAAGCGTACGATGACAGAGATGGTATTACACAGCAATTCAACTTAATTAATCCCCTTGAACGATTGAATCGCGAATATGGGATGGATTTTGTTATCCCACAATATCAACATCATATTGTGTATAACGAACCAAATTCTAGCATAGAAATCTATCTAAAAAGTTTATGCGATCAGACCGTTCAGATTAATGGTGAAACGATCCATTTTACTGCGGGAGAATTAATTGAACGGGCAGTAGCTTATAAATACAACTTAAAATTATTCCAGAAATTAATCGAACAGGCTGGCTGGCAAACGGAACGGGTTTGGACAGACGATAAACAATGGTTTAGTATACATTGCCTGATTGCAGCTGAGCAGTTTTGGATTGATCAAAGGTAACCGTTCACGTTGTCCCCGAAGGTGAAAGTCACCTCGCATTCAACCGGGCAGGTCAGTCACAAGTACGGCTCACTTTGGCGAAAAGTGATTGTCACCTCCTCGTTTAGTTTGCTGCATTTAACTGTTACGATCAAAGATAAATGAGGAATGATTGATGGCAATTCTTACTGCTTTATCGACGGGTAGAGCCTTATTCAGGGAAAAACAAACTTACAACAAACGTAAGCAAAAAACACCTTGGTTGGCTCGCGCGTCGGTCTCCACAACGTCATATCCCTCTCCAATAACCTCCCAGAAAGGTTTTGCGCCACCTCACACTTCATCAAATATTGATGGACAGCAACAGCACACATCGTTTCTAAGTAGATATACAAAGTCTATCAACCATAAAGTCAGGGCCTTGTTAGAACCATTCGTTGGCGATCTTCGTCATCAACAACTTCAGGAGATCACAGAACTGCAAAAGAGTGATTTGGAAAAGCTTGTTGACCGCAATCTCGCTATTTCAGCTGCAATGTTTGGCATAACAGTTGCCGGGGCATTTATCTACTGGCCCATCAGCTTGTTAGCTCTCCCTGGCCTTGCCATCGTTGCCACACCTATTTACAAAGCGAGCTATCAATCCTTAATCGAAGAACACCGCGTGAATATCGATGTTGTCGATTCAATTGTGATCAGCGTCATTTTTATCACTGGCCATTTCGTCGTGGGAACAATAGGCGCACTCTTTTATTTTGCAAGCAAAAAACTGTTGATCAAGACAGAAACACGTTCGACCAACAAGTTAGTCAACATCATGGGGCAACAGCCTCGATTTGTTTGGGTCGCCGTGAATGAGAGCGAAGTGCAAATTCCATTTGAGCAGTTGCAACCAGGCGATACCGTTGTCATCGACGCAGGGCAAATGATTCCGGTTGATGGTCATATTATTCAAGGACAAGCCTCTGTCGATCAACATATGTTGACCGGTGAATCTCAACCGATAGAAAAAGGGAGCGGCGATCCTTGTTTTGCCTCTACTATCATTTTGGCTGGGCGCATTTATGTCAAAGTAGAGAAAGCTGGAACAGAAACCGTTGCTGCTCAAATTGGAAAGATTCTAAACAACACCCTCGATTTCAAAGAAACAATGCTGTCTAGAGGACAAGAAATAGCTGATAAATCCGCTTTACCGATGTTATTGTTAAGTACCCTCAGCATCCCAAGAGTTGGTTTAATTGGTGGAGCAACAATGCTAAACTCTAGCTTTGGATATAGCTTGAGAATGATTTCACCCATGATGATGTTGAATTTTCTAACGATTGCATCTCAACAAGGAATTCTCATTAAGGATGGTCGTTCACTAGAGCAATTAAGCAAAGTAGATACTGTTGTCTTTGATAAAACTGGCACACTTACCTTGACTCAGCCCCACGTTGGAAAGATCTATCCTTTATATGATGTCTCCGAAGACCAGCTCTTAACCTATGCAGCGGCCGCGGAGGTTAAGCAAACTCATCCTATTGCTTTAGCCATCCTTCATGAAGCCAAAGCCCGTCAACTCACCTTGCCCCCAATTCATGAAGCTGAATATGAAATTGGCTATGGGATTAAAGTAACTCTACAGGATCAAGTTATTTATGTCGGGAGTGCGAGATTTATGGAGATGACAGGAATCGAAGTCTCAACAACCGCACAAACTTTGGCCGACTACGCACATCAGCATGGATACTCTCTTGTTTATATCGCAGTTGACCAGCAACTGTATGGGGCAATTGAACTGCATCCCACCATTCGACCAGAGGTACAACAAATCGTTCAAGCACTGCGAGCAAAAAATATCTCCCTCTATATTCTCTCCGGTGACCATGAACAGCCCACTCAACGATTGGCACAAGAGTTAGGAATTGAGAATTATTTTTCTGAAGTGCTACCAGAGGAGAAAGCAGATTTAATTACTTCACTCAAAAAACAGCGGAAAACCATCTGTTTTGTCGGGGATGGAATTAATGACTCTATTGCCTTGAAGAAAGCAGATGTTTCGATATCCCTGCGTGGTGCGTCCACCATCGCTACCGATATTGCTCAAATTATATTGATGAATGAAACATTAAATCAACTTATTCTTTTGTTTGAATTGGGTGATCAATTTAACTATCACATGAAAATTAATGTATTGACATCCATCGTGCCCAGCATCGTGACGCTTGGCGGCGTTTTCATTTTTGGTTTCGGTATTGCCGCCTCGGTCATATCTAATCAAATTGGTCTAATCGTCGGAATCGGCAATTCGATGCATCCTTTTCTGACCTATCAACAATCCGTGAATCGAAGAAAAATCTTACCAAGGATTTAAGCAAGGAAATATAAATATGGAAGCGTGGAACGAGACCTGGGGAACAGAAGCTGGGCGAAAAGAGTGGATTGAGCCAGATCAATTCGTCATTGACCTTTTACCCACCTTACAACAAGCCGGTGTGCAACGTGGGCTCGACTTGGGGTTTGGGGTTGGTCGACACGCCATTTTTCTGGCGAAGCAAGAAATTGAGATGTATGGTCTCGATGCTGCAGCCAATGGAGTTTCTTACGCATCTCAGTGGGCTGAGCAAGAGGGCGTTTCCCTCACTTTAACGACAGGTGATATGTCGCAGCTTCCTTACGATGACAATTTTTTCGATCTGATTATTACCTGGAATGTTATCTATCATGGCACCGTTGATTTTATTGAGCAGACAGTCAAAGAAGTCGAACGTTGCCTCAAACCGAGTGGTCGCTTGCTCTGCACGCTCATCTCCCATTCACACAAGCGCTACAAACACCTTTGTAATCCCCGGCGGTGGCGAAGCCAGTCATCCTCACCACTACTTCGACCAGTCTGAGGTCCAACAACTGCTCCGAAATTTCACCATCCATCGCTGCGAAGATGTAGACCATGCCGTTGACCAATCAGGTAGCAATCATTGGCAGATCTATGCAGAATTAGCTACGTGCCGAATATAACGTTCGGCAGACCGCCTCACGGCGCCTTTCGCGTCAGATAAAACCACACTCTCCCACCACCCCCCATATATTCTGTCGAATGCAAAGGGCTGCACGGCATCCACAATCCCTTGCACTGTCACTGCGTTAAGGGGGACTGAGTTTGGATATGAATACATAAAGGTCACGAAGCGTTTATCAGCGACAACCATAATGGTATCGCTCGTCAACAATACACCTTTGTTATCTGCCCCCTTGGCCCAGTGTAAAACAGTGGAGCCAGGAAAGTGACCGCCACAACGGATCAGGGTAACATCATCGTTTAACCTATGTGTATTCTCTTCCCAAAAAATAATGACTGGGTCCGGACGCATCACCCATTCTCGATCTGTTGCATGAAGGTAGATGGGGACATCACCAAAGGCTCGGCTCCATTCGATCATGCTGTCGTAGAAGTGAGGATGTGAAATGGCAATGGCACTGATCCCTCCTAGGGCATTTAGAGCATCCACCGTCGCCTCGTCAATCAAGCTCATGCAGTCCCAAAGCACATTTCCATGAGGTGTTTGTACCAGCAATGGACGTTGGCCAATCGCAAACTTTGGTTCAGTCACAATGCCGGTTAGCCTTGGTTCGACTTCGCGCAACACGTTACGATGGCGTGGACGCATCTCGTCCAAAGTCGTCCAGTTCTGGCCATCGGGATGGATATATTGGCGGTCATCTTCACAGATAGGGCAACGTTCAGGCTTCGTGGCAGTAGCTGCCTGCTGAACACCACAAGTTGTGCAGATATAGTTTTTCATATTCGCCTCGTTTGGATATTCACTCAAAAATGGGAGTGTGTCCCAGAGTGTGTAAATGTAGCGGTTCTCTGACTGGGCAATGTTTATTTACACACTTTGTGGTACACACTCTCAAAAATAGACTGAGATAGAGCCACAGCAACGCAATCAGGTGGTATCCCAAACTGTGTGTAAATTCGATTTTTCTCTGAGAAGCCAAGTAACTTTTACACAATTTGTGGTATACCACCCGCAATTATGCCACAACTGCGTTGCGAATTCATCATTTTAAGGGGCAGAATCGATCCTGTTCATTGGGACAGTCAAGGCGTTGCTTTGATTAAGAGTTATAACCGCAGGTATAATCTTCTGATAAAAAATAAATACTTATCCGAAAAGTTCTGTGACGATGCATTCTCACTCGAGAAGCTGCTCGCACTCACAACCACTTTTCGGATAGGTTCTAAATCTCAAGACAGAAACCATGAATCACGCACCACGCATCAGATCTTAAAGGAGCACCTTCCATGATTGAAAAACGACCCTTTGGTCGCACGGACCACATGAGCACAGCGACACTATTTGGGGGCGTCGCCGTTGGACGTGCAACGCAAGACGAAGCTGATCAGATTTTGGAGCTACTATTCAAATATGGCGTCAACCATATCGACACAGCAGCTGGCTATGGTGATTCGGAGCTGCGCATCGGCAAATGGATGAAACAGCATAGAGGGGATTTCTTTCTGGCGACCAAAACTGGTGAGCGGACATATGCAAAGGCCAAAGAACAGATCCACAAATCGCTCAAACGGTTACAAACAGATCATGTTGACCTGATCCAGCTTCATTCTCTCTCTCACCCTGATGAGTGGGAAGTGGCTCTAGGGGAGGGGGGCGCACTCGAGGCAGCGATCGAAGCACGTGAGCAAGGACTGGTACGTTTTATTGGCGTCACGGGGCATGGTTGGAATATCGCCGCCATGCACAAGCGGAGCCTCGGTCGTTTTGATTTCGACTCTGTGCTTCTGCCCTACAGCTACATCATGCACAAAAATGGGCGATATCGCAACGATTTCGACGAGGTTGTCTCATATTGTGAAGAGGGAAATATAGCGGTACAGACGATCAAAGCGATTGCTCGCGGTCCTTGGGCGACGGCTGAACGAACCCACAATCCTTGGTACCAACCCCTCGTGGAACAAGAGGATATTGATCGAGGGGTCCATTGGGTGCTTGGGCGTCCAAATATTTTTCTGAATACGGCTGGTGATATGGAGTTGCTGCCCAAATTGTTCGATGCTGCGAGTCGCTTCGAGGCACGTCCAAGTGACGTCGAGATGGAAGCGATGGTAGCCGAACGGAAACTAACGTCCATTTTTGGAATTTAGACGTTATTCTATCATTTTCAAATTGACCAATGGGGCTTGTTCAAATGAGCGAACAGGATAGCTAACAAATTGCAGCCCTTAGAAAACGACAAAGAATTCAGATAGGAACAAATAATTTGTTCCTCAAACTTTCTTTTCTCTGATCACTCCACCATTTCATTGCCGAGGCTTCTCATTCGCTGTTGTCTGAATTCGCTGTCGTCTGTGCCTATTTGCAAACTCATTTTTGAACCATCCCGACCAATGCAAGGAGAAGTCCATTCGGAGGACGATCTACGAATGGATGAGCTTTTTCTGTCACAACCATTCGACAATTGTCGCTTCTCCTTGTCCCACGCCCACGCAAAGCATTGCCAGGCCATAACGCATCGATTCTCCATCGTCTGCACGCCGCTGCATTTCGTAAAGAAGCGTCGTGAGGATACGTGCACCAGAGCAACCCAATGGATGGCCCAATGCGATTGCGCCACCATTGACGTTTGTGATCTCTTCGCTCAAGTGCAGCTCACGTAGCACAGCAAGCGCCTGGACGGCAAATGCCTCATTGAGTTCTGCCAGATCAATCTTATCAATCGACAGCTCGGCGCGTTTCAAGACTTTGCGTGCAGCATAGACTGGGCCAAGCCCCATGACGCGGGGATCGACACCTGCCGCTGCCGAGGCAATCCACCGCGCCATTGGCCGAATGCCTAACTCTTTTGCTTTAGCAGCGGACATCAAGACCATGGCACAGGCCCCATCGTTTAGTCCGCTGGCATTTCCGGCTGTTACTGTCCCTTCGTGACGAAATGCTGGACGCAGTTTCGCCAATTGACTCAAACTAGTAGCTAGCTCATATCCATTCTCTGTTTTGGTGTAGCGTGGGTGTTCGTCGGTCTTGAATATGAACGGCTCACGTTTGCGTTGGGGAATGCTGACAGGGACAATCTCTCGTTCGAAATAGCCATGGTTGATGGCGTGAACTGCACGTTGCTGGCTTTGTAGGGCAAAAGCATCCTGCTCTTTACGCGAGATCGGACCACCCTCAATGTTACCTGCGCAGCTCATGTCAAAGATGTTCTCCGCAGTTTCACCCATGGCTTCTAATGGGAAAAGTGCTTCCATCTGTGGATTTGGATAGCGCCAGCCCAAGGTTGTATCGTAGCTGGTGATGTTGCCGGAGGGACCAAAACCAATCGGATTTTTTGGCATTGAATAGGGCGCACGGGTCATGCTCTCTACACCGCCGGCAATAAAGACATCACCTTCACCACATTTGATGGCACGCGCCGCCTGATTGACGGCATTCAAGCCGCTCGCACAGAGACGATTGACAGTGACGCCAGCGACGTGATGGGACAATCCAGCTAAGAGTAACGCCATGCGCGCGACATTGCGATTGTCTTCACCCGCTTGGTTTGCACAGCCCAAATAGACTTCTTCAACAAGAGCAGGGTCGATTGCGGCACGATTGATGGCTTCTTTGATCGCGACCGCGGCTAAATCATCTGGACGAACTTGGGAAAGTGCGCCGCGGATACGTCCGATTGGCGTGCGCACGGCGCTGGCAATGACGGCTTCGTTCATAAAAGCACTGATTTTGAGCGGATTAAGCGGATTTTAGATTTAGAAACTAAAAATGCCCGAACCAAATGCAGTGGCAAAGACCAGCGCCACGATGCTCATGAGTTTGATCAAAATGTTTAGTGCAGGGCCACTGGTGTCCTTGAATGGGTCGCCAACTGTATCACCGACGACGGCAGCCTTGTGTGCGTCAGAGCCTTTGCCGCCCATCTCGCCTGTTTCGATCCACTTCTTGGCGTTGTCCCAAGCGCCGCCTGCGTTTGCCATCATGACGGCCAGAAGGAAACCCGAGGAAATTGCGCCGACAAGCAGACCGGCCAGCGCTTCTTTACCAAGAACAAATCCAACAAGCAGCGGAACAATGACTGCCAATGCGCCGGGAATAATCATCTCGCGCAGCGCACTTTGGGTGCTAATGCCAACACACGTTTTGTAGTCAGGCGTACCAGTTCCATCCATCAATCCTGGAATTTCTTGGAACTGACGGCGCACCTCCAGCACGATTTCATACGCTGCTTTCCCCACAGCGGTCATGGTCAGTGCAGCAAAAAGATAGGGCAGCATGGCACCGATCAGAACGCCCGGCAACATGGTAGGATTCAGCAAGTTCAAGTTTTCAATTCCGGCTGCGCTGACATATGCGGCCATGAGAGCTAGAGCAGTCAGGACAGCCGAGCCGATGGCAAAGCCTTTGCCGGTTGCAGCAGTTGTGTTGCCCAAGCTATCTAATGCATCTGTACGGTCACGTACTTCGCTTGGCAATTCGCTCATTTCAGCGATACCACCGGCGTTGTCCGCAACCGGGCCATATGCATCCGTTGCCAACGTGACACCCAGAGTACTCAACATCCCAACGCCAGCAAGTGCCACGGCATAGAGTCCACCGCTAAAGAGCTGTTCCTGCATCGTGCCTTCCCCCGGCATACCGAGCCAAAGACTCAGCAAGATAGAAACTGACACAATCAACACTGGGGCGACTGTGCTCACCATCCCCACAGCAAGCCCTTGAATAATCAGCGTGGCATCACCAGTTTCTGACGCTTTTGCGATCTGTTGGGTCGGATTTTCGGTGTAAGATGTATAATATTCCGTGAAGTAAGCGATCGCATTTCCTGCCACCAATCCAACTAAAATCACCGCCCAGAAGCGGAAACTGATACCCGATAAAGGAACCATAATCGCAGCCAAGACCAGTACCAGACCAGACGCCCCCCAGACGGCACGGCGTAAGGTCGCGAGCAATTCTTCCTGACCAGCATCTTCCTCGGTCTGAACGAGAAACGTTCCAACAAGCGCAGAAATGATTCCAACGCCAGCAACTAAGAATGGCAAGCCCATGTAACCCAAGGTCGCTCCAGCAATCGTCGCGCCCAATGTGGCAGCGGCGATTATGGAACCACTATAGCTTTCAAAGAGATCTGCTCCCATACCAGCCACATCGCCTACATTGTCACCCACATTGTCCGCAATGACAGCTGGATTTCGGGGATCATCTTCAGGAATCCCCTGCTCCACCTTCCCTACAAGATCGGCACCGACGTCGGCAGCTTTTGTGTAAATCCCGCCTCCAACGCGAGCAAAGAGAGCAATGCTGCTGGCACCAAAGCCAAAACCGGCTACATAATTCATGTTGCCATCAAAAACGAGATAAAGAATCGTTAGACCAAGAATGCTGAAGGCGACAACTGACATGCCCATAATCGAGCCACTACCAAACGCCACGCGCAAACCGTCATTTAAGCTACGGTTGGCCGCAGCGGCTGTACGGACATTGGACCGTACGGCAATATACATTCCCAGATAGCCTGCGCCGGCGGATGCAATTGCGCCGATAATAAAACAGAGTGCTGTTTGCCACCCAATAAAGGCCAAAATGATCACAGCAACAACAACAACAAAGGCGCCTAGATAGGTATATTCTCGATTCAAAAATGCGGCAGCGCCCTCTTGGATCGCTTGTGCAATTCCCTGCATCGTCTCATTTCCCGCATCTTCCGCAAGGACGTTACGAATCTGCCACAAAACAAAACCGACGGCCACGAGTCCAAACAACAGTGCGAATACTGCTGATGCATTTCCTTGTAACAAGGTACTGTCTCCCTTATACATGTTACGCCCACTACACGAACGCAATAAACCTTCAACAATGAGTCATATTGAGGATTGTAACCGCCATGTTTTCTTTGTGTGTGAGCTTGGTTTGTACTATATAATAGCTGGAACAATAAAAAATCTCTGTTGGTTCATATTACCGACAGAGACTACATTAATGATATCACTACACCAATGTAGCGAAATGATAACTGTACTATTTTAGAGGGGAGGGAACAATTCGTCAAATTAGCGAGCGTTCTGGAAAAATTCCTTGACCGGTGACAATGGCAATGATACAATTCAATCAGGTATTGTCTATCAAAATTTTGTAGACAAAACAGTAGTGTTTTGTCAGATAAGTTATAATACGGTAAACTCTGCCAGAAAGTGACTAAAAAAACGAGGAGGCAGAGAGAAATGAAGCAAGTATATAAAGTTAAACTAAGTGATAAAGACAGAAATGAATTAAGGCGAATAACGGCAAAAGGAAAAGAGAACGTAAGAAAGATAAGAAGGGCACATATTCTGCTCTTGTCAGATGGAGGAAAAACAGACAGAGAAATCATGGAACGAGTGGGAGTGACGCGAGCAACGGTGGTGCGAATCCGCAAAAGATATGTGACGGAAGGGCTAACCAAAGCCCTAGAAGAGAGGCCAAGAAGCGGACGACCAGTCGAGATTAGTAACGAAGCCAGAGCCAAAATCACGGCACTAGCGTGTACGAAAGGACCAGATGGGCGAAGCCGATGGACTTTAAGGCTGCTAGCAACCACAGCGGTTGAGTTAAAGTTTGTGGAAGACATTTCGCATGAAACCGTGAGTGAAATTCTGAAAAAAAACGAACTGAAACCCCATTTGAAGGTGCAGTGGTGTATCGGAAAGTTAACACCTACATACTTGTGGCACATGGAACAAATCTTGGACCTCTATGCACAGCCCTATGACCCCAAGAATCCTCTCTGGTGTTACGATGAAAAAACCTTGTCAGCTCTTGGGCGATACAATCGTGCCGATTGAGATGAAACCAGGCAAGAAATGGCGCTATGATCATCACTATGAACGCAAGGGCATCTGTTACATCTTGATTGCTTACCAGCCACACACTGGACAGCGGGTTGTTCAGATTACCGAACGGCGCAGAGGCCAAGAGTATGCTCGCTTCATGCATGATCTCAAAACGAAACACAATCCTGATGCCGATTCATTACAGATTGTTCAGGATAATCTCAACATTCATTCACCCAGTTCCTTCTACACCATCTTTTCGCCTGAGGAAGCTTTCGCTCTGGCTCAGCACTTTCAGATGGTTTATACCCCCGTCAACGGGAGTTGGCTTAATATGGTTGAAATTGAACTCTCGGTTATCACTCGCCAAGTTCTTGATCGCCGCATTGATTCCAAAGAGCTTCTTGAGACTGTTGTCCTTGCTCTTGTCAACGAGCGCAATGAACAATCCGCTACCATTCAATGGCAATTTACCCCCGCTCTCGCTCGCCAGAAGTTCCAGCGTTTCTATCCTGTTTTGGATACCGATTCTGATGACCAACCTGTATCATAACTTATCTGACAAAACACTAGTATACTGTCGCCGAAAGGATGACAGTTTACCGTAGGTCCCGCCGGAGACGGGACAAGTGACAAGAGAGCGACCGTTTCCAAGTGAAGATTCAGGCTTCTTGGTGCTCGTCACTTCTCTGAAGTGACCTACAGTTTATCATTACTAGCTTCTCTCAACATTGGTGACAATGTAGTAGCAAAGAGAGTGGTAGCAAAGAGAGCAAAAATTTGAAACAGTTTGACAATCGAAGCATCTATATGGATCATGCGGCAACGACTCCTGTGCGTCCCGAAGTGGTCGATGCGATGATGCCTTATTTTGGTGAATACTATGGAAACCCATCTAGCCTTCACGGCGTTGGACGGCGCGCCAGCAGCGCTCTTGACCAGGCGCGACGCACTATTGCCAGCTTGATTAACGCCAGAGAAAGCGAAATTATCTTCACCGGATGTGGAACAGAGAGTGATAATATGGCTCTCCGCGGCATTGCCCAGGCACGTCGAAACATGACGGGGGCCAATCGGATTATCACATCTGCGATCGAACATCATGCCGTGCTTCACCTCGTTGAGGATTTGGCAGAGAATGAAGGCTTTGTGCTTGACCTACTGCCTGTCGACCAAGATGGATTGGTTGCCCTCTCGACCGTTGAGGAGATTCTAAGCGATGGGAGTGATGTGGCCGTTGTGAGCGTCATGATGGCCAACAACGAAATTGGAACGCTCCAACCCATTGCCGAGATTGGACGATTCTGTCATGCCCAGGGTGTACCTTTTCATACAGATGCGATTCAGGCCGCGGGAAAAATTCTTCTAGATGTTGAGACGTTGCACGTCGATGCATTGAGTGTTAGCGCACATAAATTCTATGGTCCCAAAGGTGTAGGATTTCTTTATTTGCGGAGCGGGACACCTTTCCAGCCACAAATGTTAGGTGGAAATCATGAACGAAGCCGACGCGCTGGCACAGAGAATGTACCCGCAATCGTGGGGATGGCCCGGGCATTTGAATTGGCTGAATTGGAGAGGCAGGAGGAGTGTATACGGCAACGTGTTTTGCGTGACAGATTGATTGGCGTCATATTAGAAACAGTTGATGGCGCTCGTCTAACTGGTAGCCCAAGAGAGCGGCTGGATAATCTGGCCAGCTTTGTCATTCAGGGTGTTGAAGCGGAGGGGATCTTGATTGCGCTCGATCTGGCCGGTGTAGCAGCCAGTAGCGGGAGCGCCTGTACAAGCGGCTCTCAGCGGCCAAGCCACGTGTTGGAAGCCATTGGCGTCCCCTTGCAAGATGCAGCGGGGGGGCTACGCTTGAGTTTAGGAAGAAGCAATAGCCCTGCCGACGTAGACTATGTTTTAGAAACGCTCCCCGCTATTGTCAAACAGATGCAAAGCACTGTTCCAGTGGCTCTTTAAAGAATATCGGCCAAACAACGGCTCAGTGGCTGATTGAGGTCCAAATCGAAACAATTAGCGATTTAGAACAGGTAGGGGTTGTTGAAGCATATCAACGAGTAAAAGCTCTTTATCCAGAACGCGTATCGGTCAATTTACTCTATGCACTTCAGGCAGGACTATTGGGAATCAAATGGACGATGCTACCCCAAGAATTGAAAGAAGCATTGCAGGCTCAAATAGACAATGTTGATGGGCGCGCTCAATATTAACAGCACAAAATGAAAATAGAAGCCAAGTGATAGAGAAACATCTAAAATCCCCCCGTGATACCACCGTCGTTATTGCCATGAGCGGTGGTGTCGATAGTTCGGTGGCAGCAGCGCTCATGGTTGAGCGCGGATACAACTGTATTGGTATTATGATGCGCTTATGGGCTGAAACCAGTCGCGGTGAAGAGTCAACCAATAAGTGCTGCAGTGATGAAAGCGTCGCTGATGCACGTCGCGTTGCCGATATGTTGGGCATTCCGTTTTATTTGATCAACGTGGAGAAACCATTCAAGCAAAACGTTGTTGATTTCTTCATCGAAGGCTATAGCGCAGGCTTAACACCTAATCCATGCCTGGCTTGTAATCGTCACATTCGGTTTGATTATCTGCTAAACTATGCGCGCAGACTGGGTGCCGACTACCTGGTCACTGGGCATCATGCTCGCACGAAACGACTGGAGACTGGCCAGATTCAACTCTTGAAAGCAGTCGATGAACAGAAAGACCAGAGTTATGTTCTGAGTGTAATGGGACAGGCTGAACTTCGAGATGTCCAGTTTCCAGTCGGTGACTATCCCAAGACGGAAATTCGGCAGATGGCAGCAGATTGGCACTTGCCCATTGCAAGCAAACAAGATTCAATGGATCTCTGTTTTATAGCAGATGATGACTATCGTCGCTTCTTACAGGATTGGGCCTCATCGGCCATGACGCCTGGTCCCATTCGCAATCGCGCTGGTCAATATATGGGTGAACACAACGGGCTTCCAAACTATACAATTGGACAACGCAAAGGATTGGGTATTCGTGGAGCCAAGACACCACTCTATGTGTTAGAACTAGCCAGCGATGAGAATACACTCATTGTGGGAAGTAAAGAGGAACTTGGTCAGCGTCATTTGGTGGCACAAAACGTCAATTGGACATCGGATCAGTCCGCTCCATTTGGAACGCTTGCCCATTGCAAAATTCGCTATCGAGCACCGTCCGCAGCGTGTAAGCTAATGCCGAAGTCAAATGGCAACGTGATGGTTGAGTTTGCTGAACCAATGTTTGGCATCTCTCCAGGGCAAGGGGCCGTTTTCTATGACGATCTCGTCTGCCTGGGTGGTGGAGTCATTGCAAGATGATTTGTCACTCTGCAACCTTGCAAATTTCAACTCAATTACAGCGACTTTGAGTCTTCGGGCCTTTGTCATCGTTTTATGGATCTATTTTATCCTAGCTTTACACTTGGCGCATTGTTAAGCGTTGGATATGCCAGTCTATTTCATGTATGGAATGGGCAGGATTTATATAGCTTGGGAATCTATTTATTTGCAGCGGGAAGTGGATTTGCTTTGGGTCAAGCCATCGGCAGTATCACACGGCTATCATTTTTTCAAATTGGACAAGTGTATGTATTAGAAGCATCAATTGTTGCATGGTTAGCGCTGCTATTGACGAAATCACTCCTGACATCGAAGTGATATACCTAATCGTTGAGTGTATCGAATTGCCAATTGCTGAATGTTTAATGAGGGTTCTTGGAATCTTGCTCGTTGCACTGACAATTGAGGCGCTTGCCGCGTAGCACGAGCGAGACTGATTTGACACAACATCGACAATTTTGTATCGATGTTGATCCCTTAAGGATCTATCCGAAAAGCGACTGTAAGTCCGACCAACTTCTCGAGAGAGTGAATTGTCACAGAACTTTTCGGATAAGCACTAAGCTGTCATGAAAGGATTGTTGCATGGTGACTGCACAAATTCGAGATATTGCTATTATTATTGTGGCACTACAGAGTATCGTCATTGGTCTTCTCATCGCTATTCTGATTTTCCAAGTGTGGCGATTGGTCAAAGTGATTAAAGAAGATATCCAGCCTATATTAGAAGAGACGAGGGAAACGGTCAACACAGTACGCGGTACAACACAGTTCGTCAGCGAAAGCGTCACAGCTCCTATCATCAAAGGGCGCGGTTTTGTTGCTGGTGCTCGGCGTACGGCACAAGTGTTGGGCTCTGACTTACCTGCAATTCTTCAAGTCCGCTCTCGTCCAAAGCAGACCAAACAGTAGCGAATTTACGGATTCCATTCACAAAAAAAGGTCGCATCAACATTGATGCGGCCTTTTTGTTTAGTCTCAGTAGATCCAAATTTCAGGTTTTGAGAGAGAATTCTGGCTAAACAGTTGACATAAATACAAATTTGCCGGTCGATATCTAGTTTTTGCGTTAGATTTGGGCGATTTTCAGATATGAAATAGGTTGTTTTCTGTAACCGAAATCTGAATAAATGACTCCAAAATCCCTGCAATCTCGACTGAAAATAGCCAAAAACGCCAAATTTGGATCTACTGAGTCTATATTTTGTTCAACCTTCAATGGCAAAACAGGCTTTGGTTGCTGAAGGTTTACTTATTGAGTCGATGTAGACTGACCCGATCCAAAACTGCGGTACATCCGATACATAGAGCGGAGGTTGCAGGAATCAACGGGTTAGCAGTTGATCCGACAAGCTCTACGACACCAAAACCAATGAGGAGAAAAACCCCAAGCGTTAGGAATGTATTGCTTGCTAGATTTTTATTCATAAATATAACTCTGTGACTTTATTTTGGCTCATCCCTGAAAAGAATGACATTGAATATGGTTCTTAGGGAGAAGATAAACCAAATTCACTCTTTCGGCCGATGAGAGTTTAAATTTGTATACGCGCACTTGTTTCTCAATGACGACGAGTGGCTCTTGGTATATACACACCAAATCGGCGGAATTATATCAACTTTCCTTCTGATAGACCAATTCCCAAGACAGGTTTCAGACTGGTTTCAGACAGTTTTTTTGTGGAAAATCGAGTTTCGTAGAAAAATCGTATACCAAACGTATTAAAAGTATACCCCACGATGTTCAATTCAAGGTCAAAAGTTCCCGAACAACATCATCAATCCGTCGCTTATATTTCAGCATCTCGCGTCTGCATTCTACTTCAGCAGATGTTGTTGCTTTGAATGTACGCAAGTTCTCTTCCAACTCGTTGTCGATATAGGTAAGATGTCGATTGACTGGGTGACCTTGTAAATACTCGGCCATTTGATTCCCAATGGTGGTATCATAGTGGGTCAGATCGTTATGAAGATCGACCAATCGATCAGAAGCAATTGCTGGCATCGGCATCGACCGCAGTTTCTCCCATGCTCTATTTAATTTGTTTCTATTCACTCCGCAACACCTTATATTTTTATGGGGTGTACTTCGGGTTAGAGGTCATCTTTTCTAGCAACTAGCAATCCAACATGGAATTTTGACTCCAAGAGAAATTATATACTGAATGGGGCCATCCTCAAATATATCCCCTTTAAATACATCGCACTCGCTTATCGATCAAAATGAATCATCAAGTTCTGGATTGCACTTGATGTGAATTCCCCAATCTGGGCGGTTGCTATTGAGTTCGACAGAGTTTACCATAAACTCAACTCTCGTTCAGAAGATAGACTGTCTGCTGAACAAGCTTCGTTGCTTCAGAAAACTGTTGATCTCTATGTAGGTGATCTATTTGGCGACTGAGCCGCTGGTGGAAAATATAGGGTAGTATCCCAAATTGTGTATGAATTTGCTTTCTCTCTGAGAAACCATGTGGCTTTTATACAATTTGTGGTATACAATCAACTATAGCAATAGGAGTCGATCGTATGAGCAGCTATCGTGTCATCGCCAGAGTCAGCCAAATATTGCGTGAAACAATCTGGTCGGAAATTGAGAATAGCAACGAAACTGAAAAGAACGAGATCAGTTTCAACCGGCAAAATTTGAGATGATGCCCAGTGTTGCCTAAGACTACTAGCCCAATCCCCAAATCGTGCTTAGTGGGTCGCCGTTTTTCCCAAGCGGCAATCAATGGGGGAATCTCTCAAAGCGGTCAAGATGAGACTCAGTATCCCAAAAGGAGAAACTGTTTTGACCGGTCAGATTCTGAACGATCTCGGTCAACCAGTTGCAGAAACACAAGCGAGTGTGACCATAGAGCCATCCATGACTATCAATTCGGAGTCTTTGGACAATAGTAAAACGGGATGGAAGTTGATCATTCCAGAACAAACGAACGATCTCACCAACGTAAACATTCAATTTTCTGTACCGTCTCAATAAGGTCATTCTAATAAAATAAATCCCCGGTGAGAGCAATAGAATTTTGCAACACAACGAGATTCTGAACTGGTCTCACGCAATACACACGTTCCACGAGTCACTTTTTTTTGGAATCGCCCAAAGAGGGTACACCGCACATTTATCGAATGCATAAAACAGGAAGGAGACAACTATGGCCGAATATTTAGCACCTGGCGTCTATGTAGAAGAAGTTCCGTCAGGTAACAAGCCGATTGCCGGTGTGGGTACAAGCACCGCCGGTTTTGTCGGCGCCACAGAGCGGGGACCGTTGGAACCCCAATTCATTCCTAGTCTTTTGGAGTTTCAAAAGTGGTATGGGGGGTACCAACCGAAACTCTCTTATCTTGCGTATGCAATCGAAGGATTTTTTGCCAATGGCGGGCAACGCTGTTTCGTGGCGCGTGTGACGGCGAGCAATGCAACACTTGCCAGCGGCAAAGTCAATTCGTTGAATGTTGTTGCCATTGGTCCCGGCGATTGGGGGAATCAAGTCTCTATCAAGGTTGAAAAGTCGAGCCAGGCGAAGCGGGCAGAGGCCGAAAGAGCGGCTCAGGATCCACCACCACCGACAAAGCCGCAAGAAAGCTGGATCAAATTGACAATCGAATATAAGGACGGCGATCAGGTCAAAGCAAGTGAGGTCTTTGATGATCTGACGCATGACCCTTTTGCCAGCAACAATCTTGCGAAAACGATTAACATGAACTCGCAGCTCGTCCGAGTGTGGTGGGAAAACGACACACCCGTAGAGCTAGCGCTGCCACCAGCTGATCCTGTTGCACTGGCAGGCGGTTCGGACGGTAACTCTTTGTCAGCAGATCATTATAAAGGTGAAGGGCCTGTTCCTCCCGCAATAGCAGAGCCTGCAGTGGGGGCACCGCCCGAAGACATCCTGTCTCTGGCGCCCGCACGGGGTCTCAACGGTCTCAGGTTGATCGACGAAGTTGCCCTTGTCATTGTACCGGACGAGGTTCATGATGGATTAGGAGGTGAAGGAGCCAAAATCACAGACGCAGTGGTTACTCACTGTTCAGAGATGAAAGATCGGTTTGCGATCCTGTCAACAAAGGCTGGTCAGAATACGGTCAACGACGTGCTGCTGCCCACTGATACAACCTATGCTGCCTTCTACTACCCTTGGATCAAAGTATCCGATCCGACCACCAACGGCATCAGACCCATTCCACCCTCAGGTCATGTTGCTGGCATTTATGCCCGTTCTGACATCGAGCGTGGTGTCCACAAAGCGCCCGCAAATGAAGTGGTTCGGGGCGCAATGGATCTGGAATTTCCTGTCACCAAAGCGATGCAGGACATTTTAAATCCGCGTAGCGTCAACTGTATGCGGGACTTCCGCAGCGATGGACGGGGTATTCGCGTTTGGGGGGCACGCACCATGAGCAGTGATCCCGAATGGAAATACGTAAACGTCAGACGGCTTTTCCTTATGATTGAAGAATCGATCGATGAAGCAACCCAGTGGGTGGTCTTTGAACTGAATGATGAAGGGACATGGGCCGATGTAGAGCGGGCAGTGAGCAATTTCTTGCGCACCCAGTGGCTCAATGGTGCCTTAATGGGTGCAACGCCAGATCAAGCTTACTTTGTGGCCTGCAACCGAACCACTATGACCCAAGACGACATTGACAATGGTCGTCTGATCTGTGTGGTCGGCATTGCACCTGTCAAGCCAGCGGAATTCGTTATCTTCCGCATCAGTCAAAAAACAGCTGAAGCTGCATAAGCAATTTGAGACTGCACTGAGCAATCAATCACGATATCAGTGTAGCTCTATTTGTTGCCAACGCCCCGATCGGAAGCGTAAAAAGAAGATAATTGAGAGAAGTGTCAAGTAGAAAACTGCGGCGCTCCAAGCTCCTTGAATGCCACCCTCGCGTGTAAATGTCAGGTACCAGGCGAGTGGTAGAAACAGTCCCCATGATAGAATTGAGCGCGTAACCATCGTGAATGTGGTATCACCAGCACCATTGAGCGCACTTGAAAAGACAATGCCAACTGCGTCAAAGAGTTGGTAGATGGCGATCAATCGTAAAATGAAGATTCCAGCCTCGATGACTGTCTGCTCCTGACTAAAAATGCGCATCAATGGCTCTGCAGCAATAAAGTAACTTAGACCAATCAGGCTCATGCTCACCATAGCCAAAAGACTTGCTCGATAGCCCACCCGCATTGCCTGTTCAGGCTGTCTTGCTCCCAAGTTCTGAGCAACCAAGCTCGATGTTGCCATGCCAATCGCCATACCAACTGTAAAGGGTGAGGCTCATATACTGAAGTGCAATCTGGCTCGCGGCCAAGACAAGAGTACCAATCCGACCGATGATGCCAAAGAAGGCGCTAAACGAAGCGATTTCTATGAAATCACCAACCCCCATGGGCAGACCGATCCTGAGGACACGATGCAACTCTTTCCAACTAGCGAGTCTGGGAGCTCCGGTCTTATAGGTCTGACGGTTTTGACTGCTCCACAGAATGAATCCGCCTAGAATGACTTCTATACCTTTGGCCATGACTGTGGCATAGGCCGCTCCCACAACCCCCAATGCTGGTGCTCCCAAATTGCCCAAAACAAGGACCCAGTCGAGGAAAATGTTGGATAGCACCATGATCCAGGAAAGGATCATCGGTGTTCTGGAATCTCCGCGTCCAACCAAGAACCCCCAGACGACAGCACTGAACATGGCCATTGGGATTTCGGCTGATCGAATTGTCAGATATTGTGTGCCCAGTAGGCGCACGGTCGGATTATCAGGAGGTGCAAATAGAGTGAAGAGCCAGGCAAAGAACCAGGGAATTCCAAGGACAATCAGGCTCAGCCAACCGACCAAATTGAGCACGCGCCAGATCGAGACCCCGATCTGTGGATAATCATGTGCGCCGTAGGCTCTGCCAACGAATACAACAGTGCTATTGGCGACACTCCGAAAGAACATCATGACGGCGAAAAACAAGATGCTGGCTAAGCCTGTGGCCGCCAATGCCTCCGTGCCGATTCGGCTGACGAAGTAGGTGTCGACAACCCCCAATAATGTCTGTGAAATGTTTTGTAGAACCAGTGGGGCAGATAGAATCGCGATTTGACGGGTTAGGCCAGTGTGAGAGAAGAACCGGATGCGTACATTCATGTTGGGAGTGTACATCGCAGATTGATTACTGGCAAACTAAGAAGAGGGCTTAAGATTACTCTGGAAACTCATACTGGTGAACTTGTGTCCCATGATATTCTTGCTGTTCAACCTTGATTGCGTGTTCATCTAGCCAGCGCGTCATCAGATGGCGATTGTCCCACATTTCTACTTCGCTTCGCATGACCCAGATATTTTGCACCCCGTCTGTCAGTGTTTTCATTTGCGTATCGACCTCAGCCGCTGCCTGTTCATCCGGAGTGCCATTGTTGGTCCAGAGACCGGGCTTCCAATGCCCCAGGCGCCTGTCGCTTTCCTCAAAAGGGTATGGTCCGAGATCGCTGCTATAATAGCGATAGGCGAATTCCATGTGTGGAATCTGTAGAATGAGTAGTTCATCGGGTTGGCGGCGTTTGTTGATATAAGTGACGGCGCTACGGAGATCGTATTGAACTTTACTTTCTGGTAAAAGAAAAGAGATGAGGTGAGAAATGTGACAAAAAGCGGTTAGCAGTTCATCCTAAAGGTAGAGAACCCAAAAAGGAGGAAGGAATGCTAACCGCGCCAGAAATAACTATAGCAGTACTGATGAATGTATTGCAAGTAACGCCGATGGGAACAAACGTAAATGTAATGCGTCTGATGTGGGCAATGCTGAATGGGTCGTTTCTGAAAAGTCGAGGAGCAATCCATAGCGCATTGAAAGAAAGCGGGTTTGAAGATGAGGAGCTCCGGCGAAGCTGGTGGAGCTTTCGATATGGATCATGGGATATCACAAGTCTGCTGGGGTCGTGGCAAGAAGAAGTGGAAAGGGGAATGGGAGGCAAAAAAGTTAGAAGGGTACCGAGTGAAAAGCATAGATATCACAGGGTTCTGGCGACCGAAGCTGCAAGGGAAAGTGAACCGACTCTATAACTCAACGGCTCGTCGGCATTGCCCGCGCTCATCTTTGGAGTGATGATAAGCTCGGGGGAGATAGGCGGGAAGCGAGTGCCACTGCTCAAGGCAATCATGAGATGCACGGTTGGAACAAAGGAAAGTGAGTTTCGGAAAAAGCTGCTGACAGAGACGAAGAAATCACTGGAGTCAGACGAAGTGGCGGTGGTCGATGCCGGGTTTACAATCAGAGAAATGCTAGAAAGCGGCATAGACCGATTTGTCCTGCGGGAAGCCATTAACTGCACAGTGCGCCGCAATGAGTTACCCAAACGCAAAGAAAAGGCAGACCACCTGAATATGGTGATATTGTGCGTCCGCTCTCGCAGCTATAAGGGAAAGCGACTCGAGGCTACAACTCCGGACTCATCTGGTCGCTTTCTCTATAGTGGTCGCCTGATTTGCTATCAAGCATGGCACAATCTCGTCCCCAGAACAACCAAGGTGGATACAGCCAACCGTACCTACTCGATTTACGTCATTCAGGATCCGGCCTACAACACACCTTTGGTTTTGGCGACCGTTATGACTTTGCAGCCTGAAACCATTTATCTTGTCTACCTGGAACGCTGGCCTGTTGAACCTCCCCCCTTGGCTTCCAAGCAGATGATTGGCTTACATCGTCAATTTGTTCATGCCGATGAGGCTTGTTTCCGCTTACCTGAACTGGGGCTGCTTGCTGGCAATCTTCTTTCCCATTTAGCCGCTTCTCTTCCTCCCATACCGACTGGCTACTGGGATCGAGAGCCTCAATCCACTCCCGGCAGGCTGCGCCGTGTTCTCTCGAGTGCTCTTTTTCCAACTCCTGACCAACTCGACCCTGACTTTCGGAAAAGGCCTCGGTTTCACACCATTTCCTAAAGGCGTTCTCGCTCATCGCCGCCTCAATGCCGCTGCTTAAACTAGCCGAGCACTATTTTTACATTTTATCCCGTTTTTTCAGGGTGGATTCTTTTTTCCGCCCCTTTCGGTTTGCCCTTTGTCACTCAAGCCTTTACCAGAAAGTAAAGGTTAACTGTTTTCTCTTTTTGTTGCCATCCTGCATAGAGCCAGAACCCAGTGACATAGAGGATCAGAATAATGCTAAGCGGTTTCGAAAGGAAGGCCGCGTTTTTCCAGACAACGAGAACACCCAATGCTAGAAAAATCAGGGCCGCAGGTGCGATCCAGATGATATAGCGATCTGTAAAGATAGGTTGGCGCAGACTAAGCAAATAGATCAGCGCGATCGGCCCAAACAACCAACTAAATAGCATCAATGTGCGACGGCTATTCGATAGCCCGGGTAAATAGAGGCGTGGGAACGATTGCAGTTCAACAACGCCAAAGAGTAAGCCTGCCAAACCCAGAAAGAAGATCGGAGAGAGCCAGATCAATTCACCAGGGGGCATGAATCCACGACTATGATTGAGCAATAACTGGCGCATCATCTCTTGAATAGGGGTGAACGAGAACCCTGTTAGCTTTTGGGATGAGATTGTCATGCGCCAAATCCAAGCAACCGGTGATGTCGCTTGCTCTATGATCAACGGGATGGCGAATAGGGCTGCCACGTATGGTAACCCAAAGCCGAGCAGAGCTGCACCATATCCTCGCCACCGCTCTTTACACTGCGGCCAGGCAATGCAAAACCATAGGAAATGAATAGGCCAGATGAGTAATGTCAGCAAATGGGAGTGGAGGGAGATGTGAGCGATAACAGCGTATCCGAGCCAAGGTTGCCAGCCACCACGTTCGATTCCAATCAGCCATACCCACGTGGAGAGGAGCATGAAGCAAACGACTAATGTATACATCTTCCCTTCTTGTCCATACCACAATTGATACGGATTGACGGCCAAAAATCCCGCCGCAAGCAAAAGTAGACAGCATCAACTTCATCACGCCAGAGGCTTTGTCCTGCAAGTTCATGAACCCGCCAAGCAAATGCAAAGAGAACAACCAGAATAAGAATGAATCGTGTTCCTGGCATTTTAGTATATGTTCTGGAGAATGGGATTCGACGTAGGTTTATATGGCCAATTTGGCAATGGCATTGGGGAGACAATTTGCGCGCCTGTTGGTGCCGCTTCAAACCCATTCTTATCGAGATCGGCGATCTTGAGATTGCGACCGTCTGTGCTAACTAAGTTATCCTGGCGGGTCGTGGCGAAGTTAACATCTGGCTCGTGATAGACAACAATCTGATTTTTGCGGATGATGACGATTTCGTCTTTGCCATCACCATCTACATCACCTCCTGCCCTGCTGCCCTGGGAGCAAGTTGTTGGTTGCCAGGTTTTGTTCGATCACAAGTCTATTTTCGTCTCCGTCGACACTCTGTACATTTGTCACGACCCAAATTTCCCAGCGTATCGTTTCTCTATTTCTGCCTAATAATTGCTGAACACGCTGATTGCTGTTCGGTGTGCTGCGCAGAAGAAGAGCTCGTCGTCTCCACTTGATATCTGCTGAAAACGCTGGGGGGCCAGAAGAAGAAGCCATCGTCTAGGTCTTGGTTGGGATTTTCTGCCTGATCGATATCCAAAAGGCATCCCCGGATCGTCTCGATTGTTGACATCATACTGGAAGATAAATGCGTTGTCTGGTCCCGTCCACCTTGGACATTCGTTAAAATTCGGGCAGGAACACCAAAGGCGTTTCGCGAATCACTGCGATTTCGCCTGTCCCTCCGCGATCTGACAATCACGGCGCGTTGCCAGAGCTTATCTGCATCATTTTCACGGAAGAGCGGCGCACGCTCTTGGAGACTCTCATCATCTAGCCGATAGACTGCGATACGACTGTTCCCCTCTGTATGATCGATTAAGACAATTTCTTCTGGTCCACCCTCCAGGGTTCGCCAACCGCGATATGTTTCCAGATGCGATCAAATTCCTCACTGCGCTGCTCGGTCCATTGATTGCCGCGTGGTTCGCCGTCTGCAGCCGAAAGGATGACAAGTCTCGACCGACCGCCACCGATATCAACACCATAGATAATTTCGTCTCCAGGGGTTGCTGTAATCAGGTTTCCTGCTTCAACAAATGTAGTACCACCGACTAGACGCTCATGTAATGTTTTCCACGGGATGTCGTTAATCGTGCCGTCTGACTGCGGCAGAGTTGACAACTGGGTCATAGACGACGAGTTTTCCTTCGCCGCCTTCTCCTTTGATTGCAATAATTTCGTAATCGCCATCGTTATTCACATCGCCCACCGCAATGTTTCGAATATGGTCCGGGCTATACCATTCGACCTGCTTTTCACCTAATACGGTTGTGTCCAGCACATGAATATGGCCGTAGAAATCGATAAAATGATCTCATCATTGGGATCGGGCAATGTTTGTGCACTTGTGGGTATATTGCACAGATCAACCCGACAAATGGCAACGACCATTCTGCACATGTCGATACTTCTGTAACTCGGTTGGTCCATGCCAAAAGTCGGCACAGATAATCTACTTTATGCATGTCATTTCGTTCATATAGTTTCCCAGAAAGTATTGTCCCACGTCTC
>JAHBNG010000048.1 GCA_019217005.1 Chloroflexi bacterium TSY
TCTGGCTCCGGATGCCGTTGTCGGTGCTCTGCTCTGAGGGTGTGCCAAACTTCCCCGTGCGCCGCCAAGCTAGAAAAATGAAAGCGAATTAGGTCAGAGTGAGCAGGAGCGGAGAAGCTACTGGTCAGCGAGACGCCTTGTGAGTTGACCCGCTGGAGAGCACGCAGATTGAGAAGGATATAAATGAGCGTGTTCTGGTTGGTGATAGAGCGCTGGTTGCGCAGCTTGGGTCGCTCGATGCCAAGTTCTTTGGCAAGCGAGTTGATGCGTTCGGTGGCAGAGCGCTGGTTGTAAAGAGCTTTGTAGGCATCACTCTCTCGGTCGAGTTGATAGCGAAGGCGAGCGCCTGTGCCAGAGGCAATTTCAGTCTTGCAACCACCTTTGAGTTGGCATGGGCAATGGGACAATTGCCCAGTGGCTTCTGGGTGAAGAAGGGAGAGCATATCGTTCAAAGGTGTGAGGAACAAGAGCGTTTTCTGCTTGAAGTAGGTGCTTTTGAGAGAGAGAAGGAGGTCCGCCTCACAGAGGAGCGCCTTGTTCATCGAAGGTGCAGTATAGTTGGGCTTGCGCAAAGGAACAGCGGCAAAACCACCAGCCTGATGAAAGTAGTCGTGAACATAGTAAGCATCAAAAGCGGCATTGAGAGCACCAAAGCGGGGTTTGTGTCCCAGACTCGCTTCGGTGCGTTCCACCAAGGGATGAAAGTAAGTGGCATCGCCTCGATTGAAGGTCTGGGTCATCTCAGCCAGGACAAACTCGCCCCACTCAGGCACTTTGGTGGCGATGAGGCCAGAGGCATAGCCCCAGTAGAATTCACCCGATGGGACGTGACTGGCAGCCATGCCCTCTTGAGTGGGAGTCTGGTCTGAGCCATCATGGGTCTTGGTTTGCTTTGCCTTGGCGTGCTGATTTTTGCGCTCTTTGCAACCCAGCTTGCAATCTGGATCGCCAGGTTGATTCTCTTTGACATAGCGGTCGCTCATGCGATGCTTGGAATTGTTCTCGACCACCCAAGCGATGATGTGCTTGGTATCCAGAGAAATCTCGTCTCCAAAGGTGATGTCTGAGGGCAATGCATCTCCGCAGCACTCGACTGAAATGCTTGGCTGTGCAGAGGCTCACTTCCACATCAAAGCCCCATGAGTATTCATCCGATGGCACCAGGGGAAAGCCCAACAGCCAGACCAACGCTGGATTCTCGCTCAGATACTCCCCAATTTGGGCATCGATGCGATCTCTTTGTTCAACTTCACCAGATAGGCTGCCGCAAAAGGCTCTTGGCACCGGCTCACTTCCTGGCCATGCTCGATTCTTCGCTCGTTCTGGGAAGTGACTCCCTCCAGTGGTCCCAGCAGTTCGAGTATCGTCATGGCTGCTTTCGATTCTTGCACAAAGCTTGGCAGGAGGCTCTTGTCGCCCCCACAGGCTATGGGTCTGGACGCTCGAGACTATATGCTTCTTGTTGGTCCTCTGTCTCGTCCAACAATGGTCCCACCACTTGCTTGGCTGCTTCCTCTCTGGTTCTGTCGGTTGAGCCAGGGACAGATCGGCGCCAGGTGCGTTCGAATATCTAGATTCCATTGTGGTATCATGATGGTTGCTCCTTTTGGCGGCTCGGGGATGGTTTGGCGACTTATACTCTAATGCCAAAGGGAGCTCTTGCCAACCTGTCAAAATGGCTCCCATCTTATGTTCAGTTCCGTTTCAACATTCTCTCTGGAACTCGTTCGTCGATTGGGGGCCGCTTATCGGAACTTAATATAACTTATGCTCCGTTTCGACCAGTCTTTCGGAACCCTTTCTGCCTTCTCGTTCCGCTCAACCGCACGCATCTTATGTTATGTCCTATCCTCTTAGCGAGGAGATGATCACCAAACGCTTTCCTATTTGTGCTGAGCGTATACACGCGTGAGGATATAAGCTCCGTTAGCGAGGAGATGATCACTGAAATCACCCTCAATATCGATCACATTAACTTCACGTGAGGATATAAGCCCTGTTGGCGAGGGGATGATCACCCTTATTGAGCACCCGGAGCGTTTCGACAACTGCCTGGTAGGGACATATGCACCCACTTTGTGAGCGAATGTCAATAGCTTCTAAATGAAATAGTGATTTTTTGACAACAGAACAAATGCTCTGTATAATCCTCCCGTCTCGCCCTCATTGTGTTTCTCGTTGCATGAAACCCACAACACAACGGATCCGATGTCTAAACAGCGACGGCTGGAGAGCGCTGTGGCGACTATTCAGCAGCAGTATGGTTCAAAGGCGCTGCGCAAGGGGTTGCCGCGCCGGAGAATGCCGCCTCATATTTCCACGAGTTTTGCCCAATTCGACGCCGCGACTGGCTGTGGGGGGATCCCTCTTGGTCAATTGACGCTGCTCAGCGGTCCTGCTACATCGGGTAAGCTGACAGTGGCTTACAAGATGCTGGCCAGTGCCAAGAGCAGTGCGATTCTGGATCTCAACCAGACGACCGATGCGGATTATTTGCAGCGCTGCGGTCTCAATTTGGATCGAACGCTCGTGGTTCGTCCGGACCTGGCGCAGAGTGTGCCGCTGTTGCTTGATTTGGTGCATACGCGCGAGCTGCAGGTCGTCTTGGTGGATAGTTTGGCGAACCTGACAGCCGATTCAGCCGTTGAGCGACAGTTGCGTGCGTCGCTGGATCGGCTGGTTCTGCTGGCGCGGCAAGCTGGCTGTGCAGTGGTTCTGGTCGATGAGGCGAGTCCCCCTTGGTTGCGCTTTTTCCATCTGGACCGCAGTTGGTTGGTCCGACGACGTGCCGCTCTGCACGTTGACCTTCACGCTGAGCGATGGCTCACACAGCATGGGGTGCTGGTGGGGTATCAGACCGTGGCTCGCGTTCTGAAAAGCCGCTGGCCGAGCCGTTCACGACGGGCTGTTCTCGACATTGTCTTCAACGGCACTGTCAAAGCGCAGGAGACGTGGTGATGAGCGTGCTCTGTTGTCAGGTGGCCGATCTGCCTCTGAAGCTGATGTACCGCGACCAGCCAGATCTGGCGGCGCGTCCAGTGGCTTTGCTTGATGCGAATGAGAGAACGGCTTTTGTCTCCTCCGAGGCCCAGCAGTGTGGTGTGCAGAAGCAGATGACGGTGCAGCAGGCACGCTTGCGCTGTCCCGATCTGGCCGTGCAGCCGCTGGATCGTGTGGCCTGTAAGGGGGCACAAGGCGCGTTTTTGGAAGTGATCACCAGTTGGGCGCTGCCGGTGGAGCAGCAGGGGCTTGGGCAAGCGTATATCGACCTGCAGCAGGTGGCCGATCGGCGCCGCGACGTCGAGGGGTTGGCAGCGGAGCTGGGACGCACCTTGCGGAAAGCAGTGGGGCTGGATCCGTCGCTGGGGTGGGATCATGGCAAGTTTACGGCGCGTGCGGCAGCGGCACGTGCCAGCCCTGGCCGGATGCGATTGGTCAATCGTGATGAGGAAGTACCTTTTCTGGCACCGCTTCCGATTACGCTCTTGCCGCTCTCTGGGTCGGTCCTGGAGCAGCTTGGCTGGTTGGGTGTGCGTACGCTGGGAAGCTTTGCCGCGCTTCCCACGGCGGCGGTCTATCAACGGTTTGGCAAAGTGGGGAGGGTTGCGCAGCAGTGGGCGAGAGGAGAAGACCCTCGCCCAGTTGTGGACAATGTGCGTGCGGTCTTTGCGCCCATGTCCATTCCGCTGGACCCGCCGACCGGGTTGCTACCGCCTGTTCTGGATGCGCTAATGGCTGAACTGGCCCCAAGGTTGCAGCAAATGGCTGGACATCTGGAAGGTTGTCGTCATCTGCGCTTGGCGCTGCACTTCATCGATGGTGATGAACATGTGATCGACATCACCTTTGTGGAACCAATCAGCAGCCAAGGGGCGCTGCTGTCGTCACTGACCCATCATCTGCAAACGCTCATCTGGCCAGGCGAACTTTCGACGATTTTTGTGACCGCGCTGGAGAGTGGCGAACTGCCGGCGCAGCAGATGGCGCTCTTTCCAGAGGTCCAAGCGGATTACTCTCCACTTAGATCGCTGGTGAATCGACTCAAGGGGCGCTATGGGTCGATCTTCTTTCGGGGGCTGGTCGATGATCCCACGCATCTAGTGTCGGAACGGCGGTTTGTCTATGACGCGCTTGTGGCTTGAGGGCGAACCGCTTGCGGTTCAGATGGACGAGGCAGGGATTCCCGTCACATTTCAGTGGCAAGGGCAACAACACCGTATCCAGCGAATTCAACAGGCGTGGGCCATTGACACCGACTGGTACGACCAGCGCATCTGGCGCAATTATGTGGCGGTGACCACCACTCGCGGTCTGCTGTGTGTTCTTTATCAGGATTTGGCGAGTCAGGGGTGGTATATGAGCAGGCTGTATGATTGAGGTGGGGGATGGTTGAGTATGCTGAGTTGCATGCGCATAGTTATTTTTCGTTGCTGGATGGGGCGTCTTCGCCGGAGGAGCTGCTCTTTCGGGCGCAGGAGTTGGGGTTGCGTGGTCTGGCGCTGACGGATCATGATTCCTTGGCGGGGGCGGTGCGGTTCTGGACGGCTGCCCGGCGCATGGAGCTGCACGCTATCATTGGTGCTGAAGTCACCCTGGAAGATGGGCATCATCTGACGCTGCTTGCCGAAACGCAGCAGGGGTACAGCAATCTCTGTCGGCTGATTACCTCGGCGCGGATGGAGCGGATGGAGGGCGAGGAGTGGATGGGCAAAGTGGATCCAGCGCTTTCATGGCAGACGCTCGCTCAGCATCATGATGGTCTGATTGCGCTCAGTGGCTGTCGGCAGGGGCCGGTTGCCGCGCCGCTGCTGTGGTGGGATCGGGAGGAGGCGCACGGGGCAGCGGAACGGTTGCTCGATATCTTTGGTCGGGAGCAGCTCTTTATTGAGCTTCAGCACCATCATTTGCCAGATGATACGCCGCTTCTTGACCAGCTTGTGCAGGTTGCTCAGCGCTTTCAATTGCCGCTGGTGGCCACCAACAACGTTCATTATGCAACGCAAGAACGGAGCCGTCTGCGGGATGCGCTGATTGCCATTCGTCACAACCAGTCGCTGAAAGAGGCGCGCCGGGCGGGGCATCTTCCCCTCAACAGCCGCTATGCGCTGGCACCAGCCGAGGAGATGGCGAGAGGGTTTCGGCATTTGCCCCATGCCGTGCAGAATAGCGTGCTGATCGCTGAGCGCTGCCAGGTTTCGCTGGATTTCTCCCATCGGCGTTTGCCGACCTTCATCACGCCCGATGGAGAGAGCGAGTTTCAGTATCTCTATGATCTTTGTCACGCAAATTTGACCCATCGCTATCCGGAGCTTACATCCCAGGTGCTCAAACAATTGGCGCATGAATTGGATATCGTCGAGCAGGCGGGACTGGCGGGTTATTTTCTGATTGTGTGGGACATTATGCGTGAGGCGCGGGTGCGGGGCATTCGGAGTCAAGGGCGTGGTTCTGCTGCCAATTCCATCGTTGCGTATCTGCTGCGCATCACCAATATCGATCCGCTGGCCCACAATCTGCTCTTTGAGCGTTTCTTGAGCGAAGACAAATTTACCGCTCCGGATATCGATCTGGACTTTGCTGCCGATCGCCGGGAAGAGATCATTCAATATGTGTATGAGACCTATGGCGCGGCTCACACAGCGATGGTCTGCAACGTGAACACGTTCAAGGCGCGGAGCGCGGTGCGGGACCTTGGCAAGGCGTTGGATTTTCCGCAAGACGTCATCGACCGCTTGGCCAAAGGGTTGGATACCCATGCGCCAGCCGCGGCTGCAGAGCAGTTGGCGGAGACGCCGCCGCTGCGTCTGTTGTCTGACCTGCTGGTCCAGATTGATGGATGCCCGCGTCATCTGTCTATCCATAGCGGGGGAATGCTCATCACTGGCTCGCCACTGCATGATGTGGTGCCGCTGGAACCGGCGACCATGCCCGGCCGCGTTGTGGTGCAGTGGGATAAAGATGGGTGCGAAGATGCGGGGCTGATCAAGATCGACCTGCTGGGTCTGCGTACGCTGGGGCTGGTCACGGAGGTGCTCGGCTATATCGAGAATCCGCCGGATGTTGACCTGTTGCCGCTGGACGACCCGCACGTTTACAGCAAGTTGCAGCAGGGCGATACGATTGGCGCGTTCCAAGTTGAGAGCCGCGCGCAGCAGCAGATGTTGCCGCGCCTGAAGCCAACCTGTTTTGAAGATATTGCCGTCCAGGTTGCCATTGTGCGACCGGGTCCGATTCAGGGCGGGGCGGTGCATCCCTATCTGCGGCGACGGGCTGGCGCGGAAGAGGTGGACTATTTGCATCCTTGTCTGGAGCCGGTGTTGGCTGAAACGAAAGGGGTACTGCTCTTCCAGGAACAGGCGATCCGGGTGGCTGTGGTGGCTGGTGGATTCTCGCCGGGAGAGGCGGATCTGTTGCGGCGGGCGCTTTCACGCAAGAATGCGGACGAGGCCGTTGCCGCCATGAAGGGGCGTTTTTTGCAGGGGGCAACCGCGCAGGGCATTGAGCCAAAGATTGCAGGAGAGATTTTTAAGCAGTTGGCGGGCTTTGCGGGATATGGATTTTGCAAGAGCCACGCCATGTCTTTTGCTCTCATTGCTTACCAGACCATGTGGCTGAAGTGCTATCATCCGACCGCTTTCGCCTGTGGGCTCCTCAACCAGCAGCCGATGGGGTTCTACAGTCCGGCGGTGATTGTTGGCGACGCGCGGCGGCATGGCGTGCAGCTTCTGCCACCGGACATCAACCAGAGTGAGTGGGCCTACACGATTGAGGGCCAGGGGCGGATTCGCACTGGTCTGCGAGCAGTCAAGGGGTTGGGCGAGGCGAGCGTGCAACGCATCGTGGAGGCACGTCCCTTCCAGGGTTTGCACGACTTTTGCCGCCGGACACGGCTCAACCAAGATGTGGTGAGCCAACTGATTCGGGCGGGGGCGCTGGATCGATTTGGTGCGCGGCGTCAACTGCTTTGGGCGTTGGGAACCATCGATTATCGCCCGTTGGACTTATCAACGGCGGCGGTTGAGGTGGATCTCCCTCGTCTTGAGGGATTGGAACAGATGGTGTGGGAGTATGAGATATTGGGTCTCTCGCCCGATGGGCAGATCATGCAGCCGTATCGAGAGCAGTTGCGCAAGGCGGGTATTTTGAGCACCTGGCAGGTGAAGCAGGAGGGGGCGGGGAAACGCGTCCGGGTGGCGGGCATGGCTGTGATTCGTCAGAGGCCGGCAACGGCAGGTGGGATTCTGTTCATTTCGCTGGAGGATGAATCGTCGCTGTTGGACCTGGTTGTAAAACCGGCCGTTTATCAACGGTTGCGCAGCGTTTTGCGGCATGAGAGCCTGATGATTGTGGAGGGGATTGTGCAGCGGGCGGGGCAGGCGGTCAGTTTGCTGGTTTCTGGGGCGTGGCCCATGCGATGATGTCGAGGTGTTTGGTTCGGATTGAGTATCAGTAGAGCGCAATCGTGTCATTCCGTTCACGTAGTGGGTGCATCGCGCCAACGAAGTGAAGAATCTAACGCTATAGCCTTTCAGAAAAAGATTTTCCTGTCGTTGTCAGCATTTCAGCCGGTCAGCTCGTCAGCTCTCTGGCTGACCGGCTGAAATGCTGACAAGCTACTGTTTCGCAAAGAAGCACCACCAACTTCCCGGAAGAACCGAAGTTATTTCTTGACTTCTACTTAGCTACAACTGATGGCCAAGACAAAATCGCCAGCAGAATTCAACCACTTGGTTATCTTTTTCATAGGCAAGGTTTGCTTTTTAAATTCGAACTCCTCGTTCCCTGCCCACTTATAACTTCCACCTTCTGTGGACTCTGCATAATAGTAGAAGATATAATTATTAGACTTTACGCGACTGTTACTGACCCGGTTCAAATAGGTGCCATCATTCGCATCAATATTCCACCAGGCTTCTGTGCGCCATCCTTCAGCAGGATGATAGTAGCGCAGGGCAAAGCGAACCGCCTCTGAGCAGTTATTCTGAATGTAGAAATCATGCCCAGTTGAGGTCGGCGATGGGATGTTGGAACAATTAAAAGACAAGACAAAGTTGCCATCATCATCGAGAATGATGGCCTTCTCAATCATAGACAGGGTTGCGCCGTTGAATTCTACCTTCTTGTCACCAGACCAACGATAACCTGTCACATCTGGTAGTTCGGCATAGTAGTAGAAACTATGATAGTTGGATCGAACTCTTTCCCCGTTCGAAGATAGATAGGTACCATCATTCGCATCAATATTCCACCAGCCTCTTGTGCGCCATTGCCCCGATACGTGTCGATAGCGCAGGGCGAAGCGTATCGACTGTAAACAGTTGTTCTGAATGTAGAAGTCATGCCCAGATGAAGTCGGCGATGGGATGTTGGAACAATTAAAAGACAAGACAAAATTGCCATCATCATCGAGGACGATTGTCTGCTCAATCATGGACAGGGTTGTGCCGTTGAATTCTACCTTCTCGTCACCAGACCAACGATAACCTGACACATTTGGTAGTTCGGCATAGTAGTAGAGACTATGATTATTGGATCGAACCCGTTCCCCGTCTAAAGATAGATAGGTACCATCATTCGCATCAATATTCCACCAGCCTCCTGTGCGCCATTGCCCCGATACGTGTCGATAGCGCAGGGCGACGCGGACCGCCTCTGAGCAGTTGTTCTGAATGTAGAAGTCATGCCCAGTTGAAGTCGGCGATGGGATGTTGGGGCAATCAAAAGACAAGACAAAATTGCCATCATCATCGAGGACGATTGTCTGCTCAATCATAGACAGGGTTGTGCCGTTGAATTCCACCTTCTTGTCACCAGACCAACGATAACCTGACACATTTGGTAGTTCGGCATAGTAGTAGAAACTATGATAGTTGGATTTAATCGATTGCCCATCTGAAGCCAGATAGATTCCCTCCTGGGCATCAACATTCCACCAGCCTTCTGTGCGCCATTCCCCCGATAAGTGTCGATAGCGCAGAGCGACGCGGATCGACTGTAAACAGTTGTTCTGAATGTAGAAGTCATGCCCAGCTGAGGTCGGCGATGGGATGTTGGGGCAATTAAAAGACAAGACCAATTTGCCATCATTATCGAGGACGATTGCCTTCTCAATCATGGACAGGGTTGTGCCGTTGAATTCTACCTTCTTGTCACCAGACCAACGATAGCCTGACACATTTGGTAGTTCGGCATAGTAGTAGAACTTATGATAGTTGGATCGAACCCGTTTCCCGTTCGAAGATAGATATATACCATCGTTCGCATCAACGTTCCACCAGCCTCTTGTGCGCCATTGCCCTGATACGTGTCGATAGCGCAGGGCGACGCGGATCGACTGTAAACAGTTGTTCTGAATGTAGAAGTCATGTCCGGCTGAGGTCGGCAATGGAATGTTGGAACAATTAATAGACAAGACAAAGTCGTCATCATCATTCAGGCTGAGTGCTTTCTCAATCATGGACAGGGTTGTGCCGTTGAATTCTACCTTCTCGTCACCAGACCAACGATAACTGGCCACATCTGGTAGTTCGGCATAGTAGTAGAAAATATGATTATTAGATCGAACCCGTTCCCCATTCAAAGATAGATAGGTCCCATCATTCGCGTCAATATTCCACCAGCCTCCTGTGCGCCATCCCTCTGATAACTGTTCATAGCGCAAAGCGACGCGGATGGGATGTGAACAGTTGTTCTGAATATAGACTTTGTAGTCCGTAGATGATGACGAGGGGATGTTGGGGCAGCTCAAAGACAAGACAAAATTGCCCTCGGAGTTTGGAATCAGTTCCTGCTGGCGCATAGACAGGATCTTCCCTTGAAATTCTATAGGCTTATCTCCAGACCAACTGATTCCGCCGACGTTTGCTAACCTAGCATAGTATTGAAAGACATGATAGTTGGACTTAATACGTCCGCTATTTTCAGTGGTCAAATAGGTTTTCTTTCTGGCATCTACAGTCCACCAGCCCTCCGTGCGCCATTCTCCCGTAGGTTGTCGATAGCGTAACGCCAAGCGGATCGACTCTGAACAGTTGTTTTGTAGTTGGAAGTTGTGTCCTGACGGCAACATGACAAATTCCGAGGGATAGGCAAAGAGTATGGAAGGATTTTTGCCGCGTAGCTTACGCAGGGCTTCTCGAGCCTGAATGTTTGTCTGCCAAGATATATCCCTCCAAGGAATTGCCCATACGATTTCCGTCGCACCACCTTGTAATCCACCGTTGCCTACACCAATGACCTGGCTTGCTCTATTGAAAATAGGTGCCCCAGAGTGCCCAGGGACAAGATGCCCTTCGATACTCAGTACCTCAATATCTGGGTGTGGACTTCCGCGTCCTCGTAAGGTCTTTATGTTTTGCGGCGGGACTAATGTTCGGAGGTCTCTCAGTGGATTGCGCCTAGTATGCATACTCTCCGTCGATAGTTGGCTGGAAACGCCATGTGGATAACCGATGACATGGACCCTTTCATCGCCGACCTCTCCGAAAGCTGGTTCCAAACCGACATTATCTGAAAGACGTTGATTGGCCGGGCGCAAGAGGACAACATCCCGACGAACATCGACTTGAACGATCTGCAGATTGCGGAGTGGACTCGCACTTGAATCACCAGGGTTTGCATGGCCCACATCACAATCAGCTACGCCGTGGAGTGCTGTTACAATACCTGTGATCCCTTTGACACGAAACCCTGTTTGCTGCCTCTCTGTAGGCTCGTGTTGACATTCTGACGCGAGGATTTGATAGATATAGGAAGATTCATTTATATCTCGTGCATGCAACGTTTTGGCCTGCACGACAAAAAGGAGAAGCGATAGGATAGGAATTAGCCAGAATCGCATACGATTTCAACCACCTTTCGAAGTATATCGGCATCTTCTACTGCGGCAAGCGTTTGGAACAGCTCGCTATTTGAGATTGCCAACGCGTTTTGTAGACCATTGTTCGACGTTCCATGTAAGCGGTCACATTCATCACTTTTCACTGTAAATAAAAGCGTGCCCTCTCTTACAGAATCATCGTTGTTTGTCGTCGTGTCCGCTGTACCAGCTATTGGATATTTATGCTCAAACAGCCTACGTGCTACGTCGTCTTGGCTGAGGCCAGCCGCGGTCCACTTACTGATTTCTATCGAAACATCTGACCCTAACCAGCCATCATTTCGTGCGCGTATACCAATAGAGGAGCCGATTAGGATGCCAATCATCAGCACAGCGAGCGGCCAAGGCGTAATCGCCCAATGATGACCGAATAATTGCAGCCCTTTTGCGCTACCTGATTCATCGCCTCTACTTTTTAATCCGCTCATGGTGGCGATGAGAGCAGCTGCTGAGCCGGTTACACTGGTAATCACAATCGAAACGACCGGTGACGCAGAAAGTCCAATCAGCCATCCTATACCACCGCCTACAAGCAATATGCTAACAAAGGCCAACAAGGGCGCAAATATCATATCTTGGTTTTTCATTCGTCCCTCCAGTTGATTGTCTTATATTAATGAAGACATTATGAGAATTGAAAATCTTTCAGAGAGTCTGCCTTCCATCTGGAGATGATTGAGATCTTCAAAGAACTTCGTGATGCACATATGAGCAGCAAGACTGACCCGGATTTGAGTGATTTAGTATTTATGGTGCTTGGACACCGAGCGGGTGCGCTTAGTCTGTGTGCTCGGGTGCACCGAACCTACCTTGCCGAAATGCATCTATTTAGTTCTTTTGAGTTGAGGGTAGCTTCCGCATTTTCTGTGTGCTCGACTTTATTTTTTGCGACGGGGATGATTTTGTTTAGAGCGTAGGAGCCCGATGGTAGTTGAGAAGAAAGGGGAGTTGACAGATGTATCGGGACGAGAAGCAAGATAGCGCCACAGAGTTCGCCGACCCGCTGTTCCAAGAAAAAAAGTGCGCTTTTTATCGCACTTGCCATGTAGAATGGCAATTTGTCCTTGGCGACAATTGTAGTGGCCGATGCGTAATTCGGTTAGTTCAGAAGCTCGCAGCCCTGTATCAACGAGGGTAATGATGATTGCTCGCTCACGTAGAGCAAAGGTTTCCGGTTTATTTGTCGGCTTGTCGACCGATCATAAATTTGCTCTTTTAAACGCCGAAGACCTCATGGTTCAGAAAACGACCCAAACCATGAGGTCTCCGCTTGCGATATTCACCTGATTGGTGGGTAAGGAGGGACTCGAACCCCCGACCTCACGGATGTGAACCGCGCGCTCTAACCAGCTGAGCTACTCACCCTGATTTGTTTGATCTTACAGACCAGTATATCATAGAGTCTACACTTTCATAAATAAGATAACGCTCATCAAACGAAAGTGTGCAATTCGGTGATGATTCGACAATTTGATCGTATATTTGCACACTTTCTGGAAGAAAGACCTTTTCCATAGACGAGCCTAAGATAAATCTTGTTCCAAACCTGGCTGAAAGATCTCCTATGAATCAGATACAACCTGTTCTGGCTTTCGATCTTGGTGCCGAAAGCGGACGTGCAATCATTGGTGCGTTCGATGGTGAGACGCTGAAGTTATCAGAGGTCCATCGTTTTTTGAATACACCCATCACTGTTCCAGATGATTCTGGCAAGCCTTCTCTCCATTGGAATGTATTAGGACTTTGGAGTGAGATTAAACAAGGCTTGGGCAAAGCGGTTCAAGAGTATGGTGCCCTTGCCAGTGTAGGGATCGACACGTGGGGCGTCGATTTTGCCCTGCTTGACAGGCAGGGCAAATTGTTGGCCAATCCCCTGCACTATCGGGACGACCGCACCGATGGGATGCTCGAGGCAGCGGGCCAGATTGTGCCGCGAGCTGAAATATTCGAACGTACGGGCATCCAGTTTATGGCGATCAATAGCTTGTATCAACTCTATTCACTGGTTGTAAATGATTCCCCTCTGTTCGATGTGGCGCAAACCTTTCTGACCATTCCAGACTTATTCCACTACTGGTTGACGGGACAAAAGGCTTGTGAATTTACCAATGCCACCACAACCCAAGCCTATGATCCAAGGGCACAAGATTGGGCGAAAGGCATGTTGGACCAGCTTCAGATTCCTACCCACATCTTTCCCGGTGTGGTGACGCCAGGAACACTGTTGGGTAAGCTGCGTCCGACACTGGCAGAGGAATTAGGGATTGAGCGTCTGGCCGTCGTTGTCCCCGCCTGCCATGATACTGGATCAGCCGTCGCGGGGGTGCCCGCCACAGGATCCGGTTTTGCCTGGCTTAGTTCAGGGACTTGGTCGATCATGGGCGTAGAGGCTCCGGAACCGGTAATCAATGAACAGACGCTCTCCTATAACATGACCAATGAAGGAGGTGTCAACAACACGTTCCGTTTGTGTAAGAACGTAATGGGATTGTGGCTGCTGCAGGAAAGTCTCCGGACATGGTCGCGAGGGGGCAGCAATTACTCCTATGACGACATTGTGCAACTAGCGGTCCTGGCCCCCCCCCTACACTCGTTTGTCGACCCCGATGATGGTGAATTTGTCAAACCAGGTGATATGCCTGAACGGGTGCGCACTTTCTGTCAAAAGACTGGACAACCTATTCCAGAGGGTCACGGAGCCATTGCACGCTGCATTTTAGAGAGCCTGGCGCTGAAGTATCGATTGGTTCTGGAACGTCTGGAGACACTTGTTGGGCAGCGCCTAGAGCCGATTCATATTGTGGGCGGTGGGAGTCAGAATCGATTGCTCAATCAGTTTACGGCTGATGCGACTGGGCGTCAGGTCGTAACGGGGCCTGTTGAAGCCACTGCCACTGGCAATCTCATCGTGCAAGCGATTGCTGCTGGACTCGTTGGATCGCTCATCGAAGGACGAGAGCTGATCAGTCGTTCCTTTGAGATGGAGACGTTTGAACCAGGTGCAGGCGATGCATGGGATGATGCATACGAAAAGTTTTTAGGATTGTTGACAGAATAGATTGATGGTCTATCCCGACTTTACCTTCCTCGCAAACCATTTCGATGGCCCAGGTGTGGACGCAGTTGTCCTTTCGGGCAGCTATGCCCGCGGCGATGCAGGGGCTCTGAGCGATGTTGATCTCTGGCGGTTGGGCAAATCAGATGAGATAGATGCACGGCCAGCTGGCTCTTATCTGATTGTGGGCCATTTAGTCGTGGTCAGCGATCAGTCGCCGGATCAAGTTGTACAGAGCCAGCGAAAGCGTGCGAAGTTGTGGCTGGCTTACACACAGCCCGTGCCCTCATCGATCGGAATGATCGCTTTGCGACCATACAGACTCGAGCAAAAGCATTTGAGTGGGATGAGACCATGCAGCAGAAGGCCAATGTCTATGCCAGCGAACAGATGGTGGGCTGGGTTGAGGAAGTTCACAAAGGATTACAAGGGCTGGAGCTCGATGACCCAGGGCGTCTTGTTGCAGCCCGTTTTGGCCTTTCTTGGGGTCTCATTGATGTGATGAAGGTACAGCGCGGTGTGTTACTTGAAAGTGAAAATCACCAGATTGCACGCGTGACCGAGACAGTGGGGATTGATTCGAATTGGTCGCGGCTCTGTTTGACGGCTTTCGGGATTCAGAGCGCTTCTGACTTGCCCTCCACTCTGCATGATGAGGTACGTGCCGGTCTGCAACTCTATGTCGAGACAGCCACCTTGTTAGCGGGCATCATTCGGCCACAGGATCAGGAATTAATCCAATCTACTGTGGCGCGAATTAGAGATGCGAGGTAACGATTCAGCGAAGCCTTGCCTTAAACCGACGAGAGGTGGATGGTGGATAGTGGATGGTGACACGTGAAACGCTCCGCCATTCACAAAACTTACTCTGTTTGTGCAGAATTTTCGGGCTCGACCGGATCTCAGGGGGTAGACTCGCTCTGGTTTCGATACGGCTCCGCCACTCAACCGACGCTAACCATTTTCGTGCTTGTCCACTCCCGGATTCCAGAAGAACCGATTTTCGCAACTCAATATTAACGAGAAACTTGTCCGAGCACTTGCTCCGCCAGCAGTTGTACAACGTTGTCCGGAAACGGCGGACTCAACGTATAGACAAAATGACTGGCGCCCGCCTCCATAAACGTCTGGGTGCGTTCAGCCGCTGCGGCTAGATTGTCGTAAGTCGGTCGTACCTGAATGGAAAGCGCGATCTCCTCTGGATTCCGCTCCACCGACTCACAATGGGAATGCAAGATATCCACTTTGCGCTTAAAGTCCTCAATCGGGCCATCAACATAATTCCAGACATCAGCATGTTTGGCAACGACGCGTAGGGTGAGCTTTTCCCCGCTGCCTCCAATCACAAAGGGAGGATAGGGCTTTTGCACAGGCTTTGGTTCGCGCCGCGCCTCTTTGAGCTGATAATAGCGTCCATCGAAGTCTGTTGTATGCTGGGTGAAGAGCAGCTTGATGAGCGTACAGGCTTCGTCGAGACGTCGAATTCGCTCGCCTGGGCGATAAAGCGGAATTCCCATGCTGTTGTGCTCATATTCATTCCAGCCCGCACCAATGCCGAAATCTAGACGACCCTGGGAGATAATATCGACCGTGGCAGCAATGCTGGCCAAAACTGCTGGATGTCGATAGGTGTTACCCGTAACCATAATACCGATACGGATGCGCTCTGTTTCCGCGGCAAACGCCGAGAGCAGCGTCCAACCCTCTAGACAAGGGGCATCGATGTTGCCAAAAATGGGGGCATAGTGATCGAATAACCAAGCGTGGTCAAAGAGTGGTTCTTGATCGGCCTGCTTCCAGACCGCTAACATCTCCTGGTAGGTTGTATATTGGGGGGCAGTTTTGATTCCGAAAGTGAGTTTGGGCATAGTGGACGCTCCTTGATTTGGTTCAATCGCTCCAATAAATTGATGATCCACGAAGGACACGAAGAAACACAAAGTCATTCTGGCTCAATCGAATCGGATGTATTTCACATTGAGGGTGAGAATGCGTTGCACGCAGCTCTATCATTTTGTTGAACCCGCAATCGTCAACTGCGTGCGACGCATTTTGGTAGGCGCCGAATGCAACGCACGGTGAAACAGTTGGTTGGACGGTTGAAGCACTGTTTCATCCGTGCATCGCATTCTCCCACTTCTGCGCTGTGCATTGATCGTATCAGGCACTGAAAAAATTGAAGGATTGTCTGCTTCTTCTTCAATTCCTTCAGTGCTTTCATGATTTAATTTTTTGAGTCAACCATCCAAGAACCTGTTGCACCATCATGCATTTTCTTTGTGCCCTTCGTGTTTTTTCGTGGAAAGTTTTCATTCACTTGTCAGAAGAGTCTAGGTCTGCTGATTGATAGCATTCTCAATCGCAAGCTGAGTCCAATAACTCGTCGAATGATAGTGTTTGCGCATACCACTTCACAGTTAGATCAGTACCTCGAAAAGGACGTTGTGTAGGTCCACCTTGATCAGATCCGACACGCCAGCGTTCCAGTGGTAAGAGCCGCTCTGCCCCCCAAGGCGTCGCCCCGCTGAGCGATGACCAAGGAGCAGAATCGTCAGCACGCCAGAGAAAGCCTCCCGGCCCCATTCCTGTGTGAATAGCGAGTTGAAACGAAAATCGTTCACCCGGCGAATAAGTCGGTCCCAGCCAATAATGGGGGCTCCGTCCAGGAGCGGCACTTAGCAAGAGGGAGAGGCGTTGCTCTGGTCCCTGAAATCCAAGCCAGAACGGGGCAATACGTACATCCTTCGTCCATCCACAAAGCAACGTTTGGGCTTCGCCACCACCTAAATGCTTATCCGAAAAGTTCTGTAATTGCGCATTCTCGCTCGAGAAGCTGGGCGAACTCGCACTCCCTTTTTGGATAGGTTCTAAGAGCGGCAGTCGCCCATCAAAGTGCCACGCAATGAGCTGTCTCTGGCGAGGGGCGTTTTCCTCTTCGACGAAAGGTGACATTTTCACTTCATCATCCACAAACGGCGTCCAAGTTGCAGAGGGTGGCAATGTAAACGGCCACCATAACCACTCTCGAACCTTGGCAGACGTATCCAACACTTGATAACGAAGTCCATCCTGGTCAAGTGCGGCCTGTACACAGTGAAGATACTCAACGTCTTCTGGCATGAGCGGCAATGTGCCAGCACCAGCGGTGAGAATCTGCAACACACCCTCGTGAACCTGCACATCAAAGGCCATGATATGGCTACAAACATAGGCGATGACACCGTGGCGGACGAGAATCTGCCAGAAGTCCCAACGATTCTTTGTATCCAAATTCCGTTGATAGTCTCCAGAAAAGCCGTTGATGGGATAGGCGGGATGATGACCAAAGACAAGCTTATGGCGTGCGTCTGCATGGGCAGCCAATGTTTTGTCGAGCCAGGAGGTTTCCACACGACCATCACCCAATCCTGACCACATCGTATTGACAAAGACCATCAAGAGGTCATCGCGACGCACGAAGTAGCTTAACCCCTGTTGCTCGATCGGCCCATTTTGAGGCAAATGTGACATTACATCTCGAAAGACGGCTTCACTCAATGCATCATAGGTTGTGTGATTACCTGTCGTATGATAAAGAGGGGTTGCGTCTCGATCAAGCCAAGACATTTCATGCTCAAACCAATAACGCCATTGGCTTTTCAATGCGTGTTCATCGCTCACCAATCCTTTGATCTCATCACCTGGAAAGCAGATGAATTCGGGTTGCGGATGCAAGCGTGAAACGACTTGATTGACAGATGCAAAGGTGGCTTCATGTCGACCGCCTGGAATCCCTGAGCAGCAATCTGCGTAGCAGACGAACTGATGCCCTTCGTTGTTGCGCGGAAGCAAAGCTGGAGTGTTCCTTGAAGAAGATGGTCGCTTATCCATCATATCCTTCTAACCATAATCCATTGTTTCAATCATCTCAATTATGTCGGGCACATGATCATCAAATCCATACTTCAACGCAAAGTAGACCACAAAGAAGAGCTTTCGTCTTGCTTCAAAATCGATCCGAGCAAAAAAATTTCTCTCCACTGGACCAGTGTAATGGTGGAGAATCTGCTCGACAAACCCACGACCATACCGCAAGAAGGATGAAAACAAAGTTTAGGAATGAGAATTAAATAAATTCAGTAAGTTGTGCATGTCATTCTCGAGTGAAACGAAGAATCTATGCGCAACTTATTGAATTTTCGTTCCTTAGTGCTGAGTCCCAATTAGGACTCAGACCCTCTTTGATAAAGAGGCCCTAACTCATCGCCGAGCGGGAAGAGTGAATTCAGACCAGCTGTGGCAAGTGCAAGGTCCACTTTGGTCACCAGTTCATTTGTCAAGTCTCCTTTTCGTAATAAAGGGAATATGTTGATGAGCTGGGTTAGTTGAGATTGGGTCAACTGCTTGTCGCTCTTCGTCAGATTTAACAGTGCATCAGCTAAGATGGAGGCAAGATGACGTCGTGGTTTATCGAGTAAGCGACAAACTGTCCATGCATCACGTGCAAGTGTCGATAGCTCTTGTACGCTTTGGGTCAGAGTGAGACTATCTGGCTCAAATGCTTCAGCTAAAACGGCCGCCGTATTCTCCAACTCGGCCACAATACTTTCAAGTCGATATAGAGCGCCTTCTGTCTGAAGGCTCTGCTGATGTTGATAAGTTTCCCAACGGACCAACACGACGCGTGGTTGACTTCGACTCGTCACGACAAGCGGTTCGTCCTGCTCGGCGACCTGACGAACAAGCGCAGGGAAGTTATCGCGTGCTTCTGTAACGCTAACTGTTTGCGACATAGATTTCCTCTTTGAGGCTTATCATACACTACATCTGCCCAGAAAAATGGGCAGATGTAGTGTAACAAACAAAAGTTGCTTTGTCAACAGACGAGGAATGAGAGAATGTAGTGAGACAATCAGATACCATTGCTAGCGTGAAGCATACGATTGCCCTATTGGCTAGTGAGTTCTGTTTATGCTACTATTCTGTGAATTAAAAGCAAAAATTGACAGTGTGTCCCAAAGTGTGTAAATGGAGACTGCTTAGTCAGAGACCCAGCTTCATTTACACACTTTGTGGTACCCATCCCAAAAATTGAGGGAGAATGAAACATGACCCAAACCAAAAAATATCCATTGAGCCTATTGATGGGAATTTTGTCCCTTGTTTTTGCTGCGTGTGTTCCGGTCGCAGCACCCAGCAAGCCAACGATCAAATTAGCAGAAAATCCCTGGACAGGATCAGCCGTCAACAATGCCGTTGCCAAGATCATCCTCGAAGAGCAATTGGGCTATCCAGTTGAGATCGTGGCGATCGACCAATATCAGCAATGGCCTGCTATTGCCAGTGGCGAGTTGAGTGCGAGTTTGGAGATTTGGCTATCCGGTCACAGCGAGGAGATGGAAGAATATCTACAAGAAGGTAGTGAGCTTGTGGAGCCTTTGGGTGATTTGGGCGTCATCGGTAAAATTGGGTGGTTTATCCCGGCCTATATGGTTGACCGGAACGCCGCATACGCAACTTGGGAAGGCTTTGTTGGACCAGAGGCTGCCGCTGAATTTGCCACAGCTCAGACAGGAGACAAAGGTCAATTTATTGCTGGTGATCCGAGTTGGGGTCAATATGATGCGGATATTATCAATAATTTGGACATGGAGTTCGAGGTTGTCTATGCCGGTTCAGAGCAAGCCCAATTGGCTGCACTTGACTCGGCCTATAGCCGGGAAGAACCATTCCTCTTCTACTTTTGGACGCCTCACTCAGCCTTTGCGAAATATGATCTGGTGAACGTTGCCCTGCCTGAATATAGCGATGAGTGTTGGGCCGGTTCCGAAGAAGGTGGCGTCAATTGTGATTATCCAGAAGATATCTTGCTCAAGATCGGCTATCCCGGTCTGGCCGAAGAAGCACCAGAAGCCCATCAGTTTCTCAAAAATATGCAGTTGACCAATGAAGCTCAAATTGAGATGATCTTTGCCATTGACGACATGGGGCAATCGGCCGAAGAAGCAGCACAGGCGTGGGTTGAAGCGAATGAAGAGGTCTGGAGTACTTGGCTGCCCTAGAACCTATCTGAAAAGTGGCTGTGAGTCCAATCAGATTCTCGAGCAAGAAGTCATCGTCACAGAACTTTTTGAAGCATATGCCTGACTTAAAAAAAGAGCCTCAGATTGTTTGTCGCAATTTGTGGAAAATTTTTGGCCCTCGTGCTGACACAATATTTGATTCGTTGAGTCAATCCTCCAATGATGCCCCCGGGCATAGTCGTTCGCGTCAAACGATTCTGGAAGAGACTGGGCATGTTGTTGCAGTTCGGGATGTCTCGTTTCAGGTCGCGCAAGGAGAGACGTTTGTCATAATGGGGTTGTCGGGCAGCGGGAAGTCAACGCTTTTGCGCTGCCTAACTCGTCTCATTCCCCCAACCGCGGGAAAGATCTTGATTGGTGACGACGATATATTGGCGCTCAACGATAAAGCTCTGCGGAACGTACGACGCACCAAAATGAGTATGGTCTTCCAACACTTTGGCCTCTTTCCTCACCGTCAGGTCATCGACAATGTGGCCTACGGATTGGAAGTACAGGGGATTGATCTTGAAACGCGACACACTCGAGCTCAAGAAGTCATCGATTTGGTGACGCTCAACGGATGGGAATTCCATTATCCCAATGAGCTGAGCGGCGGCATGCAGCAACGTGTCGGAATCGCGCGTGCGTTGGCGGTCGATCCAGATCTGCTCATGTTTGATGAACCATTCAGCGCATTGGACCCACTCATCCGGCGGGAGATGCAGGACGAACTCCTGACGCTCCAGACCGTGATGCACAAAACCATTCTCTTTATCACACATGATTTTTTAGAAGCGGTGAAACTCGGTGATCGCATTGCAATTATGAAAGATGGGGAGATTGAGCAAGTGGGCACACCCGCCGATTTGGTCCTTCGCCCCGCGAATGATTATGTACAAGAGTTTACGAAAGATGTGCCGCGGACCCAAGTATTGACAGCGTCTTCCCTGATCAGCCAACCAAGTTCAGTGGTGGAAGCCATTCACGAAATCTCTTGGGATCCGACAAATGACGAACAATCTTCGTTTGCTTGTCTCTGTGCACCATCTGGGCACTTTCGCGGATTGGCCCTGCGGGGTGGGGAAGTATTGACTGAGCTTCCAACTGTATCACCTGCAACCTCTCTCGGCGAACTGATTCCTCTTGCAATGAGTCAACCACATCCAATTCCTGTGGTCGATTTAGATCAGAAACTCATGGGGCTCGTAACGCACGACGCAATTCTACAGGCCACCAAAGGGTAAGAATTCTTTAGGATCATTTCGGTCAAGTGGTAGAGCCTATTCGGTCGGTCCGGCGTAACAAACAGGCGGGTTGTTCTACAACTGGTCGAAGCTATGTCTGATAGCGATCAACAAACTGTCTATAAAGCACTATGTCCCTACATCGTCACCCTCAACACGATCAGCATCGCGAACAGCAGTGGGATGAATCGCTACGGACAGGTCAGCGGGCCGTGCGGGCCGTGACAAACTTTCTGGAAAGCGATCTGGTCAAACGAAGTTGGTTTCATACACAGTTGGTGCAGAGCGTTGAGGAGGAGCCACGTTACCAGCCATTGGGAATCGATCTCTTGTGGGTGGTTCGTGAATCAAGCTTTTTGCGCTGCATAACGGTCGAGGTGAAGGGAGATCGCAACGACCAGACAGGCAATTTCTTTTTTGAGACAGTCAGCGATATTGAACGAACAACTCTTGGGGGCTTTGTTGTTTCGCGGGCGGAATGGTTATGCTATTATTTTGTCAACAGCGGCACGCTCTATTGTTTACCCATGCAGTTTGTCAAACCCTGGTTTGTTGAAAATAAGCACCGCTTCAAAGAGCGCCGAGCGTACAGTCGTCGTGGGCAAGCTACATGGTCCACAGCGGGCCATATTGTGCCGATCAAGACGGTCTTGGCAGAAGTTGCTCAAGTCAAGGCTTTTCGGTGGCAAAGAAATGCGTGGCGAGGCGTTACATGACATTCCGATACGCATACGTCCGGCGATAGCCATAATCTGTGCTAAAGCTGCCAAAAAGCTTTTTGCTTGCCTGGCGAATGGGGTGTCGCCGGAAAGAACGTAACCCTCGTAGGGCAATTTGGGTAGGGCTATAGGTCTTGCGGCAGAGCCAATCATATGCGGCACGTAGCTCTTCAACCGTGAAATTTTTGGGAATAAATGTGACGTGGGCCGTATCATAGTAGCTCCACGGGGCATCCAGTAGGCGTCCTTCGCGTTCAACCACATCACGGAAGGGTGTTCCCGGATAGGGTGTCAACATCGTGGTGCTGATGCTGTCCAAGTCGCTGGTACGAATAAAATCCCACATGGCCTGGAATGTGGCAGGCGTGTCTTCATCAAAGCCCATCACAAAGAGACCCACGACACCAACGTTATGTTGACGGATTTGGCGGATTGCCTCCTGGGCACCTGCCACTTGCCCCTTTGATTTGCCGCCTAACTCGCTTCGATTATCGGGGTTGACGCTTTCGAAGCCAATGAAATGCTTGTCCAGATGCGCCGCGACGCTCTGTTCTAAAAGCTCTGGATACTTGGCAATACTCATCTCAGATTGGCAGGTCCAACTATGTAAGTCAAGCGGGGCCAAAGCATCGAACAGATCTGCGCAATAGTCAGGATCCGTTGTGAAATTGAGGCCAAAGTTGTCGTCGGTCAAAAAGAAGCGTTGAATGCCGCGTCGTTCTATCTCATCAACCACTTCGTCTACTGGACGAAGGCGCATTTTGCGCCCACTCACACGAATTGCCGTACAGAACGAGCAGTTGCGGGGACAGCCACGCGTGATTTCAAGATAAGGGGTCCAATAATTCTCTTTTTCATTCACCATCTCAATGACGCGATCAGAAATGGTGGCAATTCCTTCCAAATCGGCCCAAGTCTCATCATGGTAAAGAGGCTTTAGCCCCCGAATTCCCTCCGCTGCATAATCTTGAATCAGCGTTTGCCACGTAAAATATCCTTCGCCCGACATGACGCTGTGCGCAAACATTTTTGTATGCTCCGGCATCAACGTTGCATGAACGCCACCCACAACAACGCCGGCCCCCTGCTTCATGGCAGAGCGAGCAATCCGTTCGGCACCCTCAATGGTAACGGTCATTGAGGTAATGCCAACCAAATCTCCCTCGCTTAAGGTATCAAGCGGTAGCTCATAGAGATTTTCGTCCCAGATCTCGACGGATATCTCGTCCGGCACCAGCGATGCCAAACGCATCAACGTATACGGGGATCCGGGGGCTTTGCCAAAAATACGGCCATCTCGTTTGGGCCGAATTAGAACAATGCGTCTCATTTCTCCTCCATGAGGGGGAACTATTTGGGTGTTTTATTGTATACTCAGTAAACTGCAATCGTTCGATTCTTCGCTTCATGGGTACGATGCACCCACTACGTGAACGGAATGACACGATAGCGGTCTACTGATGCTGAACAAGCTTAAGGCCAATCCAAAAAATAAAATATACGCGAGAAGGTGTTAAACTAGCTCTCCAAAAGGAGCAAAAATGACAATCTCGCCAGAAATGGTTGAAGTCTTGAAAGAGACGAAGGCCATGTTAAGTGGATACGAAAGAAGGCACTTCATGGCCCAAACGGTCAAAACGATATGCGAAGGGAGTCCGACGAAAGCAGAACGAGAGTTGGGCTGGAATCGGGCGACGATAGCCAAAGCCCTGGAAGAACTAGAAGGCGGCTTCTGTTATGTCGACCAAAGCCACCGACGTGGTCGCAAAAAAGCCGAAGACCATATCCCCACTTTACTGGCCGATATGGTTGAAATCGCCGATCAATTCAGCCAGACCGATCCCACCTTTCGCCCCCCCACTCGACTAACCGCCGCCGAAATGCGTACCCAGCTCATCGAGCAGAAAGGATACACAGATGAGGAATTGCCTGGCGAAGAGGCCATCCGCTTGAAGCTCAATGAGTTAGGCTATGGCTCAAACCGGGTCAAAAAAAGTCAACCAGTGAAAAAGATCCCAGAGACCGATGCGATCTTTGATAGAATTCATCAGATCAATCAAGAAGCGGATGCAGACGAGACGGTTCTGCGCCTCTTGGGATGCCAAAGCGACGATTTTACTTGACCGTTTCTCGAGAGAAGGGATAAGTCGAGTGGTTGTCAAAGCGCTCGATCATGACTTTCAAGATAAGAAGACCGAGAAAGTCACTCCTTTTGGCATTTACCTCCCTTCAACCAAGGAACTCTTTCTTTACTTGACTCAGTCGAAAGTGACTAGTGACTGTATTGTCGACTGCCTGATTGATTTTTGGGAAAGCGTACGTGAACACTTTCCTCACGTCAAGACCCTCGTGATCAATCAGGACAATGGTCCCGAAAATCATACCCGTCGGACTCAGTTTATGTATCGTCTCACTCAGTTTGTTGAGCACTATCGTCTCTATTCAGCTCGCCTGCTACCCTCCTTATCACAGTAAATACAACCCCATCGAACGGGTTTGGGGCCATCTTGAAAACACTGGAACGGTTCTCTTCTCGATTCTCTTGAGACCGTTCTCAATTTTGCCGTTCTTTTCGCTTTAACCAACTACAACCCTTCGTTCACCTGAATTCCACTCTTTATGAGACCGGCGTCAAACTCACTCAGAAAGAGATGGACCGTTTGGCACAACGCTTCCAACGTTTACCTGGTTTAGAAAAATGGTTTGTCCTTATTCCCCCTCTCCATTCTCTCGTTCGCGTATAATTATTTTTTTGGTTTAGCCTTACTCAATCCAAAATCGAGCCGGATCATATCATACAATTTGAAACGAACCAAGAATTAATAGGAAGTTTTTGGGGTGGTTCATTTTAGCTGGATAGATAGGTTTACACTTTTAGAAACAGAAAGAACGTTTATATTCTCTGATTTCGCCGGTTCTCAGAGAGAAAACGGTCTCATATAGATTTTTGTCTATATATCAAAAGTGTAAACCTAATTTTGAACCACCCCAAGTTTTTGATAAAAATTAACATTCATCTTCCCAATAGGTAGATGAACCAAAATTAAGGAAGACCCATGACTCCACACCCCAACATTCTTTGGTATTGCAGCGATCAACAGCGGTTTGATACCATTCGTGCCTTAGGCAATCCCCATATCAACACACCTCGGCTAGACCAGTTCATGCAGGAGGGAGTGACCTTTACCCATGCTTTTTGCCAGGCACCCATTTGCAGCCCAAGCCGCGCCAGTTTCTTGACCGGCATGTATCCCAGCGCAGTCAATGTAAATGGAAACGGTTATGGCGAATTCCCTGCCTACTATGCAGAGCGGCTGGCACCCAATATGTTGGCACGCGAGGGCTACGACTGTGGCCTTGTGGGCAAGCTCCATTTAGCCAGTGCAGCCTCTGGGCAAGAGCAGCGTGTTGACGATGGGTATCGCTATTTCCAATACAGCCATTCGCATAAAGGACCGCGTGAATATGGCCATGATTATGCCGAGTGGTTACGTGCGCAAGGAGCGAATCCGGACGAACTTATGGTCTCGCAGTCGCCGCAAACCTATTCTCAGGGAGCAGAGAAAAAGAGCTTTGGGGGACTTTATGAGCCAACCAAAAATGATGACACAATTCCACCACATTTACATCAGACCTATTGGTCGACCGAGAAGTCGATCGAGTTTATCGAGAAAAATCGACGCGATGAGCAACCGTGGCTGCTGAGTATCAATCCGTTCGATCCCCATGCTCCCTTTGATGCCCCATGGGAATATTACCGTCGCTATGATCCAAATACATTACCCGGTGCACATTTTCAAGAGGGTGACTTGGCACATCAACAAAAGCTGCTGGCCGCCGGTGTCGATTTTCAGTCAAAGCCGAAACATCCCGATGAGTGGGAGCATCAGAAGGTACAGGCATCCTACTACGCAATGATTGAACTGATCGATCACGAATTCGGGCGACTACTCGATTATCTGGATGAAACGGGCGAACGAGAAAATACAATCGTGATCTTTACCAGCGATCATGGTGAGATGCTCTGCGATCACGGCCTGCTACTCAAAGGTTGTCGGCTTTACGAGGGATTGGTACGCGTCCCGTTGATTCTTTCTTGGCCCGGTCATTTTCAACAGAATGTCATCAGTCATGCGCTTGTGGAACTGCTTGATCTGCCTCCAACCCTTTATGAAGCTGCTGGCATTGAGATTCCATATTACACGCAGGGGCGCTCCTTGCTCTCGCTATTGCAGGGGAATGTGCCGCTCGATCAACATCGTGATTTTGTACGCACCGAGTTTTTTGGTGCCATCAACTATCCCGATCAGACGCATGCTACTATGTATTCGGGATCGGCGTTGGAAGCTCATCAGCTATCATGGTAAAGATCTCTTTGAGCTATATGATCTAGAAAATGACGCGTGGGAACACAATGATCTGTCGGAGAACCCTGATTATCAGGCGATTAAGTGGGAGCTCATGCGCAAGAGCTTTGATGCGACCGTTTACGCCCATCCACCAATGCCGCCTCGAGTGGCGTCGTTTTAGAGAAAAGCGGCTAAGTAAGAGGCCGTACGAATAATTTTGGATGCCATAACCCGGACAGGCCAGATCCAAAAGGACAAAATGATTAAGATGAATGAGATGACTAAGATGAATGGTTGTTCATCTCATTCATCCTGTCATGTTCAGGTACTTCTTGCCTGATGTGCAAGAAATTGGTTGATAAGCGCCTAACTTGAATTCGGTAAGCAGAAAGTGTACAAATGACCTATTCGCAGGTATACTACTCATAAGTATACTACTTACGAGTATACTGTGGCGAGATTGAGGTAAATGGAGAATAGGTCATGTTTATTAACCGCAATGCAGAATTGGCTCACTTGGAGCAATTGTATCAGACCAACGAAGCACAGATGTATATCCTCTATGGACGACGCCGAGTTGGTAAGACTGAGCTTTTGCGCGCCTTCTGTGTTGATAAACCTCACGTTTTTTTTGTGGCGACATTGAGTTCAGATGCGGATCAGCTGGCTGCTTTTTCACAAAGCATTTGGCGATTTCTTTATGGCCAGGTTGATGCTGGATTTACATTTCCATCCTGGGATGCTGCATTTCAGACTCTGGCTACCCTCCCAGAACGTCCCATCGTGATTATCGATGAGATTACATATCTGATCGAAGGCAATAAAGCGATCCCTTCAATTTTACAGAAAGTTTGGGACGAAAGATTACAAACGTCGAAGATCTTTCTCGTACTCTGTGGCTCATACGTTGGCATTATGGAGCGTGAGATTCTAGGATATAAGGCCCCTCTTTATGGAAGACGAACTGGCAGCACACAGCTACAACCATTATCCCTTCAGTCAAGCGCACTTTTCTTCCCCCAACAGTCACCTATCGAGCAAATTGAAACCTGGGCCGTTTTAGGCGGAATGCCTTACTATCTACGCATTTTTGACCCAGAACAGTTGATCGAGGAGAACATCAGACAGCACATTCTGAATACACGCGGCACATTGCACAATGAGCCTCAATTGTTGCTCATGGAGGAACTGCGTGAACCGCGGAATTACTTCTCCCTACTCAGAGCAATTGCAGAAGGACGTAGAAAGTTGAATGAAATCAGTCAGGTTTCTGGCTTGGGAGATGGACGCACGGCGGCAAAATATCTAGACGTACTACGTAAAATGCAGATTGTGGAGCGCGAGGTTCCGGTTACGGAACGACAACCAGAAAAGAGCCGAAAGGGACTGTACAAAATCCGCGATTTTTTTCTGCGATTTTGGTTTCGTTTTGTTCATCCCCACCAGGGGGCACTGTCTCTTGGGCTAGAGGACGCCATTCTTAAGCAACGAGTTAAACCAATATTTAACCAATTTGTTGCCGAGGCGTTTGAAGAGGCATCGCAAGCGCATATCGCCTATTTGGCGCGTACCGGGCAATTGCCATTTTTGCCGGAGCGCATTGGGCGATGGTGGATTGCCCAAGATGAAATAGATGTTGTTGCCATTAGCGATCTGGAGCAAGCCGTTCTGTTCGCTGAATGTAAATGGGTTTCGACACCAGTTGGGACCGACACGTTGACCAATCTTCAGCGCAAAGCACAGATCTTGACCCACGGAGAAGACTGGCAACAGGTAGTTTATGCCCTATTTTCGAAGTCCGGGTTTACACCAGCACTCAGTGAGGCCGCGGCGGAACAGAATATTCTTCTGGTTGAGCCAAACGAACTGGTGAATCATTAAAGCTTAAGGCCATTCCAGAAAAAGAATTACCCATAAAGATAAGCGTTTCACGCTGGAATGACTTTGGGGCTCATCTACCAGAAAAGTGAGTTGACGCTGAATCCTTCAACTTTACTTTCTGGTAAAGGCTTGAGTGACAAAGGGCAAACCGAAAGGGGCGGAAAAAAGAATCCACCCTGAAAAAACGGGGTGGTTCATTTTAGCTGGATAGATAGGTTTACACTTTTAGAAACAGAAAGAACGTTTATATTCTCTGATTTCGCCGGTTCTCAGAGAGAAAACGGTCTCATATAGATTTTTGTCTATATATCAAAAGTGTAAACCTAATTTTGAACCACCCCGAAAAAACGGGATAAAATGTAAAAATAGTGCTCGGCTAGTTTAAGCAGCGGCATTGAGGCGGCGATGAGCGAGAACGCCTTTAGGGAAATGGTGTGAAACCGAGGCCTTTTTCCGAAAGTCAGGGTCGAGTTGGTCGGGAGTTGGAAAAAGAGCACTCGAGAGAACGCGGCGCAGCCTGCCGGGAGTGGCTTGAGGCTCTCGATCCCAGTAGCCAGTCGGTATGGGAGGAAGAGAAGCGGCTAAATGGGAAAGAAGATTGCCAGCCAGCAGCCCCAGTTCAGGTAAGCGGAAGCAAGCCTCATCGGCATGAACAAATTGACGATGTAAGCCAATCATCTGCTTGGAAGCCAAGGGGGGATGTTCAACAGGCCAGCGCTCCAGAGAGAAAAGATAAATGGTTTCAGCTTGTAAAGCCATGACGGTCGCCAGAACCAAAGGTGTGTGATAAGCAGGATCCTGAAAGACGTAAATCGAATAGGTGCGGTTGGCTGTATCCACCTTGGTTGTCCTGGGGACGAGATTGTGCCATGCTTGATAGCGAATCAGGCGACCACTATAGACAAATTGACCAAACGAGTCTGGAGTTGTGGCCTCGAGTCGCTTTCCCTATAGCATCGAGAGAGCGGACGCACAATATCACCATATTCGGGTGGTCTGCCTTTTTCCTTACGTTCGGGTAACTCATTGCGGCGCGCTGTGCAGTTAATCGCTTCCCGAAGGACAAATCGGTCGACGTCGCTTTCTAGCATTTCTCTGATTGTAAACCCGGCATCGACCACCGCCACTTCGTCTGACTCCAGTGATTTCTTCGTCTCTTTCAGCAGCTTTTTCCGAAACTCACTTTCCTTTGTGCCTACCTCGCATCTCATGATTGCCTTGAGCAGTGGCACTCGTTTCCCGCCTATCTCCCCCGAGCTTATCATCACTCCAAAGATGAGCGCGGGCAATGCCCGACGAGCCGTTGAGTTATAGAGTCGGTTCACTTTCCCTTGCAGCTTCGGTCGCCAGAACCCTGTGATATCTATGCTTTTCACTCCACTTCTTCTTGCCACGATGAGAGCAGGCTTGCAATATCCCATGATCCATATCGAAAGCTCCACCAGCTTCGCCGGAGCTCCTCATCTTCAAACCCGCTTTCACTCAATCCACTATGGATTGCTCCTCGACTTTTCAGAAACGACCCATTCATCATCGCCCACATCAGACGCATTACATTTACGTTTGTTCCCACCGGCGTTACTTGCAATACATTCATCAGTACTGCTATAGTTATTTCTGGCGCGGTTAGCATTCCTTCCTCCTTTTTGGGTTCTCTACCTTTAGGATGAAACGCTAACCGCTTTTTGTCACATTTCTCACCTCATCTCTTTTCTTTTACCAGAAAGTAAAGTTCAAGAGAAATATGCTCTAACTCACACTTTTCGGAGATGAGCGTTCAGAAATCTAGGGAGCAATTTGCGAATAATATACGTTAATTTGTTCAGAATGCCAAGTTGGTGGTATTCATCAATTTCGACTCAGTTTCAGTAAACCGCAGTCGTGCCATTCTCAGTAGACCGCAACGCGGAGTGAGCATTCTCTAATGCGAATAGGACCGGCGTTAGAGATTACACGCAGTAGGATTTCTCAGAGGTAGAGCGTTCAAATGGCGAAAAAAGACGCAGTAGAGAATCTCGGACCATTTGGCCCGCTCGAGTCTGTTTTGACTGAGAAATGCAGGATTATGTCTACTGCGTGTAATAGAGAACGCCTTCTCCGTTGCAGTCTACTGATTCTCGACGAAGTGAAGAATCTAACGATTGCGGTCTACTGAGTTTCAAAAAGGAGACAACTTATCTTACGTATCGCTCTACTTTCTGATATTCATGGCAACAGATTTGCGCTGGATGCGGTTTTGGCTGATATTGACGTCATTGGAGGCGTTGATGAGTATTGGATCTTGGGTGATTTGATTGCTGTTGGCGCACAACCGATTGACGTGCTGGAGCGACTCAGCGACTTGCCCAATACACGTTTTGTGCGTGGCAACACGGATCGCTACATCATGACGGGAGAGCGTCCGCCGCCTTATCCAGAACAAGTCGAGAAAGAGTTGGCTCGCTTGCCGATCTTTGCAGACGTAGTCTCGACCATGGCCTGGACCCAGGGGGCCGTGGCATCGACGGGGTGGATGCCCTTTCTCGATCAATTGCCTCTCGAACAACGCTTGACGTTGCCGAATGGAACACGCTTACTTGGCGTTCATGCCTCCCCTGGATGCGATGGAGGACCCGGTATTCGCCCTGATTATCCGCTTGACGAGATTGAGCAGCGTCTAACGGGGTGTAATGCCGACCTCGTCTGCGTTGGGCATACGCATTGGCCCATGAATCTCCATGTAGGCCATGTTCATGTTGTCAACTTGGGCAGCGTGAGCAACCATTTGGTACCTGATCTACATGTCTGGTATGTGCTATTGACGGCAAACGCAGAGGGGTATCATATCCAGCACCGCCGAGTCGATTATGACCGCAAGGCGGTGATTCAAAAGCTCGAAGAGTTGCGCCATCCCAGTCGAAATTATATTATTCGCTTTATGCGTGGCGAACGGGCGCATAGTCGATGGCAATTACCCCATTATGGAGAATTGTAATTAGCAACATATGTCAGCAAAAGATCGACGAAATTTCATCTTATATCGGCACGGCGAACGCCAGAAAAGCGAGAAAGCGCAAACAAATCGGCGCTCTGCTAGCAACATGATTACAAATCTTATTCGCGTGGGATTTCTCGCAATCGTTGTGGTGGTTCTTCTTGGCGCCTGGAGTGTAACAGATGCGCATCTAGCCGAGCAGTTTTTGGGTGCCCCCAAGACCTTTAGTGGTCTGATCGATCCAGATGCCGGCGAGGGTGCTTTAACGCCCGATAATATTGAACGGCAGATTTTGGCCTTTAGCCTGCGGCTGCGCGAGAGCGAGCTAGAGTTGTCTAGGAGCGATAATCCGCGTCCACGTCCCTTTGCCGTCAATCCTGGGGAACCGGCACGCTTTATTGCAAGCCGTCTCCAAGCCGAGGGGTTTATTCGCGATGCCGATCTGTTTAATCTCTACCTTCGTGTCACGGGACTAGAGCGTCAAATCGAGGCTGGCAACTTCATGCTGGCTGAAACCATGACCTTACCGGAAATCGCCGAAGCGCTTCAGACAGCGCTCTTTGAAGAAGTATTGGTCACGATTCCAGAGGGCTTTCGGGCAGAGGAGATTGCAGAGCGCTTGTCGGAAAATAACGTATTGGAACCAGATCGCTTTTTGGCGGCTGTTCGTAATCCTCGCAGTTTGAATATTTTTGATGAATACGAATTTCTTCAATCACTACCCCAAGATGGTTCATTGGAGGGATTCCTCTTTCCAGATACCTACCGGTTCCCGGTCTTGGCGAGCACACCCGAGATCGTATTGGCTTCGTTTCTCGACAACTTTGCAGATAAGATTGGAGCGGAGTTGCTCATTGGCGGCGGTAGCGGCTTGAGTGGGCGAGATCTGATCAATTTGGCCAGTATCGTCGAGCGCGAAGCCGTACAAGCAGATGAACGTCCTTTGATTGCAAGTGTCTATGTGAATCGATTGAATGGGACCTGCATAAACGATGTGGGCGGCACTTACTTACAGGCTGATCCCACTGTCCAGTATGCCCGTGGCACAGTTGGGAATTGGTGGTGGAAACCCCAGAGAATCGAAGAGTATGTCACGGTCACAAGCCCTTACAATACCTATTTGAATTCTGGACTACCACCAGGTCCCATTGCAAGCCCTGGTCTGAGCGCCATCGAAGCGACGCGGAACCCAGCCCAGACTAGCTACTGTTTCTTCTTGGGTACAGGCGATGATGGGCGTCATGTATTTGCCCAAACTTTGGCGGAACATGAGCAAAATCTACGGCTCTATGGGTATCAGTAAAAGGGATAGGAAGCAGGATAGAGAAACGGGGGTTTGGTCTGGATGGCAAAATCTCTGCAACAGCCGATACCTCATTCTATTCTTGCTCTTTTCGCTTATACTAGTCTCCTGTCTTCCAGCATCGATACGACCAGTGATCAAAATTGGTTTGCTCGCACCCTTTGAAGGGCTTTATCGGCGAAGTGGCTACGAAGCTTTAATGGCAATGCGCGCTGCTATCGCTGATTTTGAAAATGAATATCCATCCTCTGATATTAAACTGCTTCCACTGGCACTCGACAACTCAGATGATGCGCAACGAACGCAAAGGGCAGCCCAAAAACTTCTGACCAATCGAAATTTAGGTGCGGTGATTGGTCCACTTAACCCTGCCAACGTTTACGCTGCCGCAACCATTTTGGGGCCAACTTCGATTTATTGGGGCTGTCCTCTCTCTTATTCAGTAGATTGTGCAAAATCTGTACCAGGCGATTTGACTGAGGATTGGTCGATTGCGCTTGTGCGGACAGTGTCCGTTATGGCAAGGTCACAAGGTGCAGAACGTCTTATCATCAGCGGGTGGCAACCAGATTGGCCAACACTCTCCGAACGGTGGGTCCAAGAGGCCCAGATTCCCATCTCAATCGCCAAACATGAGACGGATCAAGATGGAATGGTCGGGCCATTTATGGATGTTGAGCCATCAGATGCTGTTCTATGGCTTGGTGAACCTGATCGTGCAGTCCAGGTATTGAATACTCTACGACAACAACAGCCGACTGTTCCGTTTTGGATGGGATTTGGAGGAGGCAATCCTATTTTCCGAGAGCGTACGAACAAGTTTGATTTTGTCTACTGGGCAATTTGGGATCATTCAGACTATAATCGTTGGGCAGAAACCCATGAACCTGCAACACCCACGGCTTATCTTGTCTATCTTGCAACAAGAAAGGCAATTGCTCATATCACTGGGTACGAATTGGAAGCCCCTCTACCGAGTGAGTGGCAACTCAAATTTTTTGAGATTTTGCCGGACGGTTCATCCATACCTTATAAAGAATAAAATTATGGGGGTGGTTCAGAATTAGGTTTACACTTTTGATACATAGATAAAAATCTATATGAGGTCATTTTCTGCCTGAGCATGGCTCAAAGTAGAAAATATAAACATCTTTTCTCGGGGTGGTTCAAAATTAGGTTTACACTTTTGATATATAGACAAAAATCTATATGAGACCGTTTTCTCTCTGAGAACCGGCGAAATCAGAGAATATAAACGTTCTTTCTGTTTCTAAAAGTGTAAACCTATCTATCCAGCTAAAATGAACCACCCCCTTTTCTCTTTGCAAAAATGTAAACCTAATTGTCCGCCTAAAATGAACCACCCCAAATTATGCGCATTTTAATGATAAGTTGGGAATACCCGCCCTATGTGGTCGGCGGAATGGGCAAACATGTAGCAGAGTTGGTGCCTGTATTTGCCCAGGCTGTTCCTCAACGCTCGTTTACACTTGATGTCATTACGACTCGCTGTGGCGGGGTTCAATCTGTCGAATCACTTAGCGATTCCGTTACAATTTATCGTGTCGATGTCCCCCCGATTGATCCAGTCAATCTTTACAACAGCATCATTACACATGGCGGTCTACTGACCGCCCAGGCGCGTAAGCTTGCGCTGAATCATCAATACGATCTGATTCATAACCATGATTGGCTCACCAACACGGCCAGCGTTGTTTTGAAACATGAATGGAAAGTCCCTCTAATTTCAACCATTCACTCCACTGAGCGTGGACGTCACCAAGGTTACTTGACGAACGATATCAGCCATCAAATCAACCATGTAGAATGGCAAGAGTGTTTTGAGGCATGGCGCTTGATCACTTGCAGCCACTACATGGCCGGAGAGCTTCAATACTATTTTGGCACACCATTAGATAAAATTAGCGTCGTCCCAAATGGCGTCGACATGCAAATGCTCCATCGCTGCCCGCCGCAAAAGAGAGCCAAACTGAGGCAACAATATAGTCCAAACGGAGAAAAGCTGATCCTGTATGTTGGACGCATCACACATGAGAAAGGGCTACAAGTGCTGATCCAGGCCATGCCCAAAATCATTGAGCAATTTCCAGGCGTGCGCCTGTTGGCTGCCGGAAAAAATGGTGAGCATCTACAGCCATTTGCGCAAAAGCTAGGCGTGAGTAATGAGGTTCACTTTCTTGGGTACATTCCCGATGAGGAGAGGGATTATCTCTACCAGATTGTCGATACGGCAATCTTTCCCAGTCTCTACGAACCGTTTGGAATTGTCGCAATTGAAGCCATGGCTTTAGGGTGCCATGTGATTGCGAGCGATATACATGGGTTGAGCGAAGTGATGGATCATCCCAACAACGGACTCACAATTTACCCCAACGATCCAGATAGCATCGTATGGGCTGTTCGTCAATTCAAGGTAAATTATGTCTCAATCAATTGCACAACCGACTACGGCTATCAAACAGAAGACGAATGAGATTTCTTTCTGGGCACGTTTTGCCTATCGGCGGCGTCACTGGATCGGATTTCTCTTCATTGCTCCCTGGCTTCTTTCTGTCCTCTGGTTCGATGTCATTCCTTTTTTTGTGAATCTCTACTTGAGCTTTACAGATTACTCCGTTGGGTTGGCAATTCCCAACTGGATTGGGCTTGAAAACTATCGGGAGATGTTCACAGAGGATGATCTCTATTTGAAAAGTCTCGGGAATACGATTACCTACTTGGTGATGAGTATTCCATTGCGTCTTTTGACAGCCTTCGTGATTGCACTGATTTTGAATACGCGTATCTTCGGGTTGGGAACCTTCCGAACGATTTTTTACATTCCCTCTGTTGTACCCATCGTCGCAACAGCGATCATTTTTACGGGTATCTTTAATGCGCGTTATGGGATCTTGAATCAACTGTTGATCGCGTCTGGCCTTGATCCAATCCGCTGGCTGACGCGACCCGAATGGATCAAACCGTCAATGGTGATCATGAGCATGTGGGGCTTTGGCGCGCAGATGGTGATCTTCTTGGCCGGTTTGCAAGGTATTCCACAGGAATTATACGAAGCCGCTGACATTGACGGAGCGAGTTGGTGGCAAAAGCTGATGAATGTGACCGTGCCATTGATGACGCCTGTGATCTTCTTCAACTTGATCATTGGGATTATTGGGGGCTTCCAGGTCTTTGCTTCTGCTTACGTTTTGATTGGTGTCAACGGTGGCCCGCTACAGGCAGGTCTTTTCTATGTACTCCATCTCTATAACAATGCGTTCAGCTATTTCAAAATGGGCTATGCTTCAGCCATGTCCGTGATTCTTTTCTTGATTATCCTCGTTTTTACACTGATCACCGTCCGTTCCTCCGATCGTTGGGTCTATTATGGAGACGGTTAAAGTATCGTAAATCTAAAATCGTAAATCTGAGATCAAAATGATTGAATCGACTACAAGCAAATTTGCGCGCTGGATCATCACCTATCCTCTTCTCATCGCTGGCTCGCTCGTGATGCTCTTTCCGCTCGCCTGGACCTTTTCTACATCTCTCAAGACGGCCGAGACTGTGACGTTGCGCGAAATTCAGTTGATTCCCGATCCGATCATGTGGTCCAATTATGTGACGATCTTTCAAGAAGCACCCATGTTGCGTTATACGATCAATTCGCTGATCATTGTCGTGGCCGCAGTGTTCGGTGGTCTTCTGGTCTGCTCATTGGCAGGATATGCCTTTGCACGGATTCCCTTTCCTGGACGCAATGCCTTCTTTATCCTTTTGCTCAGCACCATGATGCTGCCCGCTGTTGTGCGTCTCATTCCACTCTTTGTGATCTTCGATAGACTCGGGTGGGTTAATACATTTTTGCCTTTGACGATCCCGCGTCTGCTTGGGCACGATGCCTTCTATATCTTTCTCATGCGCCAATTTTTCCGGGGCATCCCAGAAGAGCTGAGCGATGCGGCCCGCATTGATGGCTGCAATGATTTTGGCATCTGGTGGCGCATCATCATCCCCAACTCCAAGCCCGTGTTGGCCGCAGTTGCTATCTTCTCCTTTCAATTTGCTTGGAACGATTTCCTCTCACCCCTGATCTATTTGGGGGCGAATCAAGATCTTTGGACCTTGGCTCTTGGCCTCAATGCCCAGAAAGGCTTTGAAGGCGAAATCACCAGCCTCCATAAGATGATGGTGATGTCTATCTACATGATTATTCCGGTGCTCGGCATCTTTGCCGTTGGTCAACAATATATGATTCGTGGCGTTACCTTCTCTGGACTGAAAGGCTAGGAAATTGTGAGATGAACGTTATTGTTGACCTTTGTGTCGTGCCCATTGGTGTTGGCGTCTCTGTCTCAGACTATGTGGTTGCTTGTGAGCGCATTTTGAATGAGGCAGGGCTTAAAACGCAACTCCATGCCTATGGCACCAACATTGAGGGCGAATGGGACGTCGTTTTTGCTGCGATCAAGCGTTGCCATGAAGTTGTCCACGAAATGGGGGCGCCACGTATTTCAACCAGTATCAAAGCTGGAACGCGTACAGACCGTGCACAATCAATGACTGATAAGATCGCTAGTGTGCAAGAAAAGCTGTAAAATCGCATTGGTTCTGTGACCTCATCTTTATCTTTATGGATAAGAAAATCCTCGTCATTGGTTCAAGTGGTTACCTGGGTCAGATGGTCACGAAAATGCTGGGCGACGTCGCTATTGCTACCCACCGCAGCGCACCAAAATTTCATCACTCCCTTCCATACGATTTTTATCAAGATGCAACGCTGCCCCTCGCCGATTTAGAAATGGGGTCAAAGATGGTGGTGATCTTTACGGCGGCTGTTGAAATGAACAAACCAGCGGACATAGTCGTAGACGGCATGCAGCGATTGTTAAATCAGCTGAGAGAATGCCGGTTTATCTATCTTTCCAGTGACGCTGTCTTCAGTGGGGAAAAAGGCAACTATGCAGAGCATGACTCTCCCCAACCACTCAATGACTATGGACGAAATCTTGTGCTGTGTGAGGAGCTTGTGCAAGGTATGATCTCAGACAGTTGTATCATCCGGCCGAGCTACATCTATGGCTTTGTTGGCGGTGAACTTGATACAAGACTGTCACAAACGCGCGATAAGTTACTGCACGGTGAGATATACATAGCATATAATGATTACTACAAGAGCCCTCTATCGGTACATCAGGTTGCAGATGCAGTTGTTCGTCTTGCAGAGTCAGATTACACTGGTCCAATTCATGTTGCCGGGCCGAAGATGAGTGTCTATGAGTTTCAACGGCGGGCTATGTTGGCATTAAATATCGATATATCGGGACTCCAGCAAGAGCCGATGCCCAACAGATCAGGATTGATGCGGGACACTTCTCTTAATTCATCGAGATGGTGGGCAATTCGTGATGCGCAACCGATAACGATTGAGACGGCCCTTCAAATAAACTGTAACCGAAGAGAACATTGTAGCAGATTTCCCCTGGAACAGTATAATGAAATACAAATCACCTGTCTATCTCGCTCTCTTGATACTACTTTTGTTCAGCACGGTCCAATGTAGACGCTCTCGCCCAACGGCGCTCGAATCGCTCGGCGCAACAGCGCAAAGCCAGACAGTGGAGCAGCAGCCCACACCCCAACCAACCCTTCCAATCACGAACGACGATACGGTCAAAGTTCGCTATATCACATTCCTTCCCTATATTGGCACACCGGAAGAGGTTGAAAAAACGCTGGCAAAACGCTTTGAAGAGATTCACCCTGAGATTGAGGTTAATGTTGCCCGTTATCGGCGGGATCCGCTAAGCTACCTCAAGAGTGATTCGCCGCCCGATATTTTGATGTACAACACCAGTTATGATCTCTATTCTTTTGCTGAGCAGGGCCTGATCGCTGATTTACGCGAAATTTGGGCAGAGACAGAACTGCTAGATACGCTATCGCCTGGGCTACGCTCCCTTGGTGAATGGGATGGAGGCTTGTATTGGATTCCGTTTGCCTATAGTTGGTCTGCTATTTACTACAATAAGCAGATTTTTGACGAGTTTGGTCTCGAGCCACCGACTACGTGGGAAGATTTTCTTTTCCTGTGTGACACACTTCTCGCAAACAATGTGACTCCTCTCGCTCTGGCTGGCAGTTCTCCTTGGGCTTCGTCTTTGTGGTTCGACTATCTCAATCTACGGATGAATGGCGCAGAATTTCATCGCCGTCTGACGAGGGGGCAAGAGTCATACGACAGTGCACAAGTGCGGGATGTCTTCGAGGCATGGACTGGATTGCTGGAACAGGGGTATTTTGGAGAGAACGCGCACCGTTCGTTGATCTCCCAAAGTATGCGCATGGTGCTCAATTCTGATGAGCGGTTGCCAAATTCAGAAGGCGCAGCCATGATCCTGCTCAATTCGTTGACATTTACAGAAGTGAGCGCCGATACTCGACAGAAATTTGAAGCACAGACGGGCTTCTTTCGTTTTCCCCTCATTCAGCCAGACATACCGAATGCAGAAGTGACGAGCTCGTTGGGCTATATCATTCCTGCGAACGCACAGAACTGGCAGCAAGCCGTTGAGTATTTGGCCTTTTTAAGCATACCGGACGTTCAGCTCGAACTTAAGCAAAGAGCAGGACCAACCTTGAACTACATTCCATCCAATATTGGTAACAGGGCCAGCAATCTATCCGCTGAAACCCAGTATGGCATACAGCTCATCAATGATGCAGATGAACTCGTGTTGGGGCTTTTCATCGAAAGCCCCGAACGAATGCAAAAAGAGCTTGATCGGGTTCTTCGTCGCTTTGCAAATGGCAGAGAAAAGGTGGAGCAATTGCAGCAAGCTCTCGAGAAAGCGCGTCAGGATGCATTAGAGGAAGGGCTGTTTATTGCGCCATAGTTCGAGCATTTATAGATGTTCAGATAATGTTTTTCCACGTAGGGTTCATTTACACACTTTGTGGTACACACTCTAAAAGAGTAGTATAATATTCGAAGCTTGTAACCGAACCGATTGCTAATCCGATCCCACGTCACCCGAATCGATGTAACACGTGGGGTTCTTATTTTCGGCCTTGGTCATCGTTTCGGCCAAGTGACAGTCACTTTTCGCACAAGCGAGCCGGGTACCAGTCGGGTTCTGAGCGCATCTAGGTGAAGTGACTGTCACTTTTTGGACGAATCCGTGACTATGACCTTATTTTCAGATACCGGCAGAGACGCAGTGAGTTGAACAGTTACGTTTTCAGATCTGAACCAAGGAGAGAATCATGTTGGAGTATGTTCCTGCGGAAGAGCAGGTCCGTCAGTTTGATGAAGAGGGATATCTAATTGTACGCAATGCGCTGGATAGCGAGACGATTTCGCAGTTGATCGAGGCAAGTGATCGGCTCATTGCCAGTGATCGCACGCTCAATCGCCAACGTCGCGAAGATGGTCTCTACGATGGCTTTCGCAACTGTGTGAGCATCGATGATGCCTATATTCCGCTGTTAACCCACTCGACCATTCTCCCGCTTGTCATTCAACTACTGGGTGCGAATCTTCAATTGATGACGTCGCATTTGATCTACAAAAAACCCGACCTCCCAGGCACGCTTCCTACCCATCGCAGCCCTGGTTGGCACCGTGACTACATGCAGGCAATGGTCGATATGGGGCACTATGCCATCCCGCGGATTGAACTCAAGTGTGCTTATTATCTCACCGATCTAAGCGAACCCAATACGGGGGCAACAATGGTTGTGCCCGGTAGCAATCAACTGAAAGAACCGATTGAAATCCCAGAGGGTCAGACAGATCCGGTTGGTGCGCTTGAACCAACGCTGAATCCGGGAGATTGTTTGCTCTTTGAGAACCGCACCTGGCATGCCGGTGGTGCGAATCTCTCTAGCTGGACGCGCAAATGTGTGATGATTGGCTATGGCTACCGCTGGGTGATGCCGATGGACTTTCGGCGTCAGAAACCAGATCTGGTCGAGAAACTAACGCCTCTAGAGCGCTATCTAGTTGGTGAGCAATATGATGACGTGGAGGGATTCCAACCTAGTGGTGGTGCCAACCCGCTCAAAGATTGGTGTGGAGAACACAACGTACCCACAGCACGTCATTATGGCCCCAACGGAACGATCACAAATGTCTACCCCAACAGTGGCGACGTACCATTTAATACAAAGAAAACAAATGGGGAAATTCGGAAGGGTTCTCTGACCATGTGATACGGATTTTAACAGATTGAGCAGATACAGAGGACGAATTTGAATAGGAGTAACCTCGTTCAGTTTGAAACCAGGGATTGGGAAAATCCGGTCAATCCATAAAAAATCCCCATCATAAGAGGATAGAGCATTTATGAAACCGTTGAATTTCGCTATCATTGGCGCTGGCAATATCGGAAAGATCCAAGCGGAGGCAATTAAACACATCCCCGAAGCAAATGTTTCTGTGGTTTGCAATCGCGGGGAAGCATCTGGCCGTGCTTTGGCTGAACAGTGTCATGCAGTATGGGTTGCAGATTTTGTAGAGGCCGTCCAGCAGGATGACGTGGACGTTGTGACAATTTGTACGCCGAGCGGCAGTCATATGGAGATTGCTGTTGCGGCGGCGGCGGCAGGCAAACATCTCCTGGTCGAAAAACCGATTGATATTACCCTTCCGCGCGTGGACCGAATTATCCAAGCAGCTGAAGGTGCAGGGGTTGTATTGGCTTGTGTCTTTCCTTCGCGCTTTGCTTTGGGGGTTCACAAGGCAAAGGAAGCACTGGATGCAGGGCGGCTTGGTCGGCTAACTCTGGCAGACGTCTATGTAAAATGGTTCCGCCCACAGGAATATTATGACAATAACTGGCGTGGGACCTGGGCATTGGACGGTGGCGGTGCGCTAATGAATCAGTCGATTCATAGTATCGATTTGATCCAATGGTTGGTTGGTCCAGTCGATAACGTTTTTGCCCGTACGGCGACGCTGGCCCATGAGATGGAGACGGAAGACACAGCCGCTGCGATTCTTACCTTTGCAAATGGTGCAATGGGTGTGATTCAGGGGGCAACTAGCTGCTGGCCCGGCGACCGACAGAGCGTAGAACTGCGCGGGGATCGGGGAACAATCGTCTTGGCTGAAGGGCGAATTGTGACGTGGGATCTGGAAGATGCCAAACCAGGTGAAAGTGATGCCATGTTGAATCTCGAACAGGCCAAAGGCAGCGGAGCGGCTGACCCAACGGCAATTGGCTTTGAAATGCACCGACGTCAAATCGTAGATGTGGTTGAAGCCATTCACAGGGAGCGTCCACCAGCAATTTGGGGAGCAGAAGCTCGGAAGTCTGTTGAGATCATTCGAGCCATTTACAAGTCCGCTGCATCGAATCAGATTGTTACATTGCCCCTTCAAGACACGGATTAAAAGAAAAATAGGACACAGAAGAACGCAGAACAACACTGATTTTTGATTTGATTGATTATGCGTATTGGTATTGATTTTGGCACAACCCACACCTCTGCAGCTTACTACGATGGCAAAAAGCTTCGCTATATTCTACTGGATCCTCATAACCAGAATCCACAGATCCTGCGTTCCATGATCTATGTCAACCGTGAACATAAGCACGAGTTGGGCGTACAGGCTGTGCAACGCTTTTTGGAAGAGGATACGGGACGAGAGGTTGTCTTTGAAGAACGAATGGTGGGCACGATTGATTTCACCGTTGCGGGTATTGGCAAGACTGTTGGTCCGGATGGCGAGGATGGCGCCATCACTGTCGTGACTGACGTTGTCATTGATGCGGACGTTGGTGCACGAGGACGCCTCCTTCAGTCAATAAAGACAGGTCTGCAGTCTGCATCCTATACTGGCACCACTATTTTTGGTCGACCCTATTCAGTGCAGGAGTTGATCGCTCTTATTTTAACCCACGTGCGCAAGCAGGCAGAAGAAAGTTTGGGGCAAGAGATTCGAGAAGCCGTGATCGGCCGACCGGTGATGTTTTCGACCGATTCAAAAACTGATGAATTGGCCGAGCAACGTTTGCGCGAAGCTGCGGAATTGGCTGGTTTTCGAGACGTTGTCTTTGAAAAAGAGCCAATTGCTGCTGCACTCTTCTATCTAGCAGATATGCAGCAGCCAGAGACGCTTCTCGTTTTCGATTTTGGTGGAGGCACGCTTGATCTGACGGTCGTCCGACTGGATAGCCAGCAGCGGCCAGAGATTCTCGCCGCACAGGGAGTCCTGATTGGCGGGGATGATTTGGATAGCGCGATGATGCGCGACATCGTATCACCCCATTTTGGTACCAGATCGCGCATTGACATCTCGTACGATGGACGCGACGTGTATCTAAATGAACAAATCAAGGGCTGGCTCAATCGTTGGCAGACGATACCTCAACTTTCACGGCCAGACACATTGAAGATGATCAAAAGGGCGCGTCAATATGGTGGCAATCCCAAAGCGTTTGCCGCGCTGGAGTCGCTGGCAACGCAGAATTACGGATTTGCTCTGTTTGAAAAAATTGAGCAAGCAAAGCGAGTTCTTTCTGAGCAGAGAGAGACAACTTTTGCCATGCAGGCCGATCAGATCGATATCGTCGTTGATGTGACGCGTCGTCAATTCAACGAAGCAATTCAGGATGAAGTCGTGGAGATTCGCCGTTCGGTACGTTCAGTGATCGAACAGGCGGGCATATCTGTGGGCGATCTCGATAGCGTCGTCACCACAGGTGGCTCATCTGCTATTCCACGATTTCAAGCAATGTTGAAACGTGAGTTTCCAGATGCTCATTTTGTTCAATCGGATGCGTTTGGCAGTGTGACAGGCGGGTTGGCCATTCGAGCAGCCAATTGAGCAAGTATATCTGATTTCGGATTGATGGAGTGTACCGCAGAGTGTGTAAATGGACGCTGCGCAGTCAGAGAGTCGGCTGCATTTACGCACTGTGGGACACACTCCCGATTGAAGATTTGAGAGAGCTTTGATGATCGTACCGCCCAATTGTAGAATAAGCAGCTTGCTTGTTCCGCATCACAAACGAATAGACTCTGCCATTTAGCCGAAAATCTATCTTTCAGGTTATGAAAATCCTCAGGCATATGATATAGTTGCCGGAACACATGTTCTTCTTGGGTTGAAAATGGATCGAGTAAGGCCATTTCAGAAAAATAATTCCCCATTAAGACAAGCGCCGTAGCCTGGAATGGCTTTGGCTTTTCCTATCGAATTGGGTATTTTATTTTCTGGAAAAGCCTAAAAAATTGAGAACTTGGTATTCGGGACTCTGAACGAGCATCAGACAGATGAGTATAGAAATCGGGAAGATCGTCAAATCAAATAGCCACATTGACTATGTTTGTCATGTAAATGGACCTGGAGAAGCAGAACTGTTGCCGACCCCCGCCGACTACGCTTTTGGTACCATGGTTTTGATCTCACTGAGTGCTCAGGACTGGAACAATTCCACTGAATCGGGAGATGCATTGGTGGGCGTTATTTACAATACACAACTCCTGAACCCGGATTTTGGCGGAATGGGACCACGTCTGAGTCCACAACCAGAGTTGGAAATTTTCTCCCCTGATTATTTATCAGAAACAGCTACGCTTGTGGGCATTCTGACGCTCGGTTGGCGTGGCTCAAACGGAGTATTGCATCAAGGTGTCCCAATCCTGTCGGCGATGGTGAACGGATCGGTTTATACCATGACGCCTGAAGAGGTAGAGGATTTTCACCAAGATCTGGATGGGAAACTGCACCTAAAGTACATACCAGTTTTGCTTAGTCAGAACAACCCACTGATTGATCAATTAATCATATCACTCATGCAAAAGTTAGTGAGTCAATTTCCTGCTTGCCAGCAACAGCTCGATTTAATCCGGAACAATCTAGCTTGGAAAAATATTGTACAGCCGGTAAGATAGGCGATTTATACGAACTATTTCGGGCGTGTATCCCAAAGTGTGTAAATGGAGCAGGCTTTCTAACTGAGCGGTCTCCATTTGCACACTTTGGGACACATTGTCACTATTTCTGTCGGAAGTTATTATTGTGAAGAGACAAATCGGGACGGTTAAAGGACCGGGCGAAACACCTCATGAATTCACCTTTATTGCGCCAGATCTTCAACGGCAGCTAAAACATGGTGAATTTGTCTACTATATTACCGATGTAGAAGGCGAAGACCGGCGTATTCTGGGGCGTATTTCCGGTCGAGAGGCGATCAAACTATTGCCCGATAGCTTTATGGCTGATCCGACCGTTCCGCCTCAGCAGATGGCCGCGTTATTGGGATATGATAGCCCCGACAGCGAGTTATTTGAACTGACCGTCTCTGTTCTTGGCTACCATAGTTCACTTTTTGGTGACTTTATCAACCCACGTGTGCCGCCGGCTGGAGGATCTCCCGTCTACATTGCAGACGATCTGTTTTTGACTGAGGTACTAAGTAAGGGAAGCAAGGGTGAACAGGGCAGTGCCTACCTCGGAAGCTTGCTGAGTCGTCCCGATGATGCAGTCCCCGTGGCGTTGGATGTACGTGGTTTTACCAGTACACATCTTGCCATCATTGCCAGCACGGGTAGTGGAAAGAGCTATTTAGCGGGCGTGTTGCTTGAAGAGATGCTGATGCCCTACAATCGCGCATCGGTTTTGATTATCGATCCCCACGGAGAGTATAACACACTCCAACAGATGCAGAACCTAGCGCCTTTTAGCGAAGGCAACTACAAGCCACGCGTTCGCATTTTTCGTCCTGACGACATCCGTATTCGGATCGATAGTCTGACTTTAGCGGATTTGCGTTATCTTTTACCCAATCTGTCTGAGAAGATGCATTATCAGCTAACGCGTGCCCATAATTTTGCGCGCCGTAGTTTTAAAACAGGTAGCTATACACTAGAACAATTGCTCTATTCGGTCCGTCAGACGGCAGAAGGCAACAGTGAATCAGAGGCGGATGAGGATGATCCAACGACGGGAGCTTTGGTTTGGCGCTTGAATAGCACCTTGGGCAATAGCCAGATCTTCAATGATTTCGAAAACCTGGAATTGGATGAACTCTTCCGTCCCGGACAATGCACCGTTGTTCAGCTCAACGAAGTTGATCAGCGCGAACAACAAGTAATTGCCGCGACGCTGTTGCGTCGAGTCTATCAGGCGCGAATCAACACATCTAAAGGCAAGGTTGCGCGAGGAGAGAAAGGGTTTGTCCCCTTTCCCGTTTTCTGCTTGATGGAGGAGGCACACAACTATGCACCTGCAAATGCTGATGCCGTAAGCTCCGATGTACTCAAGCAGATCCTGAGCGAAGGGCGAAAGTTCGGCGTAAGCGTCGGGTTGATCAGCCAACGACCCGGTAAGTTGGACAGTGATGTTCTGAGCCAATGCATGACTCAATGCATCATGCGGATTACCAATCCCATTGACCAAGCAAGAATTGCCGAGTCAGTCGAGAGTGTGGGGCGCGATTTGCTCAAAGAGTTGCCTGCCCTCAGCAAGGGACAAGTCATTGTGAGCGGTGCTAGCGTCAACACACCCGTCATGTTACGAGTGCGAAAACGGATCACTGAACATGGTGGTGAGAGCATCGATGCACCCAACGAATGGCGAAAATGGTTTGATGAAGAACTTGACGCCCTCGAACAGCGGGATCGGGCCATGATCGCCCAAAAACCAATCGATTATGAAGAAGATGGGGAGTTGCTGTTTGCTACACCTCGGTCCAAGAGACGTTAAGAGCATTGAGTAATGAATTGTGCATGTAAGATACGTATTGTGGGATACTGGTCACGATATCGGTTGTGTTGCCCCTATCTTACGGTTAATTTCGGCACTTAATTTTTATTGAAGCAACCTCGTCCGTCCCTATTTCTGTAGCATCATATATCTGTACCGCTGACAGAAATTCGAAACGCCCCGTCGCGACAGAATCTGCTAAAGTAACCCTCGCATAGATTCGGTTAATTTCTTCCGATCTTGCATTGACTCTGGAAATGGGCTTAATTTGTCACGAGCCTGATAGATTGTCGATGATTATGCACCCTGCACCTTCACATATACCGTTTCCAGAGTCAAATTCTGAGCACTATATTTGCATTTTCCACAAAGAAGCTAGAACAGTCCGAATCCGTGCTCTATTGAAAATTGCAATGATCGTGTTTGATATCATGGCTTAAAAAATTTTGAAATGAATAACATTGAACCTACGCCAGAAACTGTTGCCGAATACAACCCAACAATTCAAGAACTGCCTCAAAATCTACGTCCACGTGAACGAATGAGCTATGCTGGTCCAGGGGCACTTAACACAGCTGAACTTCTGGCCATTATCCTGCGCGTTGGAGGGTGTGGGGAAAATGTTATCCGCATGGCAGAACGACTTTTGACCCAATTCGATGGCATTGCGGGATTAGCACAGGCAAGCTTTGATGAGTTATGCCAAACCCATGGAGTCGGAGCAGCCAAGGCTGCACAGATCAAAGCGGCCATCGAATTGGGCCGTCGCCTAATGGCCACGGCTCCCAACGAACGCCCACAGGTGCGTAACCCGGCTGACATCGCCAATATGCTCATGTTGGAGATGAGTTTGTTGGAGCAAGAGCATCTGCGAACTGTCTTACTTGATACAAAGCATTGCATCACCCGGATTGTTACGGTTTACACGGGCAGCCTCAATCGCGCAGTTGTGCGTGTGGGCGAGGTCTTTCGAGAAGCTGTTCGCTCGAATGCTGCATCGATCGTCATTGTCCACAATCATCCCAGCGGTGACCCGACCCCCAGTCCAGTTATATGGAGAAAAAGTCAAATATCATCAAACCTAACATTCCACTGACATAGTGGATGGGATAATCTTAATCTAAGAAGCTTCTATCTGTTGAAGATAATGTTGCGTTTTAATAAAAGATATACGTAATACTTTGTCTTGACTTATGAAAAGAAAAAAGAGGCAGTCCCGGTAATGGTGTATCCGGGGCTTTTTCAGTTTGTTGATGAAGGCTATGGGTCAAATGGTTGGTTATGGCAATGCGTTTATATATTCGAGCCACTCTCTGACGCCTGGGATGTTGAGCGCCGCCAGCACAGCAGTAAGTATCATCAGTAGGGCCTTGAACCACAGGCTCAACATGCTTTTGCGCAATATAATACTTATCTGAATGTGGACTTTAGTTCGACCTACTTCCGTAGTACTAATATTAAAAAGTTCTTTCATGGTTTGTCCCTTTCGACACTTTCAGCCGCTCTTACTTCACTAAACGCCGCTGCGAAGGGACAATTACAGGGGAGAAATTTGGGCATGGTTCAAAGTGAAGTACAAGTACCTTTACAATTGAATGAATAAGAGATGAGAGATAAGCACAGTAAAGTCAGCACTGAGTCGTCAGTGCAGGAATGTGGGTGGATGAGTTGTGCGACTAAGAGGCGGGATAGCCGAGTAAGGTGAGCCAATCGGCGTCATGGGTGTGAATGCCCGCCATCTGGAATGGGCTTAGGCCCTGTCGCTTGCCCCGCTGATAGACCCGCATGTTGTGCCAAAGGGTGAAGAGATTGAGATAGCGTTGCAAGGCAGGGAGGTCAGGCAAGGTACGGCGGTTGTGAAGGAAGCGCTTGAGCAAGCCATTAATGCACTCGATAAGGCTAGAGGTTCGACAAGCGGCATCCAAGCGTTGGGTAAGTAGTAGCTGTGCCAGTCGCTGACGTAGAGGCATCTGGTAAATCAAGGTTGCCAGTAACTCCTGAGCCTGTTGGGCGAGGCGACGGAAGGGTAGATGGCCATTGATGAGAGCTTGCTGTAGACGCCAGGCCCGTGCCACGGTCCGCTCGAAGTGTTGTGCCACCTCGGAGGTTGAGCAGTGCTGAAGCAGGTCGGTGCGCAAGGGTTCAAGTGAGCTGTTTAACCAGTCGAGTGCCGTGAGAAGTTGGTGCTGATGTTTGCGCAGGGTCTTGTACCATTGCTGGACTCGGTGGTAGTCAATCGTCGCCATCATCGTCAGGGTCTCCTCAAGATACCAGTGGGCGGTTGTGGCGTCACGGATTTCACCGCTCCGCCAGTCGACGAGTTCGAGGGCATCACAGAAATGGTCAAGTACACAGGCAAAGGCGGCGTGTTGGGCATAGCGTTGTTCTTCCTTGACCACTGGGGATGTATTTCTCCACAAAAAAGGTCTCATCCCATGCCTTCGCCAGTTTTTTCTCCAGGGTCAGAACTTGCTTGGTGGCTCGCAAGGCACTCCGTTCCAAGTCACGCAAGACTTGGCTCCCGTCTCGTTCGATGTGCCATGTGTCTTTCTGCACCGCAACATCAAGGCCGATTTCCTGCTGCGACTTGGGATACATGCGAGCCATGTCCTCGACCAGACCGGCGATTTGGACGCCTTGTTCCTGCGCCTGCAGCAAAGCCAGACCCCATGTGTCAGCTTGGCGGTCTTCACACGCTTGCGTCAACAGAATGGTTGTACTCACTGGGTCAATGACCAACAAGATGGGCGTTCCCTGAAAGAAGGTCTCATCACGTGCCACCATCACTGCACCCAGCGGACTGGTATCGATGTTGGCTAGCACTTCACCCGCTTTGTCTCCCGCATCATTCAGCAACCCGCTCAGCCAACCAACACTGCGTGACTCTTCCAGCACTTCGCACAAGACCTCCTGCATCGGTCGCAACGCCATCTTGCCTGGAAACGCCGCCGTCAGCACCGTCCGTTCCAGACGATACGACGACACCAATGGGTGGCTACCTCCACAACGTCATCACTATTATTCAGACGTTGCTTGACTCGGGCCGAAAGGCCGTAGAGACTCGGTCGTGACAGTCTAAATACGTCGGACATCCAAGTCACGATCCCCCACGGCCTTTCGGCACCAGGAATCGACATCACCGTACTCATGAAGAGAATGTCTGACACTCCCAGATGAGGCAATTTCGGGGCTATCTCTGTGGCTGGCGCATTGCCTAGCGATTGATAGACGCTTTCCAGCGGCTCCGGCCAACATGCTGCATTTGAGTTGACTTCAGTGTACAATTTCATCGGAAGGTTGTCTCCTGTTACTTTGGTTGATTTTGCACTCACCATTTTACAGGATGACACCTTCTTTTATTCATTCAATTGTTAACGTACCCTCTATCACTTCTGAATCACGCCGAAATTTGTAATTTTTGGGGTGGATCAAACGTTAAGTTACTAGAAAGCATATTCTATTGACTGTACTTAGTATTAGGTGAAAGGTGGAAATGTGGAATGTGTCTCAAATTAATAAATATATCTTTGACTGGATTGAAGCTGGTGAGGATACCAGCGATAATTTGTTCTCACAGTATGTCCGAATAATGCGTCAGCGAACCAATCTATCGCGTGAACAGCTCGCACATCAGCTGGGTATGGAACCGGCTCGATTAGTTGCTCTCGAAAACGGACTACTCTCACGTCTCGACTTTTCTGAAGACGAGCAGAAGCAATTCGAGGACAGCTTTGCACTGTCATACAGATCATTCGTACAGACTCTTCTTAACAGAGGATTGAAGGGAACTTGTCAGTAAAATTTCAGGAACATTTTGCATGTTTGTAATAAACTTCTGTTTTGAGACGTTTGGTTAAGTGTAGACTGCAATAGAACTTCTCTTTTTCGGGGGTAAATTGACATGGTTGCAAAAACAGCGATGTCCCCCCAACCACGTGAGGAGCACTTTAAAAACTTAATAGCGAAAACGGAACAGTCGCTCATCAAATTTACGAAACATTTGGTTTCTGTGTCGGATGTTTTAGAATATCCTGACCATGAGGATGTGTATAGCCTTGGGCTTATGAAGGCATGGAAAACCTACTTTAAGCCTGGTGCTTTTCAGAACTACTATCATCAGAGTGAACAGAAAGATCTAGCACTCATGAAAAGTATCCTACGTTCTGTGGTCAGGGACTTGGAACGCCGTAAAAACAGAGAGCGACTCGTTCTGAGAACAGTAGATCTTGATGGCTCGGCAGGTAATGACGAAGATGACTCTTATACTCTACATGACATCATTGCATCCATCGAATCCATAGAGGTTGCTGAGTTGTATGCTGATGTGCTTAATGAGTTGTATAAGGTAGCACGTAAGCCGAATAAACGGCAAGTACTCGAATACATTCTCGGTAACATGACTAGAGAAGAGCTAGACGAATCTATAGACGATAATTACATTCGGGTCAATGAACATCGATTCAAGAAGTTAGTGTTCCGTCTTCTTGGTATCGATTGAAATAAAAAAACCTAGCGTGGTTTGGGGCTGCTGGCAGGGTGCCAGTAGTGACCCTGCCAGTGGGCATCTAAGTGAGCAGCAATGTAGTTAAGCTTCCGCTAAGAGAGCAAATCTACGATGTTTTTTGTAATTAGCTCCTTAATAACCCTATTTCATGAATGGAGGTGATGCCTATGTCTCCCTAAAATAGAGTAAATACAGCTTTGGTCGAGCTATTTTTACTCGGATAAGTTCACCGCTTAAATAGGGAGTCGGGGTGCCCCGGCTCCCCACAAAAAAGAGGTGCGTCCAAGAGGGCGTACCTCTTTTTTGTTACTCTTTAAGCAGTTGCGGCAAGCTCTACATCACTTGTTTGCGATTGAATCCGTTCGATTTGAGCGGCGACCACATTGGCCTTCATTTCTAGTTCCAAGCTCACAAAACGTTCATGCATCTCTTCAAGTCGCGGCAGATCCGCTGCGGAAGCGCAATAGCGGTCGCAAAGTAGACACTTGACATCGCTTTCACAATGAAGTTTGGGGTTACGACGACAATATCCGTGAGGTAGCCGAATCCAGCTGATGGCATCGCCTTCGACAAAAAGTGGGTAATCTTCGGGGTGGTTCATTTTAGGCGGACAATTAGGTTTACATTTTTGCAAAGAGAAAAGATGTTTATATTTTCTAATTTGAGCCATGCTCAGGCAGAAAATGACCTCATATAGATTTTTGTCTATGTATCAAAAGTGTAAACCTAATTCTGAACCACCCCTAATCTTCAACCTGGAAGAAGTCCGGTACCCAACTGCGAGGACCGATCTTCATCTGCTCTACAGCCGTATTAAATGCTTGCTCGACTGTATCATCGAGAATTCGAGCATATTCTAATGTCATATCTAACGTTGAATGGCCCATTAGCTTTTGGAGAGCTGACTCTCGCATCCCGTAATTGAGAAGAGCCACAGCAAAGGTATGCCGAAACCGATGCGGCGTGACACCTTTTAGTCCTAACTTACAACTCATCTCGCGGATAATCTTACAGACATTTGACCCCCCGCGCCATGGTCTTCCATGATGAGTAAACAGAAAATCGTTAACTTTCTCCCAACCATCTCTTTGCCACGCTTGTAGCACCTCTAAACACTGAAGGGTGAGTGGAACAACACGGTCTTTCAATCCTTTCCCCTCATGAATATGCAACTTCCACTTCCCTTGAACCTGAACGATATCAGTCGCCTTTAGCGCCGCTAATTCAGCCGCTCGGATTCCTGTATGCAGCAGCGTAATGACAAGCGTCCGCTCCTTTAAGGAACTATTGTTGTTGCAATACTCCAGAATTGTGCGCACTTCATGATCTGACAGGTAGCGCGGAACCGGAGCAGGTTCTTGACCGAAGTCTTTACGTGCAAACGGGTTGCGGTCTGGTGAGGTCGCCAATCGTTCGTCGATCACGAAATCATAGAATAGGCGCAGGCTACGATATGTGTCAATGGCATACTTCTGAGAATAGGTTTGTTCGTCTACCAAGCTCTTCAGATACCGAGCATAGTCGATAGCAATCAATCGAGTCACATCGTCAAGGCATCCATTGTCGGGGTGACTTGCCTGCAACCAGAGAAAAAAGTTGAGCAGAGCCGCCCGACGACTATGGATGGTCGATGGTTTGTACTTGGCATCACACCATTGCATATAGATCACAATTGCTTGTCGAATGAACGGATGACGTAATTGTGCAAAATGTTCTTGATGTCGGAAGACAACTTTGACAGGTGGAATGATTTTCCAATGGATGAGGTAATATTCAAGTCGTGTTAAGCGAGCATCAGGACGACCATTTGCCCGACGTTGAGTCGCTCTATACCAGCCTTGATATTCGTCCCGAAACGTTTCAAAGTCTGCCCGTGTGATGTCCTCCAACGGTTTGGCGATTACGGCCAAGAGAGAAATGAGCAGCCGTAACTCTGTCCCTACATTCCCGTCAGGATAATGCAACTCATCCCGGGTTTGCTCAAGACGGCGACGATGTGGTGCCAATGCTTCTTGGTGAAGGCGTGTCAAATGAAATGGGAGCTGAGATAACAATGACACCGTTGCTCTCCGGTACCCTCGAAAGAGTAGAAACGCCCAAAAAGCACTATAGCCATATCTGGTTGTTTTTCTTCGATCTGGATAAAGTCCCAACAATTCTTCATCTGTCCAGTCCGTGACGGGTTTACCAATTCTATGTGCCATGACTTCGGGTGCCTCTTGCAAGCGGCACAAAATAACGGGCGTCATCTCCTTATTATTCGTCTGCAAAAATTGCCGATATTCTGCGATGATGGCGTCAGAGGTCTGTGCTGTTCCTCTTCCCAGTATCATGCGGTACCTCCCGTCTCAAACCAGCTAGCCAAATCCAACCCAGACTGCGCATTTTCAAACTCGCTCTCCACAAAGTCATCTGTCAGATGCAGATAGGGCAAGAGTGAATCTGGGCTTCGGTGACCTACAAACTGACGAATTGCAGGTTCTGGCATCCCTTGCTGGACTAACTGAGTAATCCCTGTATGGCGGAAAAGATGGGCATGAATGTGGGGGAGCCGGCAACGGTCTGCATAGTATTTCAACATCTTCTGCACTGCATTCACCATTAGCGGACGACCACGAGCTTTGCCTTTGAATGCCACAAAGATCTGAGCTACGTCAGGAAACAACTCTTGGCGTTCTTCGTCCAAATAACGATTTAACGCAGAGAACGTCACTTCATCCATGAAGACCGTCCGCACATTCCCCCACTTCGCCACCGGGATGTGGATGCTTCGTCGACTACATTCGATATCCTCAAAGCGTACCGCTACTGCTTCACTCACACGCAGACAACTTACCCACATCAGAAGCACGAGGGTGCGGTCACGCCAACTTGGCAGCGACTCAATGAATGTTTGCAATTCCTTGTCTTCTAGGATATCAGGGATCCTCTTAGCTTGACGGCGATATAAACTCTGCTTCGCTGGTTGTCGTTCCCGGCTGAATGGTCGGGGGTATATCGGATTGGTCGGAAACCGAGCAAAATCCAGAAGAGCCAGTTCATTGAAGAGCGATGAGACTGCCGCCAAACGCCGATTGATGGTTGCATCCGCATAGTCTGACTCATCTTGGTTCTTTATAAATGCCAGACAATCCGACCGCGTTATCTCTTCTGGCAATCTGGGTATCACCTCGAAGAAGCATTTCAAATCATATACATAGTTCACCCACGTATTGTACGACCTAGTCATTTTTACTAGGTCAAGAAAGTGATTGACTTCCTTTGACGTAGTTGAAACGCTGCTTACTTTTCCTTGCTTCCAAACAACCACAAACTGAACAGCCGACCCAACTGAACCGTTGTCGCTCATCTGACGCCTCCTCATCACATATATGCAAAATCGAAGTACGTTTACGCTCCGTTAGTTTAGTTGGAGCGGTCCGATTCTCTATATAAATACTGAGGATGTCAACGTCACAGAACTGATTATTGAGGCAGGACAGATACTTGATGTAGATGTCCTTGACCATCTGATCATTGGACGTAACCGTTTCGTGAGCCTGAAAGAGCGAGGATTAGCGTTTACATGAGAGATATCCATAGGGCAATCGCGTACCTTAAAAAAATAAGCCAGAAAGGACTGTCAAGAGATAGTGGTGGTCCCAGCCAGCGGTAAGGCGCTTGTTTTTGATGCCAACGTTGAGAGAAGTCTCCTTCTTGAGCAGATTGAGAGCAATATGACGAAGGGCAGCGAAATTCTGAGCTGAGTGGCCTTTGCGCAAACGGGATTCATCCTCTCGGAAGGCAATATCGAGGGTCCAGTGTAGGCGATTTTCGACATGCCAATGAGTGCGAGAGGCATTGAGTAAAGAGCGAGCATCGGACTCGGAACTCGAGAGGTAATAGCGCCTGTCGGGATTGTCTTTTTTGCTGAGAATCACCACAAATCAAGGTGCGTTGGGCTTGAACCATCATGACGGTAGAGAGTTCAGGCCATTGCTCAGAATTGCGCAGATTCTGGATGATGTCGGGGGCAGAAATGGTCCAGGCTTCTCTCGGGTTTCAAGCCGACCGTGTCCCTTATCGGTCGTTTTGGCATAATCGTGGTCAAAGGCAGTAAAGTCACTTTCCTCGAGATCCTCAAAGAGCAAGGCGACATCTGCATGTAAGTTTCCTTGATTGCCCTTGAGAGAGAGGAGATAATCAGCCTCATTGTCAATGATGAGCTGTGCAATTTCAGTCTGAGCACCCATAGCATCGATGGTCACGAGTGCCCCTTTGATCTCCAACAAGCGCAGTAACTCTGGAATAGCTGTGATTTCATTCGACTTTTCATCCACTTTCCACTGACCAAGGACTACTTTGTTCAGAGAAGCCCAAGCACTCACCATGTATATGGCTCCTTTGCCCACTATTTTATCATGGGAACGTCTCAACTGCTTGCCGTCTATTGCCACCACTTCTCCATTCGTCACCTGGCAGACTGCGCTCATCCATTTGCTGAAACATTCGGCAAAGACCTCTCCATCTAGCAATCCAAATACGCGCCAGAATGTATCGTGCGATGGGATTCCATTTGGCAACTCCAGTATGCTTTCTAGCCACTCCTTTTTGGCTTTGCCGAATTTTTCGACCCCTTCCCAATCGTCTGCTCCGCATATGACTGCACAGATTGCTATCACGATTATATCGATTAGATTGTGGCGTCGATTTATCGGGCTTCTTGGCTCTTCTATGCTTCCAAAGTGCTTTTCTATGCTTGCTATTTCGGGCTTTTCCATTTTGGTTTCTCCTTTTTGGGTTCCAAAATAGATTATCCCTTCTTTTCTTTCTTGTACAAGTACGCGATTGCCCTAGAGATATCCATAAAATCTCTTGACTTTCAACTGCTTGTTCGGTACAATGCCGTGTAGGGTGATCCCAAAATGATAATCCACAGATGGACAGGATTGACTAGATTCCGCTTTTCCCATGTTCTATATCTGTGAATAGTTACAAAATTGGATCGGCTTTTAGTATGGCTCGTCTACCTTCAGCATGCCGTATAGGAGATGAGCGGTGAGTACATTAATAAACTTTCATGAGCCCCCTTAGCTCAGTGGAATAGAGCAACGGACTTCAAATAGGAGCCTTTGTAGAGAAACAGGAATCTACAAAGTGGAGGATGCTATATCGGTGAAACCTTTAATCTGGCAATGCCGAGGAAACCTATGATCATTGCAACCAAAGAGATGATCTAGGTATATTGAAGGCTCAAGCAACGTTACAGTACGACCATGGTGCGTAGCAGTTTTGGTCTAAATTTTGGCCAATATACGTAGTAAATCTCGGTGTAAATGGCACACAGTTATTTTGCACATCTCCCCCGAGAGGTGGCAACCATTGACACCATAAGTATTTGCGCCAAACTGTAGTAGTGTGTTTGAGGGTAGATATGTCTAAGAATAAACAGAAGTCAGGAATTCACTTTGCTTCTGATTATCGTAGGGTTCCGTAGAGGCCATACGCATCCCGCCTGAGATGGCGAAGATATGGTCCGGACCACAAACAGGATGGATGAACGATTGATCTTCCTGGCAACGAAAGTTGTAGTGGTGTGCTAATCCGTAGGTCGTTGGTTCGAATCCAACAGGGGGTGCCATAAGAAGAGGTCGTGGATCAATGTCAAACCACGACCTTTTTGATATCTATACTGCGGTTGTGATGAAAACTACGGATAGTGACATTTGTCACCCTGTTATAGACTAAAGAGAGTACTGAACCAGTCTAAAAGGAGATGACAAGTGATAAAAAACGGACAAGAGCAAAGGGCAGCCGCGAAAACAAGACGAGCGCAATTGCTCTATACACTGCAAAGCGAATTTGACCTAGCACCACGGGTTGCCCAAGCAGTCCTGGAAGAGGCGGAAGAGTGCTTAAGCAGTGAGCCCAAACAAGAAGCCGGGAAACGGCAAGTGTTGTTGGCCAGCCGAGAAGCGTCTCATGGTCAAAGTTTGAGCGAAACAGCGACGAAACAAATCAGTTGGACGCTGGATGCAGGAGAAAGCGATACGGAAATCCTACTAAGCCAGGGTCTACGGCGAGTGCGAATCCAAAGGCTATTGGATGAAGCCGTGGCACAAGGAGGGTTAGCGACTCAAGAAGACCTGGCCCAAGCGCTGGAAGTAAGCGTACGCACAATCAAGCGAGACTGTGAAGCCCTTCAAGCGGCTGGAGTTTGGCTTCCTCTGCGAGGAAATGTCTTAAGCATCGGTCGTGGTCAAACCCACAAGGGCCAGATCGTTAGCCGTTGGCTTCGGGGGTGAGACCTATGACCAACTGGTGCGCTCGACGCATCATAATGTAAAAAGTATCAGGCGGTATGTTCAAACCTTTGTTCGCATCGTTGCCCTTGAGCGAGAGGGTCTGAGTCAAACCCAGATCGCCCATCTTACCCAGTCTGGTCTGCCTCTCGTCCAGGAATATTTAACCATTTATCATGAGTGTGATGACCTAGTCTGCCAAGAACGCTTAGATGAACAACTTGAGCGTCTTCAGGGCGTTGCTGCTAGAGAAACAACCCAAAAAAAGAGGCCGATATGACTCGAAATCCTTACGTCGGTACCCAAAAAACGCACCTTTCAAGCTGCCTTTATCCATGAGATGGAGACCAACTATGGCTTTCTCAAATCTCGTCGGATGCTCAACCTACTTGCTCAAGATATCCAACAGCTAGTCAATGAGTTCTACCCAGTTCAAGAACACTTGCGTCCTGGCTGGATTCTTTTCACAGGCACCAAGGCGGATAATCACAAAGCTCGACCTGGCCAACAAGCCTGTGAATTTACTTCCGTTACCATTCCCTGGCCTCTTCTAACCCCAGAGGATTTTGACTGGATGACTACTCAGCCCGACACCAAAGAGAAACGACGCCAGCTACTCATTCAACGCACCGTCCGTTTGATTGAGCATGGTCAGCAACATCCTCAGGGGCCTGTGCTCTTGACTCTTGCCGATCTCGCTTCTTTACTTGGTATGACTCCGGCTTCCGTCTCCAACTTACTCAAAGAGGCACGACAGAAGACTGGCAAATCTCTGCCTACTAAAGGCTATTTTTTTGACCAAGGCATGAGACCTACCCATAAAGCACAAATCATTGCTCTCTATGAACAAGGTCTTGATGAGGTCGAGATTGCTCGCATTTCTAGCCATGCTCAAAGTAGCGTTGGACACTATTTACGCGATTATGAGCGCGTCAAAGAGCTCATCAAATCCAACATTACCATTGACCGCATTCCTCGGCTTCTTGATATGCAACCCTCCGTTGTTCATGCTTATGTCGAGTTATTGCGCCACTATCGACCTGCTTTATTTGATTCTTCCACTTTGGACGATTGATTACTGTGACAAATGTCACTATTACTGTTTTCATACAGAGCAAAGTATAGTGTTATGATAGCAATATCATATAGCATCTAACAAACAATATTTCTGACCGAAATCAAGTCTGTTCATCTATCAAAGATTTTTGGCTCAACCGGATCTCAGGGGGTAGACCCGCTTTGGTTTCGATACAGCTCTGCCACTCAACCGGCGCTAGCCATTTTCGAGTTTGCCAACCCCTTGGATTCCTGAAGAGCCAAATTTTTTGACAAAATAATCGTTCTACATGGGAGAAGATTGATGACAATGACCCCAATCCGTATCGATGTCTGGTCTGATTTTGCCTGACCTTGGTGTTATCTCGTGGCCTCCAGTCTGGAGAAGCTCGAACAATCTCACCACGTTGAAATTAAGTGGCGTTCGTTTGAACTGCGCCCTAAGGATGCACCACCCATCTCAGAGGCATATCGGGCAAAGATATTGGCGAATCGCCCCCGCGTTTATGCTGTTGCACGGGAGCAGTATGGTCTTGACATGAACCCTGGCCCCTTTGGCTTCGATAGCCGACCCGCGTTAATCGGTGCCAAATATGCCGAACGTCATGATGTTGGACCAACATATCATGCCGCTGTGATGAATGCTTATTGGCGTGATGGACGAGATATTGAACAGGTAGATGCGTTGGCGAGCGTTGCCACAGATAGCGGGTTGGATGCAGATGAATTTCGCAGTGCACTAGAGAATGATGCTTATCGGGAAGCTGTATTGGCAGACATCGCCCAAGCTCATGAATATGGGATACAGGGTGTGCCGGGCATGATCTTTAATGACAAATATTATCTCTCTGGAGCTCAGCCGTATGATCTATTAGTTGAAGCCGTGGAGAAGATTACCGAAGAAGGTTAGGCTTTCGCTCATCTCCCAAATATGTGCAAATAACGAACCTAGCCTTTTTGTGCAAGTGTAGCCATAAAGGTTGGCATATAATCCGCAAGGGCCGTCCCTGGCCAACTATCTTCGTAAAAGCCGATAATGCTAAAGCCTGCGTCGATCTGTCCGCCGATCTGGTCATCGAGTGTATGTCCAAATTCAAGTGGTTGCAGATCATCCATGTAGCGTCGTCGTTCATCCTCTGTAATGCTCTCTAAATCGGAGTAGGGAAGAGAGTGGCGCACTTTCAGAATGCCATCGTCAGCAAGCTTCTGGTCAAAGATGTAGGCAACTGGATTACAAAACCCTGCCATCATTGTACCTCCCTCCGATAAGACACGAAAAGCTTCTTGCCAGACAGGGCGCACGTCAGGAACAAAGAGATTCGAACAAGGATGGACAATGAGTTCAAATGCCTCGTCCTCAAACATTGATAGATCTGACATATCACCTTCGATTGTCTGAACAACAAGTCCATCTCTCTTAGCAACAAGCCAGTCTTGAGCAAGTTGACGCGATGAATTGTCATATACTGTCACGTTGGCTCCCGCTGCGGCCAAAATTGGCCCCTGCTGTCCACCTCCTGATGCCAGGCATAGTACGAGGCGTCCATTGAGATCGGGAAACCAGTGACGCGGTACGGATTTCGTAGGCGTTAGAACGATCTGCCAATCTCCTTTGCGTGCCGCCATGATGGTCTCAGGCGTCACTGCAATTGTCCATTGACTCTTACGCTCGACGGCTTTATTCCATGCGGCATGATTATATGCACAGATGGAATTCACATCTTTTTTCATCATCAATATCTTTCACATCGTTTGGTGTTGTAGCACAAATTGTGTAAATTGCCGATCTCAGTCAGAGAGAAATCGAATAACCACACAATTTGGCATACCACCCATCGTCTACTATCTGAAATTCGCACAGATAACTTCCGCTGAGTTATACTCAGTAGACCGCAATCGTTAGATTCTTCACTTCGTTGGTGCTTCGCACCCACTTCGCTCGAGAATGACACGATTGCGTTCTACTGATACTCCGTTAAATCAAGGAAGTAGAAACGGACAAAAAAGATAGGCGAATTAGATATGCGGCAGATCGTACTGATTCTGATGACTGTCGGACTCAATGTTTCAGGTCAGTTCTTGATGAAGCGTGGTATGAATAGTGTTGGCGCAATTAGTGGTGATATGGAAGGATTGGTCTCTGGACTGATACGAGCGATCTTCAATCCATTTGTCATGGGTGGAATTTTTGTATACGGTCTCAGTACGATTTGTTGGCTCGTCTTGTTAAGCCGCGTTGACTTGAGCTATGCATATCCTGCCTTAAGTCTGGGCTATGTCTTGATTACGTTGGCTAGCAGTGCTTCTAATTGGACTAGGCGTTGTGTTAATTAGTCTGAGTTAATGAGTGTGTATCCCAAAGTGTGTAAATGAACTCTGCTCAGTCAAAGAACCGTCGCATTTACATACTTTGGGATACACTTCCGAGTCAATCAACTATTGGGGCCTTAGTCATTGTTTCGTCCAAATGGCACTGTCTTCTCGCCTGTAATGCTGAACAAACTGGCAGTTTGTTCTACGATTGGACGGAACGATGACCACCGCCACCATTGGCTTTGGTCAATGAATGCTGGCTCATTGGGGTCTTCTGTGGTAAACCCACTTTGGTTTTGATACGCTTCGCTATTAGGCCCCTTGAAAAACTTCCTCAAACTCGTCTATATTTAAGGTTTCACGTTCCAATAATGCATTTGCCACTGCATGCAGTTTGTGAATGTGTGTGCTAAGCAGCGTACTAACTCGTTCGTATGCTTGGTCTACAATATTGCGAACCTCTTCATCAATCTGTTCTGCAATTTCCTCGCTGTAATCGCGTTGTTCCGCCAGATCACGCCCCAGAAAGACCATCTCATCCTGTTGACCATATTGTAATGGCCCCATTTCTTCACTCATGCCATATTTCGTCACCATTGCGCGGGCAAGTGAGGTAAGACTTTGGATATCGCCACTGGCCCCACGTGAAATTTCGTCAAAGACAAGCTCTTCAGCCACGCGTCCACCAAGCGCAACGGCAATGTTGTCGACATAATATGAGCGTGTGTTCAAAACCCGATCATGATCGGGCGACATCCAGACATATCCACCAGCACCACCTCGCGGAATAATTGTGATTTTGCGAATTGGATCGGCATGGTCGCAAAGATGAGCAATTACAGCATGGCCAGCCTCATGGTAGGCTTTAACTTCCTTCTCTCTTGGAGAGACCAATTTACTGCGTCGTTCAGGTCCACCTAAACCGATTCGCTCAATGGCCTCCTGCAATTCTTCCATTCCAATTCCGCGTTTGTTGCGACGTGCAGCAAGTATGGCGGCTTCGTTCACGACGTTTTCCAGATCGGCACCAACGAAACCCGGCGTCTGCTTCGCAATCCGATCCAGATCGACGTCGGCAGCAACGGGTTTTCCTTTTACATGGACGTCGAGGATCGCGCGTCGTCCCTTAATATCGGGTCGATCCATTGTGACACGTCGATCAAAGCGTCCTGGGCGTAACAAAGCCGGATCGAGGATATCGGGTCGATTTGTGGCAGCAATCAGAATCACATTTGTATCCGTGCCAAAACCATCCATCTCGACCAATATCTGATTGAGCGTCTGTTCCCGCTCATCATGAGAACCGCCCAATCCTGTACCGCGATAGCGACCGACTGCATCGATTTCATCAATAAAGATGATGCAAGGACTGTTTCGTTTGGCTTGTTCGAAAAGATCGCGGACGCGGCTTGCACCAACGCCGACGAACATTTCCACAAACTCGGAACCAGAAATACTGAAGAATGGGACACCTGCTTCTCCCGAAACAGCTTTGGCCATCAAGGTCTTGCCTGTTCCGGGGGGGCCGACGAGCAAGACTCCTTTGGGAATGCGTGCACCAAGCGATGCAAATTTCTGAGGTTCTTTGAGAAATTCAACAACCTCTTCCAACTCTTCTTTGGCTTCGTCGGCACCAGCCACATCGGTAAATGTCACCGTCGGCTTATCCCCTGTAAAGACACGTGCACGGCTCTTGCCAAAGGAAAGCGCTTGATTGTTGCTTCCCTGAGTCTGACGAAATAGAATAAAGAAAAGACCAGCAATAAAGACAAGCGGCAGAAGATTGACGATTAATGCCAACCAATTACCAGAGTTGTTCGGTGGATCGTATTGAATGGCAACGTTCTGTAGTTTCTCTGGTGACACACCTAATCCGCGCAGAGTGGCGCTAAGCGGCACTTGACCTTCGCGTCGAGTCGCTTTCGGGTTCTGATCGTCGCGCGTGACGACCTCGATCTCTTCACCCCGGACAACAATCTTCTCGACGTTTTCATTGGATTCAATCTGACGGGCTAGCTCGCTCAAACTAATTTCTTCGGGTGGCGTTGTTCTTGGATAGATATTAAAAAATAACGCGGCACCTGCTACCAGAATGAGCAGGTAGACAAACGCATTTCGATTCCAATTTGCATTCATAAATACCCTATCTTTTTTGAGTAACTCTATATAATCTTCAAACGTCCTCATATTATAGCAGGATCACTTATATCTTGACTAGTGTATTTCCTGACATTTGTTGATGCCTTCTATACTTTAGCTCTGTATGAAAACGTGAGTTTACTTCTCTGCTAGAGTCATGGAAAACTCCGGTTTTCATCACAACCGCTGTATAGAGAGTTAATTCGATACGCAATATAGAGAGGGTTCAATTAGCAAATTAGTACCATTGCCCCATTGACCACAACAGACATATATGGTAGGTATATACGATAAGTTCTGTAGAGGCCATGAATGTTTCTCTCTTTGCGTCTGGTAAATTAGAACACATTCAGGGATTACACAACCGCAATATGAAAAAGATGATCAATCGATTGATAGTTTTGACAAGACATATGCGTTTTTCATTAACTTTTATATTCATTCTGGCGTTGACATTGACGCTCTTCCCTCATCCTTACTTTATCCAAACTTACATGGCGCGACCACTGTTTGCACAGAGTGACCCCAAACCGACTGACCCCGAACCGCTTGTCAATGCGGCATCGATCAGTTCATATCTCCAAGAACAGCTTTTGCTGAGTGACGGCCCTGTTTCATTTTTGGTCATTTTGGATGAACAACCAGAACTCGCATCTATTTCTGCGCAAGTAACCAGCGCTTCGAGAAGCGATAAAGCGACTTTGCTCTACAGGCAATTGGTAAATCATGCTGAAACCAGTCAGGCTCCGCTACGAGCGTGGTTAGATGCACGTGGAATCCCCTACCGTCCTTTCTACATCGTCAACATGATCGAGGTTCTGGGGGATGCAGATGTCGTTTATGACATCAGTCAACGCCCTGATGTGAATCGTCTGGCTGCAAATCCTAAAATTACACTCAAGACGATCTCTGAGCATTACACCGACTATGACTCGATATCTTCCGATGCATACCGATCTTATCATTCTTGGCTGGATGCGATCGCCCTGCAAGAGGAGAGAATTGTATTATCCGAAAAACCACCAACAGAACGATTTGGATGGAGAGAAACTCGAGCCCACGAAGTTTGGGCTGACGGGTATAAGGGACAAGGAGTTGTGGTTGCCAGCCAGGATACAGGCGTCGAATGGAATCATCCTGCACTGAAAAAGCAATATCGTGGTTGGAACGCAGAAACAGAATCAGTTGAGCATCAATACAATTGGTTCGATGTTTTCGGTTCCGAAGGACGACCACTTGATCGCTGTGATCAGAGTCCGCAGGTACCATGTGATGATCATCATACTGGACACGGCACGCATACCGTGGGTACGATGGTAGGAGATTCATCAGAGGATGGAGGGGCCGTTTTGGGAATGGCGCCAGAAGCCAAGTGGATAGGATGCCGGAACATGAATAAGGGTGTGGGTACACCCGAAAGTTACACGGAGTGTTTCCAATTCTTTCTCGCTCCCTACCCACAAGGCGGCGATCCATTCAAAGATGGGCGTCCCGATCTGGCACCTCACATTATCAATAACTCCTGGGGATGCCCCGAAGACGAACACTGCGATCCAAATACGTTACGTCAAATTGTCAAGACGGTACGAGCGGCTGGTCAATTGATTGTGGCATCGGCGGGAAACGATGCCACCACTTCTAATCCATGTAGTACAGTTTCGAACCCCATTGCGATCTATGATGATGTCTATACCGTTGGAGCGTATAACGATATCAAGGACGACATTGCTTCCTTTAGCAGCCGTGGACCCGTCATGGTGATCGATGATAGCGGGCTTAAGCCGGATATTGTGGCGCCAGGTAAGCTTATTTATTCAACAAAACTCAATGGGAGCTACGGTCACAGCAGTGGGACAAGCATGGCCTCGCCTCATGTTGCTGGTGCCGCAGCCTTACTTTGGTCGGCAGTACCTCATCTGGTCGGAGAGATCGATTTGACTGAAATGATTCTCTCCAAGAGTGCACAAGCCAAGGAATTAAATGAGTGTAGTGATGCCGAGCACCCTGTTTCTCCAAATCATACGTTTGGCTATGGCTATCTGGATGCCAAAGCTGCCGTTGATATGGCGCTCAACCCGGCACGAGCAAACATTGCCGTACACGATTGCGACGAAACAAGACTTGCTGGTGCCCTGGTGAGTTTGACCGATCAACGCACCGGCTATACCTATACGGAGCTGACCGACGCAAATGGGATTGCTGCATTCCCCACTCTCTATGCTGCTCCCGTAGCAGATGAATTTCAAGTCACTGCACAAGCCGGCACAGCAAAATTTACCCACAAGGATTTCATGTTACTAGCTGGCATCGGCGTCACGCAAACATTGCAAGCCACAAGCTGCACACAACGTTCAACGGTTACTGTTCACTTACAAGGCGTAGACTCGATACCCATCGGTACTGTACGCGTCTTCCTACGGAATCTAGAAACAAATCATCAATATGAAGTAGATGCAACGAGTGATGGGAAAGCCTTATTTACAAATGTCTATCAAGGGAAATATGTTGTCGAGCGGGTTGTAACGGTTGGGACTGTTACTCTTCCTCCATTTGAACCCGTTGATGTCGAGGTTTCGCCTAATTCGGAGCAAGAAGTCATTATGGTTGCCCAAAGGGATATTTATATGCCGATTTTTGCGAATAAGTAAAAACTGTTATCTTGACCAGATGGCGGAGATTATTTGTTCGCGATGCGGAACAAACAAGCTGTTTGTTCTACAATTGGCCAACGATGATCAAGGTTTCAGCTTTTGAGTTGTTTACCACAAGATGCACAAAAATTATCGTCTTTTGCAACGCTCGACCCACATTGAGGACAATAATTCTTTGGAGTCGCTTCCATTCTCTCTGGGCGATACTGCTGGCGTTTTTCGCTGATCGCTGCCTCCAACTCGGCTTCCAGATGCTGAAAATCGGGCTCCGCTTTTTCGATCCGGCGCATAAGTGCTAGGGCCTGTTGGCGCAAACGAGCATTGAGGCGCTGAAAATCGGGTTCGCTTAATTTTTGGGTATGGTAATCAAATTCGATCTCTTTAATAGATTGTAGAATGATATCTTTGCGGTGGACTAGATCAATCACTTCCTGGTTCTCAACAAGAGAGGGTCGTTGTTTCGGATTAAATAGAGGCCAGACGACAAAAGCAATTGCAAATAAAGAAATCAACACAGCCAATAGAATCGTGAACCAAAGTGTCATGAAGCCATTGCCTTTACCTGTTCTGAAGCAGGGGTCATAACGGGCGATGAACGGCGCGTTGGATGAGGCCATACACAAACCAGTGTACCAATAACAAGAATTACACCGCCAATCCACATCCACATGGTGAGCGGATTAATATAGATTGAGAAGGTTGCCGTTGCACCCTCATCTTCCCATCCATTCAGGACAACATAGAGATCCTCGCTTGGGCGCATGTATAAGCCGACTTCGCTGGTTGGCATATCGGGTGTCTTGTCATATAGATTGCGTTGTGGTGCGACTTCGCTAATCGGTTGGCCTGACTGCGCATCTGAGATTTCCAGGCGCGCGTGAATTTCTGTTCGATTTCCTGCCCTCATGGCGTCTAATCCAGTATAGGTAAAGGCATATCCTTCCAGTTCCACACTCTCATCTTTGGCTAGCGTGACATTGGTGGTTGTCTGGTAAAATTCATTTCCAATAATGGCAATTCCGATCAGAACAATGCCAAAATGAATCAGATATCCACCATAACGCTGGCCATTGCGCCTCATCAGATTGATCAGCGCGGTGAGAGGATTTTCGTTGGTAACACCACGTCTAGCGATTGTCCCACGTACGAATTCTTGTACAAGTGTGGTCGCGACAAAAAAGCAGATCGATAAACCCAAAACAGGAAACAGACGTGGGCTATAAAAGGAAAATGCAGCCGCAAAAAATAAACAACTCACCAGAGGCCAGGTGAATTGTTTGCGCAATGCCTCGGCGCTCGTGCGCCGCCAACCCAAGAGGGGGCCGATACCCATCAAGAGCACAAGGAGCATTAACATCGGTCCAACCACCTTATTGAACCAAGGCGCTGCAACACTAATCCGATCGCCCGTAATAATTTCGCTAAACATAGGGAAGAAGGTTCCCCACAGAGTGGCAAATGTGATACCAGCAAAGAGCCAGTTGTTGGCGACAAAAGCCGCTTCCCGACTGGTAGAAGAATCGATCTCTTGTTCGTTACTAAGCAGTGGGAGCCGATCAAAGAGGAGCCACAAAAAACCGAGAACAAGAAGTGCCAGGTACGAGAGGAAATAGACTCCGACATCACTTTGGGCAAAACTATGCACGCTATCCAGAATACCGCTCCGCGTTGTAAAGGTGCCCAAAATAACCAAAAAGTAGGTGAGCCAAATCAACACGACATTCCAGACTTTGAGCATCCCGCGGCGTTCTTGAATGAGAATGCTATGTAGAAATGCTGTGCCGGTAAGCCAAGGTAAAAGGCTAGCGTTTTCCACCGGATCCCAGGCCCAATAACCACCCCATCCCAACTCCATATACGCCCATTGGCTCCCCATGATAATGCCCGCTGATAGAAACATCCAAGGAATGAGCGTCCAACGGCGTACAATGCGCACCCACTGATTATCCAATCGCTTGCTAAGCAGAGCGGCCACGGCAAATGCAAAGGGGACCGCGAGTCCAACATATCCCAAATAGAGCATGACAGGATGGATCACCATCCAATAGTTCTGAAGCAAAGGATTCAATCCCCGACCATCTGGTGGAACAACACCGATCTGTTCAAAGGGATTTGCACTAAAAACCAGCAAAATAAGAAAGAAGAGGCTGACACTCAACAACGCAGCATGGACATAAGGCATCAGCGCATATTGTTGATTCCGGTAAAAGATGGCCACAACAACGCTGTAGATGCTCAAAATGAATGTCCAAAAGAGCAAACTTCCCGCTTGACCGCCCCAAATGACGGAAAATTTGTAGAAATCAGCCAAAGCGCGTTCAGAATGGTTCCAAACATAGGCCAACTCGAATCGATCATCTAAAATGCCATACCACAGGCAAATGCTCGCAAACGTTGTCAAGCCCGCAACAGCCAAAACAGAATGGTAACTACTCTGCGCCAGTGCCGGCAGACGTTTTTGACCGCCCCAAACGCCAACAACAACACCAAACCCGGCTAACAACATGGCTGTAATCAAGCTTAAGTATGCGATATTAAATATCATGAATTTAGTTCCTATTGATGTTCAGATAATGTTTTTCCACGCGAAACAATAGCTTGTCAGCATTTCAGCCGGTCAGCCAGAGAGCTGACGAGCTGACCGGCTAAAATGCCATCAACGACAGGAAAAGATTTTCCTGAAAGGCTATAATAACAAATGTATTCTTGCTGAGAGCCGATTACGAAAGAGTGCAGGATCATTTAGGTCGAATGGCATCCAACCGTTGATTGAGATCGGCCTCGCTCAATAGCACACCTATGGCAATCGATTCTATCTCACCGTCTGGAGAAATAAAAAAGGTCTCTGGTACGCCACGTGCACGGTAGCGACGATATATTTGGCTCCGTAAATCTGGTCCGTTGGGATATGTGATGTTGAATTCGTCAAGATAAGCCAATGCCCGATGCTCTTGATCCAGATAATCGAGCCCCAGGAAGACGATTCCATTCTCTTTTTCGCGCCGCCATGCTGCTTCGAGCATAGCCGCTTCCGACCTGCAAGGTTCACACCAGCTTGCCCAAAAATTGAGAACGATTCCCTGCCCTTCCAAATCTTCAAGACGAATTGTTTCCCCTTCAAAGGTCGTGAATTCAAAATCTGGTGCAAGTCCAGTTGCTCGCTGACCAGACGTATTTTGCCGTTGAAGCCCAATGGCCAGAACGAAAACAAAAGCGAGAAACCCGATCAGCATTAGCAGACGCCAAATAGGGGAATGACGCGAAGATTTTGTTGTAGCAGCAACCTCTACATCAGCTAAGTGCTTGTCCATAAAGTTCTGTGACGATGCATTCTCACTCAGATCCTTCTCTGGACTCATACCCTCTTTTCGGATTGGTTCTAAGGCTACAGACTGACTTTCTTTATCCATATTTCTTTATGGTGAATGAACAAATTCAGTAGATCCAAATTCCTGCGGAGTCGCCATGCATGGCGCAGCGTTCTCTTACGCCGGTCCCGGTCGAGTAGAGCCGCATTAGAGATTACACGCAGTAGGATTTCTCAGAGGTAGAGCGTTCAAATGGCGAAAAAAGACGCAGTAGAGAATCTCGGACCATTTGGCACGCTCGAGTCTGTTTTGACTGAGAAGTGCAGGATTATGTCTACTGCGTGTAATAGAGAACGCCTTTCCAAAGGAAAGGTGCGCTACCTCCGCGGATAAAAGACACATTTTGGACCTGTTGAAACTCTTAGTGCTTATCCAAAAAGTTCTGTGACGATGCATTCTTCCTCGGGAGCTAGTTGGACTCACAACCACTATTCGGATCGGCTCTTAATTAAATTTGCTTAATTCTTGTTCCAACTGTTGCTCATATTTGTCCTGTTCATCACCTCTTACCTCCAAATCATTCGGCGTTGTTCTAAGGTCCGTTTCTGGAGTTCGGTCATCAGATGATGAGTGGTTTATTGCAGACAGATCTTGAGCAGTTGAAGATGGGACAGCACGGACAAAGGAGAGAAGCTGCTTGTTTCGCAGAAGAAGGATGACTCCTGCAAGTCCAAGGGCCAAAAATGGAACGACCCACGCTAATAGATTGAAGCCAGAACGAGGCGGTTCACCTAAAACTTGTGGACCATACACGTCGACGAAATAAGCGACAATGGCTTCTTGATCGGCTCCCTCGGAGAGCTTGAGAGCGATCTCTTCTCGCATTTGTACGCAGGCCTGGAGTTCACAAGAATCAAGCCGAACGCCAGAACAAAGAGGACACCACAACTCTTGCGCCACGCGATAGATTTCATCGTTTGAAACGCCATTGTTTTCGAGCGTTGCAGAAGTTTGGCCTTCAGAAGATTCCTGAGTAGTTGTCTCGTCTGAACGCTCGTTACTGGATACACTAGATGAATCTTGCGCATATAGAGTCGATACGAGGATAAGACGAACCAAAAGGAGAAGAAGTATCCCTATCGCCAAATATTTCCGGATTGGTTTGTGCAGTTTGTAAGATCGAATCATTCACTCCCCATCTGTTCTAGTGACATACCACAAATTGTGTAAAAGCTACTTGGTCTCTCCGAATCTGTCTGAAAAGGGTTCAAGCGTGTCATTCTGAGTGGAGGAACGGAGCGAAGAATCTTCTTTTTGCGCTTGGACCGTGGGGTTCTTCGTTGCAAAGCCCCCTCAGAATGACTTTGCAGACAGCTGCTCGGGTGGAAAACGAATTTACACACAATTTGGGATATCGCCTTTGCTTTTCGTCCAAATGATTATCAATAGCCCACCCCTAAAACTAATTATACCACAATAAAACAGTATATGATTGTTATATGTTCCACAATCAATTTCGATCGTGGCTGTGGGTATAGTCTGAGACTCTCGCATTCGTGAGAGAGTGATCGCCTACTGGGCAACCACTATCCGATTTGCACGTAAACTTATTCTAATACAAGTCGATAACCCCGTCCACGCACTGTCGTCAGAAAGGTTGGGTTCGTGGGATTTGGCTCAATCTTTTGACGCAATCGGCTGACAAGCTTTTCGATCCGCGCATCGTCCACTTCGTCAATATAACTTTCGCCCCAAACACTCGTTACGATCTGATATTTGTTCACAATCTTGGTGGCATTTTGAAACAACAGCTCCATGAGCCGATATTCCAGATTCGTCAACGTATCCACGGGTGCCCCGCTCACAATGACTTCTCCGCTATCGGAGTTGACCCAAAGCCGAGTCGCTTCTGGTTGATCCTGCGAAACCATTCGTTGAACATATTCAGCAAACAAGCGACAAAATACCTGCGGTTTTCCCTCAATTTTTAACAAGATGTGCCTGCGCAATAGACGTTCTAGAATACTCTCCTCTGCTTCCTGAGAGGCCTGAAAAAGGGACATTAATGCAGTCTGTTCCTCAGGATGACACATGTCCCATATTTTTGTACATTCGTAGAGCAAACTCTCATTTTGACGCAACTGACGGGAGACATGATGATGCAATTGCCAACGCTCTATTGTATCAAGCGGCTGGGTTTGTTCATCTAGGATCCTCTCCAATGTGCGACAGGCACCTTCAATCATGCCAGGATGACCGCCACTCCACTGATAGATAAAATCAAAGTCCGCAGGCATGAATGGTGCGTCATATGCTTCCATGTAGCGCCGTATCATTCGATCAACGTCAGAGCGCGTTAACGGTGCCAGATACCACGTACGATGATTAAATAGTTCTCGAAATTCACTATAGTGATCAACCTGATGACGACCTTCCAGGGGTCGAATTGTCGCTGTTACATAGACAATTTCATTGGGGTGTCGATCTTTGAGAGCACGTAGGTTGAGAAAAACACGCGAGTCAATGTGGTTAAACGGTTCGTCAAACTCATCAAACAGCAAAACGAGCTTTTTGCGCGTTGATTCCAAAACCGTCGAAATGCCCCGGTTAAAGCTAAGGGGCACCTGAATTTCATTGGCAGGCGACACAAGCATTTCATATGCTTCTGTCAGTTCAGGTATATCTGCCAATTCGGAACTATTTTCTCGAAAACTGCGCAACACCAGTTCATAGAAACCCTGATCATTCATCTCCAACATATGGTTGCAATCGATGAATATGGGCAAGAACTCTCGTCCTGCTTCTCCAAGTTCCTGCGTCCAAACGTCGAGCTGGGAAAGCAGGCGCAGCAAGGCAGATTTGCCGAGGTTGCTGAACCCGACAACTTCTACACAGTGCATTGCAAAAAGGTACTGGGTTAATATTTGTACATCGGAGCGGCGCATATAACTACCGTCCGATAAACGTAGCGTTCGAGGCATGTTAATTGCTTCCTATTACTACAAACGCTTATTCCTTAATGGCACCACCACGGTAACGGTTGTGCCACTTCCGTGTGAACTATGCAAATCCATGTGACCACCAAGCAATTTTGTCCGCTCGGTTAATCCAACCAATCCAAAGTGATCTTTGGGAGGGTGATCACACTGAAATCCCTGACCATCATCGTGAACCATCAATTTAACTTGCTCAGGGAAAAACGTTAACTTCACATCTATCTGTGCTGCATGAGCATGACGGATGGCATTGTTGATTGCTTCCTGAGCAATGCGATAAAGCCCCACTTCCAAATGAAGAGGCAACGGACGATTGTCCCCCTCAAGCACAAACTGGATCAACTCTACACAGTCAGTTGATATCGATTCTGTTAAAACGGCCAACGCTTCTGCTAATGTGCGACCCTCAAGAGGTGCAGCGCGCAAATCCATTACCGAGCGTCGCGCTTCATCTAGATTATAGCGGGTGAGTTCCAGAGCTTGTCGAACATGTTTCCGCAGTTGCGTGGGGTCGACGTCACCATCAAGCAAAGCGTCGGCGACTTCGAGCTGAAGCGCAATGGCCGACAACCCTTGCGCCAGCGTGTCGTGAATCTCACGTGCCAAGCGATTTCGCTCTTCTGCTGCACCCAGGTGGGCTCTCTGGTCAAACAGCTGTGCTCGTTCGATGGCAATACTTAGCAGATCCCCAACTGTATAGAGCAACTGTAGATCTCCGTCAGATAGTTCCCTCCAATCTGTACTGGCTACATTTAAAACTCCGAGCTTCTGCTTTGCATCGGCAGTCTGTGCAGAGTCAGTAATCTGCCCAGACGAATCCTGTCCCGTCTGAAGCCCTATCTCGTCTGGTGGCGGAGAACGATAGAGTGGAATACTGGCATGATATCGTAGTCCTTCGCTGCCCTGAACAAGCTTTTTCAATCTGGAACACGTAATGATGTTCACATTGGCAGCACCATCGAGATCGCCAGCATAGTACGTATCTAAACAATAACAACTGCCACTCATGAGCGCCGGTTCATCGCTCAGCCCCAGCGGCAAGTTGTGGGACGCCGCCAGATAGGTTTCCCCTGTTTGCTCGTGGATGAGGAAGATCCAGCCACTGCGCAACCCGAATAGCTCTGCCACCTGTGCCAAAACAACATCCAGTGCACGGTTCAGATCCATCTCGCGATGCAAGGCCTGCGCAATACTATTCAGGATTGCAAGATCGCGGCTCTTATCATATGATGGCGTATCGTCGCTGGACGAGGATGTCCTGTTGGCTGTCCGCAATGACCAGTGCTCCTTTTGATCTCTTATACGCTATAATCGAAGACAGAAATTCGTACTATGTCCGTCGATTGTTCGTTGATTTACCCGTTGAGTATGCGTTGTCATTCCATATAGTATAGCACGCTGCTCCTGAGTGTGCTATACTGAGCGGCGCTATTGATCGTAGCTCCATTAATCTGAGTGGTTGTCTAGCCAAATTGTCCGGTTGGGCAAAGGTTAGGAGATTCGGAGATAAAGCATAGAGGGATGTCTACACCGACAACATTTTACCAGCGCATTGTTGTGAAACTCGGTACAAGTGTCCTCACTGGCGGAGGCACAAAGTTGCATCGTCCACACATGGTGGAGCTCGTGCGTCAATGCGCAAATCTTCATCAGCGTGGTCACGATCTCATTATCTGTTCATCGGGGGCACAAGCAACGGGCAAGGAACGACTTGGCTTTCCCAAACTACCAATTCATTTGGCCAGCAAGCAAATGCTGGCAGCCGTTGGTCAAAGTTATCTGATGTTCACTTGGGAACGCTTATTCGATATCTTTGATATTCATGTTGGGCAGATTCTATTGACTCGTGCAGATGTGGTTGACCGACGGCGTTATCTCAATGCACGGGATACATTCGTGGCACTTTTGACGCATCATATTGTGCCCATCGTCAATGAAAATGATGCAGTTGCAACCGCGGAAATTCAGGTGGGAGACAACGACAATCTCTCCGCGCTGGTTGCGACATTGGTTGACGCGGACCTGCTCCTCATTTTGACCGATCAACCAGGGCTTTTTACAGCGGATCCACGCAGCAACCCAGATGCACAGCTGATTCCTGAAGTCAAAAAGATTGATGACAGCCTGCGCTCATTAGCTGGAGATAGTAAAAGTGGGCTTGGCGTCGGCGGCATGGCAACAAAATTACAAGCAGCAGATCTGGCAAGACGAGCGGGCACAGATGTGGTGATTGCTGCGGGAAGTGCACCCAATGTCATTGAACGGGTGGTGGATGGTCATTCTGTCGGGACGCGATTTCCCGCTCTGGAAGCACGTCCGGAAAGTCGCAAACGATGGATTCTTGCTGGTCCAAAACCAGCGGGGCAGGTAATTGTGGATCGAGGTGCCGTACACGCCCTCTGCCACCGTGGACGAAGCTTGTTGCCAGCCGGAATTGTCCAGGTGAAGGGCACTTTTCAACGAGGAGACACGGTGACTGTTCACAACGAAAGCAGAACGGCCTTCGCACGCGGAATCGTGGCCTATTCCAGCAATGCATTGAGGCAACTGATTGGTTGTCATTCAGATGATATTGAAAATCGTTTGGGTTATTCATACGGACCGACGATTATTCATCGGAACGATATGGTCTTGTTAACAGATTAGGTACTCATCTTTGGCTTTACTGAACAATGGGAGAAGGGCTGTTGGAGCCTGACAATCGGGATCGTAGTATTGCATTTCTACTCTTTGGTTTTTTGTTGGCGTGCTATGGGCTGACCTATACGGGTGTGATCCAAAGCAGCGATGGATTGGCGATGTTTGCCACGACGGAAAGTATTGTCCGTCGGGGTGAAGTAGATATGAATCAGCTTCTCTGGATGGATCTTCAGCAAGGAAGCTACGGCCCTGATGGTCAGTTGTATAGCCGCAAAGGGTTGGGCATGACGTTGTTGACGCTGCCATTGGTTTGGTTCGCCAAAGTCTGGTCATCGCGTGGGCTTGTGCAGACTGCACTTTTGCTCAATCCACTACTTACGGCATGGACAGGTGCGCTTCTTTATCGGACCGGACGAAGATTGACATGGACACGTTCAGTCTCCATAATGGTTTGTCTGGTTTTTGGACTTGGGACATTAGCCTGGCCCTATTCACAGACTTTTTTCAGCGACCCAATGTCGGCTTGGGGGTTGTTTGGGGCTCTTTACTGTCTGCTCGGATATCGACAGACTGGCTCGAAACGCTACTTGTTGCTAGCTGGACTCTCCTGGGGCTTGGCCTACTTGTCCCGCACAATCAATCTTATCTCTCTGCCGATCTATCTAGTTGTGCTGGTGCTGGTGATTCAGCGTAGTGTTGGTCGCACATTGCGGATTGCCCCGCTTTACACGTTCTATCGTCTCATTGTGCGGAATTGGCGAGCCTTTGCGAATTTTCTGATTCCGATTATCATGGCTGGGTTTTTGTCGCTCTGGTGGAACTGGTTACGATATGGCAGCATTTGGGAAAGTGGCTATCTGGATGCAGAGAGTTTTAGCGCCGATTGGCTTGCAGGTGTCAGTGGTCTCTTGATCAGTCCGGGGCGCGGTCTGTTCTTATATTGTCCCATTTTACTTCTGGCACTTCCCGGTACATTCTGGTTTCGCCGCAACAGGCCCTGGATCTTGGTGCATATTTTGGCACTGACCGCTGTCTATGTTGCCGTCTATGGTAAATGGTATATGTGGCACGGCGGTTTCAGTTGGGGGTCGCGCTTCATGGTCGTTCTGATGCCTTTTCTGGCATTGCTCACAGGACCGGTCTTTGTCTGGATATCAGAACAGCGCATGGATTTTGCTCTAGATTCTGAACAAATTTCTGAAGTGAATGATGAAGCAAACCCGAACAAATTCCGGGAAGAAGAAACCAGCTGGTCGCCAATCGGTCTTGGCGCTTTTACTCTTTGCAGCGTCCTCTTCACGCTATCCGTCGGGATTCAGTGGCTTGGGATGGTTGCCCCATTCGGGCTCGTTCAAAGCTGGCTTGAACAGACCGTTCAGCCGCTCTTCGCTCCCGAGACATTTACTCAATGGCGTTATTCTCCTCTCTTATTACAATGGCGTTTTCTAACACAGGCTCAGGTTCCCTTTTCCTGGTGGCAAGCAGCGGGTGGATTACCTGACCAATCATCTACGGCAGATATCGGCACAACATTCATATTCAGCCGAGTCAATTTGTTCAACTTGATTTTGCTCCTCGTGGCGATCGTTGCTGGTTTGCTTCTTTTGTTGCGGGTCCATCGTAATGCGCGAGATGGAGTTGGGGCAGAGAGGCGAGTCATCTCAGAGGGCCATCGAGATAGAAATTGGTCTGTTGTAAACTGGTTATATGGTGCCGTCGTCTCTCTCCTTGTCTTGTTGATTCTAACCCCGCTCGATCGTGCTCGTGGGGCACCAGAGCTGACCATTGTGACAGAGCAGATCGAAGCAATTGAGCAAGCCGGCGACGCTATCTTAGCGCTCACGCCCCAAGAGTCACAACAGTTTGCCAATGGGTATCATGGAAATCTACCGGTTTATGGGCTGTTTCAGAGGGGAGAGTTGGATGCTGTTGACGAACAGTGGATCATGCGTCTCATAGAAGAGCATCGTCGTATTTGGGTTGTCCCTGATCAATTGTCCCCTGACGCTTCTGGCTGGGAACGCTTCCTGCGCGTTGAGCATTTTTTACTCTGGGAAGAACGAGTTTCTGATTCTGCTGGACGGCGTTTGGCACTCTACCAGTCTGCCAATCAAGCCATTGAGTTGGACAACAACGGTTTGGGGGCGATCTTTGGCAATCTAGGAGATGATCCGACGCAATTGTCTACGGAAGATGGCTACATCCGCCTGAATCGGTGCGAGTTGTCGACAGAATTAGTATCTGGCGGATCGCTGCTTGTTGTCTTACATTGGGAGAGTCTGCGCCCAGTTGAGAATAATTTTCAAGTCTTTATACACTTCATAGACGAATCAGGAAAGCGGGTTGCACAACGAGATGGTCAACCTGTTCAGTGGATGCGCCCCACTAGTACCTGGCAATCTGGTGATACGATTGTGGATCGTTATGGCCTGCTTTTGCCACTGGATTTACCAGAAGGCAACTATACTGTATTAACAGGTCTCTATGACCCCATGAACGGAGATCGATTACCTGTTAATGCCGATACAGGTGAATTTGCCGTTGAGCTGGGGACCGTGACCGTAAAACAACCGTAAAATAAAACAAGGAAACATTTTTTCCCCATGCACCTACCCAGAAAAATTTTGTTACATCTCTCAAATCACACATGTCTCTCAAATCGCAGAGGCGATACGATATCTATTTGGAGCCTACCCCTTCTTCTGTTAACAATTCTCTCTGTGACAGCCTGTTGGCGGAATGATCCGGTAGAGCCAGTGGAGATGACACCGATTTCACCCAGCGCAACGCCTACAACGATTCCAACGCCGACACCTTTGCCAACCGATACACCAGCGCCAACGGTAACTGTCGAAGAAGATGAAGTAGCCAGTGGCGAGAACGGCGTAGAGCAGACGACTGAAGTAACAGCATCCAGTGCTGTTGAAACGACTGAAGATGAAGCAACTTCTGCGCGTGACGAAAACGGCAATTGCCGTGTAGATACGAGTCTTGATCTGATTGGATATCCAGATTTAAATGAGAGTATGGGTTGTGCACTTGAGGAAGCATCAAACGGTGATATCGCAATCAATGAATTTGGTCCGGGGCCTGATTTTGACCGTTTTATGCTTTGGTTGAGCAATACACGAGAGATCTATGTCCTGCTCCCCAATGAAACTTGGCAGACATTTCCCGATACATGGACTGAAGAAGAGCCAGAAATCCTGTGCAATCCTTTGGGCCTTGACCCACCCACATCGCCCCCACTGCCGCGTCGTGGCTTTGGCAAGCTTTGGTGTACAGTGGACGAGTTGCAGGAATTAATGGGCGAGATAGTCAGAGAAGAACGCTTGTGTCAGCATACAGTCACCCAACGTTTCGAAGAGGGTGTTGTCATTGGTTGTTTTGAAGATGCCACCATTCGCTATTTCCGCATTCTGGATAGTGGTGGATGGTATGATCAATTTGTTCAATAAGAATCTAGTGAATTGTCAATGGTGAATTGTTAATAGTAAATAGTTAATGAGGGTTCTTGGAATCTCGTTCGTATCATTAACGGTAGAGGGGTTTGCAGTGCCAGTGCAGTCCGTTTGACACAAGATCAACACAGAATTGTCAGTTCATGCGGTGAGTGAGTCGCACCATCTTGATCCCGTGAGTCCCTAGTGGGTTAGGGGAGGCAAAGGCTGAGGCAAGGCAGAAAGTTCTGTTGGTCGCTACCTCACCCCCCAGGCCAGAGACAAGACCAGACTGTCACCCTCTCTTCCATAGCCTTCGCCTCAATCTTAGAAACAAGATCAGATACGATTTCCTCTTCCTCGGCCTTTTCCTCATCCTCAGCCTACGCACTCGTCACCACCGGCGTGCCGGCACTCATTGCTTCTAAAATCATCATACCGAATCCTTCGTACAAGCTTGGAAAGATGTAAGCGGTTGCCAGGGCATATAGGGCGGGTTTATCCTCTTCTGGTATGAAGCCACAAAAGTGAACTTGAGTGGTCAAATCTAGCTCGACAGCAGCCTTTTGAGGGTCAGGCGCAAAGACAGAATCTATCTGTGGGAGCTTTCCAGCAATCACCAATTTTATATTTGGATCGCCGCCCCGATCTAAATACCGTCGATAAGCATGAAGGATGTTGAGCACATTTTTTCGTGAATCGAACCCGCCAAGGTAGAGAAAAAAACGAGATGGCAACCGGTAGTGGTTGCGTAGCTGCACAAGTGCCGCTTGATCACTTTGTTGGTTTTGAACATGATTGGGGCCATGATAGACAACAAAAACGCGATCGCCCGGAACATTCAGATGGGTCACGATGTCACGAGCACTGGCCTGGCTGATTGTCAGGATGGCGGTAGACCGTTTGGCTGTTTGGCTGACTAGAAAGGCATAAGCGCGTTGTAAAAGCCGGCCTCGGTAAGCAGGCAGGAGAAGTGGAATCAAATCATGAATCGTGACGACGGTAGGGCGGGGCTGCCAAAAGGGGGCCGCCCAATAGGGGACCCAAAGCAGATCTGCACCCCTTCGCAACGCAATACGAGGAAACAGAATCTGCTCCCAGTAGAGCTTGGCCAATGGAGAAGCAATATTTGGTAAGGCATGAACAAGCAGCTCGACATTTGAGGAAGGCAACTCATGCGTAGCCTGAGCAAAGAGTGTATTGAACTGCTGTTCGCGACAAACAGCTGGACAGCTTGGTGTCAACAAACAGAGTTGCGCATCTGGCGCTGCACGAGCCAGATGCGCAAGTAAATAGTGCAAATATTGTCCACTACCAGCTGTATCTTGTCCTAGAAACCAGCCGTTGATCACAATACGCATGAGTCCTTATAGAGACGCCGCTTAAACTTCGAACAATCGAATCGCTTTTTGTCGAGAGACAATTGTCCGCAGTTTAAATGATGTGGCTACTATATCAAAAATCCGGTTTCGAATGCACCTAAGTGCTTATCCGAAAAGTTCTGTGACGATGCACTCTTACTCGAGAAGCCGGTCAGACTCACAACCACTTTTCGGATAGGTTCTAAGCTTCTCGCGCCCGAAACCAGTCAGCCGTCTCGCGCAATCCATCGACGAGGGAGATCTCTGCCTCCCAACCGAGTTCATCTTTGGCCTTTGAGCTATCCAGATAAGTTGCTTTTACTTCGCCTACCGGTTGCGGAATATATTGAGCTTCCTGTTCATACCCCGTCACCTCCGTGAGGACCTCGTGAACCATATTGATGTTCGTTGGAACACCAGTGCCAACGTTGAAGATCCCAATTGCTTCGCTTTCGGAACTCAATAAATTCGCCCGTGCGACATCACGCACAAAACAAAAATCGCGAGTCTGAGTTCCATCACCAGTGATCTTGGTCGGTTCACCTTTGATCATTGCACCGGTGAAGATCGCCACAACACCCGCCTCGCCTTTGCTGTCTTGTCTCGGGCCATAGACGTTGGGGTAGCGCAAGATTGAATAGGGCAGACCGTAGTTCTGATAGTAGAGATCAATGTGGAATTCCATGCTCAGTTTTGTTGCACCGTAATTATCTTTTGGACGCGGCCATGTCTGTTCAGTAAAGGGAAGTTTGCTTCCATCCTCGCTATATCCTTCTCCATAAACGGCCCCACCCGTGCTGGCAACCACGAATTTTTTACAGTCATGTTTACGCGCCAATTCGAGCAGGTTGAGCGTGCCAATGACGTTGACTTCGGCATATTCTTGTGGGTTTTCCATACTGCCGCGTACATTGGCTAAGGCGCCCTGATGACTAATCACATCAATGGCCTCCTTCTCAAAGATCTCTGCGAGCTTGGCCTGGTCGCGAATATCTACTTGATAGAACGTTGCACCGTCAGGCACATTATATGTATATCCCGTATGCAGATTGTCAATCACAATGACATTATGTCCAGCTCCCAACATAACATCTGCAACGTGGCTGCCAATAAATCCAGCACCACCGGTGACTAAAACATTCATGATAAAAGCTCCTATTCTAAAAATAAACCCTCATCAGCTTTACTTTCTGGTAAAAGAAAAGAGATGAGAAATGTGACAAAAAGCGGTTAGCAGTTCATCCTAAAGGTAGAGAACCCAAAAAGGAGGAAGGAATGCTAACCGCGCCAGAAATAACTATAGCAGTACTGATGAATGTATTGCAAGTAACGCCGATGGGAACAAACGTAAATGTAATGCGTCTGATGTGGGCAATGCTGAATGGGTCGTTTCTGAAAAGTCGAGGAGCAATCCATAGCGCATTGAAAGAAAGCGGGTTTGAAGATGAGGAGCTCCGGCGAAGCTGGTGGAGCTTTCGATATGGATCATGGGATATCACAAGTCTGCTGGGGTCGTGGCAAGAAGAAGTGGAGTGGAAAGGGGAATGGGAGGCAAAAAAGTTAGAAGGGTACCGAGTGAAAAGCATAGATATCACAGGGTTCTGGCGACCGAAGCTGCAAGGGAAAGTGAACCGACTCTATAACTCAACGGCTCGTCGGGCATTGCCCGCGCTCATCTTTGGAGTGATGATAAGCTCGGGGGAGATAGGCGGGAAGCGAGTGCCACTGCTCAAGGCAATCATGAGATGCACGGTTGGAACAAAGGAAAGTGAGTTTCGGAAAAAGCTGCTGAAAGAGACGAAGAAATCACTGGAGTCAGACGAAGTGGCGGTGGTCGATGCCGGGTTTACAATCAGAGAAATGCTAGAAAGCGGCATAGACCGATTTGTCCTGCGGGAAGCGATTAACTGCACAGTGCGCCGCAATGAGTTCCCCAAACGCAAAGAAAAAAAGGCAGACCACCTGAATATGGTGATATTGTGCGACCGCTCTCTCGCAGCTATAAGGGAAAGCGACTCGAGGCTACAACTCCGGACTCGTCTGGTCGCTTTCTCTATAGTGGTCGCCTGATTTGCTATCAAGCATGGCACAATCTCGTCCCCAGAACAACCAAGGTGGATACAGCCAACCGTACCTACTCGATTTACGTCATTCAGGATCCGGCCTACAACACACCTTTGGTTTTGGCGACCGTTATGACTTTGCAGCCTGAAACCATTTATCTTGTCTACCTGGAACGCTGGCCTGTTGAACCTCCCCCCTTGGCTTCCAAGCAGATGATTGGCTTACATCGTCAATTTGTTCATGCCGATGAGGCTTGTTTCCGCTTACCTGAACTGGGGCTGCTGGCTGGCAATCTTCTTTCCCATTTAGCCGCTTCTCTTCCTCCCATACCGACTGGCTACTGGGCTCGAGAGCCTCAATCCACTCCCGGCAGGCTGCGCCGTGTTCTCTCGAGTGCTCTTTTTCCAACTCCTGACCAACTCGACCCTGACTTTCGGAAAAAGGCCTCGGTTTCACACCATTTCCCTAAAGGCGTTCTCGCTCATCGCCGCCTCAATGCCGCTGCTTAAACTAGCCGAGCACTATTTTTACATTTTATCCCGTTTTTTCAGGGTGGATTCTTTTTTCCGCCCCTTTCGGTTTGCCCTTTGTCACTCAAGCCTTTACCAGAAAGTAAAGATCAGACGAAAGTGGGCAACTATACTTTGCTCTGTATGAAAATCGGAGTTAGCCTCTCTGGTAGAACAAAGAAAAACTCCGGTTTTCATCACAACCGCAGGATAGTTCATTCTTCTCTCTAGCGAGAGTGACTGTTTGCACACTTTTCATAGATGAGCCAAAATAAAACGAATAAAATGATAATTAAGCGTTAATTGTATACATTTGTGGTGAATGAGTCATAAAAGCATGTCATTAGAATTCAATCACTTTCCACTCCTTTGTCCAGTCTGCCATGCATTGCTTCAACGAAATGAACGTGCCTTTTCGTGTCGTCAACTCCACTCATTTGATGTAGCCCGTGAAGGACATGTCAACTTACTGCAGACAAAGCGGAAACGCAAAGTAATGGGCGACACCAAAGAGATGCTCCGCGCACGGAGAGCATTTCTAGAGAAAGATTATTATTACCTGCTTTCTGATGGTATAAATAGATGGATTGGAGACCATATTGGGGAACAAGTGACGAAAACGAAACACCGAGAAGAGCAAGACCAAAGAAAGAAATGCAGTGAAACAAGATGGATGGATAAAGGAATGAAACCTGATAATGTATTCCATATTGTTGATATAGGCTGTGGAGAAGGTTATTATCTAGGTCGGCTCTCCAACTTTCTAGCTCAAACTTACCCTGATGTTCTTATAAGATATTGCGGAGTCGATTTGGCCAAAGATGCAGCACGCTATGCTGCCAAACGATATACCCATCTGGCCCAAACGTCTTCTTTGGTCTGTAGAGAAGTGGTTGACGATCGTTTTTCGAAACAAACAGATCAGCAGATGCTCTTTATTGTTGCAGATGTGACCAAACGCTTACTCTTTCCGACTGCTGGTCAACAGACGCATGAATATAGAGGAATCGATATTGTCTTGAACATATCTGCTCCTCGAAATCCACAAGAGTTTGCGCGTGTCATGGCGCATGGAGGTCTACTCATTATTGTGATTCCAATGCCGGATCATCTGGCCCAACTGCGGTCTGAATTTGGTCTACTCAATATCGAAGAAGCCAAACGCGAGAAGATCGTTGTCCAACTTGAGCGGGATTTTCAGCTGGCAAAAAGCCGAGTCATCCGCTCGACAGTCGAGCTAAAAACGGTTGATCTGCATAACTTGATTCATATGACGCCAAACCACTGGCACCTCTCAAACAAGATACAATCCCAAATTGAATCCAAGCCGCAGTTTACCACAACTTTCAATTTTGAGATGTTACAATTTCGTAAGATTTAGAACCTATCCGAAAAATGGTTGTGAGTCCAACCAGCCTCTCGGGCCGAATGCTTGGCATAGAACTTTTCGGATAAGCACTTAGGGAACATATGCTCACCCAATATCCACCTCTCACAATTTTACGAATTCGCTGGTCCCTAATTTTGATGATCTATGGTGTGGCCGTCTTTGTCGGTTACGGCCTCATTCAATCATCTTGGCAACAGACGTTTGCTCGTCATTGGGTCATTTGGGCAACCCTCTCTGTGATTTGTCAGTTGGGGATACTGTGGTGGGGATTGAAGCACAATCGTCGTCACAATGAAGCTGTGCTCCTGCCAACACTTGGTTATGGCAATACGTTGACCTTGCTGCGCGGTCTGGGACTTTGCTTCATGGCGGGCTTTCTCTTCGCCCCACGTCCCCCTGGGTTCTTGGCCTGGGCACCTCCTCTGCTCTATGCTGCGTCTTGCCTCATTGATTATCTGGATGGCTATGTTGCGCGCCTGACCGGTCACACAACGGTGCTCGGTGAGATTTTGGATATGGAATTTGATGGCATTGGGATGCTGATTGTGATTGTACTCGGAATTCAATATGGTCAACTGCCTATTTGGTATCTCATATTAGGATTGGGTCGTCAATTGTTTATCTTTGGCATCTGGCTCCGTCAACGACAAAATCTTCCGGTTTATGAGATGACAGAGAGCCATTATCGTCGCATTATCGCCGGTTTTCAGATGGGATTTATGTCCGTGATCTTGTGGCCCGTCTTTATGCCGCCAACCACAACTTTGGCAAGCATACTCTTTGCCATTCCTCTGGCCGGAAGTTTTCTGCGTGATTGGTTTGTCGTTAGCGGTCAAATTGATCCACGAACAGCTAGATATCAGTATTGGCGCAAAATAATGAAGAAGATCTTGGAAGGATGGCTCCCTCTGCTGTGCCGTCTGGTTGCTGGCGGAGTTGTTCTTTTTCTGCTTAGCCAAGAGTTTCCATCCTTTACCGCTTGGCAGACATATCTGCGACAGGCTGAACCGATATACTTTGCATGGCTGCTGACAATCTTGGCAATTTTGAGCCCGCTGGCTATGGGGTTATTTCTGTTGGGGATCCTTGGCCGTATCAATGCCATCGTCATGATTGGTTTGGCCAGTCTGGACATTTTTGCAACAAAATTCGATCCATGGACAAACGGTCTTTTGCTGGCTTGTGCTATCTGGGTATTACAGTTGGGGAGCGGTTACTGGGCTTTGTGGGCGTTCGAAGAATCTTGGCTACGGCGGCGGGTCGGTGAGTAGCTCGCGAAAGCCATTACTAGCGAGTGGCACACATTTTCTGAGACGTGGTTCCTTTGTTTCATCGCGTCTTCTATTAGGTGTGATGGCGCTCGTTCTTCTCTGGCTTGCCTTGCGCTCGATCTCGTGGGTAGAGTTGCTCCAAATCCTAAGATCGATCAATCCTTGGCGGTTATTGCTTCTCATTCTGCTGAACGTCACAATTGTCGTTACGCTCAGCGCTCGTTGGTGGTATTTTTTGCGGATTTTGGGGTATTCTCTGGAATATAGAACGCTTGTCCGCTACCGATTGGCAGGATTCGCCGTCAGCTATTTGACACCGGGGCCGCACTTTGGTGGTGAACCGCTTCAAGTTTATCTGGTTAAACGGCATTTGACTCATGCGGAAAAAGGTCGTACCACTTCTTCAAGAACGAGTTCTGAGCAAAATGATTCTGAAGATCCCATTGCCATATCAAATGAGAGGGCGATGGCCGCTGTGCTTGCATCAATCACATTGGACAAAGCATTCGATTTACTCTTTAACTTCCTCTTCCTGCTGGGCGGCACCATCTTCGTATTGCGGCAAGAGTTGTTGGCAGATCGACTGGCTTTCTGGCATATTTCTTATGTCGTTGCGCTCTTGTTCTTCCCACTTGCACTGCTTGTTGCATATTCGTTGGGTCGCCATCCGATATCGGATGGGCTAGAGAAAGTCATGCGGTTGGGGCGATTTGAGAGCTCTCACCTGCTCTCCCGCTTGCACGAAATCTCCCGCCAAAGCGAAGAACGGGTCGTTTGGTTCTGCCAAGAACGCCCCGATGCTCTCTTCATTGCAACCCTGGTATCACTTGGCAATTGGGGGTTGTTGATCGGAGAATTTTGGTTTGCTACTTATGTCGTGGGCATGTCTGGTGCGTTTATTGATGCGCTCTTCGTCCTCATTGCTACACGCATCGCCATCCTGTTGCCAATGCCAGCGGGTGTGGGGGCACTCGAAGCGAGTCTTGTTCTTGCAATGAATGTCCTGGGACTGAATCCCGCCTATGGCATCAGCCTTGGGGTTTTGATCCGTTCACGCGATCTAATCGTTGGGATCGTTGGCTTATGGTTGGTGAAAGAGTAAGGTTATGTTATGAGAGATAAAACCAAAACAACTATTCTTCGTATTGGGTATTGTGACTGTGGATATTTCTCAAGGCTCATCTACGTAAACCCGAGAAAGTATTTGGACGCAGATTGATTGGATTTTCAGGAATTTCATCTGTGTTTATCCTGAAAATCCGCGTCCGATTTCTGATTTCTTTCTGGCTTTCACTTAAGAAAATTGTGCAGTCCTCTCTTTTTGCCCAGGGATAAAATCGTTTGTCTGCCTAATTTCGTCCGATGAGCGTTCCTCAGGAATGACGATTAAATAATTCATCGATGTCATTCTCGAGTGAAACGAAGAATCTTCGATGAGTTATTTAATTCCGAATCCTCATTGTAGAAGGGAAGGATAGAAAACTCATGCAAAGCATATCCGAATTATCACCGCCTCCCCACCTGTCAAAATACCTTTGGCGTCACGTGCAAAAAAGTGATAGCGCCGCTATTCTAGATATGATGGCCAGCGCCGCAGAAGCAGGACAGGCTGAATCTGTCGCCTCAGAAGAAAGAATTGCGGCACTTTTTGACATGCTCGGTGAACGGGTTGTCACAGATACACGAACGGCCCTTGACGACACCGGAACGATCGCGGCCCTGGCCCTCATCTTCTTCTCGCCAGACGAAGAGCAACATGTTGCCATGATCGATGGTGAGGTACATGTCGACCATCGTGGGTTGGGGCTTGGTGGCTATATTCTCGATTGGATGGAGACACGCGTGCGTCAGGAACATGCAAAAATCAGCGACGAGTTGCCGCAGTTGTTGCGGACGTCTTGCGCCGAGCATCAGACAGATCAAATTGCGTTGTTTGAGAGTAAAGGATTTGAACCCGTTCGGCATTCTTACAAGATGCAGCGCAGACTAGCAGACCCAATTGCAGAACGCCCATTGCCTGCGGGACTAAGATTTGTTCCGTGGCGAGAAGAATTGAACTTGTCGCTCATGCATGCTTTCAACGATGCTTTTCGGGGTCACTGGGGATTGCCCCGCATGAATGAAGAGCTTTGGCATCAATTCTTCACCGGGGTGCCACAATTCCGGGGTGATTTGACATATTTAGCGATGGAAGAAGAGACCATCGTGGGCTTCTGTCTCAACTGGGTCAACGAGAGCCAGAACAGACAGAGCGGTGTTCTGGAAGGTTGGATCGAGGCGATCGGTGTGATTCCCGACTGGCGGGGACGTGGTGTTGCTTCCTCGCTGATGGCAAAGGCGTTGAATGCCTTTGCGGCGGAAGGGTTAGAACAGGTCGCCTTGGATGTGGATACACAGAATCCGACAGGTGCGCTGCGCCTCTATGAGAAATCAGGATTTCAAGCTGCCAAAACAAAGATCACCTTTGTCAAGAATCTAAAATCTGATCCCTCGCATAAACTTTACTTTCTGGTAAAAGAAAAGAGATGAGGTGAGAAATGTGACAAAAAGCGGTTAGCAGTTCATCCTAAAGGTAGAGAACCCAAAAAGGAGGAAGGAATGCTAACCGCGCCAGAAATAACTATAGCAGTACTGATGAATGTATTGCAAGTAACGCCGATGGGAACAAACGTAAATGTAATGCGTCTGATGTGGGCAATGCGGAATGGGTCGTTTCTGAAAAGTCGAGGAGCAATCCATAGCGCATTGAAAGAAAGCGGGTTTGAAGATGAGGAGCTCCGGCGAAGCTGGTGGAGCTTTCGATATGGATCATGGGATATCACAAGTCTGCTGGGGTCGTGGCAAGAAGAAGTGGAGTGGAAAGGGGAATGGGAGGCAAAAAAGTTAGAAGGGTACCGAGTGAAAAGCATAGATATCACAGGGTTCTGGCGACCGAAGCTGCAAGGGAAAGTGAACCGACTCTATAACTCAACGGCTCGTCGGGCATTGCCCGCGCTCATCTTTGGAGTGATGATAAGCTCGGGGGAGATAGGCGGGAAGCGAGTGCCACTGCTCAAGGCAATCATGAGATGCACGGTTGGAACAAAGGAAAGTGAGTTTCGGAAAAAGCTGCTGACAGAGACGAAGAAATCACTGGAGTCAGACGAAGTGGCGGTGGTCGATGCCGGGTTTACAATCAGAGAAATGCTAGAAAGCGGCATAGACCGATTTGTCCTGCGGGGAAGCGATTAACTGCACAGTGCGCCGCAATGAGTTCCCCAAACGCAAAGAAAAAGGCAGACCACCTGAATATGGTGATATTGTGCGACCGCTCTCTCGCAGCTATAAGGGAAAGCGACTCGAGGCTACAACTCCGGACTCGTCTGGTCGCTTTCTCTATAGTGGTCGCCTGATTTGCTATCAAGCATGGCACAATCTCGTCCCCAGAACAACCAAGGTGGATACAGCCAACCGTACCTACTCGATTTACGTCATTCAGGATCCGGCCTACAACACACCTTTGGTTTTGGCGACCGTTATGACTTTGCAGCCTGAAACCATTTATCTTGTCTACCTGGAACGCTGGCCTGTTGAACCTCCCCCCCTTGGCTTCCAAGCAGATGATTGGCTTACATCGTCAATTTGTTCATGCCGATGAGGCTTGTTTCCGCTTACCTGAACTGGGGCTGCTGGCTGGCAATCTTCTTTCCCATTTAGCCGCTTCTCTTCCTCCCATACCGACTGGCTACTGGGCTCGAGAGCCTCAATCCACTCCCGGCAGGCTGCGCCGTGTTCTCTCGAGTGCTCTTTTTCCAACTCCTGACCAACTCGACCCTGACTTTCGGAAAAAGGCCTCGGTTTCACACCATTTCCCTAAAGGCGTTCTCGCTCATCGCCGCCTCAATGCCGCTGCTTAAACTAGCCGAGCACTATTTTTACATTTTATCCCGTTTTTTCAGGGTGGATTCTTTTTTCCGCCCCTTTCGGTTTGCCCTTTGTCACTCAAGCCTTTACCAGAAAGTAAAGATAAAAAGGGATGGGGTGGTTCATTTTAGGCGGACAATTAGGTTTACATTTTTGCAAAGAGAAAAGATGTTTATATTTTCTAATTTGAGCCATGCTCAGGCAGAAAATGACCTCATATAGATTTTTGTCTATGTATCAAAAGTGTAAACCTAATTCTGAACCACCCCAAAGGGATGAGTTTTTAGATTTGTATACAAAAAATGGTTGTCTGAGGAATTGTGTGGTTTTCAGTGGGTTAGTTGGTAGGTTGGTTAGTTGGTGGGTTGGGTGGTTAGATGGTTGGTGAACAAACCAGCAAACCAACTAACTATCCAACGTTTCCCACACAAAACCTCAAAGAGCCCAAAACATATAGATTTATCTACTGTACATGGAACCTGGATTGCTTCAAACCAAGCTATTTGTCCCGCATGATCGCTCTGATGAATATATCCAGCGGACACGTTTGACAAGCCAATTGGAGCATGGTTCTCAACAGCGATTCACCTTGATTTCTGCTCCTGCCGGTTTTGGAAAAACATCGCTGGTTGCAGAATGGATCAGACAATACGAGAGAGCCGCTGCCTGGTTGTCGCTGGATGAAACGGACAATGAACCAACTCGCTTTCTTGCCTATCTTGTCGCGGCGATCCAGACGGTTGATCACTCGGTGGGGGAAATTGTGGATCGTCTGATCCAACAATCCTCTTTACCGCCCAAATCATACTTGCTGATCCCACTTTTAAATGGTATTGCTCATCGAACCAAACCACTTGTTCTTGTTCTCAACGATTATCATCTCATCCATGATCCAACTTGTCATTCCTTTATAAAATACTTGCTGAACAATGCACCACCCCAATTGCGATTGTTCATCCTCACGCGCCAGAATCCACCGATTTCGTTTGGTCGACTGCGCATGGAAGGCCAATTGTTTGAACTGTCAGAACAGGATTTAGCCTTCTCGGAAACGGAGGCAACCAATTTTCTCAATCGTGCAATGGGGCTAGAACTGAAGCAAAGCGAGCTTGCAACGTTGGTGAATCGCAGCGAGGGCTGGATAGCTGGTTTGCAAATGGCGGCTCTCTCGCTTCGTCAAATGGATCCGGAACACCGATCAGACTTTATTGTTCGCTTTGCGGGAAGCCATCCTCATTTGATGGACTATCTAGTCGAAGAGGTTTTGAGCCAACAAACGCCAGAGATTCAACGTTTCTTGATGATGACATCTGTATTAGAACGGATCTGTCTCCCTCTCTGTGAAGCGCTTGTTGGTGACGATTTAGTCAAACAAGCGAGACCAAGCGAGTTCGATCAGGCGTCAGATTTGCTCACTTCTCTGGCACAGGCAAACCTCTTTTTGACGTCGCTGGATGAAGAGAGATATTGGTATCGCTATCACGCTCTATTTCGCGACTGCTTACGCGTGCGCTATATGCGCAACCATCCAGACGAGTTGCCCGAGGTTTATTGCAAAGCAGCCGAATGGCATGTCGCTGCGGGCTATTTGGCGGATGCAATTCAACTTGGATTTGCATCAGAAGACATGGATTGGGTCGCGAGCTTGATTGCACAAAAAGCGGATACGCTGTGGCGCTACCAGGATATGCTGCTGCTTCAAGAGTGGTTGCTGAAGATACCATTGGAAGTCAAGCACCGGCATCCGAAGCTGCTCCTCACCCACGCCTGGTCAGCGCACATTCTGGGGGATATGTCGCTGGCACATAGATTGCTGATTGAATTTGATGCCGCTTCTCTTGACTATGAGGTTGATGCAGAACAAAAGGGAATTCGCGCCCTTGTGGAAGGTGCTCTGCTACGCGAACATGACTCGACAGCGGCTGTGGTCCTCTATCGAGAGGCAAAACAACTCCTCCCCGATGTCTCTGCAAGTTGGCGGGCGTCGGCTGACATCGGGCTTGGATTTGCCTTGATGGAACAAGGCGCGTTGGACGAAAGTTTGGCGGTATTTTCCATGGCACGTAGTGCCAATCGGCTGATTGGGAACATACATGCGGTTCTCTTTATTGAGAGCCAGATCGGAACAATTCAATTTCAACAAGGTTATTTACAGCGGGCACACGCCACGTTTCAATCCGCCCTGGACCGTACAGATGCCAATGATGAGCTTACCCTCATGCGAGCCTGGCCACAATTGGGCATGGCAATGATCTTATTGGAACGCAATCAACTAAGCGACGCGGCAGAGGCCACATTGAAGGCGATTGAGCTGGCAAAACAATCTAGCGACCGGAAGCTCCTTGTGAATGGCTATGTTTTGCTGGCTTTTGTCCAGATGACAACCGGAGAGACTGCCTCTGCCTCTGCGTTGCTCAATTTGGCGGAACAAATCGCGGACGAGGCATCGATGGCAACATTGCAAAAGCAGGTTGAACTGGCTTTTGTGCAGTTCTATTTACGGACGGAAAAGACAAACCAACTTCAAAGTTGGGTGAATAAGCTTGAACTTCCATCAATGATATTGCAGGCACACGCCCGCTTTGAGGAAATTCTGCTCGCGGGAAGAGTGCTTATCGTGCGCGGACAGTTGTCTACGGCTCGCCAATTATTAGACGCAACCAAAACCCAACTCAGAGACCCACATGATCGCAGGTTCTTCAAGATCGATCTCCATCGGGCTCTCTTATTTGCCGTGGATGGCAAACAACGTGAAGCAGTTCAATTGATAGAACAATTGCTACCGATTGCAGAACAAGAAAATCTTCAACGCACCTTCCTAAATCTTGGTGAGCCGATGGAAACTCTTTTGCGTTCGGTGGCCCTTCATCCCACCAAACGTGGATTCCTCAAAACCCTACTTGCCGCATTTGATGCGGTTGCGCCCCCCATTCGAGTCGTCAATCAAGCGCTCATCGAACCAATGAGCCAAACCGAGCTAGCGATTCTTGCCCATTTGGCGGCCGGTCTCTCCAACCAACAAATTGCTGAAGAGCGAACAGTCGCAATCAGCACAATCAAATGGCATCTAAAGAACATTTACGGCAAGCTGCAAGTATCAAGCCGCACGGCAGCCATTGCTCGCGCCAGAGAACTAGCGCTCTTATGCTAAATGCATTGTACAAGAACCCTTGTCGCCCTTGGTCATCGTTCCATCCAATAGTAGAACAAACAGCTTGTTTGTTCAGCGTCATCAACGAATAAACTTTGCCATCTGAACGAAACCATGACTACGGCCCGGAAGCATTTCACTTTGGGGGCGAGTATTCAAGATAGCGCTTGCACCAAGCGTGTCAATCTGAGCCAAGGAATAGAGAATGATTTTCTTCGACGCGGAAATCGACGGAATCCGACCATTTTCAGTCGAGAAAGGCGAAGAATCCCACGTTCCAAGACGACTTCTCTCGGCCTTCCCAAACGAGTCGACTCTGCTTTGGGGGCTGCTTGGAATGCGAGATTCTTCGCTCTTGTCTATGGAGCGGAATGGTCAAACTACCGCAGGGTGTTTGACCAAATTGACTTCTCAGTTCTGGCTCAGAATGACAAATTCGAGCCACAAATCTAATCTCACCCCAAAGTGAACTCTTCCAGACTTCACCAAGCGCAACCCTCCTTTTGAGGGGAGACAACCATACCCCAACCTGTTAGACTTTCTCCAGCACCATTCAACCAATGCTTAGAGGATGTTTTAAAAGTCTGACGAAAGGGTGAGCAAACGCCGGTTGAGTCGCAAAGCGGTATCGAAACCAACGTTGGCGGGTCGACCCGTTTGGTTTCGATACCGCTTTGGCTACTCAACCGGCACTGATCTCTCCTTTTAAAACACCCTCTTAGACATAGGGAGTCAATCGGATCGAATGTAGTCGAGATGGAACAATCATGTTACCAGGAAGAGACTGCAGAATTTTCGGCTCTTCTTCAACCCCGACAATGCTAATCCAGAAAAATAAAGATACATCTGTAGATTCATTGTCTCAACTAGTGCACGCAATACGCATCACGCAAGACGACCTGTCCCGTATCGTTAATTTTCATTGAACCAAAATATCTTGTACTTAAATCTACCAGGAGAAAGGATCAAATGGTTACCATCACACCAGAAAACAATCTCTTTACCGTTCTTGTCCACTACCGAACCGAAGCCGACGAGCAGCAAGCGTTGATCGACCTGCTCATACCAACGGTCGATGTCTTTGCCCGTCAACCGGGCTTTGTCTCATTGACCATGCATCGCAGTGAAGACAGCGAGGAAGTGCTTGTCTATTTGCAGTGGCGCAGTCGGGCGGATAGCGAAGCCTGTATGAATAGCCCGGACGTCTTTCAGGCGGGGCAAGAGGTGATGGGCTTTATCCAAAGTGGACGGGCGACAATGGATGTTCGACCGGTTGACCTGATTTTGCAACGGACGGCAGGAGAAGGGAACCAGCAATGAGAATTCTGGCCATCTTAAATCACCTCCTCGTCACCATTTTGGGCGTTGTGACAGGGTTGGTCAAAGTCTTTGGCCTGGAGGCAGATATCGAAATCTTTGCCAATCTAGGCTTCTCCTATGGCGCAACCGTCGCCTTTGGCATCATCCAAATCGTCGCCGCCCTCATGCTGCTTCATCCAAAAACGCTCCAACCCGGTGCGGTGATCCTGGGCATCAGCTTCATCATTGCCACCATTGGCCTCTTTGTCACTGGTCTCATTCCCTTTGGCATCGTCTCTCTCCTCTTTATTGCAATGGCCGGGTTTGTTGCCACGCGGAATTATTTTGACCGTGATGGGGGGTAGGAATGCACCCTGCATATCCATCAGAGGTGTACAATTCTAGCGAATGGAGGCAGACGAGTTCATGTGTAAGGCACGGGAGGGACGGAGTGTCCAGCACGCAATTGCAGGATGGATGTCAGCGTTTTCGTCAAGGCGTTCCGGTCACGCGGATGCTGCACGAATTAGGGTGACCGGCACTCCAAACTTTCTATCGGATAGACCGAACCCGTGCTGAAAAGAGTGCTGGTCACCCAGGTCGAGCACCCCACTTTCGAGAACTGAACAATCCTGGCATAATCATAGATGAGGCGACAAAAATCGGCAGTATAGAAAGTTTTCAAGACAACGTTTGCGCCAAGCCTGTCATTCTGAGTCGTGACTCAGAACGTGTATTAAAAGTGTAGGCGAAGGCATGTCCTGAGCGGAGCCGAAGGAATCCCACGTTTCAAGACAACCACTCCCGTCCTTCCCTAGCGAGTCGACTCCGCCCAGTGCTGCTAGAATCGTAGAATTCTGCGCCCCCGTCTATGGAATAAATGGGGCCAACCACTCTTTTTGCGCTAACTTGACTCTACTTCTGCTGTCAGACCTCGGTTTATGGAAAGTAAGAAAATGGCTCGGTCAACGTAGGCGCTGTTTTCAACTGCGCCAGCGTTCGACTGAGCTCACGCCGAAGTCTTGGGCTGTCCGACCAACTTCGTGCGGCTACAAGCACGCACCTACAGTCTGCCGAATTCTATTCTGAACCTCCATTAACCGATGGCAGTCGACGAACAGAGCTACTTTTTTACGGGACGCCACCACATCCACCTCCCACTCCACCAACCACTGAGGCTCCTTTGCAGCAGTTCCCTCACTCCGAAGAAGCAACCAAGGAACTTGAAACCAAACACCTTCGTCCACACACAAAATCCGTTCCTATCTCAATCCGTCGCAGTATCTAACCCCACACAACCCATCACAAACACGAGAACCAAATTCTCTCCACCAGAATCTACAGTCGTCGCCAAAACAGACCAACGAATTCAGACAGAATCAGATTGTCCGCTTCCTCGAGAAGCGTTCTCACCGTCGACTGACTCCACTAACGAAAAAGCCAATCCGTTCCTGTCTCAATCCGCTGTTGAAACCGCCGCCACCAACCCATCAATCTGACCCTGCAACGCCACCAGATCCACCTGCCGATCGTCCAACCACTGCGCCAACGCCTGGAACGCGGGCTGTGCCAGTACCTCTGCTAATTGCGGCAATTCATAGGATTCGGCAGATTCGGCAGCCATACGGATATGGATAGCCAGATTACTCATCCATTGCTGGAAATATTGTTGGTAACCCGAAGTAAAGAAATAGATGCCTGATGCTAACTGGTGCCGGACGGATTCTTCATGATTACCCTGTTTATGTAGATAATTCGACAAATTTCCATGAGACATCGCCCGATTACTCGGATCCGGCAGCCGATTGTGCACAGTCAGCGCCTGCTCCGCCAGGGTCACGGCCTGGGCCACGTCTCCAAGCTGGTTCCACAGGCTGGCCAGGGCCGAGAGGGTGGTTGCCTGCGCCACCAGGTCATCGGCCTCGCGAAAGGTAGCCAGACAGCCTTCCAGAACCTGTTGGGCTTCGTCCAGCCGCCCCAGCCGCAAGAGCGGACCATAGCGGTTGAAGCGGGTGCGGGCCAGTTCGTGCTCGCTCTGGCCCAATGCCCGCTCGACTTCCTCATTCTCGGTCAGCAGATCCAGGCAGGCCTGCCACGCTTCTAATCTTAAATTGGCTGACCGTGCAATATCCAGCGCGCTGATCAGCGCCCGAGCCAGATACTCCCGGTCGGGGGCATCAGCCACCTGTTGACCCTGTAGAGTCGCCTGCCACCAGCCGCGAATCTCATCCAGGTGAGACTCGATGGCGGGGAGGGCTTCCTGGGCCTGACCCTGCATGACATCGATGCGCAGAGCCTCCAGTTCGCTGCCCACGATGTTGATGCGGGGGCTGCCCGCCTTCGCCCGGCGCGGCGGTGGGCGGTCTCAAGCTGGCCTGCATTGCGCAATGCATTGGCCCAGTTCTGGCAGATCCAGCCCACGTCGCCCCAGTGCTCGGCGGCTTCGGCCACGGCCTGGGCGTAAAGGGTCAGTGCCTGGTCCGGCTGGCCCGCCCCGGCCAGTCCATCGGCGATGTAGGTGCGCAAACGCCACCGTTCTTGCCCCGGCGGCACCTGGTCGGCCGCGGATTGTAGCTCCTGCACCACGCCGCGCAACAGGTTTGGGACGCGGGTGTTGTTGATCATCTCGCTGGCAAAGTTCTGCAGCCGGTCAAACGCCCCAGCGTGCACGATATAGACGAGGGCGCGGCGACCCATTTCACTGGCGGTCTCCCTGGCGCGGGGCTGGCCCGAGTCGCGGAACTGCTCGTAGCGTTGCTCATAACGCTCGGCATAGGC
>JAHBNG010000049.1 GCA_019217005.1 Chloroflexi bacterium TSY
AAATTCGAATAATAGATACCAACGTAAGGTTTCGGCCCATGACGAACCAAAATATTTTCGATAATAGCGAACCTTACTTGTGTTGAAGTAAATGTGTCGTCGAGCGGGTACTTGTTCGCTGCTGCGGCCTTCATAATGTGTGACAACGGCGTTGGGCGTATAGGCGACCCGCCAGCCAGCTTGTTTCACACGCTGGCACAAATCCAACTCCTCACTATACATGAAGAACGTTTCGTCAAACGGACCAACATCTAGATCCTGACTTGCGGCGTCTAATGCATCACGTCTCGCCATGATGGCAGCGCCAACCAGCCAATCAACATCATGCCGGATTGAGTCAGGCCAATTGAGCATATGCATCTGTATCGCCCACGGATTATTGGGCCAGAGTTGTCCTAGCCAGGTGCTCTCCCAGAAACCTGTCAAGCGTTTGGGAAAGCGACGCCGACTGTTCTGCTGCATCCCATTGGGGTAGAGCAAGCGTGGCCCCATGATCCCGATCGTTGGCTCGTCCCGCAATTCGGCATAAAGCTGCCAAAGGCTGCCATCAGCCAGCTCAGTATCCGGATTTAAAAAGTAAACAAATCGTCCATGACTATTGGCAAAACCACAATTATTTCCAGCAGTAAAGCCCAAATTTGTTTGATTTTCCACAAAGCGAACCCACGGAAAGAGAGACGGAACAAAATCAACTGTTGCATCGTTACTCCCATTATCAACCACGATGACTTCAAGCGTAGCGGCACGATCTTCTGGACCAAATAGGCGGACTGATGATGCTGATCGGCTGTCGGAGACTTTCTTTGCTCGGCTGGCACGCTCAATTGAGGTCAGACACGCACGCAACAAATCCCACACATTCCAACTAACAAGAATGATGGAGAGATCGATGGAGTTGCTTTGATTTTTATGAGCTGAATGATCTCTGTTCATGGGAGGTATAGGACAACTTACCATTTATACCGCACTCGCTTATAACTTTAACATAAATTCGTCTGTTCTACTCGACTGAAGTCGGTCAAATATATGTGAAAGAACTGGCAGTGCTCAGTATAACTATGAGTTAACGAACTTTGTGTACAGTGCATTGTAGACAAGCTCATAAGGAAACGCAAACATATGGACCATACACGCGCAGAAACGAATAGCCACATCTTTTAAACTTCGTACAATTGTCGGGATAGGTCAGAATTAGGTTGACAAACTCGCGGAGTCGCCATGCATGGCGCAGCATTCTCTATTACACGCAGTAGACATAATCCTGCACTTCTCAGTCAAAACAGACTCGAGCGGGCCAAATGGTCCGAGATTCTCTACTGCGTCTTTTTTCGCCATTTGAACGCTCTACCTCTGAGAAATCCTACTGCGTGTAATCTCTAGTGCGGCTATATCCGACAAGAACCGGTGTTAGAGAACGCCTCCTCCCCGTGGCAAAGTGTCAACCTAATTCAATAGTTGGTATGAACCATCCCCAATTGTCACCCGACAAAACGCGATTCGATTGCCAAAGTTTAAGCGGCGTTTCTGTAAGGATAGGGAACAGAATGATAAACGTAATGAAGACTCAAAATACAAATAAACACCTGCCCTTGATTGTCGCCTTTGTGGCGTTGATTTGTCTTCTTTTTACACACTCTTTTCTCTCGTCCGAAAACGTTCATCGAGTCAATTTTCTCAGTTTGCATGATGAACCAGATCCATTTTTGACCAACTTCGAATCGCACCATCCTACCCAATTACACGACATCTTATCGCGCACGCCATCCGCAACCGCTCACGCAATCCCACTCACATCAGAATCACTGCAAAATCGACTCTTTCTGCCAGTCTTTCAATCATCCGGAACCTCTTCCTCATCGACAGAAAAACTATTGGCAACCGGTCAAACCGTGGGTTATATAGGCAACCGAGGCAATGCCGCAGAGGGTAACCGCGACGATGGTGATCTCATTCATGGACGGTTTCGCCAATATGAATTCAGCCCGGTTGACAAACCGGCTACACAAGTTGAAAACATTGTCACAGATCCCAACACGGGATTGATGTGGATACGAAACGTCACGCTGTTGGATGATCAGGATGGTCAAGGTGTTCATGCCAACGTGCGTTTAAACGAAGCCATTGGTTGGCAGGAAGCAATTGAATTAGCCCAAGCCTTGATCTATGCAGGATATGACGACTGGCGATTGCCAAATCTGAAAGAGATGCAAACCCTCGTCGATTATGGAGAGAGTGAACCCTCGATCGATCCAGTAGCTTTTCCGCTACCATTCGACCAGTATGCAAGTGGTTTATGCATGGACGTCAACGACTGACCCATCTGAACCGCACAAGGCATTTTACGTGAACTTTCTGAACGGCCATACCTTCCCTTTTGCCAAAGAGACGCGCTTTTGGCTGAGACCAGTGAGAAGCGAGAGCATTGAGGCACCAGCCCCCCCATTGCGAACAGGACAGACCAGTTGGTTATCGTGGGAATGATGGCGCAACAGGCGACGGAAATGGTGATGATGGCGACTTGCAAGATGGCTTGGTGCAGCGCTACACCTATCACGACGATGGTTTGATTGACAGAGCCATTGAAAACCTCGTCACGGACCTCAATACCGATCTCATGTGGATTCGCGATCCGCTTCTGCTGACTGGTCTTGATGATGCAGGCGCCCGTCAGCAAGAGAGTGACAGGCGAAACCATGACGACACAAATGTAGCGGGCAATGTGGACTTGAGCATCCCCCTCGATTGGCAAACATCCATTGATCGTGTCAATCAGCTTACATACGCTGGCTATCACGATTGGCGGATGCCCAACATTATCGAATTGGAATCACTTTCGCAGCCCGGACGCGCCGGTGCAACGCTGGATCCAGGCATCTTTCCCAATGTGCCGATTGATGCAACGAACAAAGAGGCGATCATCTGGTGGTCCTCCACGACATCGGCCTATGATCAGGATGAGGCACGTCCTGGCCGTGACGGCGCTTGGTATCAAACGGCCGCCCTCGGTTCTACAAATTTTGGCTCAGCTACCCATCGCCCCGCAAAATCGCAGCCCGGCTATGTGCGTCCCGTGCGAAATCGTTTGCCACAGACAGAAAATCTCCTTTTTCTATCTGAAGTTCGCTCATCGGCCGATTTTGCCCAAATTACCTTGCCCTCTGGCCGGGTGGATCTCATTCGCGAAGGGAAATTTCTCCTGCCGCTTCCTAATGTAGAGGCTCCATTTTCAGCAGCCTATCAAGATGTCACTACCCACCCACTGCATTATGAGTTTCTCAAAGCCGCCTTTCCCCGAGTTTTTGCTGGACTGACGCCAGAAGAGTATGAAACCCAAGTAGCCCACCGAGCCAGCCGAAGATATTTTGCGGGAGGCCTGAAATCATTTACTGATTCTGAAGGCAGAGTCGTTTATGGGTTCGACCTTTACACAGACCCAACCAATGACGATGAACTACTGACAGAGGCAGAGATGGCGAGTCTTTATGAACAGCTTGCTCGCTCATTCCGACGTCGTCCATTGGTCTATTCACCGACTAGAGCGGCAGCCGTTACACTTGCCCTATCTTGGACGGATCCTGGCTTTCCCATTGCCTTTCCGACACAGATTGCATCACCCGAATATGAAGCTTACAATCTGGCCGAAACCTATGGTGTTGTTCGTCTCCTAACGCTGGCAGACCTGAAAACCATTGCCCAAACGGGCGGGCTCAGTCGACAGGACATCGTCATCGTAGACGGTGCACCAACCGATCTTGAAAGCGTTGTGGCTGGCATCATCACTGGCGAGCGCCAAGGAGAGCTTTCTCATCTCAATATACGCTCTGCCCGCCGTGGCACGCCAAATGCGTACATCAAAGAGAACCACAAGCATTTCGCACCATATGCTGGTCAACTAGTTCGATTAAGCATCACGCGTGGTGCTTACTACGTGGAGTCTGAGGTCTCGCAGAGTGATGCAGAGGCTTGGTGGGCGACCCATCGTCCACCAACAGTGCCCGTGCGTGCATTCGATGCGGGGTATAGTGGTTTAGATGATTTTGTTACAATTGGAGCCAACGACAGTGCGGGTCTCGCCACGACGCGCGTCGGAGGCAAAGCAGCAAATCTTGCTCGTCTTTATACATTTTTACCAGAACCATATCAGATACCTGGTTTTGCGATTCCCTTTCATTACTACAATAATTTTTGACACAGAACAACCTACTGGATAAACGGAAATCTACTCCGATACGGCGAACTTATGTTGATTATCTTGCCCAATTGCACAAGGATCCAGAATTTCGCAACAATCCATCAATCCGCGCAACGCGCCTCGCAACCCTGCGCGAGACAATGCGCGATGGTGGTGAGATTCCCCCATTTTTGGTCCGGCAATTGGCCGATCGCATTACCAGCATCTTTGGGCCAGATGTCATGGTCCGTTTTCGTTCTTCATCCAACGCAGAAGATGGTCTCGAATTCAATGGAGCGGGCCTCTACGATTCCACATCTGTCTGCGCGTTAGACTCGTTGGACGATGACAAAAAAGGGCCTTCACATTGCGATCCCAGTCAGCCAAAAGAGCGCACAATCGAGCGCGCCTTGCGGAAAGTCTGGGCCAGCCTTTGGAATTTCCGAGCGTGGGAAGAGCGGGACTACTATGGCATCGACCATGAAGCGGTGGGTATGGCTATCTTAGTGACGCCCGCCTTTCCCAACGAACGTGCCAATGGCGTCGCCTTTACAGGTGATCCCACTGCCAGTGATCCGACCAATGATGCGTCGGCCAATTACCTGATCAACGTACAGGTTGGCGATGTGAGCGTAGTTTTGCCCGAGTCAGGCGTCTTGCCAGAGCGGGATCAGTTGACCGTCGTCGGTGGCGAAGTTGTCCAGATTCAGCGGCTGCGCTCATCAAGCATTGTGCCAACAGGTGGTGGTGTTTTAGCCGACAGCGAGCTGGAGGAGTTGGGGCGTATCTTGGCGCTCGTCGACAGCAAGTTTCCCATTGAAACCGGGATTCATCAACGTGATGATATTCTACTCGATCTAGAATTCAAGATTCGCCGACCGGACAACCAACTGATCTTCAAACAGATTCGTCCTTTCCTCAAACAAGAACCACAGTTACCAGGAAGCACAAATGGTTTACGCGTCCATGTTCCTCATCCATTGCAACTTTGCGGCATGTGGCGCGAAGGGTCTACTTTGCAACAAGAACTAGCCGAGAAGGTAACGCTCGAACTTCTATCCGGCAACTTGGAAATCGCCTTCGATACCCCGAAGAGAACTCACGATCTCTTCGGACCACTCCACTTTGGCCCAACCTTGGCGGCAAGCCAAGCCACTGTGCCAGGGGAGGTTACGATTGAGCAACAAGGAGATAGTAGCACAGGACAGATCTCACTTTTGCGGACCTATCAGCTCGAGGGGCGACAGATCGAAATTGAACTGACCTTTTTCAATGTACAATCGGGTGAATTTGATCTCCGTCGATTGGATGAAGTGAGTCTGACGCAGCAATTTAGGGTGACTGGTTTGCTGCGTGACCGCTCAAACCAGCAGATCTTGTCGCGATTCCATTTGGCACCCTGTGGGTATTTACAACTGCCGCTCATCCAGTTCGACATTCAATTAGAGAGTGAGCAGAATCAGGTTGGGAGATTGTTGCTCCAACAGCGCCGCGAGCGCAACGATGGCGTAACGGGGCAGGCTGCCTTGGTTCATGCAGAAGTTGCATTGCCCAAAGGAAATGCAACCATCGATAGCTACAAGAATCTGGTCTATTCTGCCGATCGCCATCATTGGAATGAACGCTTCTTGATTGTGCTGGATCAACCTCTGGGTGTCATTTATGCAGTGAAGGTCAATCAACACTTTACCGGTGTTGGAGAGCCAACGTATGTGGTCCAGGCATTGAACAAGGAGTTTAATCCAGTACAGATGTTCGATGTACTCTCAGTCGTTCGATCACCAGTGGATGAAGCTTTTCGATGAAATTGAGACTGAATTATTTTCATTCTCACTTCAGGAAAGAATTTCTCGAATGGCAAATATCCGTAAAGAGATTCCCTCTCAACGTTAATAACTACGCTGCATCACAAAACGACAGAGATCCAACATTGATTGTTTATAAATATTATCGGCGAAAGAGGCCAAATTGTTCTGTGCTTGTCCCAAAAAACTGAGTACTTCTTGGCGCGCTTGATCGACTGCGCTGCTGTTGCGGATCTCATGAGCAACTTCTGAAACCGTCTGTGACCAGATAAATGGGTCGTCGTCCTCTGCTTCCTCGCGCTTCATTTCCAAATATTCGATTAGTGAATGACCCTGCTCTTGTAGAAAATAGAAGAAAGGAAGGGTTAGGGTTCCTTGAGCGAGGTCACTCCCCACAGGCTTGCCCAGACTTTCTTCGTCGCTGGTAAAATCGAGGATATCGTCCATAATCTGAAAAGCCATCCCCAAGTTGTAGCCAAAATTACGGAGCTGTTCTACCTGACCTTTTGGCAATCCCGACAAGACTGCCGCCGATTCTGTTGCAGCACAAAAGAGACTGGCCGTCTTCGCAAAGATGCGGTGATAATATCGCTCTTTTTCCTGATTATATTGAAACCGATCCGCAATCTGATCAAGTTCGCCACCCACCATCACCTTGAGCGTATCACTGAACAGATGAATCACGCGCATTTTGTCTGTTTCCGCCGCAAAATGGGCAGCACGGGCAAACATATAGTTGCCGGCTAAGACTGTGGCGCCTTTGTCCCATTCAGCATTCAGTGTGGGAGCACCCCGTCGCAATAGTGCACCGTCAATCACATCATCATGGACTAATGATGCCGTATGCAGCATCTCAACAGCAGCAGCAATGGAAATGACCCGCTGGTACTCTGGTCGACGCTGAATCGCTCCATTGAACTCGGCTGACAACAAAGCCAGGGCCGGTCGCAAACGTTTGCCCCCGCGCCCAATCAAATCCACAAAGGCTCTGGCCAATGGTGCAAAAAGAGTGGAATCAACCGATTTCATCTTCTCTTCGACCATTGCAAGACCAGACTGAACTGGTTCTAAGGCAGTTTGGATGTCTACTTGGTCATGAAGCACAGCAGATGAACCATTGGCAATTTCCCAATATTCATTCGAAGAATCATTTACCGTTGCCAGATTAACAGCAGGATACTCTGCGCTTTTTTGTCTAATCACCTGTTCAGGTACCTTTTCAGTTTAATTCTTTGGAGTGTCTACCACGAAGTGTATAAATGAAGGTTCTCTGACTAAGCGGTCTCCATTTACACACATTGGGACACACTGTCAAGCTTTGTTCCGAATCTGGAAAAACGAGCAAGCTAACTTCGTTGTTGAGGCCGCGATCTCATCAACTGAACTCTCATATAGATCGGTCAGCTTTTGACAAACAAGTGCAACGTAAGCAGGTTCGTTTCGTTTCCCTCGGTATGGATGCGGCGTAAGAAATGGCGCATCCGTTTCCAGCATCAATCGATCGAGCGCCAATTTTGGAATAAGTTCGTGCAGCACTCGTGCATTCTTGAACGTAACGGGACCGCCAAGACTTAGCACAAAGTTCCAATCGTACGCTTGCCGGGCCAAGCCAATGTCTCCGCTAAATGCGTGCAAAACGCCAGCAAAGGGCCGATTTGTCAATGGCGAATTGAGGAACTCCGTACTCCGAACCCATTCACTCAAAATCTTGGCCACGTCATCGTTTGAGTCGCGACTATGAATGATGACAGGCAATCCCAATTCTGCTGCCAGCGAAAGTTGCAATCGAAATGCCTGTTTCTGTCGCGTTGGTTCCACTTTGTCCCAGTGGTAGTCAAGACCAATCTCACCGATTGCAACAACCTTTGAATGGTCAGCCAAATTGCGGAGCGCATCTATGGTCGTCTCATCAATTGTTTGGCTGCTATTGGGATGCACGCCCACAGCGGCATATACTTCGCGGTAGCGTTCAGCTAACGCAATCGCTTGCTGGCTGTGACCCAAGTCAATCCCAGGATTAACGATAAAGCGCACGCCGGAATCCCGTGCGTGCGCCAGTATTGCATCCCGTTCCCCAGCAAACTGATCCAAATCTAAGTGACAATGAGTGTCAAATAAAACGAAATCAGAAGCGTCCACATCCAATCTGCGAGCCTGGCTGGGGTTCTCCTGGATCGGTATTGACAGACGATCGATCGCCATTTGCTCTGCTAAATCCTTCGATAAATGGTGAACTCTCTACATTTGCCAGCAATACTCACCGCTTCTTTTCATGTACTCGACCGAAAGTTGCCTTTTTAAGATCCGTTCTTTACGAAAACGTTACCCGGTTTCAGTCGAGAAGCGGGAATTGCTGTGCATTTGTTCATTTTATCACAGATACATGGTAGAGCAAAGTAGGTCTGATTTCATATGAATAGGACTATAAAATTCCCGCCAGCTTTTGACCATCCTCCAAAATTGCTGGAACAGCAGCCAAATCTGTGGTCTCTGTATAGACGCGTAGCAGAGGCTCTGTACCGGAAAAGCGAATTAGAAGCCAACCACCATCCCCCATGACGAACTTATATCCATCCACTGTAACAAGCTCTTGCACAGTGTGACCACCAACGCGCAAACCGCTTGTCGGGAGCGCATCGAGCGTCTCTTTTGCGGCTTGTTTCATGGTATCATCTGTCAGCCGTACATCAATCCGGTCGTAATAGTGCTCACCACCAACCTGTTCGAACAGAGCATCAAGGAGTTCCGTCGGCTTTTTGCCAGTCCGAACAAGTAGGTCGAGGAGAAAGAGGTTAGACAAAATGCCATCTCGCTCCGGAACATGACCGCCAAAGGCATAGCCACCGCTTTCTTCGCCACCAATCAGGGCATCGTGTTCCATCATCGCTGGTGCGACATATTTGAAGCCAACGCCTGTATTCACCACGGGTACATCATAGCGTTTGCCAAGTTTGTCCAACATGGTTGTGGTGCTCAATGTCTTGACAATTGCGCCACGTTTCTCACGCACAACCAGCAAGTAGTAAGCCAGAAGACCGTAAACACGTAGCTGATTGACGAACTCCCCATTCTCATCACCAAAGCCACAGCGGTCGGCGTCGCCATCTAGGATACAAACGCAATCGGCGCCAACTTTCTTGCCCACAGCCAACCCCGCGTCCACATTGGGAGGAATCGGTTCGGGACGTGACATTTCTGGGAAGATGGGATTCCGCTCGGCGTGAACTTCAATGATCTCGGTTTTGCCGCCGCTGAGGATCTCGCTCAGCCAACCCGAACCATTTCCCCACATGTTGTCCACAACAACCTTGAGACCAGCATCTTTAATTGGCTGTACATCGATCAGTTCGGCGATGCGCGCCAGATAGGCTGGTTTTGGATCAAAGAGCTCGACGCTGCCATTGGCGACTGCTTGCTCGATGGCGATCTTCTGAATGGCATCTGCATCACCCGCTGGGGGAATTGCGGCTTCGATTTGGGTCAATCCGTCGGGCGCAACGGCACCACCATATTCGTCTCGTACTTTAAAACCACAATCCTCTGGGGGATTGTGGCTGGCCGTGATATTGATTGCACCAAGAGCATTCTGATTGCCAACGCAAAAGCTGATCACCGGGGTTGGTGTGGCCGTATTCGTCAAATAGACATGGAAACCATTGCTGGCTAATACTTCAGCCGCGGAGGCAGCAAAATCCTCGGCCTGAAAGCGTCGATCATGCCCGACGACAACACTTCCACTTTTTCCTTGCGCCTTTAAATAGTTAGCAAACCCTTGGGCACAGCGACGCACATTGGCAAAAGTATACTGATCACCGATACGGGCACGCCAACCGTCTGTTCCGAATTTAATATCACTCATGATAATTTGCGTTCCTTTATATACTGCACTGGCTCATAAATTTAAAATAAAGTTGGCTGTTGAAATTGGTCAAATTTATTTTAAATTTACGGCAGTGCTCCGTACAGCATGATTCCAGAAAGGATCGCTCATCAGACAAAACTGCGCAAAGGCACGATTCTACTTCTGGCAAAAATATAGAGTTTGCACAATTTTTTTAGATGAGCCGAAAGAATTAAGTATATCAGGCTCGGCTCCTTAAAAAAAGCGCTAAGGTATTTCAATCGGCTGACAGGTGCTGCGCTTGAATGACTACCCTCCCAAAAACTCATCAATCACACTCTTGCCAATCCGATACTGACTCCCAATTTTGCGTGCTTTGAGTTCACCGCTATCGATCAATGACTGGACATCCGCAGACGATACCTTTAAGTAGGCAGCAGCTTCGTCCAAGGTCATCACTTCGGGCGTTGCAGTTGCCACTGATTGATCCGAAACTTTCTGTTGCGGCTGGGCAGAACTCTGCATCGCTTGCGAAATCATACCAGCCATACCCGCCCCCATACCAATGCCAGCGCCTAACCCTAAACCTTCACCCGTGCCACCTCCAGGTTGTTGCGCTGCGTCGCCAACTGCTCGTGCAGTTTTGTACTTCATGTACGCATCTAAGTTGCCAATGGCTCCCATACTGGCTCGTTCGTCAATGGCCTTGGCTGTCTCTTCGGTGGGATTGATCGAAACGATCATAAACTGCTTGAGTGAAATACCCATCGCAGCAAAATCATCTTGCACCTTGGCACGCATGGCAGCCCCAATTTCGTCGTAGAGGGCCGGTAAGTCAAAAATGCTGGTCATATTTTCACCCAACACATCGGTCATGCGGCTGATGATGACGCCACGCAGATAATCTTCAATTTGAGGTGTGCGGTAAAGCCCTTGAGTGCCGACAATCTGGTCAACAAAACGCTTTGGTTCAGAGACTTGCATGGTGTATTGGCCAAACGCACGCAGACGAACAAGCCCCAGATCGGTATCGCGCAAGCTCAGTGGCTGTGGCGTCCCCCACTTCATATCCGTGTACTCACGCATGTTGACAAAGTAGACTTCCGCCGTAAAAATGTTATCGCCCCCCGCGACCAGGCGCAAGAGTCCTGAAAGAATGGGTAGATTAGCAGTTGTAATTGTGTGACGTCCTGGGTCGAATTCATCTAAGGATTTGCCATCGCGATAAAAAATAGCCCGCTGACTTTCACGCACAATTACTTGACTACCAAGGCGAAAATCACCCGAGCCAAACTCTGGCTGGCGGACAGCCATCTCGTCTACACTCTGATTTGGGGCTTCAACAACATCAATAATACGAGGCATGGTTCTGTTCTCCTGCTTAAAATTTTCGCTCATCAGACGAAAGTGTGCAAATAAATAGGTAATCTTCGACAATTGTGGTACCTACACCAGATTTAACTCTCAACCGGCTAACTTTCTGATGTCTCCTTTCTATCGACACCCAACAGTTCAACTGGCACATCTGGTACATAGTCGCTATTTGTTAAGAGATTGGGGTCGAGAATGGCTTCATTGCGTTTTTGAAACAATGTCGACAGGTCAGTAATAACATCATCCACTCTGTCGAGGAGAGGCTCGATCTCTTCCCGATCGTCCACTGCGGCGGCCAATCCATCCACGGCATTCTTTACACCATTCGTCTGCTCTGCAAGCTTTACATCAAAGCGATGGAGAGCATTGAGCTCTTCTACACCTATTCTCATGGCGTCAAATAGTCCAGCATATCCTTGTGATGCAGATTTGACACGATCGCTTAACGTTTGCAGTTTCTGAATTACGCGATCGACATCGTCTAACGAACGTAACCCACCGTTCTTCATCAGTCTCTTTTGAATATCAAATAGTTGCTGCTTCTGCCCATCCAGCTCGGAAACAATTGTCTCGCGCAAGCGTTTGTCTGCATCACGTCGCAATTCCTTATCCACGTAGCCCTCAATCCCAGGCAAACCTTTAATCACGCGCTCCAATGCACCCATGTCATCTTCAGCACGCTGCACATATTGATCAGTCATCATTTCGGGGTGGTTCAAAATTAGGTTTACACTTTTGATATATAGACAAAAATCTATATGAGACCGTTTTCTCTCTGAGAACCGGCGAAATCAGAGAATATAAACGTTCTTTCTGTTTCTAAAAGTGTAAACCTATCTATCCAGCTAAAATGAACCACCCCATCATTTCTCCTTATTATTACTCATCTACCCTTCCACAGTCGAAGCCGCCGCCCGATTTGTCAAAAAGACCTCGCTACCGCAATAAGGACATGCAATGAGTCCCTTTCCTGCAAATTCCAGCTCTCCCCCACAATTGGGGCAATGACGATCATTTACAAGATTCTGACTCTCAACACTATACAATATACCCTTGTCCCAATTAATAGCTCCACTAAAGAGCCGTTTGCCCACCAGATCGCGAATCATCTCTTCGATATTTTCGCGTGGTTCCTCTAGCTCGGCGATGAGTTCCCCAATAGAAACCTGCCCTTGAGTGAGCACCATATTGAGCAACTTCTTCTCTTGTTGAACAACAGCAAATTGTCGTTCCTCGTCTGTTCCTCGCCTCATAACGTAAACACCGATGCCAAAGACAGGGGCCAACACAATCAACGCCAACAGAATACCCAGCACTGCTCCCCCTGACGTTGTCTCTTCTGTAAACAATGCTGTACTGGCCCAAGCCAAAAAGGCAAGCAACAAGACGACGCTGCCAATCATCAACGCCCATCCAACAATTTTTCCTCCACCAATCATACGCTTTCTCGCTCCATTAGAAGGCTTGAGATATGAAAGTTATCATGTTTGAGTCAAGTTTTAAGTCTAAGGCTGCGGCCAAGGAAGAAGGTAACAGTTCACGTTATCCCCAAAGGTGACAGTCACTTTCGCACAAAGCGAGATGTAATTGTAACTTACCCGCTCGTATGAACGTAAGTGACTGTCACCTCCTTGTTCGGTACAGCAAAGTGAACTGTTGCGGAAGAAGCATCGGCAACACGCGCCTTAGTGCTTATCCGAAAAGTTCTGTGACGATCTATTCTCACTCGAGAAGAGTGTGGGACTCACAACCACTTTTCGGATAGGTTCTTAAACTCAGCCTACACACCGCCAACTGTAAGGCGACTTGAGTTCAACTTGTCGCTCTGAGGTACAACCTCACTAGTTTTGAGTTCTACGTAATCAGTAGATCGCAACGAGGAGTGAGCATTTTCTAATACGGGTGAGTCGGCGTTAGAGATTACACGCAGTAGGATTTCTCAGAGGTAGAGCGTTCAAATGGCGAAAAAAGACGCAGTAGAGAATCTCGGACCATTTGGCCCGCTCGAGTCTGTTTTGACTGAGAAATGCAGGATTATGTCTACTGCGTGTAATAGAGAACGCCTTGTCCACTGCGATCTACTGATTATATGGTTTGATGGTTTCGGCTAGCCAAAGCCTCCACCTCCACCACCGCCTCCACCTCCACCAAAGGAGCCACCGCCAGAGAAGCCACCACCGCCGCTGCTCCAGCCACCGCCCGATGATGAACTGGCAGGACGGCTCGTGAAAGTGCTGCTTGCGCTCGTTAACATCGATCCCAGACCAGCACTCATTGCAGTCAAACTACCTCCCATCCCTCGGCTCATATCCCCCAGACCACCACCGCTTCCTTCTGATGAGCCGCCACTAGATTTACTGCTTCCAGAGGGTGTTGGTCCCACCCAAGGCGAACCATAGTAACCACGTCGATGGGGACCATAATGAGTTGGAGAAGGGAAGTACCAAGGCGGGGCAGGTGCATCGACTTGCTCAAATTTGCGGATGTATTGCCGATCAACGCCAAAGGCAATTGCGTAGGGCAACCATTGATCCCAGATTTCCTTTTGTTGATCCATATTAGCATATTTGTCAATGTTGACTAAATAGTTCTTGAATGCCTTCCAACGGGTTGCAGCTTCCGAACCGACATCGGTTTTGCGCGGCATATGGCGGCTGAGGATCAAGAGTCCCACTGCCGTGATGCCCAAACCGATTGCAGGCAAAACGGCCGCATTGGTCAAATCGCCGAAGACAGACATCAACAGAAATCCAGCGGCAAAGGATGCCGCAATTAGTGCAACAGCAAAACATCCATAGTTATTCCGCACCGTATCAGGGTTGCGTGGAAACAGCCCTTCGTCGACCACTGCTTGATACATGGTAGAACGAATTTTGGGCATTGTTTTGTAAAAACTGTTCTTGAGTTCAGAAAGCTTTACCTCATTCTCTCGCTTGCCAAATATACCATCCAATAGCTCTTCTTCATATGGTGCTAGTTTGACATCATTTCGTTCTTTGCGGTAAATAAAATCCATCCCTGTTCGCCAGAACCCCTCTTCCTTTACCTCAGTGATACTGATCGCCTTGCGGCGGGCCAGATCGACTAATGTGGCCAGAATGTCTTCCATATCGACTTTTTCGTCCAGAAGCGTTCCCGCCATGCCTGGGGACAATTTGTCTGGTGGTTCGGGGAGGTAGTCAGCGACAAGTTCTACTGCCTTGTCGCGTCCAAAACGATACCAAAAACCATATAGACCGACCGGTCCGCCCAACAACAGCAGAACCGCCAATGCACCAAAGACCAATGTGGCTATTGGACGCCATCGTTCATAGTATACTGCCCGTTGGGCGCGCTCCGCTTCTTGTTGATCAGCGCGGATCTGCCAAGATTGCGCCTCACCATTGACCACGCCAGGGGTGAATTCTACCCTTACTTCAAATTCTTCATCATTTAAGATGTCAGTTAGATCGAAAACAACTGTACGCCGATTGTTGCGCATTTCTGCAACAGCAACCTCACGGGCATCCGCTTCATCAACATAGGCCGCCCATTCTTGAACTTGCGCATCGTCTGGTACATTGACGATCACGCGGCTATCTAAAACGGCAAAGCTACGGTCTCCAAAGATGGCCTTCCACCAAACCTGATCGCCACCTTCGTAAAAGCGTAGGGCATCGTAAACTGTATAACAGAGAGAATAGGTCTCTACTTCATTTGAGATAGGCGGGAAATACCAGTTGATAAGATAACTCGAACCAGTATTGCGAACGTTGAAGGTATAGGGGTTTTCGCTATCAGATTGCTCATAAATGTTTCCGTTTGCGTCGCGGATCTGCCACGCATCAATAGTGCCTAAATTGCGAATGGGAATGTCGCGAAAACCAAAGCGAAAGGTGCCGCTGGTGTACCGAATCTGCTGATGTTCACAGATATCCATCGAACCATCTGAATCGACGTCAATTTCAACATCAAATCGTTCCCAGACGAGATATTTATCCTGTGCGTGGATAGTGTTTCTTAATACGAAAGCAGGTGTCTGAGAGATATCTAGTTCAGTCTGAAAAATCGTAATAACGAGGAGAATCGAGAAAGCGGTGAATATTGTCAATACAAACTTTTGTGCAATCCTATTGTGCGGAATCCGCATGTCACCTCCTAAACTGAGATTGACGTGAAAAATGAATCGATAAAAATTGAGCTTCCACGATTATTTCATCCTTCGAGATGGTCTCCCTGACATTGTACCAACTTTTTCGCTGACCTTCAACAGACAGCCTGACGTTCAATGCCTTGGTGGTAATGGACGTTCACGGGAAAGTCAGTAAGCCACTATGGATGTTGTAGATAAGATAATTTGTCACAATCGGTATGAGCATGTTAGCATTTTTGTTCGTGAGTACCCAACAAACACATCCCAAGCAAAGAACGTTAGACGCAGCGATTCCACTAACAGCGGAGCGACATCCCAAAATCGGTTGGCGCATCATCTTGACGTTCATCCTGGTGCTGAGTCTAATCATTCTGAGCCTTTTGGCTGGCAGAAGCTCGACCGCTGGCGCTTCTCCACTTGGTCGTATGGCACGAACAGCGCATATGACACATTCTGTTCGTCCAAGTTTGTCAAATTTAATCTCAGACTCAACAGCTTTACAAAATAACAATGCTCCCCTTGTCTTGGCTTTCTATTACAGCTGGTTTGATGAAACAACCTGGTCACTCCAAAAGCTCAGTGACCTACCAGCCCAGCCCTACGCAAGTCGCGATCGGGGTGTGATGGGAAGACATATCGAGCAAGCGCAAAGAGCTGGAATTGATGCATTTGTGGTGGCTTGGTATGGTCCGCATGGTGTCTCTAACCAAACAGAACCCAATTTGGTTGCTTTGTTAGAGGAAGCCGCGGGGTGGTTCATTTTAGGCGGACAATTAGGTTTACATTTTTGCAAAGAGAAAAGATGTTTATATTTTCTACTTTGAGCCATGCTCAGGCAGAAAATGACCTCATATAGATTTTTATCTATGTATCAAAAGTGTAAACCTAATTCTGAACCACCCCACTATCTCTACAGCAATACATGGAATCCACCCGCTGACCTAGCCTCAACGAACCAAAAGTTTTCTACACGTGTCCAAGAGGCACGTCGACAGTTTGGTAGCAACAAGATATGGGTGGCAACTGTTATGCCTGGGTACAATGATACGCGTATTCGTCTCAACGGCTTTGCTCAAGCTCGAGCAGGTGGTGCCTATTATGAGCAGTCATGGTTGGCTGCAATTCATAGTGGACCAGACTGGATCGTGGTGACGAGTTTTAACGAGTGGCCTGAAGGTTCTCAGATCGAACCGAGCATCACATATGGCGATCATTATTTGAATCTGACATCAAATTGGAGCCAACAATTCAAAAGCGGTGCATCCACAATCCAAAGCACTCCTACGATTAGAGACCATGAGAATATAACACCATTCCCTGCAGAACAATCTAACCCACAATCTACTGGGCAAATTGCACTCCCAACAACGGATGGGCCAACTGCTCGTGTGCAAGTTGCCCTGCTCAATCTCCGCAGCATGCCCAATACAAACGCCGAAATTTTGGCCCAATTACCACAAAATTCTGTCCTGCCTATCATCGGTCAACAAACAGATTGGTGGCAGGTCAGAGCGAACAATCATATAGGTTGGCTCTATGCACCCTTCGTACAGGCAACGAATGTAGAGTTACTCTCCAACAGCCAAAGCGTGAAAACAGCAGGTTTAGCTAGAATCGAGAAAGTCGAGCCAAGTGCTGCACTTGATTCAACCGGAGAGGGGACTACTCAACCATTGGCAACCATCAATGTTTCGTTGCTAAACGTTCGCTTGGCACCAACAACAGCAGCTGCGATCATTCACCAGCTCAGTTACGGAGAGAGTGTGCCAATTGTTGGGCAAAATAGCGACAACCCCACTTGGTGGCAGGTCAAAATAAATGAAATTCATGGCTGGGTTTACGCCCCATTCGTTCACGTAGCCGTTCCAAGAAAATAATCATCCACAGATCCAACAGGATTATCAGGATTAGAGTAAGGTCATTCCAGAAAATTAATTACCCATAAAGACCAACATGTTTGCCTGGAATGGCTTTGGCTTTTCCTGACGGAGTGGACACTTTATTTTCTGGAAAAGCCTAAGAGCAGATAGAGGCCAATCGTTCTCCATGAAGGACACGAAGAATACCAAGAGGGAGCCAACCTTCGTGAACTTCGCGGATGAATGTCATTCTCGAGTGAGATGAAGGCGCCAAGAATCAAGTAATGGTCAAAGGATGACTTATGTCACTCAATTCGTCTGATACCCAACTGCAAGCTGATGTTCGACTTGCTCTTGTACAAAATGAGAAAAAGCACAATGATATTGAGCGTATCCTGATTAGTAGCCAAGCTCTGCGAAAACGTGTTGAGGAATTGGGACGCGTGATTTCACGAGAGTATGCAGGACAAGAGCCCCTTCTTATTTCTGTTCTCAAAGGCAGCTTTGTCTTTATGGCGGATTTGATTCGCGCCATTGATATGACACATCAAGTTGATTTCATGGCCATCAGTAGCTATGGTTCAGGTGTCCAGACCAGTGGCGTTGTACAAATTATGATGGATCTAAAAACTCCAATCGAGGGACGCAACGTCTTAATTGTAGAAGACATCATCGATAGTGGGAACACTTTAAGCTACTTACAACGTATATTATATGAACGATTGCCAGCCAGTCTTCGAATTATGACATTACTAGATAAACCAGAACGCCGCGAAGTAGACATCCCAATAGATTGGGTCGGCTTCTCGATTCCAAATGAATTCGTCGTTGGATATGGCTTGGATTATGCCGAAAATTATCGCAACCTCCCCTATATCGGTGTACTCAAACCAAATATTTATCAAGCAGGTGCATAAGCGCGCCTTGCTACCATTGATTTCTGTCGTCGTTTCTCCATTCATCACCTTCTCTCTTCTAATACTCTTCTGGGTCGCATTGACCAGCAATAGGCAGTCCACTATCCTTTATGCGCAAGAAACGGCGCAGAGTCAAACGAGTACTTATGTAGTTGTTGCCGGCGACACGCTCAGTTTAATTGCCGAGCGATTCAGCGTTGAGCTTGATGTCTTGGTCAAACTCAATCAGATTGAGAATCCCGCTCTCATCCAAGTTGGTCAGGTGCTTTTGATCCCTGGTCGCACAGGTGGCCCTCAACGCGAATCATTGACAACTGTTGCTGTTCCAGCACGTCCAGGCGAATCGCTTGGTACGTTTGCTCAACGTCTGTCCCAGAATGTTGAACTCTTATCAACTCTCAATAACATTCGTCAAACCCAACGCCTCTTTCCTGGACAACCGATTGACGTTCCAGCAACTGCGATTGAACCAGAAAGTCTTACTCCACTCGGTTTCGGTGCAATTTCGCAGTTGTCTATTCCCAAAACTCTTGTTCAGGGCCACACCGGTTATGTTCAGCTAGCATCCATTCGCCCTATTTCTTTAACAGGTAGCTGGAACGGCTTGCCGATTGCTTTCACAAACATACCGATTCTTCCCCAAAATACAGTCACACCGACCGTGGCAACCTTAAGGGCAATGAATACTCCGCAGAACTCACAAGAGATGTTTGCGTTGCTTCCTGTCCCTGCATTGATTGCACCGGCGTCCTACCCTTTGACTGTTACCTACATGGCACGAAACAATCAGCTTCTTAGTCAGACTTTTTTGGTTACCGTTCACGAGGGGGCCTATGAAAGCCAGAATATTGTATTGCCAGAAGGAAAGGGTGAACTATTAGCAGATGAAACGGTTCGGAATGAGTTGGAGAAGTTAATTGCAGTCTGGTCAACATCAGAGACAGAGCTTTTTTGGCGTGGTGGGTTTGTGCGACCAATCGGTGTCGAGTATGCGACAACGAGTCCTTATGGCACGCGAAGAAGCTACAATGGCGGTCCTACTGCCAGCTATCATTCCGGCCATGATTTTGGTGCACCGGAAGGAACTGCGATCTTCGCACCTGCTAATGGCGTTGTGGCTTTGGCCGAGCCATTAGCAGTGCGTGGAAATGCTGTCCTGATGGATCATGGGCGCGGGATTTTCACGGGGTACTGGCACTTGAATGAAATTAAAGTGCCAGTTGGGCAAAAAATAGAAGCAGGAGATTTAATTGGTCTTGTTGGGACAACGGGATTAAGTACCGGGGCTCATTTACATTGGGAATTGCGCATACATGGGATTGCAGTCAATCCAATGCAGTTTTTGGAGGAGCCGCTTTTTCAAAAATAGAGTATCCTTTGAGGGAGCAAAGGGTTGTAATTTGAGCACTTTAGCCTAAAATCACAACCCTTTGATTTCTCCTCTCTATTCGTCTTCTTCGTCCTGTTTGCCCTTCGAAACAACTTCTGGTTCTTCACCACCCTCTAGTACTTCCTCGGACACTTCTTCTTCGTCTTCTTCACTAACGCGGGTCGCTAACATGGTAAAGACAGCTTCTTCCGGATCTGTCAAATACTCTACTCCCTCAATGGCCGGGAGCTCAGCAACCGATATCGCTTTCTCGAGTGTCAAATTCGAGATGTCAATCTCAATACTTGCCGGAATATCTGAAGGCAATGCTTCAATTTCAACCTGTTCTAAGGCTTGCAAAACCATCAAGCCAGCTCCTAATTCTTCTGGTTCACCGACGGAAACAATCGGAACACTGACCTGTTGCTTATCACGCATACTAACGGCATAAAAATCGGCATGCATCAGATGATGTCGAACGGGATGACGCTGGATTTCACGCACGAGAATGTTATGCGATGTGCCATCATTTACCTCAATCTCAACAAGCTGCGAGCCACCGCCTGTATGTAATGTGGTCTCAAATTCACGAGCAGAGACTTGTAGATTGACTGGCTGGTCAACGTTCCCGTAGACAACCACGGGAACCAATCCCTGGCTACGTAACTGTCGGACTCTTCTCCCAGTCAATTGGCGTGACTGGGCACGCAATTTTAAATTCGCCATTTGGGTTCTCCAACGCAACTAGATAAACTATTTATTTTGATTATTTTTGGAAAAAGGCCATATACGCCCAATCAAACTGGTGAGAAGCATAAATACCGCCGCAAATGCTGCGCCTGCCGCCACCGCTGTCTTCAATGTGAAGACTGTTCGAACATTGCCATCAAGCCGAAACGCAAAGACAGCAAACGCCTGGGATTCTTCAATATTCACTTGATTGGCAGCAACAAATGAACTGGTAGAATCACGCACAACAACCTCTTGGGCCGTTACAAAGCCCATCACACTCTCATTTGCATCAAGCGTATGAGTACGAATAATACCTGCGGCAGATTCATCTAAGTGTAGGGCCGATGCGTGGACAGAACGCGCAGCCGAATTTTTCATCCGAACTTGTCCACCCTCAATTCGATCAACAGCAGACTCATCGACGTCAACAGGGTGGCTATTCAGACTTTCGCTCAATTCTGAAGCAAATTCATTCAGCGGATTGTCATTTCCATTCAAAGATTGATCGCTCATAGTTTCCCGATTTAATATAAAGATTCAACCAAATTTGGCCCTGGCTGCGGGTTACATGACGCGATTTACATAGATTCTGATCGTAGCCTAATAGACAAAACAAATAGAAATCGTACTAAGCGGAGTCGCCATACATGGCGCGGCGTTAGAGATTACACGCAGTAGGATTTCTCAGAGGTAGAGCGTTCAAATGGCGAAAAAAGACGCAGTAGAGAATCTCGGACCATTTGGCACGCTCGAGTCTGTTTTGACTGAGAAATGCAGGATTATGTCTACTGCGTGTAATAGAGAACGCCGCTCCTTCGTATTAGAGAATGCTCACTCCACGTTTGTACGAGATTTATCTGGTTGGTCTATGAGAATCCTACATTCGTTGACTATCTATCGCTTACCGGGCAGCCACTATCCCAAATTTATTCATTGACAAGTTATAAGTTAAAGACCGTCCCCTCATTATACGTCATCTGAACGACCACTGCCAATTTAGTCATTCTATTATCTTCATGCTATACTCAGCGTATTTTAGGGCATTCTTTCTTTATCCTCATCAGATAAAAGTGTGCCAAAGTGGTTATTCCTCGTATGTATTTAGGATAGATCGATTGGGGGTGGTTCAAAATTAGGTTTACACTTTTGATATATAGACAAAAATCTATATGAGACCGTTTTCTCTCTGAGAACCGGCGAAATCAGAGAATATAAACGTTCTTTCTGTTTCTAAAAGTGTAAACCTATCTATCCAGCTAAAATGAACCACCCCATCGATTGCGTCTTTTTTTTCTTTCCATCCTTTTTTTCGTTTTGTTTACGTCTGGCTGTGGAGTAACAGACATATTCAGACGCGCGACACCAACATCCCTTCCCACCCGACCTCTGGCCGCTACATTTACACCAACACCAGAATTTGTGCAGCCGTTGATCATTGCCCTTGCCACCACAACCGAAACACCTGGCATTCTCGTTATCCCACAAGGCACTGAACCAAAGTTGCTTGTTCCGCAGCCACCAACTGCTGTTCCAACCAACACACCAATCCCAACTGAGACGCCAAGTCCATCCCCTTCAGCAACCGGTACGGAGACGTCGACGCCAACAGTCACCAATACAGGAACTGCCACATTTACACCCACCCCGACCCAAACGCCAACCCCTTTTGTTGTTGTTCAGACAGGGCTTGTGGGTCTACGGACAGGACCGAGCGTTCAATTTCCACTCTTTGCACAACTTGGTCCCAACATTCCAATTTCGGTCGTTGGTAAATCTGAAGATGAAAGCTGGCTCATGGTCTGCTGTGTGAATCGCATGCAAGTTTGGGTCTCAGCCAACGCCGTGCTCGTTCCCAACGATATCAGTAATGTACGGGTTGAACCAGCCGGAACACTGCCAACACCAACTTCGACAGCAACGCCAACAATTACGCCGACCCCAACGGAGACACCACTACCAACGCCATATCCGTTTGGCAATCCGGTCAACGCAGATCTACCTTGTGGTGGCCCAGAGTTTTCACCGACATTTAATGAATATTTGACGATTTGGATTCAACTCTCTATCGGGAAATGCGGAGTAGATTCAGTTCCAGCCGAAGGATATTTTATTCGCGTTCAGTTTGAGGGTATTGATCGTCCTAACATGTCGTCCGACAAACCAAGTGGTCCTGAATACTTTGACAACTGGGATGTAGTCGGACGCAATAATCCGCGTAAATTTAACTATAAATATGAATACCATCCGCCCGATTTTAGCAATGAGGGAGGACCAAACCGTCTGGAATCGCTCGGTACCGGAACCTGGTCCGTCTGGGTCGTTGACGGCGTAGGGAATCAACTATCTCAGCCCGTCACATTTACGACTCACCCCAGCAATGAAAACCGCGAAATCTGGATCCACTGGGCGCGCATCCGATAATTTGCGCAAATTCAAAGCGATAACCAACAAATGCTAGGTTGAAGTAGAAGGGAGCGGTTCCTTTCTCAAACTCAACAGCATCCTGCAGATGATCGCCATCGGGATTGGAATGGAGGGGGTCAAAGTCGTTGTTGAGTTCCAGGAGGTCGCTCAGGGTATCACCGTCGGTATCAACATGGTGTGGGTTGGTGCCGATATTCAATTCGTCGGGATCGAGCAAGCCATCGCCGTCGGTATCTTGCTGGGTGGGGTCGCTGATGGAGGCATAGAATCCCTTGGCCGCCAGATACTCGCCAACCTCTTCCCCGTCCCAGAGACCATCGCCATCTGTGTCCCACTCATTGGGGTCCGTCGTCACTGTGACACCGTAGCTGATGACAAAGCCATTCACCTCCAGATCGTCTGGCAGACCATCCTCATCTAGATCCTCACCATTGCTGACGACCTGGCTCGCCTGTACAGTGGCTGCAAAGGCCGCTCGTTGGGTCGGTCCGTGGAACAAGACGAAGATGGCTTTTGGTTGTTTCGACCTAGGCGTAGGATTCGGTACCATTCACCACAGAGGTGGTCAAGGGTTGGAAGCCTTGGGTGGGTCCATCGTAGCGCAAGATCTCGAGTCCGGTGGTATCGCCATCTGGCATTTGGGTAGGGTCAAAAGAGAGTTTGACTTTGGCTAAGCGAAGCTAGGAGATGAAGGGGAAGAAAACAGTCCGCATCTCCGGCACTAGTTTCTAACAGATTCGTAATTAAGATTGTTTGGAACCAGTGCGGGAGACGTGACTCGGATGAACTGAGGGAGTATTACAAATCGGGGGCGTTAAAACATGTAAAAAAATGCCAACCAGTCATACGCCTCGATTTCGTGCATGGCGATCAACCCTTTCCACTCGGGGTCATACCCTTCTATGAATGGATGTTCAAAGTTCTGTTGGATGATGGGCACAATCTCCGCAATCTCCTGACGGCTAAAAAAGGTCCAGGTCGGATAGAGATCGTTTAGAATCATCATCGGGATTCCGAGAATCCAAATACAATGGCTTCGTAATCACCCTTGTTGCGGGCTACTACTTCGAGCTTTTGCAGCGTCTGCTGAAGAAGAGTATCAGAAGAGGCCTCAACTGCATCTTCTAGTCGATTCAAATACCGGTCGGGCTTTGTTTCTAACCAATCTCTCGATAGCTGGAATACTTTATTATCATCCAGCTTACCTTGAAGCAAACTGTTATTGACCGATATCTTTGCTGTTCTACCCTTGATCTCCACGATCGCCGTTTCGCCAGTCGTCTTGTTGCGCGCCACCATATCGGGTCCAACCTGGAGATATTGCCCAACCAGATTGCCCGCACTGTCGGTCTCATAGAACAAAGGAGCGCGCCGCTGCACATAGAGGAGATCGTATCCATCTGACAAAAGCTCAACGGCTGACTCCACTGCCATCCTCTCTGCCGAGCCTGTTGCTGCATCCCACAGATTGGGATCAGCGGCTCGAGCATTGACACGAGCAAGCTGTTCTGAACTCAAGGTCTTTTGGATGAAATCACCACCTCGAGCAACCACTTTATTGATCAGATCGGGACCATTTTTGTTGGTCAGTGTCTCCCAAAGTGGATTCGTACAGGATGAAACTGGCAAGGTGGCATGGGCAGCAACCACAGTGTTGAGACAGTATTTGGCAATGACTTCGTCGCTATAGCCAAAGGCTCGATAAATCAGCGTCGCAAATGGTGTAGTTGAAAAATTCTTGGTAAACCAACGGACGATGGGGACAAGATCCTTACCCTTGTTGATGGCGTATCCAGTCACTTGAGTGACAATCTTGACGACTTTTTCAGCGTCGCCCACAATGGGCACAATTGCGGCTGCATTGAGGAGCGTATCCCAGAAATCGAGGCGAACGGCGGATGCCAGGGTATCGCGCACATCGCCAGCGCCAACAAAGCCACTGGTCACCCAACCAGCCACATAGTAGACCGAGACAAACGTGTCTTCAGCCATCCAGCCCCACTCGACAAAGTTCTCGCCTGCATCGCCAAACACGGCACCCTGAACCGTGATACGAATCGCGGCCAGGAGATTGGGATTGAAATAGTCTGGATCGGTCCCCTCAGCCATTACTTCATCATCCTGCAGATGATCGCCATCGGGATTGGGATGGAGGGGGTCAAAGTCGTTGTTGAGTTCCAGAAGGTCGCTCAGGGTATCACCGTCGGTATCAATATGAGTAGGACTGGTGCCGATATTCAACTCATCGGGATCGAGCAAGCCATCGCCGTCGGTATCTTGCTGGGTGGGGTTGGTGGTGACAGCATAGTGGTTGGTCGAGTTGGTGGTGATGACATCGCCCACCTCTTCGGCATCGGAGAGACCATCGCCGTCGGTGTCCCAGGCGTTGGGGTTGGTGACGATGTGGTTGCCGCGAGCATCAAAGATGCCGTAACATTCGATGACATCGAAGAGGCCATCGCCATCGGTATCGGTCGTGGCCGTGATTGTGACCAATCCGGCTGCCGAGACACCGACTTCTTCATAACACTCGGTCACATCATTGATGCCATTGCTGTTGGTATCAGCTGTGAAGCTGGCGGCGCTCAGTTGTGCCTGGCTTGCCTGGAGGACGCTGGTCCAGTGAGCGTTCCAGGTCGGTCGGTGAATCAAGGCGAAGATGCCGTCCTCTGCGGAATCTGCCCAGGCAGAATTTGCATCAGAGCCGACGTTGTTCAGTTCGCGAAAGGTAACAACGTCCTCGTCGTAGTAGAGAATCCCAAGGCCATTGACATCGCCATTCGGCACTTGCGAGAGCGTGTATGGTAGCTTGACGCGGGCATTGCTGAAGGGCAGTGCGGCGTCAACGCGAATTGCTGGTCCCACCTGGCCGGGAAGCGCTTGAAAGCGTACATCATCAGCCAGACTGCGCAGCAGGGTCATTTTTGCAATATCGCCCACGCCAGTGAGATCAACCTCAGCGGCATTGGCTGACAAGGTGACCACGGTTGTGTAGACCTCGTCACCGTCAGAGAGGCCATTGCCGTTGCTATCTGCCACGCGGGGGTTTGTGTTTAGATGGTGTTCGCTGTCATCGATCAATCCATCGCCATCTGTATCAAGAGTCAGGGGGTCGCTGTTGAAGCTATTTTGCTCAAATCCATCGCTCAATCTATCTCCATCTGTATCGGCCAACAGTGGATCCGTTCCCAACGCCACTTCTTGGGCATTGTTTAACCCATCGGCATCTGGGTCTTCATCTTTGTCGTCGATTCCATTGTGATCGGTATCTGGATCCAAGTGGTCGGTTCCAGTTAGGGTCAGTTCATCCCAATCCGACAGTCCATCAAAGTCGCTATCAAATCGATCCGTATACGCCTCAATCCAGCTATATGGCTTGTTCACGAGTGGTCGGTAGACAGTCGTGTTTCCCACCAACCCATTCACAGCGTTCGTTTTGGCTCGAATTGACCCGACTGGAGCTATACCAGCAATCGCATTGGGCGCAGCCAAGGGACTCGTCGGCTGGGTCGGCGTCGCAGTAGGCAGCGGACTGGTTGGCTGGGTGGGTGTGGGCGTCGCTGTTTGTGTCGCAGTTGGTATGAATGTGGGCGTAAAGGTCGGCGTCGCGGTATCGGTCGGTGTGTTGCTCGGGGTCAAGGTCGGCGTATTGGTGGGTGTATGGGTCGGCGTGAATGTGGGCGTAAAAGTTGGCGTATCAGTCGGCGTGGGCGTGGGTGTGAAGGTCGGAGTCGGTGTGGGCGTGGGATCCAGCTGCGAGATGCCATCGACTCGATAGCCGCTGAGACCATGTGCGTCGCCATCGAAGTAAGGTGCGAAAGTGCAGGCTGTGTCGGCTCCGAGCGAGGCTGGGACGCAAGAGAAGATGTCGGCTGCTGTGCCGCTGAGACCGCCAGCCACCTGAAATTCGCCAAAGGTGGTCAGCAGCAGCTCGTTGGTGGCCGGGTCAATCCAGACGCCCGACAGGTTTTCGTTGAAGGAGCGGTTTAGTTCTACATGGTCGCCCTCAAAGTAGAGCTGCCAGGTGCCGCTGGTGTGCTCGCCCAGACTGATGGCGTTGAAGACCAGCAGGTCGCCGCCGTTGGTGCTGGCTGTGCCTGTCGTGTTGTAGGTGCCTTCGGTGCTGATGACCAAGCGGCCATCCGGTGTGCGTCCGATGGCGTCGATGTCTTCAGTCAGCGTCTCCAACTCCACATCCGAGCCATCCAGCACCATCTGGAAGGTGCCGCTGGTGGTGTCGCCCAGGGTGATGGGCACAAAGCGGATAATATCCGTGTCTTGGACGGTTCCCAAATTCGCTAAAGTCTGGGAGGCTCCCAGGCTCAGCAAGATCGAGCCATCCTCCTCCAGGAAGAAGCCCGTCACGGCATGGATGATGCCCACATCTGAGGCATCGAAGTGGAGCGACCAGCTTGTGGTGTAGGGGTCATAGACCAGAATGTCAGATTTGCTAAAGCTCACACCCTCTATGCTGCCCGACACCGAGAGACTGACGTAGGTCAGCGGAACCAGGGTTGGCGCTGGGTTCGGGTCGGGGGTTGGTGTGTCGATGGGTGCCGATGTGGGCGTCTCGGTTGGCACCAAAGTCGGTGTATGGGTTGCGGCAGGCGTTAGTGTCTCGGTGGGCGTGTCAGTCGGTGTCGTTGTCGGTGTGTTGGTGGGCGTCCAAGTCGGTGTGTCAGTCGGAAGCGGAGTCGGTGTATGAGTTGGCGTGATCACGGTCACTGGATGGGGCAGCGAGATGCCATCGACTCGATAGTTCCCCAAGCCGTGGGTTGCGCCGTCAAAGTATGCAGCAAAGGTGCAGATGGTGTGGGCACCAAGCGAGGTTGGCGCACAGGAGAGGAGATCGGCACCCGTGCCACTCATGCCGCCAGCAGTCTGAAAATCGCCAAAGGTGGTCAATAGCAGTTCGTTGGTGGCGGGGTCAATCCAGACGCCCGACAGGTTTTCGTTGAAGGTGCTGGTCAGCTCTACATCATTGCCCCCGAAGTAGAGTTCCCAAGAGCCGCTGCTGTTCTCTCCCAGAGTGGTGGCGTTGAAGACCAGCAGATCGCTGGCGTTGATGCTGGAGATGGTGGAGATGCTGTAGGCACCTTGCGTGCTGATGACCAAGCGTCCGTCTGGTGTGCGCCCGATGGCGTCGATGTCCTCATTGAATGTGTCCAACTCCACATCCGAGCCATCCAGCACCATCTCGAAGGTGCCGCTGGTTGTGTCGCCCAGCGTGGTGGGCACAAAGCGGACGATGTCGGTGTCCTGGACTGTTCCCAGACCCGGCAAGGATTGGGCGAACCCAAAACTGAGCAGGAGCGAGCCATCTTGCTCCAAGAAGAAGCCCGTCAAGTCGTGGATGATGCCCACATCTGAGGCATCGAAGTAGAGCGACTAGCTTGCCGTGTTGGCGTCATAGACCAGAATGTCCGATTTGCTAGAGCCCACACCGCCCACGCTCCCCGAAACGGAGAGGCTGATGTAGGTCAGCGGGTCAAGCGCAGTGCTGCCCGTTGCGGCAGAAATGGTCAGGCTCTCTTCCTGACTGGCTCTGACCAATGGCAGATAGATCTGGTGCTGATTGTCTTGCACATCGGTGGGTGGGGTGTCGCTTTCCCCTCTGCTGATGGTAAAGGAGGCAGCTTCTGCCAGTGGTCGGAGCAGGTTGGACCAAGTTGCCGTTAGGTTTTCTGCTGCGCCGCTGGTTAGGACTAGCACAAAAATGAAGAGGCTGATCAACGCGATGGACTGGGCATGTTTCCTTGTCTGTTGGGATTTCCCTGTTGCTCCTCGAATGCGCTGCTGGCTGGGGTGGTGATGTGCTTAGTAGAGATGATAAGGATTCAGAAGATGGGACACGGATGAACACAGATTGCACGGATTGACTCTGGGATAATCCGTGTTCATCCTGAAAATCCGTGTCCTATTTTTCAATCCTTATCATCTCTAGTGTGTAGCCAAGAATTTGGAGGGATGGTTCAAATCGGAGATAGAGGTCGGTTGACACATTGTGCGGCGGAGGAGGCGTTCTCTATTACACGCAGTAGGCCAAAAAAGGGGTAAAATAGCCCTAGGAGGCCAAAATGAACCAAGAATTTAGCGCCGCAGTAACAGGATTCTGTGCCCATGTGAGAATGCTTTCTCCGCAAAGCGAAACTGTAAAACATTACGAAAGTGACCTAAATCAATTTGGCCAGGTGATAGAAAAAAGGCCAAGAGAGATAGGTCGCCAAGAGATAACGACGTTTGTAACGGCGCAACTCGAAGCGGGGATGAGCAGTGCGACGGTCAATCGCAGAGTGGCAACGTTGAGCCGATTTTTCGACTACTTGGCGGATGAGGCAGAAGACGAAAGCTGGTCAAACCCGGTGGTGTGGCGTCTACACCGACTGGATACAGGTTGCCATCTTCCCAGAGATATAGCGGAACGCATCGTCCGCCAGTTATGGGGGAGCGTGAGTCAAGGTCAGATAAGAGACCAAGTGATGTTGGCCTTGATGCTCGACGTTGGCCTGCGGGTGGGCGAAGTGTCGAAACTAGAGATGGGCGATATTGAAGCTGCCATAAATCCGGACGAACTGTGGTCACTGCGCGTACGCGGCAAAGGGAACAAAGAGCGTCGAGTCTGGTTGACGCCAGAAACCACAGCGCTGTTGGTGAGCTATATGGATGAGCGTCCTGATGCAGTCGATAGCCATCTGTTTCTGACTCGTCGTCACAAAGGCATCAGTGTCCGCGGAATCCAGGAGCGCCTCGATTATTACCGTCAGCAAGCCGGACTCTCCGAGAACGAGGTCTCCTGTCATCGCCTGCGCCATACCTTCGCCAGACGAATGGCAGAGTCGCGTATGCCACTGCCTAGTCTCTCTCATTGGTTGGGTCACAGTCAATTGAAAACGACCCAGATTTACATCGATGGTGCCAATCCTGATATGCGAGCCGACTATGAAGCTGCTATGGAGCAGTTGTCTCGCCAAGCCGCATGCTCGGATATTGAAGGAACGACATCTGCAATAGAGACAGAGAATACTGTGCCTTCTGAACATCGCACAGTGGAGCCAGCTGTTGGCATCTGTTTGTCCGCTGATGAGATCCGTCAACGTCTCACCTCATTGCCGCTCTGGCTTCATCAACCCATCATCTCATTACTTCTCCACCAGCAATTACGCTGGAAAGCCCTCTATCGGCGGGAACGAGCCCTTCAGTGGTTGGCGAACTCCAACGCGGTTGGCAATGGATGCTCGACCAGCGCATGCTCTCCAGCTTATCCGAACTAAGACGGCGCGATCTCCAAGACTACATCACCCACCTATGTGACTTAGAGTATTCCGTCCATACCATCAATCATTTTATTTGTACCCTCAAGTGTTTTCTGCATTTTGCTGAAGAATGTGGCCAGTCGATCGCTCCGGCTTTATATCGCATTCAACGTCTCAAACGACCCACTACCTTACCTCGTCCGTTGCGCCAGCATGAATTTGCTCAACTTGAACAGTTCGTCTTAAACTCAACGGCTCAGAGCCTTTCTCCTTCCGACCTCCTTGACCGTGCTTGGTTTCTTATTCTGGTTGATGCTGGGCTACGTATGGGCGAAGTGCAAGCTCTGCTCGTTTCTGACTGGAATTCGGATACACAGACTCTGCTCGTTCGAGATGCCAAATCCCATCGTGACCGTCGGTTGCCTGTTACCCAACGCACTGCTCTTGCCATCGATGCCCATCTGCAACATCGCACCGATGACCTGGCTACTCATTCCCCGCTTTACTACGCGATGGCTTACCTCTTCGAGCCAATTATGTGCGCAACCATCTTCATGCCTTTGCCGCCCAACTTAGAGGGCGTCACTCCTCATCGCTTGCGCCATACCTTTGCCACCCGTTTGCTCAACAGTGGCCTTATGCCCATCACTACCTTGCAGAAACTCATGGGGCACACTCATATCGATACCACCATGCTTTATGCACAGCTCTACGATGAAACCATTCAGCAGCATTATTTAGCCGCTATGGCTTCACATTCTGTTTACGCTATCCCTGAACCTGACCCCGCTATTTGGGGTCCCACTTTGGAGAATGCCTTTGAATCAACTTTTCAACAGCAACCACTTTAACTTTTATGTCTACTGCGTGTAATAGAGAACGCCGGTCACAGTCGAGTACCCGCCGCATTAGAGATTACACGCAGTAGGATTTCTCAGAGGTAGAGCGTTCAAATGGCGAAAAAAGACGCAGTAGAGAATCTCGGACCATTTGGCACGCTCGAGTCTGTTTTGACTGAGAAGTGCAGGATTATGTCTACTGCGTGTAATAGAGAATGCTCCCTCCACAACTTTGTCAACCTCGCGCCGAACCATTCCAATTAGAATACGGATCAATCTGCATTGATCCGTATTCGAAAAAGAGCGTTTTGTGTTTTCGGCCTTTATCTGTGTCCCACTATCAATGAGAACTTGAAAGAGGGCGTCGGTCATCGTTTCGGCCAGATAGCGAAATTTATTCGTGCGTGACGCGGAACAAACAAGCTGTTTGTTCTACAAGCGACCGCAACGATGACCAAGGATTGAAAAAGATTAAGCCGCCAAATCAAGCGCATGAGAGAGACGCTGGTCTTGCCCCAATGCCGTCGCGGAGGATGAGGAAACGATGACGTCGCGGAGTTCTTGTAAATTTGAATGAGCCTGCGAACTTTCTTCATCAAATTGATAGCCGCCACCGCGAGTTGCGCCAGAAACAGCACATGCGCAAAGAATCAAGGTTGCCGGAATGAAACTGCTGAGAAATAGAACAATAACGATTGTGCTAATCATGCGACTGACTCCTGATAATATGAATGTTCTTTTCGGTTCAACAGGATCCTATGTGGTAGACCCGCTTTGGTTTCGATATTGGTTTCGGTACGCTTCGCTACTCAATCCAAATCATCCCTCAACCAGTGCGAATCGTTCGTCTCTTTGTTAACCACATGGAACCCAAAAGATCCGATCGTTTCATTTCGTTGAGCAAACGTCGGTTTATCTATCGTTAAAAAACTGTTTGCCCTTTGTTTTGTACGGTTATTATACGGAACGCATACGACAAGAGTACGACACGATATGTGTCGTAGTGCGACAAGAATGCGACACAGTTGCGTCAAGCTGCTCTAAATGCTGAAATCTTGTTGGACTTAAGAAGACAATCCTTACCCGAACGATAGCCGAGCCGTGAGAGATCAGCATAATCCAGCGCCTCCACCGCCGCAGCAACCGCCTGCTGGCTAAGATTCCGATCCCGATCGTTGATGAAGAGTTCGGCAATCTGGAGGCGGTTGGGCCAGGTTACCTCGCTGCGCATGTCGTCCATGAACGCACGCAATTTGGGCAGTAGATGAGCTGGTGGACCGCCAGGCATGGCCATCAGCGCTTGGGCAGCACCGCACTGGGAAGGCCAAGCGAGGGAGTCGAGCATCGAGCCGAGTTTGACCAAAAGATCGTTTCGTTTAGGGAGCAGACTGGCCTATTGTTGAGCCAATGCCCGTCGTACCTCTTCTATTTTTTCGTCTTCGGTTCTGAGTGAACTGACATCCAAATCCATGCCCAGCCAGGGCAATCGCGTGCCTTAAATAATTGAGCCGCCGCCGGTTGATGAAGATTCAAAATTAAGTTCGGTAATCGCTCAGCGAGCACGCCCCGTGCGGGTCTTGACGGGACGCCACTCGCACGAGGCGTGCTGACTGGACTTTTTTGCCGGACTATTTTCTTAATGTCCATAAACACGGCGTCTGATACAGAAAGTGCATGGTCGCAAGCGACTGCTACGCAAACAAATGCACGAATTATAAAGCCATCCTGAATCCGTTAAAACGGATTTCCTGTATCAGACTGGGATTTGAATCTCAGGCGGCAAAGTACGCGATTGCCCTACGCGTAGGCTGCTGATTGTTGGCTCGCGAGCAATGAGATGGTATACTAATGTTTATAGAGGAGCCACTTAAACTTGACACAGTGTAGGTCGTATCTATCGGAAGGTTAACGGTTCAAGTTTAGATCGTGTGGCTATTAGTTCTGCCGTTCGGCTGGGACTTTGTCTCATTTGCGTATGAAATATCGTCGTTCGCTGGTTCCTCCGCTTGTTGTCCTAGCGGCTCTCACATTGGGGTGTGCAACGGGTAGTCTCGTTAGCCGGGTTACACCAACACCTCAACCAAGGCAGCATGTGTCGCAAGAACCAGCCCGGAACCTAGTTCCAACATTTACGCCAACTCAAGCGGTTGCACAGCAAGTGATCATTGTGACGCCGCCAACGGAGAATCAACCAGGTGTTTTGATTATTCCCCCAGGGATGGATCCACAAGCGGTTATTCCCCCTACCTTAACGTTGACGCCAACGCCGACAGAAACTCCCACGACAACACCTGTTCCCCCAGAACTGATACCAACCGATACGCCAACAGAAGGACCTACACCAACAGAAACAAATACACCGACAAACACGTCAACCAGTACGCCAACATCGACCGATACCTCGACCGCAACAGCAACGCAGACGAATACACCAACCATTACACCAACACCAACCGCTTTTATTCAAGTACGAGATGGACTGGTGAGCCTGCGACTCGGGCCAGGGATAGAATACCCTCAAATTGGTCGGTTGGGTTCGAATGTACCAGTGGCGATTATTGGCCAAAATCCCCAGGGGACGTGGTATCAAATTTGCTGTGTCGATCAGCAATCGGTTTGGGTTTCAGTTGGGAGTGTTGAAGTGGGGAATGATCCCCGCGGTGCGGAGATTGTTTTAACCGGGACGCCTCCAAGCCCAACGCCAACGGGTACGCCAACGATGACGCCGACACCGTCGAATACGCCGACACCAACCAAATATCCATTTCAGGTCTGGCGCGGACCCGAATTTGCCCGAACACATAATGCTTTGGTCAGCATCTGGGTCAAACTGACGGCTGGAACAGCCGATGGACCACCGCTGTCAGGTTATTTCTTGGAAGCTGAATTTTCACCATCGAACTCTGAAGAAATTTTTCCACGACAGAATACGAACGGAACAGAGCCAAGTGGTGATAGTCTTTCCTGGAACTGGATTGCCGGGATCGACAGACGGCGCGACTATAACTACAAATATGAGTATCGTCCGTCAACACCAACGCCTATGCCAGTACCAGTTGGGACGCTTACCCCTACCCCAATTGTGTCACCACAAGGAGCCATTGGAGCGGGTACTTGGACCATTTGGATTCGAGATGGTGAAGGACGTCAACTGTCTGATACAATTTCATTTACAACGCAATCATCTGGAACTGAACTATATCAAGAAGTATGGATTCATTGGGTAAAGGAGTATTAGTGAATAGAGCGATCTCCCATCTTGGCACTCTACTTGTTGTAGGTTTGCTGGCCGCATGCGGTGGAGCACAGGCTGACGAACAAAGAGAACGCTTTTTGATTCGTCAATCACGCCCTACATTTACACCAACTCAACCAAGTGCAGATCCAGTTGTGCTCATCACACCAGAAAGTATTCAAGTGATAGATGTGCGCAATAATCCAAACCCACAAGTGCCAGGACAGACAACAATCAATTCAAACCTACCGGTGGGACTTGTGATCAACTCTCCACTCGTCAATGTACGTAGTGGACCAAGCGTTGACGCAGCGCTCATCGGTCGCGTAGAACGAGGCGCGGAATTTACGATCGTGGCTCGAAATGAAGCAGGCGATTGGTGGAACGCTTGTTGCTTGAATGAAGCACCTTTCTGGGTTTTTGCTGAATTGGTCGATACGATTGAAGACCCCAATGGAAGCAATAACTCGGCTCCTGTTCCAATTGTCCAGAATGACCAGCCCGCACCGGTTGTGGTGCAACCAACACCTGTACCTCCAACACCCGTTCCACCAACGCCTGTGCCTCCGACATCGACACCGCTGATTGTACAAGCTTCTCCAGGGCAAAATGCCGCAGAGCGGTTCGATCTCAGACTGCAAGAGCAATTCCCGGAAGACAATGTTGTTCGTGTCTTTCTCTATGTCTATAGCGAAGCTGTCCAAGCATTGGAGGGCTATAGTCTGCGCGTTGCCAAAGATGGTGTGGAACTTCCCGTCAATGAACGCTCGTTTGGTCCTCAGGCTGGGTTTACATGGCCCATCGCAGGAGATCGCCAACGTTTTCAGAATCTGAAGGTCGAATTCCCAGGTCTCTCGCCAGGGGGACTTTGGACAGCTCAGCTCATTGATGGCAATGGAGAGCCTGCCGGACCGGTAGCAACTTTTGAACTTGCCGGCAATGAACCCAACCGCGAACTTTATGTGCGCTATGAACAGAAGTAGTCTGGGGTCACGTGTGGCTTCGATTGCGGTACGATTCTTGACCCCTTCCGGGAAGCTCTCACCCATTTTATTGAGATGATACTTGGAAAAGCCTTAAACTGAGCAAACTGAACAGTATAGGATGAGGCTTATCCTGTCAGCCTACCCGTTGGATTCGGATGTGTACCACAAAGTATGTAAATGAAGCAGACTTTCTGACTGCGCAGTTTTCATTTACACACTTTGGGACACACTATCTTGGATTCGGGTGTGACTAGGTTAGGAGATAGGCCATTCTTTTTCGACGCCTTTTTTCTATCAATTCATCCCCAAAGCCTATCTTATGGCTCGGTGTGGGATTCATTACCATTATCGGCACAGCACTCCGCAGCTTCTTTCTAGATTGGCAACCGCTTTGGTGGGACGAAGGGTATAGTGTCTACGTAGCCACAGAACCGCTCGTGACGATGTTGTGGCTGACAGCGCACGATATTCATCCTCCCCTTTACTATGCCTTACTTCACGGTTGGATACAGATTTGGCAAAGCGCAGCGCCAGAAGTGTTGCGTCTTTTTTCGGTTCTGATTGGAGTCCTCTCAATTCCGCTCTTTGCTCTGCTTGCACAGGCGTTCTACCCAAACAGTCAACGCTTTGTTCTGCTTTCAGCATTCTTACTTGCTCTCAGTCCAATGCATCTCTTCTATAGTCAGGAAGTGCGCATGTATGGTCTGGCCGTCGCTCTTGGAATTGCCAGTACTCTTTGCTTATGGAAATTTATCGTAATGCAGGTAGAGCAACGACGCACCGCCTATGCCTACTGGCTGGGGTATATAATCTTTACCTGTCTTGCTCTCCATACTCTCTACTATATAGCTTTTCTCTTTCTCGCACATTTTATCTGGTCCATCTGGCATTATCGCCAAAATCTACGCCGCTTGATTCCAATTATTACGGCTCTTACGGCAAGTACAGTAATCTACCTACCCTGGCTGCTCTATACCGTTCCACTGCTTGTTGAATATGTGGTCGATAAGGTTGCCTCTGATCAAGATCAACCCCTATCCATCGTCGACTATCTGATTCGACATTCCATAGCCTTTACGAGTGGACATCTCCAATCCCCATTTCTTGTCTTGCGCTATCTGACTTACTTGGGTGTTTTGATTACGCTCGGATTGGTTGGCCTTCAATTGCGTGCCAGCGCCAAGCAATTGTCCGAGAATCGATCTTGTCTGCAGCCAAATCCTGATATAGCACTGAGTATGTTTTTCTTGATTCCAGCCATCGTCGCTTTTGGCACCAACCTTACGTTCCCCTTTGCTCCGGAAGGTGGCGAACGGCTGTTGCTCTTTGTCTTGCCTTACTTTCTCCTGATTGCCGCCCACGCAATGGATCAGCTTTTGATCGCTCGATTTGCCGTCATTGCAATGATTTTACTCGCAGGGATCGGAATTTATACATTCTACACTCTGCCGCGTTACACTGAACGGGACTACCGGCCAATCGTTGCGCAAGTATTGCAACAAGGGGCACGACAGGATACCCTTCTGACCATCTTCCCCTGGCAGGTTGGCTATTGGCGTGCCTATGCGCCATTTCCTGATCCTGGCCCATCTCCTCACTTGATTGGACAGGGAAGCTTAGAATGGCACGCGGCAACCCAGCAACAGGTCGACAATGCACTGGTAGAGGGGACACTCTGGTTTCCAGAACCGCTCTCCTTGGGTACAATTTTACCGGAAAAGATTGAGAACTATCTCTGGCAACGGAGTCGTGATGGCAACGATGAAACTCTCCTACTCAACCTCGAAGACCGTTGGGTCAACCCAACGACGCGACTAACAGGCTGGCATCATTTCTCCTCGCTCACAGACCCGATTTCCCTCATCCAGATTGATGTAGATGCATCGTGGGCTCTGCGGAATGGAACCATACACTTAGTCGACGTTGCAATCACTCAAGATGTTGTCACCAGCGCCAATCAAGTCATTGGCATTATACTTACATGGGCTCTGCCAACGGGCCAGCCACAACAAGGCATCCGAGTCTCTCTTCGATTGCGGGATGAAGATGGCCGGGTCTGGGCGACGCGTGATTACGAACCGTTGGGCAAATACAGTGTGAATGCAAACCGTTCAAGTTACACAGAGGAGCACATTGGGTTTATCATTCCGGCAGGCTTGGCTCCGGGTAATTATGATCTCGTAATCGGTCTCAGCCAGACTGATTACGAGCATTTTGTGCAAACAGAGAGTGCGCAAGAAGAACGAGATAGAGATTACCCATTGAACAATCATCGTCATCCTGCACTTTCCGGTCGACTGCTTCAGGGACAATTACAGACTGGGGAAACAGAGCGCCTAATCACTCTGACCAACCTCCAAGTTCACACACCCAATGAAACACTTTCGGAGGCCCGATTGCCAGTTCAGAATCCACTAGATTCCGTCTTTCATGTCGAAGGGATCAGCTTGCTGGGAAACAGCTCTCCAGTTGTCTCAGGTGGAGAAATCGGCTTTACTCTCTATTTTCAGTCTGAGATCGATCAACCACCGGAACGTCATATTTTTGCAAGTATTTTGAATCGACAAGGAGAGGGTGTTGCTGGTTGGGAAGGATGGCCGCTCTCTGATTATCCAACCAACGCATGGCAAGATGGGGCCCTGATTCAGGTGCCCGTTCATTTCTACTTACCCGCAGATTTAGCAAGTGGTGACTATCAGCTCATTACGGGGCTTCTCGATCCAGTAACCGGTATCAAGAGCCGCTGGGTCGCCCTGGGTGATCTTGAGATGACGCAAAGACCTTTGCAAGAAGTAGCACCAGCGCTCGTCTATCCCTTTTTACCGGCAGCCCAATTTGGAACCCATGTGAAGTTGCTTGGTTATGAGTTTTACACGAACAAACAAACAGCCGTTCAAGAGCCGCTTGAACTGCGATTGTCTTGGCAAGTTCAACAATCACTTCTGCCCTCTCATCATATCTTTGTCCACTTAACCATATCCAATAGAGAAGGGCAGGATACGATTCTTGTTCAAACGGACGGCCTCCCACAGGTGCTCACTGCTGGCGGCCTGATTGATGCGCCAACAGGGGGTTGGCGTGCTGGCGAATATTTAACGACTGTCCATCAGCTCCCCTTGCCAGATAATGTCACGATTGACTTTGATCACGGCCGGCTTCTTGCAGATACGATAGTGCCCAATCTGATGATTGGGCTTTATGAACCAGAAACAGGAATCCGTTTGCCCGTTAGCATCGATGGACAGACAATCGGGGATTCTGTGCAGCTGCCACAATAAGAAACGTACATATCTCCCAAATGTATGCAGTTTTGTGACAAGTGAGTCATTTTCTCAATCAGAATCGGTTGAACAGATCTAACCTTTTTGAAAAAGTCAAGAGTCAGCGGGTATTTTAGACAGTTTCTGATCTCTTCCAAAAAGGTCGTACTGCATTTTGCGGAGAAGACAGTAGATGAGCCAAGAAACACACCAGAGGCAAAACTATGAAATTAGACGAACAGTTCGTGGTGATTGGAAGCGGCGACGCTCGACGTGTGGTTCGCTGCGCTGTGGTTGATATTGTCGAAACAAGAAAGGATGGTATCATACGAAAGGCAGGTTTTGCACAATGGAACGTCCCATTTGCAGTCCAGACTGCATTTGATGAGAAGTTTGAAAGTGAGATGATACCAAATGTTTGGTGGCAGGATCCACGGGACTCAAAATACTGGGGGGTCTAATCAGAATACATCGTCACACAATTTTTCGGACAGGGCCTCAACCCAAGACCATTTAAATAACGTGGAGCCAGCATTCTCTAATGCGGTGCCGATTCGACAAAGACCGGCGTTAGAGATTACACGCAGTAGGATTTCTCAGAGGTAGAGCGTTCAAATGGCGAAAAAAGACGCAGTAGAGAATCTCGGACCATTTGGCACGCTCGAGTCTGTTTTGACTGAGAAGTGCAGGATTATGTCTACTGCGTGTAATAGAGAATGCCTTCTCTACATCGTACGACTTCTATTTGTTTTGTCTTTAAACTGTGAACTAAATAACCGCGGCATAGAATCATGACAGTATCAAAACCCTTGATCCTAACGCTCGACATTGGAACTTCCTCTACACGTGCTCTGCTTTTTGATCACGAAGCCCGCACAATTCCCCAATGTATTACACAGATTCATAATCACCTCGAAACAACAGTTGATGGTGGGGCTACTTTTGCGGCCGAATCGCTACTCGAAAATTGTGTCTATGCGATTGATCACCTTTTGCAAGACGCTGGTCCACTCGCTGAACAGATTGGCGGAGTGGCGGTTGCGTCGTTTGTCAGCAATGTTTTGGGGGTCTCCGAAAGCGGCGAGCCTGTCACACCTGTCTATACATATGCTGATATACGCAATGCCGCAGATGCCGAGCGACTCCGCACAGAGCTTGGTGTCTCTGAGTTAGCTGCTGCCCATGATCGAACTGGCTGTTTGCTTCATACATCTTATCTGCCAGCTCGATTTCGCTGGCTAGAACGTCTGTACCCAGAGCAACTGCAGACAGCGCGTTATTGGCTCTCGATCGGTGAATATCTGCTTTGGCGATTTCTAGGAAAACGTGCCGTCAGCTTTAGTATCGCATCATGGAGCGGTCTGCTCAATCGACGTACACTTACCTGGGATGCCGATTGGCTTGCCCACCTGCCAATCAATGTAGAGCAATTGTCACCTTTGGTGGACGTGTCTCAGCCACTCGTTGAGTTACAAGGACAATGGGCAGAGCGATGGCCTACGCTTTCTCATGTGCCTTGGTTTCCAGCTGTGGGAGATGGTGCAGCAGCCAATGTTGGTAGCGGTTGTGGGAGCTTGACCACAACTCACCGTCAGCGACTCGCATTAACAATCGGGAGTACGGGTGCCATGCGCGTTGTCTTGAATGCGAACGAAGCCGCAAATCGTCCTGTTCCCGATGGATTATGGTTCTATCGTGTGGATGCAATTCGTGGATTACTAGGGGGAGCAACCACAGAAGGGGGAAACCTCTATGGCTGGTTACGAAAGACACTTCGGCTACCTGATGGGGCCGCTATTGAACAAGCCTTACAGAAACGAGAACCAGCTGCTCACGGATTGACAGTGTTGCCCTTTGTTGCGGGAGAACGTGCACCTGGTTGGGATGACGACGCTCGTGCGAGCCTTGTTGGCTTTACGTTGAATACTGAACCAATGGATATTCTGCAAGCCAGCCTAGAAGGCATTGCTTACCGCTTTTCGATTATTTATGAACGAATTACTTCTGCTTTGGCAACTGTTGATGAGGGCCATGTCACAGCGGATGAACGACAGATTATTGGCAGTGGCGGTGCTCTACTCAGTTCTCCTGCATGGCTTCAAATGATGGCAGATACCCTGGGACATCCTGTTACTGCTTTGAATGAAGATGAGTTAACTGCACGTGGCCTGGCTCTGCTCGTTTTAGAACAGCTTGGCATTATCAAAGATGCGGATGCATTGCAGCCGCGCATGGGAAAAACCTACGTGCCGAATTTAGTGCGTCATGGGTATTATCAAGCTGCTTTGGAGAAACAGCTCTACTATTATGCTCGGATTCAGCGTTAAGACTCATTCGATCCAAATTCTCGGGGAGTAGGCGTTCTCTATTACACGCAGTAGACATAATCCTGCACTTCTCAGTCAAAACAGACTCGAGCGGGCCAAATGGTCCGAGATTCTCTACTGCGTCTTTTTTCGCCATTTGAACGCTCTACCTCTGAGAAATCCTACTGCGTGTAATCTCTAACGCCGGTTTCGGTCGTGTAGACCAGAAGTAGATTCCTCGCTCCGTTTTCTCGAGTGTGTACCACAAAGTGTGCAAATGAATACCGCTCAGTCAGAGAGTCGGCTGTATTTACACACTTTGGAACACACTCCCCATTTCTTCTCTCTACTCAGAATAACATCTCCCCTAAAATTTCGGAAGGAAAAGATTATGCCGAAAGTGACTGGCGGCGAAGCCATTGTTGAATCTCTAATCGCACACGGTGTTGACACTATTTTTGCGCTACCGGGTGTTCAGAACGACTATTTTTTCAACGCACTCTATGATGCAGGCGATAAGATTCGCGTCATTCACACGCGCCATGAACAGGGGGCTGCCTATATGGCGTTGGGGTATGCAATGTCCAGTGAGCGCGTGGGCGTCTTTAGTGTCGTCCCTGGTCCTGGCTTGCTCAATGCGTCCGCTGCGTTGGCCACTGCCTACAGCACAAATAGCAAAGTACTCTGCTTAACTGGCCAAATTCCGTCTGCCTATATCGGTCGTGGGTTTGGTCAACTACATGAGATTCCAAAACAGCTAGATTTCCTTCAATCTCTAACCAAATGGGCTGCACAGATCAATTCTCCCGCCGATGCACCGGAATTGGTTGCTGAGGCGTTTCGTCAGATGGATACCGGACGACCGCGTCCCGTTGGGTTGGAATGTGCATTGGATGTATTGGCAGCGAAAGCCGAGGTTGATCTCACGAAGATCGAATACAAACGACGTCATCCTCCCGTTGATTTCGACGCAATTGCGAGAGCTGCGGAGATTCTCATTGAAGCGAAAAATCCTGTGATCTTTGTCGGGAGCGGTGCGGTTGGTGCTGCTAACGCCATACAAGAGTTGGCCGAAATCTTACAAATACCCGTCATCAGCACTCGCAGCGGACACGGCATCTTAAGCAGCCGCCATCCATTGAGTCATCGTCTACCGATTGCCTACCATTTGTGGAAAACGGCGGATGTTGTACTTGCTCTTGGTAGTCGGGCACAACGTTCCATCACGGGTTGGGGAGTCGATGATCGGCTTAAGGTCATTCGTATAGACATTGATCCTGATGAACACCGACGCTACTCTCCTCAGGCGATCAGCATCATTGCGCGTTGTGAGGATGCTGTACCGCAGCTTGTTCAGGCAGTGGCCGCGCAAAATATAAACCAGTCTTCGCGTGCAGAAGAGTTTGGTGATCTGAAGGATGAACTCTTGCAGAAATTTGCTGTGCTAGAACCACAAATCTCATTTGTTGAAACGATCCGCGCTGCGTTGCCCGATAATGGTGTATTGGTGACTGACATGACACAGGTGGGATATGTGAGTCAGTTTCTGATGCCCGTTTATCAACCACGTACACTCATTTCGCCAGGATATCAGGGGACATTAGGGTGGGCTTTTGCCACCGCATTGGGTGTCAAAGTGGCGAATCCAGACAAGCCAGTACTGGTTGTAGCTGGGGATGGCGGTTTCATGTTTACCGTACAGGAACTGGCCGCTGCCGTCCAGCATCAGATCAATACCGTTACCCTGGTTTTTAACGACAATGCTTATGGGAATGTCCGTCGTATGCAGAAGAATTTGCATGGCAATCGTATTATTGCTAGCGACTTGGATAATCCAGATTTTGTGCAATTAGCCAGTTCGTTTGGTGCAAATGGGGTACGTGTCGAAACAACTGACGAGCTGCGTTCCGCTATTCTGGATGGGTTTGGTGCTCCAGGGCCAACTATAATTGAGATTCCCGTTGGAGAGATGCCAGATCCTGGACCTCTTTATAGTATGCCGAAAGTTCGATAACTTGCAGATTTTGAGTGTGTACCACAAAGTGTGTAAATGGAGCAGGCTTTCTGACGAACGGTCTTCATTTATACACTTTGGGACACACTGCCAGATTTTTCAATCTCACCAGAGTTTTGAAAAGACGCGAAGGATTTTGCTCCTCGCTATCGATTAGTATAGTGACAGGACATTTGATAATCGCTCATCAGGTGAGAATGTGAAAGCACCCGACATTTTCGTACAGAGCTCAGTTTAGATGAGTGTTGCTTCTTACATTTAAGCCTTGACGATGATGTCGATCAGTTGTTCTGACAGTTCCACGTGTTAAATTACTTCTGCATCCGATACGTTCGATATTATTGTTCGGATCAAAACTGAATTTGGTAGTATCAGTAGATCCAAATTTGGCGTTTTTGGCGATTTTCAGTCGAGATTGCGGGGTGGTTCAGAATTAGGTTTACACTTTTGATACATAGATAAAAATCTATATGAGGTCATTTTCTGCCTGAGCATGGCTCAAAGTAGAAAATATAAACATCTTTTCTCTTTGCAAAAATGTAAACCTAATTGTCCGCCTAAAATGAACCACCCCGAGATTGCAGGGATTTTGGAGTCATTTATTCAGATTTCGGTTACAGAAAACAACCTATTTCATATCTGAAAATCGCCCAAATCTAACGCAAAAACTAGATATCGACCGGCAAATTTGTATTTATGTCAACTGTTTAGCCAGAATTCTCTCTCAAAACCTGAAATTTGGATCTACTGAGTATAGCACAGATTGTGTGAATTGCGGATCTCAGTCAGAGAAAAATCGAATTTACACATAATTTGGCATACCACCCTAAATTTCTGCTCATTGGGCCAAAGTGTGTAAGACAATAGTTCTTTATCTGTGCAGAGTTAGGATGCACATTTTGCCTAAATGAGTTCAATTATTTTGGCGGATAGAATATGTTTCAGCAACCAGATGTGGCTCTGATTACTGTATTATTGATTATTGCGTTGGTCATTTCAAATTATCAGGTATATTATCAGAGCACTCAAGAGACAATCGTAGATGATTGAAGTGTGAAAGCCTGATTATTGATCATCTTGCAGGCAATAATCAGAAAAGGCTATTGACTACGGTACCCTCACTTTACTGATGAGGTATATCCCAAAAATTGGGAGCAGTGGGGTGATCTACCATTTAGGACAGCGACTGTTTGTGCACCCAATTTGATAATCGCGCGAATGATTGAGCATCTATTTGCTCTCATTTGCCGTTTAATATAAATTGAACGAAGCCTCCTTTCTTGGAGGCTTCGTTCGTTTTCCCTCTCATACTATGGCGAGTCAACCCACTAAACTCTCGTCAATACCAGACCATATCCTGAGTGTCATTCGATCCCAACCGTTAGATTCTTCGCTTCACCCGAGAATAACGCGATTGCGAGCGACAGAGTATCTTTGTTACAGATGTGCTCCATCCCTTTTCGGTCACCCACGATGAAATACTGACAGATATGTGGTATTTACGCCCAACTGTAATAATGTTACAATTTTGGAGATGTTTTGAAATCCATCCAATAGATGAGCCTCTAATATTCTGCTAGAACAGGGGTAGTTCCGGTGCAATCTGCATCTTTCCGCTTTTTCGCTGCGGTCGTGACGATTCTGTTATTCACGATTCTGATATTAATTGTTTCAATGGTTCTACGTAGTGATTCTACGGCAGAACCATCGAACCCAGATCGGGAAATAGCGATAACGCGGAGTGCAACACTAGATTCATCAGAAGAGATAAGTTGGGAGGTGCCAGAAGGCGGTTTTAAATTCCGCTCACTTCCGGGATATGACGTAGAGCTCTCAAATGGTTCTGCGAATATGACCGCCGATGACGCCGTGTCAGACGTTGGTCCCTTTTTTCTTCTGAGTGGTGGGTTGCCCAGCCAGATCGTGCTGGAACCATCAACAAATTTATCTGATAACTTTGCTCAGTTTATTGACCATTTTTCAGAAGAAGATAACTTTCTGGTAAGCGCTCAATTCCCTTATGAAACAGATGAAATGGATGGCCTCGTAGCCGACATCCATAATCGCAATGATGGTGAGGGTGACTCTTCATCAGTTATTCAATTTTCGGGTCGGATTTTCATGGCCCAACCCAGGAGTGAGCAGCTTTTTCTTCTTGTGGGAATTGCACCGACAGAACGGTGGCAGCAACATGTTGAAACTGACTTCGAACTGGTACTCAAATCGGTATCGATTTTAGAGTTGAATCTGCCAGAAATGACTGCAACAGCGATTACCGGTCAACGTGCTTCTGTTCTGGCAGGTCAGAATCCTGAATCACTCTTCCCCCTTGACCAAACAACAAACATACCCCCTTCGGTCGCTGCAACGCAGACATTAACGATTCCTTCTCAACCTACCCCCACTATGACGGCCTCGCCGCCAGTTGTTGAGAAGCCTGTTTGGCGTCACTTGACAAATGGGAACTACATTAATGACTTGGGTATTGCAAATGAGGTCATTTGGGCCGCCACAGACGGGGGAGTTGTGGTCTGGAATTTGGCCACTGATCGCGTGACAAAATTTACGACACAAAACGGGGTGTCTACGAATCAGATGTTTGCTGTAGCAGTTTGTCCAATTCGAGAGCTAGGAGTGGTCTTTGCTACCAAAATAGGGCTTCAGATTTTTCATGGAGAAAGTGGTTCATGGAGGATACTGAACAGTCGGAATAGTGCCATGGCATTTGACCATGTAATCGATATTGAGTGTCATGAATCGGAAGGACTTTTGACCGTTGTCTATGAGGCCAATGGCCTGGACGTTTTTGATGTAAATACAGATCGTTGGCAATACATCGATCGTGGCAATCGTCTATTATCCGCTACGATAAACGGCATTGGACGCGTTGTTCAACATCAGGAGATTTGGCTGGCTACTTCAGCAGGTGCGTTACTTGTCTATCAAAACGATGCAGATGACTTTACGACAGAGCTGTTTACAACAGCAAATAGTCCACTCGTCAGCAATGATGTCTTGACAATCGATGTGGACGAAGATGGTACTGTCTGGTTAGGGGGAGCCGAACAACTCTATCAAATTAAACGCACCGCGGCAAGCGAAGCCGGGGTTGTCGAACACTCGTGGACTGCCTTACGGACTTCGGCGCTCTTTGAGACGGAAGGACGTGAGGAGCCATCGACTGGGCCACTTGTCGGTTTGGCAGCGGCAATGGACGGTACAATTTGGATAGCCTCACAAAATGGCCAGATTTGTCGATTTGATCCATTGTCAGAGTCCTGCCTTCAGCTGATACAAAATCAAACGGGTCAAATTGAGAGGGCCGGGCAAGAGTTGGGACGTCAGCGTCTGACAGGGCTGAAAGTTTCATCCGATGAATCATTGTATTACACGACGAATGGCGCTGGATTTAGTCGATTCAGCAAAGGTGACTGGCAAAATTTCCAGCTGTCGAATGATTTGATACTTGGCAATCAAATCTTCGACATCGAGGAAGATGAAAGTGGAGTGATCTGGATCGCTAGTAATGGCGGGGTTCAGCAAATTGACGTAGGAGCAGATATCGAGCAAGCACGAGCCAGATTTGACAAAGCAAACATCAACCAGGGAGATCGCTTTCGCCAAATCAATAGCAATCTCTTTAGCGATGAGATCCGTATCATTGAGCCCGATGGTCAAGGTGGCATCTGGTTCGGAGCCGATGGTGCTGGTTATTTTGATGGCGCAACCTGGACAACCTATTCAACACTGAATGGCCTTGTTGGCAGGCCTGTTCAAGCGATGACAATTGATGCGAATGGACGAACCTGGATCGGAACACCTGAGGGATTGAGTATTGTTAGCCAGGACTCGATCTTTAACTTGACGAGGAGTGAAGGCTTGCCGGATAATCATATTCTGACGCTATATGCTGAAAGAAGACTTGATGGGAAACCTTCATCTGGGAATGTCGTCTGGTTTGGCACAAAAGAGGGGGGCTCTTGCGGTTTGAGCGCAACCAGTTAGTCGTATTCCAACGCAACAATTCAAACCTGCCAGACAACACAATTACAGCACTTACGACTGATATTGATGGCACACTGCTTGTTGGAACCGAACGAGGATTAGTACGTTTTTCGGAGGATAGAGCAACCCTGATCCGCCCAGTAGGGCGCGTTCATATCACCGCATTGACGTCTACAGAGGCTGGTGAGATCTGGGTTGGAACAGCAGAAAGTGGCGTTTTCTTCTTCAATGGATTTGCATGGCAGCAGTTCACCACAGAAGATGGATTGCCTTCCATGACCATTCGGTCCATTTTAGTGGATAGCACGAAGAGAGTTTGGATTGGTGGAGCAAACGGCGGCATTGCACAATATATAAGTTCGCAGCAATAAGCTGTGGTTAGTGACTGTCCGGTAAGTGATTGATAGGTAAGGAACGCAAGTTTCTCAGGCGACCAGTTGTGAATGTAAGAACAAGAATCAAGAAGCGCGAAATGGAACACAAAGCAGATTTACTTGTTCATGCAACGCATGAAGCAGGGTTGAAGATCGGTGGGATTGGTGCAGTGTTGGATGGGTTGTTATCCACAAATGTCTATACAACAAACGTACAGCGCACGATCCTAGCTGGTCCTTATCACGCTTCAGATAGTACATATATGGAGAGACTGTTTCATCCGCGTAATTCTCTCAATAGACTGTATGATAGCCTTCACGCTGTGACAGATGGTGTGTCAGAAGAGATTCAAAGCGCATTCCAACAGATTGAACAGATTTTTGAAATAGCGATTCTTTATGGGATTCGGCGTTTTGGCAACCATGAGCATGAAGTGTTGTTGGTTGATGCAACGAACCCAAATCAGACACAGATCGATCAGTTTAAGCATCATCTTTGGCAGCATTATGGAATTGATAGCTCACGCTATGAGTGGAATCCAGAATTCAACCTCTATTTGGCGATTGCACCCCCTCTCTTTGCTGCTTTGCGTACACTATTGTCGAGTGATGAAGCTTTGTATGAACAAAAGTTGATCATGGCGCATGAGTGGCTTGGATTGCCATTGGTCTTCGCTGCGCAGATGACCGAACCAAATCAGTGGCAATCAATCTTCTATGCACATGAGACCGCGACTGTACGTTGGTTGATCGAAGAACATGGTGGACATGATACTCGGTTCTACAATGTGCTAGACCGTGCAAAAGCAACTGGCCTAGATCTAGAAACTGTTTTTGGTAACCAAGATGACTTCTTTAAACATGCAATGCTGAAGCGAGCCATCCGTTGCGATAAGATTCTGGCGGTTGGTGATTTGATAGAAGATGAATTGCGATTTCTGGATGGTAATTTTGCGCAGGCTTCCATCGAACTTGTCTACAATGGCATTCCTCATGCCGATCCAACACTTGCTGAAAAGATGGAGTCGAAACGGCGGTTACAGACCTATTGTGAAAATTTACTGGGCTTTATACCAGATTATGTTTTTACACATGTGACACGCCTCGTTCTTTCCAAGGCTCTCTGGCGTGATTTACGTGTGTTGGAATCCTTGGATTCGTTGTTTCAGCAAGAGGGAAAACGTGCCGTACTTTTTGTCTTGAGCACGAGCGTTGCCACGGGACGACGGTCCGAATGGGTGGCTGCCTGGGAAGCGCAGTACGGTTGGCCAATCGGTCACAGAGCCGACAACGGAGATCTAATCGGCCTGGAAGTTCCCTTTTTCTTTGATGGTGTAGAACCTTTCAATCAACAAGCGAGCAATATTCAGGTGGTTTTTGTGAATCAGTTTGGCTGGAGTCGTGAACGATGTGGTCAACGGATGCCAGAGGAGATGGAGTTTGCGGATATTCGTTGCGGCAGTGATGTAGAATTTGGACAGAGCATCTATGAACCATTTGGGATTGCGCAGGTTGAGCCTCTGAGCTATGGAGTTCTTTGCTGTGTGAGCAGCGTTTGCGGCTGTTTGGGTTTTGTGCAACGTGCTGCCCAACAAATAACTACCCAATGTGGAGACCAAATGAGCGTACCAATTTCTGAGCAAGTTGCTCCACGAGTTGATGAGCAGATGGAACCGAACGTCATCATTGCGGATTATGTTCGGCTACCGGATGGATATATTTGTCACAGCGCCAATGATGCTTTATGGATTGACCAAAGGGTACGCGATTGGAGTGAACGGACAAATGCAGCAATAGCCGCACAGAAGATATTTCACTCATTGCCCCGCACTGATGCCGACCGACAAACTTTGTTACGACGAGGGCAAGCTCTGGCCAAGAAGATGAGTTGGGAGGTGGTTGTTGCGGAATATTTATTGCCTGCATTGGAGAATGTTTGATGTCAAAGTCACCGAATCTTGCCCGCTATGAGCGCCAGACAATCTTTCCTCAACTGGGGGAATCCGGTCAGCAGCATCTTCTTGATTCTAGAGCTGTAATTGTTGGATGTGGTGCGACTGGAACGGCATTGGCCAGTTTGTTGGCTCGCGCAGGAGTGGGCTATTTACGGATTATCGATCGAGATTTTATCGAGCTGAATAATTTGCCCCGCCAAACCTTGTTTGACGAAGATGATATCGCAGCCAATCTACCAAAGGCTGAGGCTTCTGTGCGTAAACTTCGCCGCGTGAATAGTGAGATCATGCTTGACGCTGTCGTAACAGATGTCAACCCTGGTAATATTCTGCATCTCATTGGTGATGTGGATTTGGTCTTAGATGGCACCGATAACTTTAGTACTCGGTATTTACTCAATGATGCCTGTGTTCACCTGGGTAAACCTTGGATCTACACAGGGGTGATTGCGTCACACGGGATGACTGCGACATTTGTGCCGGATGGTGCTGTTGAGACTCTCCCCAAGTATCATGAATCAGAGAGGATTGCAACGGGGTGTTTATATTGCTTGTTGGGCGAAATGCCCGCTCCTGGCACAACGGCGACGTGTGATACTGCGGGTGTGATTGGACCCGCTGTCGCCATGATCACAGCGGTAGCTGCGACTGAAGCCATCAAGTTAATGATTGGCAACGGTCCACTAAATCCTGGTTTGATTCATATGGATGTCTGGACGCACGAGTTTATGACATTTGGACGACCACCACGAAAGCCAGACTGTCCAGTTTGCGGACAACATCGATTCGACTACCTGGATGCCGCTGTAGAGACAACTAGCACAAGTCTTTGTGGCCGTAATGCTGTGCAAGTAATAGTTACAGGTGGACAGCGCTTGGATTTGGCCCGATTGGAGCAGCAATTGGCCCCAATCGTGACGAAACAGAGCCGCAATGATTACCTCTTACGGGCACAGATAGACACCTACGAATTTACAATCTTTCCAGATAATCGCGCCATCATCAAGGGCACCGAAGACGAAGATCTTGCTAAGAGTCTGTATGCGAGATACATCGGAAATTAGCCAGAGATTAAGGCTGAGGAAGAGAGGGATCCATGATGGCATCCCCTCTCTTCCTCAGCCTATTCCTTAGCCTGACAATATGACAGAGCATAATTCTCTCAACCAATCAACCCCGTTTATTTCAACAGTAAGCCAGGACGACATCGACGCAATTATCGGTGGATATCATGGCGCCCCTCATCACGTACTGGGACTACATCCAGTACAGTTTCCGCCCCAAAATGGCTCATCTATCTCGATTCGTGTTTTTCGACCGTTGGAGCAACAGATCTTTACAATAGATTTGCGTTCTGGGCGTGAGCAAGAAATGCATCGAGTCGATCCTGCCGGATTTTTCGAAGCACTTTTTTTGCAAGACACTGAACCATTCGCTTATCGTTTGCGACTGGTCAGTCATGACGGCGAGGTTTATGAAATTGACGACCCTTATTGCTACCCTCCATTATTGAGTGATGGTGATCTACATTTGCATATGGAAGGCAAGCTTTTGGAGCCCTATGCCAAGTTAGGTGCGCAGATTAGAACTATCCAAGTGGACTATTCTAATTTAGTGTATAATAGTTTAGACTACAATAAGATAGATGATATTGGGGATGATCCTGGCTTGGAAACTAGATTGGTTCAGGGGGTGAATTTTGCCGTATGGGCGCCCAACGCGGAGCGAGTTAGTGTCATTGGACCTTTTAATTACTGGGATGACCGGATGCATGCTATGACCTGTCGCGAGTCTGGAGGCATCTGGGAGATCTTCATCCCCGATCTACCTCAAGGGACGCCGTACAAATATGCGGTAAAATCCAGGCACTTGAACTATCGTGTCGATAAGGCAGATCCATATGGATTCTGGGCAGAAATACGTCCAGATACAGCATCACGTGTTTGGAATATCGACGCATATGAGTGGCATGATGATCAGTGGCTAGAGAATCGAGCTACTCATCAAGCCCTTGATCGTCCTTTGAACATATATGAAGTGCATTTGGGCAGTTGGCGACGCGTGCCTGAAGATAATGGATACCTTAGCTACCGTGATTTAGCGCATCAGCTGGTTGCCTATGTACAGAAGATGGGGTACACCCATATCGAACTACTGCCCATTACCGAACATCCGTTAGATAGATCGTGGGGCTATCAAACGGTGGGATACTTTGCACCGACGAGCCGTTTCGGTACACCAGATGATTTTATGTATTTCGTCGATCTCTGTCATCAGCATCAGATTGGTGTGATTCTTGATTGGGTCCCTGCTCATTTTCCGCGGGATGCACATGGTTTGGCTTTTTTTGATGGCACACACCTCTACGAACATTCTGACCCGCGACTTGGTGAACATCGCCAATGGGGTACGAAAATATTCAACTATGGTCGTAACGAGGTCAGCAATTTTTTGTTGGGGAGTGCACTGTTTTGGTTGAAGAAGTATCACATTGATGGATTGCGTGTTGATGCTGTGGCCTCTATGCTCTATTTGGACTATGGTCGCGAACAAGGAGATTGGATTCCGAACCGATATGGAGGACGAGAAAACCTGGAGGCCATCAATTTTCTTCGGCGCTTTAATGAGATAATCCATGCCGAAGTTCCAGGTGCATTGACGATTGCGGAAGAGAGCACATCATGGCCCATGGTCACGCGACCAGCTTACACAGGCGGACTTGGTTTTGACTTAAAGTGGAATATGGGTTGGATGCACGACATGTTGGACTACATAGAGAAAGATCCAATCCATCGTCGTTATCATCACAACCAGATAACCTTTAGCTTAATGTATGCGTTTAGTGAGAACTTCATGCTTCCGTTTAGCCACGACGAAGTTGTCCATTTGAAGCGTTCGATGTTGGACAAAATGCCTGGCGATCTCTGGCAGAAATTTGCAAATTTACGTGCATTATATGCCTTCATGCTGGGTCACCCAGGCAAGAAGCTGCTCTTTATGGGGAGCGAATTTGGCCAATGGCGCGAGTGGAACGAAGCGCACAGTCTTGACTGGCATCTGCTTAATGCTCCAATGCATCAGCAGCTTCAACAATTTGTTGCCGATCTGAATCGACTCTATCAAACGCAGCCTGCTCTATATCAGGCCGATTTCAACTGGGAAGGGTTCCAGTGGATTGATATTAGCGATGTGGAGTACTCGATTGTCAGCTTTGTTCGTCGAACATCAGGGGGGACTGAACATCTCGTCTTCGTGTGTAATTTTACCCCTGTGCCCCGCCTGCAATATCGCGTTGGATTACCCTCTTTGGGACAATATAATGAAATCATGAACAGCAATTGGCATCGATATGGAGGCAGAACCGTGGGGAATCATATGAATGAGGGTGACACAATCTTCAGTGAGCCGGTACCCTGGCAAAGTTGCTCCCATTCAGCTGTCCTCAATCTTCCCCCTCTCGGTGTACTGGTCTTGAAGTTTTTAGAAAACTGTTGATGTTGGGTTGATGAGTGATTATTGGTTGGACTTATCTGAGAAAATTGTATGGATCCATGTTTCCATGAGAGGTGGAAAAGTAGGTTTATATAATATCATCAGATGAGTCCAATAATTGACATAAAGAAGGTGAATATGGTTGAACTGCCTAATGAATTATCAGACGGCAAACAAGAATCGGTTTTGGTTGTAGAGGACAACGAAGATCTGAATACCGCTATTTGTGAAATTTTAGAAACGTATGATTATCAAGTCTGGGCTGCTTATGACGGTCATCAGGCACTCTCTTGGCTTGAACAAAGCCGTCCTTATGTGACATTATGATGCCCGAAATGGATGGCTACGAATTGCTCCAATATACGCGAGAGAGTAAGCATTTACGAACACTTCCCTTCATCTTCTTGACTGCCAAAACATCACCTTCTGACCAACGTCTAGCCATGAGTATTGGCATCGAAGATTATTTGACAAAGCCGGTCGATGAAAAAGATCTGGTTCTAGCAATTCAAAATGCCATTCGTCGTCGCAAAGATATGCAGGAAGAGATGGAGTGGCAAATGGATGTGCTGCGCAACCAAATCGTTGGGATGTTACAGCACGAATTTCGGACACCTCTCACCTTTGTTCTCGGATATGCCGAATATCTTCAAGAGATGATGGATGGAGATATCGCTATTGACGATCTGCGAACGGCCACATCCGGTATTCTTGAAGGTGGCTACCGGCTTCAGAGATTGATTGAGGGCTTCTTGATGTTGGCTGAAGTCCTAAAGAAAAAGATGCAGCCAGATGATCTCGAATCATTGAATGCATTCACCGTCGTTCAAAATGCAGCAACTGATAGCTATACCAAGATAGAAAAAGAAGGTCTAAGTCTGAAAGTGTTGACCCAAAATAATCAAGTACGTATTATTGGCGAATCAAGTTTGTTGCACGAGGCAATCAAACGAATGCTTGATAATACAATTCAATATAAAAGATCACAGTCGAAGCATGTTTGGCTTTCAATTGAACAACATGGGACTTATGTCGGGCTCCGAGTACGTGATGAAGGCATGGGAATTCCACCTGAGACAGTCGAGCAACTCTCTAGGCCATTTGCTCAAGGTGATCGGAGTGACCGAACGCAACCCGGTGCTGGACTTAGTCTTGCCCTCGTTCATCATATTGCTAGTTTGCATGGAGGAAGACTTCAGATTGAAAGCAAGCTGGGCGCTGGCAGTACATTTACTCTATGGATCCCAGCCTCAGCTTCTGCTACAAATACGCTTTGAAAGGGACGTTCATCTTGGCTGAGATCCGCCTACAGAATGTGTACAAGTTCTTTGGGGAACGCACGGCTATACGTAGGGAGCAAGTGGATGCTAGCCACTCCATCTTTGGTGGCTCTGTAAGAGCACTAGATGATGTTAGCTTAACAATTCCGGACGGACAAACGCTCTCTGTGTTAGGTCCATCGGGTTGTGGAAAAAGTACGCTTTTGCGTGTCGTTGCTGGTTTGGAATCTGGATATGAAGGCCAGATTTTCTACGACGGTCGGGACGTACGCGATGTACGCCCTGGAGATCGCCACATAGGCATGGTCTTTCAAAATTATGCGCTTTATCCTCACTTCGAAGGTCATGGAAATCTATCATTCTTTTTTCGCATGCGTAAATTCACAGATGCTGAAACGGAAGAACGCATTCGCATTACGTCTGATATCATGGGCATCGGGTTTAGAGCTTTGCTACAGCGAAAACCTGGTACCCTATCGGGAGGGCAGCAACAGCGAGTTGCCATCGCACGAGCCATTGTGCGCAACCCAAGTCTCTTTCTCTTCGATGAACCTCTTTCCAATCTTGATGCCAAGCTCCGCAGTCAAACTCGTGTTGAAATAAAGCGTCTCTTGCGGCGCTTTCAGATTACAGCTCTCTATGTAACGCACGATCAATCTGAAGCGATTACCTTGGGCGATCAAGTGGCTGTGATGCGGGCAGGAAAAGTGGAGCAGATTGGAACATACCACGAATTACACAATGCGCCCGTCAATGAATTTGTTGCCGGATTCTTGGGAGCACCACCGATGAATCTGTTTCGAAACGCAACCATTGAGCAAAACCAACTCTGCTTTGATTCGTTTTGCGTTTCTCTTCCCTCCTCTGTTTTAGAACAGTTGTCCAACGCGCATATTCGTTATGGCACGAATATCACAATGGGTGTTCGACCAGAAGCTGCTATTCAGATTGAGAAAGCTGAAAGAGGAGCGGAGCCAAAGCTCATAGATCCCGAAATTGACGATGCTTCGTCTGGTCCATTCATACACATTGACGGAATCGTCGATGTGGTCGAACCTGATTTTGCTCGCAAAACACAGCTTGTCTACTTGAGCGCTGGGAGATATCCTTTTGCTGCGCAATGTAGCATTGAACAGAATCTTTATTCAGGGAATCGTATGACGGCTGTTTTCCCTGCAGATGCACTCTACTTTTTTGATGGAGAAACCGGAAGAAAATTTCAGTTTCGTTAAAACGAGTGCTCTTCAGAAACCTCAGAGCGTGTTTCAAAAGTCATTCTGAGGAGGTTTTGGGACGAAGAATCCCTGGTTCCAAGTGCAAAAAGAAGATTCTTCGCTCCGTTCCCCCACTTAGAATGACACGCTGTGGCCCTTTTAAAACACGCTCTCAGGGAGTGACAAGCACTGAAATGGCTAGCGCCGATTGAGTGGTGTAGTCGTATCGAATCCAAAGCGGGCCTCTCTCCTGAGATCCGGTTGAGCCAAAGGAGTAAAGGAGTAAACCAATGCCACTCATTAACCGAACGTATCTTCTTATCTACCTCTCTGCGATTGGCATAGTTACCGGTACAATCTTCATTTCAACAGCGGATATTTGGGGTGCCACTACTCAGACAACCGCCCAGAATCTACGACGCCAAAGTGATCTGGCCCCCCTGAGCAATATTATTCAAATCGATGCAGGTGACTCGCTCTCGTGTGCAGTGACCAGCGGAGGGGGAGTCAAGTGCTGGGGGAGAAATAAGTCTGGTCAACTAGGAGATAGCACAATCATAGATCGCAGCACGCCCGTAGATGTAATTGGCTTGACCAGCGGCGTTACAGCGATCTCAGCAGGGTGGAACCATGCCTGTGCAGTGACCAGTGGAGGGGGAGTCAAGTGCTGGGGGAGGAACAACTCCGGTCAATTGGGCGACGGCACGAAAGCAGACCGTCATACGCCTATAGATGTGAGCAACCTTACTAATGGTGTCGCTGCGATTTCTACCGGGGAAAACCATACTTGTGCGTTAATGAGCAGCGGGGGAGTCAAGTGCTGGGGCGAAAATGGCGATGGTCAACTGGGCGACGGCTCAACGACAGACCGCAACATGCCCGTGGACGTAAATGGACTGACCAACGGCGTTAGTGCGATCTCGGTAGGGTGGAACCACGTCTGTGCGTTGACAAACGGTGAGGCCAAATGCTGGGGGGACAATAAATTTAATCAGTTGGGCGATGGTTCAGCGACGGATCGCAATACACCTGTTGACGTAAGTGGATTAACCAGCGGCGTCACCGGAATTGCCGCGGGCGAAATACACACCTGCGCCATAATAAGTGGTGGTGTCAAATGTTGGGGAGGGAATGGTTCAGGTCAACTAGGTGACGGTACAACCACAGGCCGCAGCACGCCCACAGACGTTAGTGGTCTGACGAGTGGGATTACGGCCATCACGATAGGAGCATTTCACACCTGTGCATTAACAAGTAACAAGAGCGCAAAATGCTGGGGAGATAATCTCTACGGTCAGCTGGGAGACGGCACGACCAGCCGCCGCAATACACCCGTGGATGTCAATGGGCTGGATACCGACATTACTGCGATCGCAGCAGGATGGGACCATACCTGTGTAATAACAAATGGTGGGGGCATGAAGTGCTGGGGTAGAAACGGAAGAGGGCAACTAGGAGACGGTTCGGCCCCATTCCGCAGCATACCGGTGGATGTCAGTAGTTTGACAAATAGCGTCACGATGCTTGTTGCAGGATGGGACCACGCTTGTGCATTGACGAATACTGGAGGTGTCAAATGCTGGGGATATAACGAATATGGTCAGTTGGGCAATGGCACCACAACAGACAGCAGCACACCGGTAGATGTCAGTGGCCTGACAAGCGGTGTCACTGCAATTACGACGGGATGGAACCATAGCTGTGCGTTGACAACTGGAGAGGGTGTTAAATGCTGGGGAAAGAATGACTCTGGTCAACTGGGAGATGATACAACGACAAATCGTAGTATCCCCGTGGGTGTCAGCGGCTTGACCAGCGGTGTTGATGCGATTTCCGCAGGCGAGAACCATACCTGTGCATTGACGAACGGAGGTGGTGTCAAATGCTGGGGAGAAAACGGCTCCCGGCAATTGGGAGATGGCACGCCTGTAGACCGTAGGATACCCACTGACGTCACTGGATTGACCAGCAGTGTTGATAAAATCTCTGCCGGGGGATCCCACAGTTGCGCGATGATTATTGGTGGGAGCGCAAAGTGTTGGGGAGAGAATGGCTTTGGTCAATTGGGAAACGGCACGACCGTGTCTAGTAGTACACCAGTGGACGTGAGCGGATTGACCAATGGGATCAAGATGATTGCCACGGGATGGCAACACACTTGTGCCGTGACCAATGATGACGGTGTCAAATGCTGGGGAAGGAACAATAACAATCAACTGGGTGACGGCACGACTGCATCCAGAAGCACACCGGTAAATGTGAGCGGTTTGACCAGCGGCGTCACGGCTATCTCGGAAGGGAGTTCACATACTTGTGCAGTAATGAGTGGTGGCGCCAGGTGCTGGGGACGAAATAATCTGGGGCAACTGGGAGATGGCACAATGATTGATCGTCAGACGCCCATAAGTGTGAGTGGCCTGGTCAGCAACGTTGCCACAATTTCGACAGGACGGGTCCACACTTGCTCATTGACCAGTGACGCTAGTATCAAGTGCTCGGGTTCGGATGGGCATGGACAGTTAGGATCGAATCGTCTGGTTTTAAGTTCAGTGCCAATCGATGTATTGGCTATACCATGCTATACCTTGTCGCTCGGGCATACTGGAGACGGTTCCGACCCATCGGCGTCTCCTCCAAATTCTACAGGATGTGGTACGGGCCGGTATTTGGCCGATGAAAGCATTTCCCTTTCCGCCACTCCCTCAGTAGGTTGGCAAGTAAATGGTTGGAGCGGCACGGACAACAACAACACGACTGCGAGTAGCAACACGATTACCATGCCTGCTGCCAACCATAGCGTGTCGGTCAGTTATATGCAGATCTGTTATTCTTTGACCTTGTTGAAAGAAGGCAGTGGCAGTGTACCAGTTGCTACCCCTGCTCGCTCGACAAGTTGCGGTACGGGTGAATATGTGGCTGGGGAAGCCATCAGTCTGAATGTCAGTCCAGATACAAACTGGGCTGTTGACGGTTGGTCAGGCACAGATAACGATGCCAGCAATGCATCTACAAACTCCTTGACCATGCCGAACGCTGGTCATACAGCGACCGTCCGCTACACCGAACAAGCGCCAGATTGTTTTGAGTTGACGCTGACTCATTCTGGCGAGGGCGGAGATCCTGTGGCAAGCCCTGTCAAATCCGACCTTTGTGGTAGCAAAGGTCAATATGTGACGGGAGAATCGATTACGCTGACGGCTGCTCCTGCTGAAGAGTGGACTGTGGCGAGCTGGAGTGGAACCGATACCAACAATAGCCAAGCAACGACCAATACTTTGGTCATGCCCATGCGCAATCATGCAGCGGCAGTTACATATGAGAAGAAGCCGATAGAATGCTATGATTTGACCTTAACTCATACTGGGAGTGGAAAGAACCCTATTGCTTCGCCGACTTTCTCCCCAGGATGTTCCACCGGCCGTTATGTCGCTGGTGAATCAATCGCCCTGACGGCGGAACCATTCGAATCTTGGGCGGTAGCCAGCTGGACAGGCACCGCAAACGACGCATCGATTGCGACTGTCAGCAGTCTCACCATGCCTTCGGCAGCTCATACCATTACTGTAAACTATGAGCAACTCTCTATATCTTGCTATGCTCTGACCTTGACAGTTAGTGGCTCAGGAAGCAAGCCAACCGTTACACCCACCAAGTCCCCTGCATGCGACGCAGAACAGACCTTTATTGCAGGGGCAACCCTGACCCTTGATGCCATGCCCAGTACCGATTGGTCTGTCAGCGGGTGGAGCGGGACAGACAATGATGGCAGTTCTTCTTTGCGAAACACCCTAACAATGCCAGCCGTCGATCACACTGTGCGCGTTATATATGTAGAAATGGTTGCCAGTTGTTATACCTTGAGTTTGAGCCACGAGGGATTGGGCAGTGATCCGGCTGCGCAGCCAATGAATTCCACTGAATGCCCGGCTTGCTGGCACCTCCGTGACGCTCACTGCATCGCCTGCAAATGAATGGCAAGTGAGCGGATGGTTTGGGACCGATAGCGACGGTATCACAGACAAAAGCAACACCGTTACGATGCCGGCCCAAAACCACTCCGCAGGCGTTACCTATCGAGAAACCCCTCCCGATGAAGGGGTTGGTGATGAATTCGAAGCCGATAATGATTGCGCAAATTATCGAGACATTCCCGTGACGGGGGCACTTCAGTTTCATAGTTTCCATCGAGAAGCGGACGAGGATTGGGTACGTTTTCAAGCCAGATCAGGTCACACATATTTGATACAGGTTGATGTACCGAACACGTCTCCCGCTGACGTAGCGCTGGAACTTTATCCTCGCTGCGGTTCACTCCAGGAGAAGAACCAGGATTTCACATTTAGCCCCGGTGTACGCATGTCTTTCGAGGCCGTTGAGGATGGGCCCATTTATGCCAGGCTGCTAAACCATGATGCTGGCGTGGCAGGTGATCATGTCCAGTATACGGTTTCTGTCCGCTCTCTGAATGATTCTGTCAAACCAGGCGCATTAATCGTGGTGGCTGGCGCCATTCGGGCCAATGACCCAGTCCAGGATAATATCTATCACGTGACGGATGCTGTTTATAAACTCTTTATCAACAAAGGATACACCGACGAGCAAATCTATTATCTATCTCCTGACATAGGACGTGACCATGTGGATGCTCGCGCTGATAGAGCTGGACTCCAAACAGCCATCACTGAATGGGCAAAAGACAATGTCGGTGCAGATAGAGCGTTGACCATTTATATGATGGATCATGGCGCTCGAGATCGGTTCTATTTGGACAAACAGCGTAACCAGTCAGTTTCACCTGCGGATCTGGACGCATGGTTAACTGAAATAGAGGAGGCACACCCTGGTCTGCGGATTAACGTGATTATTGACGCTTGTTACTCAGGTAGTTTTATCACTGGAGACAAAACGCTTGTGGGAGAAAATCGTGTCATCATTACTTCCACCGATGCTGACAATTTGGCATGGGCATCGCGAGATGGCGCCATCTTCTCTGATCATTTTCTCGAAGCATTAGGGCGCAATGAGAGTCTTTATAATGCGTACAGAGAAGCGCAGGTTGCAGCCAAGATCGCTCATCCCCATCAGAAGCCATTTGTCAATGGAGATAGCAATACCAGACCGGGGCAAGCCGATGATGGAGCGCAGGCAGCGACACGCGGTTTCAGTTTTGCTGGGACATTGGATGACTTCAACTGGCCACCACATATTTTCAGCGTGACGCCACCGGAGATCATCGACGGTCGAGGAGTGATTCGTGCCGATGTGCGCGATGATGAACAAGTGAATCGCGTGTGGGCTGTCATTTATCCACCCGATTACGTTGCACCAATCGAAGGAGAAGCTTTGGTCCAAGATGAGGATTTCTCGCTTATCTCCACGATTGTCTTGCTCGATAATGGCAAAAACAGCTTCAGCGCAACTTTCAGAGACTTTCGCCAATCTGGCACATATCGCGTTGTTGTTTATGCGGAAGATGAATTTGATGTAGGCGCTCGACCAGTATCCTTTGAGGTGCAAGTGGATGTCGAGGATGAACCCAGTCAAACATTTTACTTGCCGATGATGCGGCGATAACGTGTGCAAATGATGAAATTCCCTTTGTTTCTATCAAGATATACTACTCACGGGTGAAAACTGGACATTTGAAGAAGCGACAGGAGCGACCCGCAATCCGGGATTGCTTCCATGCCTTTCCAGTGTCACCCAAACTGTCCAGAAACTACCCGTGGCAAGTATAGCATTATCTTTGCTGTATATTTGGGAATGCCCAGCGACCAGGACCATGCTGTTGCAAATAGATTTCGATCGCAGAAGAGAGATCGGTCTTCATTTCTGGTGGTTGCATGCGATACCAATAGCCAAAATCGCTCGACCAGGGTTCACCTGTTAGAGCCGTGCGCAAGCATAATTCAGCACTCGGACCAGCCTCCGCTAACATACCGGACGATTCGAACGCTGAGCGCAACAGACTCCGATTATAGTCTACTTGACGGAGCGACGGTTGCCACTTTTGATCCACGAGGTCGAGCAATAGATATTGCGCGCGCGGATCTTTGTTATATGGCATTCCCACACTTCCCCCATTGACCACAAGCCGCGATCCTTGATGGCGGCGTTGAATTTTGCGAATCATGGGGCGATGAGTATGCGCAGTGATCACAACCGGCTCCACAATCTCCTTCAACGCGCCTTCGTAGCTTTCATCAGTTGATTCAGGGAAAAAACCGAGAAAAGGGTTTCCCGGTTGCCCATGCGTCAAATAAATGGCCGGCGCATGATCGAACGTCAGATGGAGTTCGGCGGGTAATTCATGCAATTCGGCCAAATAGCGCTTGTGGAGATTCTCCTTTGTCCACCAGAGGATAGGAAAGATTGTGCGGTCGGTAAAGGGAGGGCGATTCTGGGGAGTTCCCAGACGACCAACAATCAGTTCGTGGTTGCCATAGATGGCTGGCCACCTTTGATCATGGATGAGCGCCATGACATCATTGTTCCATGGGCAGCGATTGATCTGATCGCCAGCCAAGTAGACCACATCTGGTTGTTGGTATTGAAGATCTCGTACGGTTGCCTCCAGCGCGGGCAAATTGCCATGTATGTCAGCTAATATTGCAATTCGCATGGTTAGTGGCATAATGGATCATGATCTCGTATATACTGATCCCGGCCAGTCGCTTGAATATATATCTCAAAAGCAGCGTGAATATCGTCATCTGGATTTGTGCCATTTTGCCAGCACCATCGATAGAAGAGAATTATTTCTGGTTCGGCTGTACACAATTCCCAGTAAAAAAGTTGGGTAACGCTTCCAGAACTGGACGCCGATCATAATCGACACCATGATGGGTTGCCTGCCAACCGCCCGATTCTACCTCTCCTGATACACTTTCGAGGATTGCAAATTGGGCCTGCACATTTCCGTTGAGGGGCAATCCAACGCTGCCAGGATTGATCAGATGCCAGGTCGGTTCGATGTTTGGGTGTTCTGTTGAATAGACTTGCCGATCAATCTGGACATGTGTATGCGCCGAAATCAATGTGCGCTCCGAAACATGCTCGATCTTCGCACCAATCTCTTCATCTGTCTGATGCGGATAGAATCCGACTCGGTTGTGTCCAGGGACACCATGCGCAATGCGAATTGGTTCCGTGCCGGGAATGTAAAAAGTGCGTTTGTCCAGTAATGTCGCCAAATATTGACCATCTTCTGGTCCTAACTGTTCAACGAGCCAATGCAGTTGCCCCCATCGTTTGGGATCATGACTCCCTTTGGATGCTCGCTCGGTACCAAAATCTAAATAGTAGAATTCATGGTTGCCGCGCACGACAAGCCAATCCAACGGTCGTATGGCACGAATGACTTCGCGACTAAAGGGTGTTCCATTGATTAGATCTCCGTTGAGAACGACATAGTCAGGTTGTAGGCGTTCGAGTTCGATTTGTACCGCATGGAGTGCCGGTAAATTGCCGTGAATATCGGCTAAGAGGGCAATACGCATAGAATGGTTATCTTAACTTTAGATAAACTGTTACTTCGCTTCGATTATGAAACAGCTGGCGTGCACCTTCTATTGTATATGCCACACGTAGAATATTCCAACTGTGGTCAAGGATCGGTTTGCGGTTCTGTTCAGGCAATTTGAGGGACATCAAAGCAATGCCATGAGGATAGAGGCAAGAAGCATAACGGACCATCAAACGAGCAGAGTCACGTGCATCGATCCGCATATCGTTGACAATCAAATCAAACTGTTCGGGATCTTGAGCTAGATATTGTTCGGCCGTTATGCGCAAATGGCGCACACTGCGGTCTGCTGCGATGCGTGGATCGAGTGCGCCAGGATCCACGGCTGTCACATATTGCTCGTGTTGGCGCAACACTCGTGTCCATCCACCGGGAGCAGCACCCAAATCGAGCGCAACGCCTCTGTGAGGAAGTTCGATATGAAAGACCTCCAGCGCTTCCAATAGCTTAAATTCGGAGCGACTTACCTGTCCTTCCTCACGGGCAAATCGGCGCATTCCGCCTGCCCAGTCGGACAAATTATAAATTGCGGGTGAGATACCAATGAAGGCGATTGAGCGTGGCAAAGAGCCATCATTTTGGGCGAGTGTTGCACAAACCACCGAAATGATCTGAACAGGAGAACGGACGTTGACCTCAGCTTTTGTTCGCTTTGTAATTTCAGATGCAAGTGCCGTGTTGATGTCAAACCGCTTGTATGGAAACTCGCCTAAAGTACGTGACTGTACCGAGAACGTTAGATCGGGTTCAACGAGAGACAGAATGTCGTAGTCGAGCCCATCTACCATGCGCTGAATGTCTTCAATCGAACCATTTAGTTCAATCGAGGTCAGAACTGGACAAATGTGACGGATGAAAACGGGTGGATCGAGTCGCCATATCTCTGCCAAGTCCCAAAAGGATTCTTCCAGTTCAACGAGAAAGATACCTGAATCCAAAGGTCGACACCGGCGAACCGAAAAACCAGTTTTCTGAAGCTCATCTTGCGCCAGCTCCGCAAAATCAGGTGAAGCAGTTAGAATGAATTCGGACATAAAGACCACTAGTGAAACTGCGCCTCAAACCGACGAGTAGCCTGGTCATGGTGGATGGTTGATAGTGGCTGGTGACTATGTACCTATCCACCAGCCACGAAACTTGACTCATTTGTACAGATTTTTCTATATGACAGAACCTAGTGCTTCATCCGGCCTTAATTTTCGGATTACTACTCGACTAAAATACCCGAACTTTTAGTGTAGATAATGCACTAGGTTCTGTTGACTTTTAGCATGTGCTCTCAGAGCTTTGGTCGCTCTGGGCAATGATTTCTCTGAGGAGAGCTGTCAAAGTCAACGACTCCTAGTTTATGCTTTTCCGGATCTGCGCGGCTAGTAAACGGGCACGTTCTGGTGCATCTCCCACATACTCTGTTGCATCAAGGAGATCAATCACCTGAGCTGCGTCAACATAGCGCGTGATACGCTCATCCACGGCTAGATTCTGGGCCAATGGATTGGGGGCGCCTTCTTGCAGTGCTTGCCAGGCGGTGAGGCTTTGCTCGCGAATGACTTCGTGTAGTATTTGGCGATCTCCCCCTGCCTTTACTGCCGCCATCAACACCCGTTCTGTAGCTGCAAAGACACCGTAGTCCCGTAGATTGCGTTTAACGGGACCTGACCAGATGCATAATCCGTCGAGCACGCGCTGCATGCGTAGCAAGACCTCATCGGTGACGAGAAACGCTTCGGGCAAGGCAAATCGGCGGTTGGCTGAGTCATCTAAAGTGCGTTCCAATAAGCTGAGTGCTGCGTTGTCCCAGGCCACTCGAGGCAACGCCGCGACCCAACGCGTCAAACTGTCGATGTTCTCCGCCGCGACTGGATTGCGCTTAAAGGGCATGGCGCTAGAGCCAACCTGCTTTGCACCGAATGGTTCGCTCCATTCACCAATGGGTGGGCTCTGCAAAATGCGCAGATCAAATGCCAATTTGTGGAGGCTCCCACACAACCCTGCCAGAGCATTTAGGATCAACCAATCCTGTTTCCGTGGATAGGTCTGTGTTGCAACGGGAAATGCCTCTAAGCCCAACTGTTCCATTGTACGCCGTTCTAGATCGGCTGCACTCCATCCTGTTTCGACCAGCAATTGCGTGTAGCTAGCACTTGTCCCCACGGCACCCTTAATCCCCTTGCCGCGCAGCTTGCGACGTACTTGTCGCAGCTCTGCCTGATCCGTTAAGAGATCCTGACCATATTGGGCCAGACGATAGCCAACTGTGGTCGGCTCTGCTGGTTGGATATGAGTGAAGGCCATCGTGGGTCTGTTGGCCTCACGTTCAATCAAATCGGCGAATCTCATCAGAAGTCTACTCAGGCGATCCAACACAAGGTCCAGTGCCTGCTGCAATCGCAATGCATCCATGTTATCCAATATGTCCATGGAGGTCGCACCCAAGTGGATAATCGAGCCGCCTTCTGGACACTGCTCGGCAAATGTCTTGATCTCGGCCATCAGATCATGCCCAATCTCGGTCTCGATCTCGGTCGCCCAATTAATGTCAATCTCATCCTGATGGGCGCGCAAGTCAGATACCTGCTCAGCCGTCACCAATCCGGCTTCATGCTGAGCTTGCGCCAGAGCTACCCAAATTTTGCGCAGCAAGCGTCGCTTCTCGACTTCACTCCAAACTCCGCGCATCTCTTGGCTGCCATAGCGCCAGGTCAGGGGAGAGAGGTAGGTATCATGTTTGAAGTTGTTCATTTAATCTTTTTCAGCTTGATCATTGACAATTCGAATACGCAACTCTTGCAGCAGTGAACCAGGACGTACAATCTTGAGCACGGATGGAGGTGGCCAAAAATCCTTTACATTCAACGTTACAAAATATTCACATTTCTGTGAATGGGCAGCCGCAAGGATGTGCCGATCCTTGCGGTCTGCAAATGATTTAACTGCTAATAAGTCAGAGATTGAGGGTGGCGGCGACTCAAGCAATGATTCCTTCAACAGGATGCGCAAAGCAGGCAGAGCACTAGGTGCTTTCCGTTGAATGTTTCTTTCTGCTTCGAAGCGTACGTCTGGGGATATAATGCCATTTATGATTGTTAAATTGGAAAGTTGCAATAAGATATAACTGGCACCTCTTTGCGAAAATGCACCAGCTATCAATACCGAGGTATCAAAGAAGACTCAGTAGATCCAAATTTCAGGTTTTGAGAGAGAATTCTGGCTAAACAGTTGACATAAATACAAATTTGCCGGTCGATATCTAGTTTTTGCGTTAGATTTGGGCGATTTTCAGATATGAAATAGGTTGTTTTCTGTAACCGAAATCTGAATAAATGACTCCAAAATCCCTGCAATCTCGACTGAAAATCGCCAAAAACGCCAAATTTGGATCTACTGATACTCGTAAACGACTACCATTGAGTGAGTCTGTCATTGTAGAATATCGCCTAAGTCTGCATACCGTTCTTGGTATAGCTTTTGGCGTTCATCCGATAGACCATCTAGCATATCTTCTAAGGTTAAACCTGCTTCTTCACGTAAATGCACCATTTCAGAGACAAGTTTAGGTACAATTGAAACACGAGGTATAAGGTAAAAACTGCCGTCGCCCAGATCGACTAAGGTAAAAACGTCTCCTTCATCAAAAGAATATTTTTGTCTAAATTCAGATGGAATTGTTAGATTCCCTTTAGAGCGTAACTGTACAGTCATTGACATAGTTGTTACTCGATAAATTTCTGTATGTAATTCCGAATATCCGATTTTCGGATTATAGCACAACAATACTAAGCAACCTAAACTACGTCTACACCTCCCGAATCTCCAAAAGCTGGTCACGCTCTGGGCCAACAGAAACATAGTGGATCGGTACACCTGACAGTTCTCGTAAGCGCATAATGTACCTTTGAGCTTTAGGCGGCAGATCGTCCCACTTGCGGCATTCTTGCGTCGACGTCATCCACCCCTCCCACTCTTCGTAGATGGGCTCGACTTGGTTCAGAATAGGCGTGTCGGGCATATAGTCCTTGATCACGCTTCCATCAGGGAGTTTGTATCCGACACAGACTTTGATGGATTCAAACGCATCTAGAACGTCAAGCTTTGTTAGGGTGATGCTCGTCATCCCGTTGAGCCACACAGCGTAGTTGATCGCAACACCATCGAACCAACCACAGCGGCGTGCTCGACCAGTTGTTGCGCCAAACTCACCCCCCACGGTGCGCAGATGCTCGGCTTCAGTTTCATTGAGTTCGACGGGAAAGGGTCCTGCACCCACGGCGGTACTATAGGCTTTGACGATCCCCATAACCTGTTCGATCGCGCGCGCGGGAAGGCCTGCGCCCGTTGCTGCAAAGGCGGCTGTCGGATTGCTGCTCGTGACATAGGGATAGATGCCCCAATCCAAGTCGCGCATAACGCCCAGTTGGCCTTCAAGCAGGATATCTGTTCCATCCTTCAGCGCTTGTCGAATCATGGGCACCGTGTCGATAATGCGATGACCAAGCTTATCTCTATAGTCCATGCAAAGCGCATAAAGTTCCTGTCCATCAACCGGTTTTCCGTCTAGAAGTTCAATTCTGCGATTGATCGTGCGCAACGCCTGATCCAAGCGTACTTCTAACCACGCTGGCTCAAGTAGATCACCCATGCGCAGACCAGAACGAGTCGCTTTGTCTGAGTAAGCTGGTCCAACACCGCGTTTCGTCGTGCCAATTGTGTCGCTGCCGCGCGCTGCCTCTTCCAGTTCATCCAAGGTGCGGTGATAAGGCATCAAGAGTTGGGCGCGATTGCTGATCCAGAGCTTCTCTGTATTGACGCCAATCGACTCCAGATGGTCCAACTCTTGTAGAAGTGACTGTGGGTTTACCACACAACCGGCGGCGATAATATTCTGCGCTTTGGGATTAAAGATGCCACAAGGGATCAAATGGAGTGCGTTTTTGCCATATTCATTGACGACGGTGTGGCCCGCATTGTCTCCACCTTGAAAGCGCATGACGATACAGTCGCTCTTTTGGGCCAAATAATCAATAATGCGGCCCTTCCCTTCATCGCCCCATTGAGCACCAACAATTGCAGTTACGGTCATAGACTTACTTTCCTGACAATCTTGTATAAATTGAATGTACCACAAAGTGTGCAAATGAACTCTGCTCAGTCAGAGAACCGCTGCATTTACACACTTTGGCACACACTCCCTATAAAGTTCTGAGTTCTAAGTTCTGAGGTAATTGCGACGTTACTTTTGCTTGTCACCTTGTTATCTGGTCAATTTTCATCACGATGACGATCGCACTTGATAATTGGGTGCTTCCTTCGTGATCACCACGCTGTGCGGATGACTTTCTTGGTAGCTAGAATTCGAGATTCGGACGAAGCGGGCCTTCTCCTGAAGCTCAGCCAAATTGGCTGCGCCGACATATCCCATTCCGCTACGCAAACCGCCTATGAGTTGAAAGACAAAGTCCTTCAGATAGCCTTTATAAGGTACCTGACCTTCGATGCCTTCGGGAACGGTTTTGCCACCGATGTCGGGGCTAGGGTTTGATGGGGTGCTGCCGTTTTGTGCAACGTGGTTTTGGGCAGCTTGATAGCGATCGCTCGCACGCCCCTTCATGGCACCCTGACTGCCCATGCCACGATATTCTTTGAATGAGCGTCCTTCGCGACTAACAATCTCGCCTGGAGATTCATGCAGCCCCGCAAGTAGACTCCCCAACATCACTGCCGACGCGCCTGCTGCCAATGCTTTGGTGATGTCGCCACTATAGCGAACGCCACCGTCAGCAATGATCGGGACGTTCAGATGGCGTCCCGCGGCAGCGCATTCTCCTATGGCAGTCAATTGAGGCATCCCTGCACCGCTCACAATGCGTGTTGTACAGATCGAACCAGCCCCGACGCCAACCTTGATGACATCTGCACCGGCCTCGACGAGCGTTTGAACGCCCTCGGGTGTGACCATGTTGCCTGCCAGAATAGGGAATGATGGGTAACTCTCTCTGATGGCTCGCACCGTTTCGATTACACCCTGGCTATGACCGTGGGCCGTATCGATGGCGACTGCATCAACACCTGCGTTCATGAGCGCTTCGGCTCGCTTGAGTCCTTGCGCACCAACACCGATCGCCGCGGCAACTAGTAGGCGCCCCTGATCATCTTTGGCTGCATGAGGAAAATCTTGCCGTTTGAGGATATCCTTATAGGTAATCAAACCTTTTAGATATCCTTCATCATCCACCAAAGGTAGTTTCTCAATCCGGTATTGATGGAGGATTTCCATAGCCTCTGACAGTGTGGTTCCAATCCGCGCTGTAACAAGATTATCCGCCGTCATATATTCTGAAACTGGTCGTGAGTAATCTGTGGCAAATCGGACATCACGGTTGGTCAGGATGCCGACCAGTTGTCCCTCTCTATCTGCAATGGGGACGCCGCTAATATGATAACGGCTCATCACCGCTTCGGCGTCTGCGAGCAGGGCATTGGGTGCCAGCGTGACTGGATCAACGATCATGCCGCTTTCGCTGCGTTTTACTTTATCGACCTCTTCACACTGCTCGTCGATGGAGAGGTTTCGATGAATGACGCCCAACCCCCCCTGACGGGCAAGCGCAATCGAAAGTTGGCTTTCGGAGACCGTATCCATTGCTGCACTGATCAATGGGATGTGAAGGCGCAGTCGATCATGCAATCGGCTGCTCACATCTACATCTGCGGGCAAAACTTCCGTATAACCAGGCGTCAGCAAAACATCATCAAATGTGACTGCCTCTTTGGCAAACATCTGCGTGACTTCTTGGGCGATTTCATTCTGCGTGAATGTCTTGTGCTTGGTCTGACCATTCTGCGCTAAGCCATTTGACTGCGATTCCTGTTTCAGTTCAATTGCCATTCCGCTATCTCCCTTTTTCCGTAAGGCCGATCCAAATTGGGCTCAACAGGATCTCATGTGATAGATCCGCTTTGGTTTCGATACGACTGAATCATCTAACATTACTGGTTGTATGATACCGGTTGAGAATCTGATAGTGATGTCAGATTTATCCCTAATTTTGAGCATTATTTGATTCGACTCTTCAGTTCTGCCTCAACATCAGCCCAATCTAAACCACGATCAGCCAACAAGACCATGCTGTGATACAAAAAATCTGCCAGCTCATAAATCACGCGCTGATCTCCTTCTCCCTTGGCTGCGATGATCACCTCGACAGCCTCTTCTCCCATTTTTTTGAGGATTTCGTTTTCACCTTGTTCGAAGAGTTGGGCTGTATACGATCCGGGAGGTGGATTCTCTTTGCGGCTCTGAATTGTTTGAAAAAGCTCATTGAGAATTTTGCTCATTATATTACTCCGCTGGGATCCGCACTGAAACCCCTGCCTCCAGCATCTGACGCTTCACATCCATGATGCTCAGCTGACGGAAATGGAAGAGACTAGCGGCCAATGCAGCAGATGCACCGCCAGCTGTCACAGCAGCTTGGAAATCCTCGGCTCGTCCCGCACCGCCGCTCGCAATCACAGGGATCGAAACCGCATCACTGATCGCTCTGGTCAGCTCAACATCATAGCCCTCCTGCGTGCCATCACCATCCATCGAGGTCAGGAGAATCTCGCCGGCGCCACGCCGTTCCGCCTCCTTTACCCATTCAATTGCATCGATACCCGTGTTGACGCGACCACCGCTTACATAAACGTCCCAACCCTCGCCTCGCTCCCGACGCTCTTCGCCCTGACGCCGACGAGCATCGATAGCGACGACAATACATTGACTGCCAAACCGTTGTGCACCTTCCTCAATCAGTTCCGGGTTGCGGACTGCTGCACTGTTGATGCTCACTTTGTCGGCTCCAGCCAACAAGATGGCGCGCATATCTTCAACTGTCCGCAATCCACCACCGACTGTAAACGGAATAAAGACAGTATCCGCCACGCGTCGCACCATATCCACGACAATGTCACGCGCTTCGTGAGTGGCCGTGATATCCAAAAAAACGAGCTCGTCGGCTCCCTCTTGATCATAGACCTTGGCCTGCTCAACGGGGTCGCCAGCATCAACTAGGTCAACAAAATTAACGCCTTTAACGACACGACCATCTTTGACGTCAAGACAGGGGATAATGCGTTTGGCTAACATGGAAGATCCTGAATTGTTGTTGAGAGTGAGTTGGATACGTATTACAGTGTTGCATTCACTGGACCACGTTCTCATTGTGCTGTCAATGTCATTAAGTTAGTGGAGGAGTCGCCATGCATGGCGACTCCTCCCCGAATCGGTCTGAACTTAACGACATTGATTGCGCTGTTGGATTCTGTTCTGGATTGCAATATTCACGAACTCTATCCATAAACATAAGTTTTTTCTGTTTCAAGGGTGCGACCATTTTCTAAGACATGTTGAAACGCCGCCAAAACCTTCTCAACGTCCTCGCTACTGAATTGATAATTGGCAACCATACGGATACGACGAGTGCCGCTGGCATTGAGTCGCACTCCCTGTTGGCGTAACCCTGTGACAAATTGTTCTGGCGTGATTTCTTCTTTTGTGAGGACAAAAAAGACCATATTGGTCTGCACTTTCTCTAGATCAACTTCAATGCCATCGAGCTTGCTCAGTCCTTGAGCCAATCTTTGCGCATTGTCATGATCGTCGGCAAGCCGTTCGACCATCTCGGTGAGGGAAACGATTCCAGCCGCGGCCAGGATACCGGCCTGCCTCATACCACCGCCCACCGCTTTGCGCGCTCGACGTGCCTTTTGGATGAATTCCGCATCACCGGCAACAATTGAACCAACCGGCGCTGCCAATCCTTTGCTCAAACAGACGCTCACACTATCAGCATTCTGAACAAGCCTTGCGGGAGAGACATTGAGACCAACGGACGCGTTCCAGAGACGGGCACCATCAACGTGCATTTTGAGACCACGTTCGTGTGCAAAGTCGCCTGCTCTATCCATATAGTCAACGGGTAAAATGCTCCCCCCTGAATAGTTGTGGGTGTTTTCTAAACAGAGCAGTCGGGTTATTGGGTAATGTTGGTTGTCGGGTCGAATCGCGGCTGCCACATCATCGAGATCCAGTGTACCGTCTGGTTGGGTCCGTACGATGTGCGGGTGAATGCCGCCCAGAGCAGCTGCACCGCCTTGCTCGGCGCGGAAGATATGTGCCCAATCGCCCAAAATCATCTCGTCCCCCCGACCGCAGTGCGCCAGAACCGAAACAAGATTGCCCATTGTGCCGCTGGAGACAAAAAGAGCTGCTTCTTTGCCCAACATCTCTGCCGCCATTGCCTCTAAGCGGTTGACGGTCGGGTCTTCTCCAAAAACATCATCACCGACCTCGGCTTCTGCCATTGCCTTACGCATGTTCGGTGTGGGAGGGGTGATTGTGTCGCTTCGTAAATCGATGTAGGTGTTTATTGCCATAATTCTCAATACGTTCATTTGGATCAGGTTGTGCCTGAAATTTCTCTATGTGTACTTATTGTACCCTGCACCTGCTCAATCTTCAATCTTTACGTCCCATTGCTCAATCCGTTATACATTTGGGCTCTGGTAGACATTCGAAAATAAAATCGGAATCCATTCATGGTTGCCACAACAGCAATTGGTGTTAGGCTTTTCGGGGTGGTTCATTTTAGGCGGACAATTAGGTTTACATTTTTGCAAAGAGAAAAGATGTTTATATTTTCTACTTTGAGCCATGCTCAGGCAGAAAATGACCTCATATAGATTTTTATCTATGTATCAAAAGTGTAAACCTAATTCTGAACCACCCCGGCTTTTCCAACAATTAAAATCCCTAATTTGATCTGGAAAAGCGCAAGCCATTCCAGAGAAATCGACTTGGCAAATCAGGGATTTGTTTCTCTGGAATGGCCTTACTTGTTTCCCACATGCATGATTGTGCGATGAACTGCGAGATTCTCAACAGCTTGTCTGCTCCACGGCATCGCATGATAGACCCCTTCACGCCATAAAGAAATCTGATCGTCATATTGCGGGCTGAGTGGGTGGCCTGATTGACCGCTGATCGTGACACTCTGTGCCCGATCCCATTCGCCCACTTCGTAAACCTGACGATAAACTGGAACTACCTGCACCAATTCGAGCGGCATTTGGGTTGCATGACGCGTCTGTAGCGGAGTCGTTCCGTCACCATCGACTGGAAAAGGACCTCGATTGAAAAATGTTTTGAGCATCCGCACGCTGCCGAGTGGATGTACATAGCGTAACTGGTGGTGGCGACCCCATTGCCAACGAACAGGGCTTTCTCCAACATCTTCACATAGTTTGCTGACTGCCCGTGAGAATGCCTCTTGAAGCAATTCGTCTCGAGTTCGCTCTTGACCTGTGGCAGAATCTATATACCAGGACGAGCGTTCATGGTTCTCGATCAATTCAAGCAGTCGTGTCTGCGCGCGAAAATGGAATCCAGTAATACCAAACAGTGGATTTGTGGCAATTCCTAAGTAACTGGGAAAGATTTTTCCCACTTTGTTGCCGAAGGTCATACTGAGCAATTCCCACAACATATAGTGGAAGACAGTTGGAGCCCGGGACTCCACATCCATACGATGGTTCCAGTTGCGAAGCTCTGTGAGGGCTATTGTCTCAAAAGTATTTTTTGCCGTTAAAACTGTAAACCAAGGAGTTAGAGACTGCGCAAACTTGCTCATATTGTCAATCTGCATCGTCTCCATATCGGTTTGGGTATAGCGGCTCTTGGTCTGCAACAGCTCCTCCAGGCGCCTGGCCCGCCAACCAGGATAATACTCCATGCCCAAGAAGTGAGGATAGTCATCGCCAACCATTTTGTTGTTGGCCGTGACAATGATACCAGATTCGGGGTTTGTTATGCGGGGTAGTTCATCATGGGGAATCATCTCCATCCATTCATGTTCTCCGGTCCAACCCGGTGCTGGAAGAAGCCCGACATTCCTCTCCCGCTTTGGGATGTTCCCCCCCATCACATACCCAATATATCCATTGACATCAGCGTAGACAAAGTTCTGAGGCGCCGCTCCCCAATCGGCTAGAGCATGATCAAATTCATCCCAGCTAGATGCCTGATTGATCCCCAAGATGGCGCGTATTGAATGACCGGCTTCATGTCCACTCCAGCGTAAAGCGAGCGGAATCGTATGCAGCGCTGCGGATGGTCCGGTCGCTTCTGTGTCAAGAGCTTGAATCAAATTGCTGATAATTGGTCCGTGACGGGTCACAATCACGCGTTCGATGTGGGGTGCCTGTTTGCGAACTTGGATCGTCTCTTCAATAATCTGGGCTGATTCCCACTCACCCATGTACTCAAATTGTGTGTCGTCATCTGGGTTGGCGCGCTCCAGATACAGATCTTGGACATCGGCAAAGCCGTTGGTGATGCCCCAGGCTATGTCCGCATTGTGACCAATTACTACGCCTGGTGCACCTGGGAATGAGGCACCACTTACTTCGTAATCAGGGCAGATTAAGTGGTTTTCATAGAATGCACCCGGCATACTAATTGTGAGATGCGAATCGTTTGCCAACAAGGGTTGTCCTGTCAAACTTGCTTTAGGTGAGAGGACCCAGCTATTGGACCCTTGACCGCTGCCAAAGAGCACTCCCTGTTCACCAAGCCAAGAACGGATTGATTCGTATTGGCCCAACAGTAGTCCCGCCGTCGACAAAAGGCGATCAGACTCTTCTTGGCTAAGCGCTTCCAATATAGCTGGATTTTCCTTCGGATAGTCACCCTCTAGCTCAGAAGCAAGGATGGGGTCCATCTGGAGGGCTAGACGCATCCGAGTGAGTTCGCTTTCCCAATTTACACAAAGCGACCAACTCATGATTTTGGAATAGCCAACTGTATCCAAGGCACTCCATGGCTCGGGGCGACACCGTAATAGATTGAATTCTGCCGCCAGTCTGCCTGCGTCTTTCTCAATATATGCATTGACGCCTTCAGCATACCAATCCAGAATTTGACGTGTTTCAGCGTCAAGGTGTTCAAGCTCTAGACGCGCGGCACGCCAAAAACCGACCACACGGCTGAAACGATCCGCCTCTAATGCTGGCTCGCCAAAGATCTCGGCCAATGTGCCGCGCGCAATGCGGCGACTCTGCTCCATTTGCCACAGCCGATCACGTGCATGGATGTAGCCTTGCGCCCGAAAAAGATCGGCGCGGCTGTCGGCGTAAATATGGGGAATACCGTGTTTGTCATGCAACACCTCAACCGATGCATCGAGAATATCCAACGAAAATTCATCATCCAGTTTTGGCACGGGCCGTTGAATGAGACGCCAATAGACCAAAACGAAGAAACCGCCACCGAGGGCAATGAGCAAGATGAGTATTAGTAGAACGAGAACAAAGAGAGTTGTCGACATTATCAGATATAGTTCTTAGAATCTAACCGAAAAGTAGCTGAAAGTCCAACCAGATTTTCGAACAAAAAGGTTCGCCACAGAACTTTTCGGATCAGCATTTAATACAGCGTAAAGTAAGTTATGCGGTCTGTTCGCCCCCATCCCCAGCCCTTCCCCCACTCGTGGAGGAAGGGAGCCAGATTCCCCACTCCCAGCCTGGGAGTGGGGCCAGGGGTGAGGGCCAAAATGCCAAAATACTTTGTTTACGCAGCACTTAATGATGGACAGTTAATTGTGCATAGTTATAACACAGCTTGATTCATGGTGTAGAATAATCATATCAACAACATCAATTAGACCCATTCAAAAAGATGAGTATCTAGATTCAACGATTGTCTCAACTGGGATGCCATGCACGGCGAATCAAAGTTGGATATTTATTTTTTCGACGGTCACATTTATGGAACGATCATGAAAAGAGACGAACAACCCATTATTGGTGTAACAACCAAAAGCGGCCAACCCTCTTGGATACAGGGACGGACCCAAAAGTATGTAGATGTGCTAGTCGATTTTGGTGCAACCGGTGTGATCATTTCACCTGATGTTCCAACTGTTTTGTCTTGTGGAACCTCGTTTGCTCCCGATGAAACAGGTCGGATATCTACGAACCTTCTGCAACATTTAGATGGTCTATTGCTCTCGGGTGGCGGCGATGTAGATCCAAAATATTTTGGCGCTGAGATGAACGGGGCCAACCCAAAAGCGATTCATACACCCCGCGACGAACTGGAGTTACCACTGGCTCAATGTGCCCTCGTCCTTGATCTGCCAACCTTTGGTATCTGCCGTGGGATTCAAGTGCTCAACGTAGCTGCAGGAGGCGGTATGGTACAGCATTTTGAGGGCCATCGTTCGTCTCGCGACAACCCTGTCTACCATGATGTTCTGATTGATCCAAGCAGTCGGCTCTATGACATAATCGGTCTGAAGCGGCTTCCCACCAATACCTACCATCATCAAGGCATCGATCATGCAACCCTGGCCGATCTCTTTACACCTTCTGGACTCGCCGATCCAGACCAATGGCTAATCGAAGCCTTTGAAAGCGTTGACCATACATGGGTAATTGGTGTGCAATGGCACCCAGAACGGCTCCATGAATTACCAGATGTGCAAAGGGAGCTATGGCAGAGCTTTGTTGATGCATGTCGGCAGCGGAGGGAAAAGGACGCAGTATGATTGGATGATAAAATAATTATTGTCCTGTTATCTTGTCGCATTTACTGGCTGTTTGCCCAACATACACGGAATTGATGGATAAGTTACGAATGAGAACTGCACTCTTTGACTACAATCTGCCTCAATCGTTCATTGCTCAACAACCAGCAGAACCACGTGATCAAAGCCGTCTAATGGTTCTTCATCGCATGACGGGACAGATTGAGCACCGCTATTTCCGCGACATCGGCGATTATCTACATTCAGGCGATTTGCTGATTGCGAATAACAGCCGCGTCATCCCCGCAAGGCTACATGGACGTAAACCAACCGGTGGGCAAGTTGAGATTTTTTTGTTGCGCCAGCTCGACGAAGCAGGACTGTGTTGGGAATGTCTGGTACGGGGACGCAAGTTAGTAGAGGGGACTACAATTCAACTGGAGAGAGAGTATGTACACACTAAACGTGTTGATGGCACAATTGATCTGCCCCAAGATGTAAGCGCGGTTCAAGAAATTGTTGCAACGGTTGCCAAAGTGCATGTTAGTGGATTACGGACCGTTCAGTTTACCCATTCACCTATATCTCTCGGTGAAATTCCTCTACCCCCCTATATCACAGACTACCACGGTGACCGGGAGCGCTATCAAACGATTTATAGTCGGCCTGAAGGCAGCGCTGCTGCGCCCACTGCGGGACTACATTTTACACCTGAACTTCTACTCTCTCTGCGCAAACGTGGCGTCGACTTGGAGACCGTCACACTTCATGTGGGATTGGATACATTCAAGCCGGTGAACGCCGAAGAGATTGAGGAGCACCAGATCCATAGGGAGTGGGCGGAATTGAGTCGTGAGACGGCCGAACGCATCAACCAGACCACGCTTGAAAATGGACGCATTGTCGCTATTGGCACAACCAGTACACGAACCCTGGAATGGGCCGCAACCCGTGCTCAAGGGATCGAGCCAAATAACAGAGAAGCCTGTCCTTGGCAGCGTGTCGTTGCCTTTCAAGGCAACGTTGACCTGTTCATTTATCCTGGCTATCAGTTTCGCGCGGTCGATTCACTCATCACCAATTTCCATCTGCCACGTTCCAGCCTCCTGATGATGGTGAGTGCATTCGTGGGACAGGGTCATGATTCTGATCTGGACTATGGGCGTCAAACCCTACTAGATGCCTACGAGATTGCCAAGCGTGAAGGGTACCGTTTTTACAGCTTTGGCGATGCAATGTTGATTTTGTAGAAGCACCTTTACGAAGAGATTCTTTCGTTGCTACGTCGTTCGGCTGGGCTGAGAACTGACAATCCACCCCGTTGCATAACGTGGGTGTAAATCATGGTTGTGCTGACGTCTTTGTGGCCGAGCAGTTCTTGTATTGTGCGGATATCGTAACCATCTTCGAGGAGATGAGTGGCGAAAGAGTGACGAAAGGTGTGACAGGTGGCGTTTTTTACAATACCAGCCGCTCGGACGGCTTTTCGAACCGCTCTTTGAAGCGTATGTTCATGAAGATGATGACGCCGGGTGACATTTGTGCGTGGATCGACGGAAAGTTTGTCGGCAGGGAATACATATTGCCATCCCCACTGCCTATTGGAATTCGGGTATTTCCGCTCAAGCGCATTCGGTAAATAGACAGCCCCATGACCCTGGGATAAGTCATACTCATGCAATGTTTTGGCCCAAGCGAGCTGATTTTGGATAGGTTGTTCCAGGCTTTCTGGTAGCATAGTTGTCCGATCTTTTTGTCCCTTGGCATCGCGTACGATAATCAGGCGCTGACCAAAGTCAACATCTTTGACACGGAGACGGATACACTCCATCAAACGCATTCCCGTACCATAAAGCAGAGTGGCCATCATCTGATGCAATCCAGACATCTGATCGATGACTTGCCAAACTTCCTCACGGGTCAGAACGATCGGAAGCCGTTCTGGTTTTTTCGCCCAGAGAGGTGTCACTGGTAGGGGTAAATCTATATCGAGTACGTGTTTGTAAAGAAACAGAAGCGCGCAGAGAGCTTGGTTTTGTGTAGAGGCTGCAACATTCTCCTTGACGGCGAGATGGGTCAAAAATGATTCGATTTCTGGTACACCCATTTCTGTTGGATGACGTTTGTTGTGAAACAAAATAAAGCGCGTGATCCAGCTAACATAGGATCTCTCAGTACGAATGGAATAGTTTTTGAAGCGAATTTTCGCACGCACTTTGTCAAGTAGTTTTGGTTGGGAATCAGAGTGGTGCATATGATGGTGAGAATCTTTCATCGCAGCCAAATGGTTTGGAATAAAAAACGTTGTTTGAATACCCTTTGGCTCTGTAGAAACCATGAAAGTGTACCTCATTTTTTAGTCTCAGTAGATCCAAATTTGGCGTTTTTGGCTATTTTCAGTCGAGATTGCAGGGATTTTGGAGTCATTTATTCAGATTTCGGTTACAGAAAACAACCTATTTCATATCTGAAAATCGCCCAAATCTAACGCAAAAACTAGATATCGACCGGCAAATTTGTATTTATGTCAACTGTTTAGCCAGAATTCTCTCTCAAAACCTGAAATTTGGATCTACTGAGTCTGGAAAATTGGAACACATCCATGGCCTGCGTAACCGCAATTTATATAATGTCGCAAGAATAGCACAGATGTTCTTGTGCGTTCATTACAAATTTCTGTCAAAGATATGGCATAAGGAATTGATAAGCCTGTTTTGATCTCACACAATGTGTTGTATAATATGGGCAGTAGTAGTGGAAATCTGACAGGTGTTGTCTAGATCCACTCAAAGTGGTTAATATAGTAAATCTGTTGGATAGGACGGTGATTCATCACTTGATATGCAACAGGGTGATAAACCATTCGCGAGACGATTGTTTGATAACTGCGGCTTGCGCAGATCTCGCGAGCGGGTGGATGTTAAGGAATATGTTGGCCGCTTCCAGCGAGACAACTAGGGTTAATAAGATTGGAAATCTAGCAAGATTACCGAAAAGGTATGGTACCGAGTGAGGATGAAACTGGGATGGATCGTTATATAGAAACAAATCAGCAAAACTGGGATGGCCGAGTGGCACATCACGTAGCCTCAGAGTCCTATAATCTTGCAGAATTCCGCACCACACGATGTTCACTGATGCCCCTTGAAGTAGAAGAACTTGGGGATGTGACGGGAAAGACATTATTGCATCTTCAATGTCATTTTGGCATGGATACGTTATCTTGGGCAACGCGTGGAGCCATCGTTACAGGTGTCGATTTCTCCAAGCAAGCTATTCTCCAAGCGCGGAAATTAGCTGATGAACTTGACATTGATGCTCACTTTGTTCAAAGTGACGTGTACGCTGTTCCAGAACATCTAACCACCCAGTTCGATATCGTCTATACAACATACGGTGTTCTCTGCTGGCTGAGCGATCTTTCGAGATGGGCGAACATTGTTGCTAACGCACTTAAACCGAGCGGTCTTTTTTATATTATCGACGGGCATCCTGCTGGAAATATGTTTGCAATTGATCGAACAGGAATTCCTCGTGTGCACTATAGTTATTTCAATACTGGGGCAGAACGGTATGAAAGTAAGCAAAGTTATATTGGGGAGCATGAAGAACTGCAAGCAACGACAACCTCCCAATGGGAGCATAGTCTAGGCGAGATCGTTACATCGCTTATTGAAGCAGGCTTGCAGATTCAGTTTTTGCATGAGCACTTTACTTTCTGGTAAAGGCTTGAGTGACAAAGGGCAAACCGAAAGGGGCGGAAAAAAGAATCCACCCTGAAAAAACGGGATAAAATGTAAAAATAGTGCTCGGCTAGTTTAAGCAGCGGCATTGAGGCGGCGATGAGCGAGAACGCCTTTAGGGAAATGGTGTGAAACCGAGGCCTTTTTCCGAAAGTCAGGGTCGAGTTGGTCAGGAGTTGGAAAAAGAGCACTCGAGAGAACACGGCGCAGCCTGCCGGGAGTGGATTGAGGCTCTCGATCCCAGTAGCCAGTCGGTATGGGAGGAAGAGAAGCGGCTAAATGGGAAAGAAGATTGCCAGCCAGCAGCCCCAGTTCAGGTAAGCGGAAACAAGCCTCATCGGCATGAACAAATTGACGATGTAAGCCAATCATCTGCTTGGAAGCCAAGGGGGGAGGTTCAACAGGCCAGCGTTCCAGGTAGACAAGATAAATGGTTTCAGGCTGCAAAGTCATAACGGTCGCCAAAACCAAAGGTGTGTTGTAGGCCGGATCCTGAATGACGTAAATCGAGTAGGTACGGTTGGCTGTATCCACCTTGGTTGTTCTGGGGACGAGATTGTGCCATGCTTGATAGCAAATCAGGCGACCACTATAGAGAAAGCGACCAGACGAGTCCGGAGTTGTAGCCTCGAGTCGCTTTCCCTTATAGCTGCGAGAGAGCGGACGCACAATATCACCATATTCAGGTGGTCTGCCTTTTTCTTTGCGTTTGGGGAACTCATTGCGGCGCACTGTGCAGTTAATGGCTTCCCGCAGGACAAATCGGTCTATGCCGCTTTCTAGCATTTCTCTGATTGTAAACCCGGCATCGACCACCGCCACTTCGTCTGACTCCAGTGATTTCTTCGTCTCTGTCAGCAGCTTTTTCCGAAACTCACTTTCCTTTGTTCCAACCGTGCATCTCATGATTGCCTTGAGCAGTGGCACTCGCTTCCCGCCTATCTCCCCCGAGCTTATCATCACTCCAAAGATGAGCGCGGGCAATGCCCGACGAGCCGTTGAGTTATAGAGTCGGTTCACTTTCCCTTGCAGCTTCGGTCGCCAGAACCCTGTGATATCTATGCTTTTCACTCGGTACCCTTCTAACTTTTTTGCCTCCCATTCCCCTTTCCACTTCTTCTTGCCACGACCCCAGCAGACTTGTGATATCCCATGATCCATATCGAAAGCTTCGCCGGAGCTCCTCATCTTCAAACCCGCTTTCTTTCAATGCGCTATGGATTGCTCCTCGACTTTTCAGAAACGACCCATTCAGCATTGCCCACATCAGACGCATTACATTTACGTTTGTTCCCATCGGCGTTACTTGCAATACATTCATCAGTACTGCTATAGTTATTTCTGGCGCGGTTAGCATTCCTTCCTCCTTTTTGGGTTCTCTACCTTTAGGATGAACTGCTAACCGCTTTTTGTCACATTTCTCACCTCATCTCTTTTCTTTTACCAGAAAGTAAAGTTGAACTTATTATGTAGTAATACCGCTCAAAAGATATTGAGCATATTATCTTTTCAAAAAGAGATCTTATGCCGGAACCAATTACAACAACGGTAATTCTGTCGGTAGTTGCCGAAGCCTTTATCGGAGCTTTGGCTGGCAATGTGACTAACGAACTAATGTCCAAACTCAAAGGTGCCTCAGCACAAAATGCATTCAAACAGGGTCTAGGAGTGGCCATCCACAGGTACGGCACCACCGGATCACGCCTCAATTTAACCCGACCGTTGCTGCAACAGAATGGGCCACTGACCGAACCGAATGTAGCGTTTGAACTGGCCAAGATCGTTCAATTTGATCAGGAGCCCAATATTGAGTTGATTGGACAACGCTGGAAAGTCGCAATGACTGATCCACCGCAGTGGCGTGATTTTACCTCTGAGGCAAAGCTATTCCTTGAGCACCTGCGCGCTGAGTTACGGGCTACTGAGGTTTTTGGCCCAGTATTTGACGCCGAAGCCCTTGACTCGATTGCGGCTGACGCGGCTATCTCAGCTGAGTCGCTCGCTAATATTGAAGCTCAAATGGCTGCAATGATTGATATGCTGGATGCCCGGTTGGGGGGCCTTGTCCATGCATTTTCTCAGGCTTCATTTAGTGTTCGAGACCAGATCCTCGACTTTACTCGCTATATTGAGGAAAAGCCACGCGGTTTTGTTGGTCGTCAATGGGTCTTCGACGAGGTCGGTCGTTTCATGGATGAGAATCCACGCGGTTACTTTTTTATCATTGGTGATCCTGGAATTGGCAAATCTACCCTCGCCGCACAGATAGTCAAGCAGAACGGTTACCTCCATCACTTCAATATCCGCTCCGAAGGCATCAACAAGGCTACCACCTTTCTCAAGAATGTTTGTGCTCAGTTGATCGCAGCGTATGAGCTGAAGCACACCGTCTTACCACCGGAAACAACTGACGACGCTGGCTTTCTTAATAAGTTACTTGGCGAGGTTTCGAAGAAATTAAAAGGTGATGATCGTTGCGTAATTGTTGTTGACGCCCTAGATGAGGTTGATCGAACTGGTACACCGACTGGTGCAAATTTGCTCTACCTTCCTTTGACTGTGCCTGAGCGTATCTACTTCGTCGTGACAATGCGAGAAGATGATGAACGCAAGGTCAAACCAAGGATCGACTGCGAACAAGATGAGTTATACATCGAACACGACTCATCGGACAATTTGGCGGACATCACTGACTTTGTACAGGCCTCGTTATCGAGGCTGGGTATTCGAACATACATTACAGCACAGAACATCGAATCGTCAGAGTTCGCTACTTTGATTGTCCAAAAAAGCGAAGGCAACTTCATGTACCTGCGCTACGTACTGCCGGAAATTGAACGTGGAGTGTACAAGGATTTGGAGCTTGCAGACATTCCCATTGGTCTGCAGAGTTACTACCAAGATCACTGGCAGCGGATGCGAGGATTAGATGAGGAGGCGTGGTTTGAGTACAAACTGCCAGTGATTGTGACATTGACGGTAGTTCTGGAGCCAGTATCAATTGACCTAATAAGTAATTTTTCAAAGGTCCAACGCAAGGCACGCATCCGTTCAGTCCTACGAGATTGGGCACCCTTCCTACACGATGAGCAGGTGAATTACGAGGGAAATTTACAGCGGCGTTACCGATTATATCATGCAAGTTTCTTCGACTTCATCACCCAGAAGGAAGATGTGGCAGACGAGCGAGTGGATTTGAAGGCGGCCCACGGTCAGATTGCGGATACGCTGTGGGACGATCTTTTTGGAGATGAATGATATCTTGTGAGGTGAGGACTATAATGAATCTCCAGGGACAGGACTAGCCGAAAAGCTATTTGATTATGCACTTAAAACTTTCCCGCAAATTGAAGATCGATATGAGCGACTCGAGAATTAAGAATATTGATGAATATACTGCTAAATACTTAACTTCGCACCTATTTGCTTCTCATCAAGATGACAGACTGTATGAGATATTAGTTACTCAGTCTGTTCTCTGGAAGGAAATTCAAGCAAAAAAGATCAAAGGTTACAGTCTCTTTCTTGATGATCTAGAGAGGTTAAAAGAATATTTTGATTTTCCGATAACCCATCAAAAGACGTTAAAACTGCTTTGCACGGTAGCCGTAATTATTACTACCCGCTTTAGAGTTCTCGCATATGATGATAACGCATTGCGTGCGCTTGTAAGTTTGAAACGTGCTGAGGAAGCCCTTGAAGCGGTAAATTCAAGAGCTAACATTGAAGGCCAGTGTCAAGGATTAATTGCGATATATGATGCATTATTAGAGTCTCACCCACTAAGCCCTGTATTACATACTGTTACATTGAGAATCTTAGAGTTAGTAACAAGGGATCAAATACATGCAAAGGATGACTCGCGGATATTACAAGAGTCTTTATCCCGCGTTATAAACAAGCTTCAATATAGGAAAGCTATATTGGCCCTAAATTCAATAAAGGATGATTGGTGTAAACTACTTGCTAATGTTGATATTGCAAAAGAATTATTGCGGATTGGGGATCAAAACTATTCTAAACACCTTGAAGCCGCTCTGCATCTGACGGAACACCTTGAATTTTCGCAACGATTTAGTGGACTTGCTCATATTCTTGCTGCAGTAGACCAAACAGATAATAGCGAGTGTGATAAAATTTTCAGCTACGGCAAAAGTCGGGTACAAAAAATGACCATAAGGGGTGAAATCCTAGAGCAGCCCTCTGTTTGCATGAAAAATTTGTACCCGACTTTTGCTGCTACTGAAAATTTTTGACGTTATTGCTGATGATATTAGCCAACTCGGAGATTTTAATGAAAAAGCAAGTGCGATTTTATCTGTAGCATTTCAAACTATACATACTAAATTCCAATCCTATTTCAAAGAACTTACTCTTCAAATTGCTAATCATGATGACATAAGCGATAGATTCTTGCGGTACTGTGTTTGGTTTTTGTGCAATATCAAAGATGTTGCCAATGCATCTTCTGTTGCTGAAAAAATTCAGACTAATCGTCCCAAAGCTTGGGCTTATACTACTGTTGCTGAATTATATTTACAGAGAAATAACCAGTTTGGTTGGGATTTTCTCAAAAAGGCAACAACGGCAGCTATTCAGTGCGAGCCCTGGGAAAAGGGTGAGGCTCTTAGCCTAATCGCAAAAACATACGCCAAATTTGGAGAATTCGAAAAAGCGATCGAAATATCAGATAAAATTAATATCGGCTCATATTACAGTAACATTTTCGGAGATCTTCAATCTAGGGCTCTTTTTAGTATTGTAGTTGAATTGGTCCGACGAAATAAAATGTCTTATGCTGAGCAAGTTTTTGAAGATGCAATTGCCATCAATAACCAGTACAACTATAGGAAACATTGCCTTGACCCCCTGCGTTTGGTCAAGATTACAGTACGGGCAGGAAAATTTAACGAGGCAATTCGATTGATTAATTTCTTTTTGGATAAGAACAACAAAGAGTGGCGGGGACAGCATATACATGAGGATGATAGTACTGGATGGCAGCAACTCCATAACAGCTCACATGCCAAGTTTGCAAATGAGCTAATAGCCTTCAGTATACTACTCTTCTCAACCGTAGACATCGATTTGGCCTTGAGTAACGTAGAGAAGTTACCGGTTGAGTTTGAAAATTATGGTGTTATAGGGAAGGATCTGACCGAAACTACCTTTCATATTCCAACAAGAAACCATATTAAAGTAGGAGTATATGCTCTTAACGATAAAATTAAGGAAGTGAAGGAGATAATTGCAGACACCAATGATTTGTCAACAGGAATAATTTTGAATTCCTATTTTGCTACTATCATGTTTGAAGCCAAAAGCGTTGAGTATGAAGAGCTCATTCACAAAGTATTCGATCGTGTAATGACATCTAATCCAAAGGATATATCCAAAAGATCAGTAGAATATTTTTATCAGGTACTTTTGCACCTAAACCATAATGCAGAGGCACAAACTATTGCAGAAAGATGCGAGATTAGACGGAAAGAAAAATTTAGAACTTTTTTTTATCATCAATCTATGCCTAATTTAGATAATCACCTGAGAACCATTCGCTCAATTGATGATTTATTCGAGTTCGCTAGAGCAGGGAAAATAAACTCCTTAGGCAGATTGATATACCTAACTCGATAGTTGTGAAATGAATATTTTCCAAATTTGACAAAAGAGACAAAAGTCATCTCAATAGATTGCATCAAGAAAAAAGTGCGAAAAAGGGGGGTGGTTCATTTTAGGCGGACAATTAGGTTTACATTTTTGCAAAGAGAAAAGATGTTTATATTTTCTACTTTGAGCCATGCTCAGGCAGAAAATGACCTCATATAGATTTTTATCTATGTATCAAAAGTGTAAACCTAATTCTGAACCACCCCGAAAAAGGAGCCATCAAGATGCAATTGCCGATAGTGAATGTAGCGCCACTGGTCAGGGAGCATAGCGAAACCTTTCGTTCAGTATTTGCCAATCGTAAACAGTTTCGCCACTTTGAAAACTATCTGACGGGTCTGATGGTCTTGGACAACAAAAGCATGGCAAATATTGCCCGCTGCATTCTAGATAGTGCAGATAAGACGAATATATCACGGTATTTGAGTGAAGCTCCTTGGCGAGCCGAAAAACTCAATGATGAGCGTATAGGTTACATGAAGTCAGAGACAGCACAATACCAACGTTCAGAGTCAGAATCGGTATTAGCGATTGACGATACACTATGTGAACACGTGGGAAGTCTGTTCGAGTATATCGATACACACTACAATCATAGCAATGGTCAGCATCCACTGGCTCATAACTTAGTCACAAGTCACTATGTCAGTGGCGCTGTTCGTTTTCCGGTCGATGCAAGTATCTACCGACGGTACGAAGAGTTTACCGACTGGGAAGCATTTGTGGAAAACCATTTCCCAGTGACTGAGATTCCCAAGAAAAAGAAAGAACGAACCGCTTTTCATAAACGAGTGGATAGCCACCTATTAACTGACCCCGCCTTTCGAGGGCTAGACGAAGCGTTTAAGACCAAGATAACCATTGCCAGTGAACTGGTTGAAAAAGCTGTTGAACGAACCCTTATCTTTGGTTGGGCTCTCTTCGATGGTTGGTATCTCGCTCCAGATCTTCTAGCTGTACTCGATCGTCTGAATAAAGATTGGATCAGCATCTTGAAGTGCAATCGCAATCTGGAGACAAATAGCTTTCGTTTGCGAGATGAAGACGGTCAGCCGATAACTTTCGAGGGGCCACATATTAAAGTCAAAGAGTTGGTCCCCTACATCCCCCAGAATGCCTACAAACCTGTCACCATTGATGGTCGTACTTACTATACCTTTACCATGACTGTGCGTATCCCTTCTATCGGCAAGGTATGCATCGTGATTAGTTTTGATAATCCTGAATTGCAAGGCAATTATGCCGTTTTAGTGACCAATCGCACTGATTGTAATGCCAAACGCATTCTCTCGATTTACCTGCTTCGTTGGCCTATCGAGACGGTTTATCAGGATGGTAAACAACTGCTTGGCCTTGATGAATATTGCATGCGAACTGCCCACGCCTTTCAAAAACATTGGTCTCTGGTCTTCGTGGCTTATTCTCTCTTGCACCTTGATTGTTTGGGACCATCATTGGCTAAAACTCAATTCTCGCCCAGCAAATCCCTTGGTGAGGCTACTCGGCAGCAAGCTCAGTCACTAATTCAAGATCTCATCTTGACTGCACATCATGCCTTGAATGACGGACAGGAGATTGCAGAGGTCTTCGCTACCCTTTTCGCCAAACAGCAGGCCTGCTCTGCTTAATTTTGACTTTGTCAAATCCGGCACCTGCTCAAAATACAACTATCGAGTACCTAATACAAGAGTCCGAAATATATATGAAAAAACTCGATCATAATAATGCCTATCCAATCTGCTTTGATATTATATGTAATGTTTTTCATATACTTTCGGAAGATTGGGATTTGGCCAGGTCAATTAGCCAATTAATTGATGGCGATACAAGTGGTTGAAGATGGCGAAGTATTAACTGAACTTTTGAAAAAAGAAGAAAGTGCCCGAGAAAAAGTTGACAAAAAACCAGAACTAATCAGAAAAAGGGGTTATGAACTCGATTTTTGAGATTTTGGGGTCGTCGATCTGAGCGACTCAAGGTGTTTTTTCAGCCGTGTAGTTGTAGCAATCGGTCTCTTGTCGGCGTTGGTATATATGGCGCTGAGGTCCCGTTTAGGCTTTGGGTCAGTGATGTCACGAGGCTTTTCTGGGCTGGGATTGTTTGCAATGTTCCCGCCGTCCGAATTGTGGATCTCACAGTATGTTGGCAAGGCGAACTTGCCTGTGAAATTGGGCAGGTGCAGGTTGATTGGCATCGGTGTGGCCCGCCGCCAACATTGCGTCCATGCGACAAAACTGATCAAGGCTTTAATGGAAGTTTCGTGGGAATCAATGTCGGTTCCGTAGGTGGGAGTCACGGGCTGAGTGACCGTTTTGCGCATGACGCCGGCGTTGGACGAAAAACGTAAGGGAAAAGTAAAGCGGAAATAGTACATCTGGGTGATGGAAGAGGGGCAGAAAACGAAGTAAAGTAAGGAAATGCTGGGGTGGTTCATTTTAGGCGGACAATTAGGTTTACATTTTTGCGGGGTGGTTCAAAATTAGGTTTACACTTTTGATATATAGACAAAAATCTATATGAGACCGTTTTCTCTCTGAGAACCGGCGAAATCAGAGAATATAAACGTTCTTTCTGTTTCTAAAAGTGTAAACCTATCTATCCAGCTAAAATGAACCACCCCATTTTTGCAAAGAGAAAAGATGTTTATATTTTCTACTTTGAGCCATGCTCAGGCAGAAAATGACCTCATATAGATTTTTATCTATGTATCAAAAGTGTAAACCTAATTCTGAACCACCCCGAAATGCTCAGTGGAAACTTCATCGATGTAGGAACAAAGAAGCCAGAGTTGGACTTAGCCGATATCTTCCATGAGTATTTTGAAGAGTATCGGAGGGTATATGGATGTAATGCAGATGAGATGCGGGCAGTGAACGCAATCCTGAAATGTCGGACCGCTCAGATGGGCGGTCTTTTGCGTGTATGTGATGAGTGTGGGAAGTGGCAATTCATCTGGAAAGCATGTAAGAACCGGAACTGTAATAAATGTGGAGCATTTGAGAAGGCGAAATGGTTGAGTGGATTGACGACGAGGTTATTGCCGACGCATTATCACCAAGTGGTCTTGACAATCGACCATGAGATCAACGAGATCGCGTATCATAATCAGAAAGTGATATACGATATCGTATTCAAGACGGCGAGCGAGACGCTGCAGGAATTTGGGAGAAGATATTTAGGAGGGGTGATCGGGTTTACCGGAGCGCTGCATACGTGGGGACAGCAAGTGCAACCGCATATCCATCTGCATTGTATGGTAATAGGCGGTGCGTTGGTGGAGACAAGTGAAGGGTATGAGTGGAGGGGAAGTCAGCCCACCTTTCTCTTTCCAGTGGTGGAACTGTCGGCAGCGTTTCGAGATGCGTTTTGTGACGAAGTGCTGAAAGCGTATGAGAAGGGAGAGATCGGATTAAGCGGTCGGTGTATGAATGAGGATGTGGCGAAGTTGGTGGAGCGGATGCGAGCGCGCAAGTGGGAAGTCTATATCCAGAAGCCACCCCAGATTGAGGTTGCGCCAAATGAGATACCGCCCGAATCTGATGATGGGCGGAACACAATCCTAGTGGAGCCAGACCCGAGGGCGTTACAAGAGCGCTTACTCGACCCGGTCCATCTGGCTGACTATTTGGGACGCTATGTGCATCAGAGCGCCATCTCCAACAGTCGGCTGATAGAAATGGCTGATGGGGAGGTGACATTCAACTATTATGACAATCAAGACAAAGATGAGAGTGGACGGGGCACGCTGCAAGAGATGAGTCTCTCTGGTGTTGAGTTTATCCGACGGTTCCTGTGGCACGTCTTGCCCAAGGGCTATGTACGTATCCGTCACTATGGACTACATGCCAGCAGCTGTCGCTTGAAGTTGATGCTGGCGCGCTTCCTGCTCGATTTGCCCTTGGAGCTACCACCCAAGCCCATTCTGGACTTGGCCCAATGGCTGCAATCCTTGGGACAAGATGACCCCAACTGCTGTCCCTTCTGTCAACATGGAACTATGCGCCAGCAAGCAACCTTTGGTCCACTCTCTGGCTGGCGCCTCATGCTTCTCATCATGCTCGGTGTTGCTGTCCAGGGCCAACTGGCTGCGCATGAGGTGCCTACATGACCTTCTCCATTCGATTCTCGCCCGATACTCGGGAAGGGATGAGTCTCGCTTGCGTTAGATTTGCATGTACCATTTGACAGAAATCTCTGCATTTGATGGCACAGAACAGATGGTTTGTGGTAGAATGAAGAGGCGTGGAAGGCAGATAGTTTTCATGTAGAGAGATGCACGGCATCGCAAATTCCATAGAGACCCACTTCGTCCAACAGGCAGTCAACCGGACCCGCAACAGAACGAATGGGCGATGGGGTCTTCTCGCTTTGGCTTCAGTTGATGGACTCTCTTTTTTCACGTTCTTGCGGGCCGGTTACTGAAGCGTTGGTGGCTTGCGGGTTGATCTAGCTCATTGGCTTGTTGACATTTCCATCAAAACTCACGACACATTTGATGTTTGTCAAAATAAGTAGCAGACACTCGATTTTTGTTATACTTCCAGAAGCAATTTTAGGTTCACAAGAATTATGATAGCTTATTTATAAAAGACGGGAAAACTCAATGTACCTTACTTCGTTAAACGTCAAGCATTTTCGTAGTTTGTTTGATGCCGAGCTTATGCTCAAACCCATAACTATTCTCATAGGTCCGAATGCTTCTGGAAAATCTAATCTATTTAAAGCTTTACGGTTCTTGCATGAAGGTATTGCCGGTGACATCCAAGATTGGCAAGCTTATGATGGGCAAATGGAGCAGATTTTATGGTATGGTTATGATGATTATGGAGTACGCCCTGATACTTTGGATTTTGCCTTAACGTTTGCTCAGTCATTTGAACAGCCTGCGTGGAATCGATATTCGGTTGCTATTACCCGACACGATTATTTATACGTTCAGAATGAATCATTGGAAATCAACAATGTCGATACTGACAGACCGCAGGTATACTTTGAGCGAATGGAGGAGACCGTCAAACAACATATAAGCCAGCGTGGGACACTTTATAAAACCCCACACTCAATGCAAGCAAGATCCAGTCGTTTATTGCATTTGCGGGAAGATGGACCAAGTTTGAAGAATCGCAAGGCTCGGGCTATCTATGAACATATACTTGGTTGGCGTTTCTTTGATATTGACCTTAACAAAGCTCGACAGGCATCTTTCATCCCCGAAGTCCCAGAGGAGGTGCCGCCATTAGCTGGTGACTGTAGTAATCTAAGTGCGTTTCTGTACGCATTAGTACAGCTTTCATCTGATGAACTTGACTTGATTAACGATGCGATGACTAATCTGATTGAATTGCCCCAATCCATCTTGGTCGAGCATGACGCGGAACGCGGTGGCCAGAATGCACGCTACCAATTTATTGAACAGCCTTTTGGAGAAAATAGATATGTTCCACCTGAAAGCATGTCTGATGGGACTATTAGATTACTAGGGATATTGTCACTGTTATTAGCTGATCATACATCATCACTTGTCTGTTTGGAAGAGCCAGATCATGGCCTTCATCCACGCTTAATGATTTATCTAGCGGATATTTTACGGCAAGCAGTAGAAATAAATGATGCCGATAGACAAGATGATGAGAATAAGCTACAACAAATAATTATCACCACGCATAGTGCTGAATTCATGGATTGCTTTGATTTAGATGCCGAATCTGACTATTTACAAGTATATATAGCCGATCGCGATCAACAAGGCAGAACAGATTTTGTCCCTGCAACATCTGAAGAGTTTGCACCTTGGCTCGAACGGTATCGACTTAGAGAAGCAATCCGACGCAACATGATATAAAGGGCATAGTTTTGGCAAACATCCAGCTTTTCGTAGAAGACGAACTAAGTGAGGCATATGAGCATTTGACGTCAAATGCGCTAGGGATCAAACAGCTACGACGAAGAAGTAAGGGCAAACAAATTAGAGCATCGAAACTCGATGTTAATGAATATATTGATGTGAATAGTTTGTTGGATCTGACTTATAGAGCTGCTAGAACAGGTGCTTCTCAGGTGTTTTTCATACTCGACGAAGAAGATCCTCAAAGATCGCCTGAGCGTGCAACAATTCAAAGACAGTTCAAACAAGCATTTGAGGCTTTATGTCGCGAAATTGAACGTCTACCCAAGAGTAAGATCAGGGTCGTCAGAGTTGTTTGCAAAACCTGTTTGGAATGTTGGCTACTGGCCGATCCAGCAGCAGTTGTTTCTGCCGCAGGAGCTCCTAAATCTTATTCACCGAAGAGTAGCACTACAACAACTTATGGCCCGCGACAAGCGCGCGATCAAATTGCCCATATCTTCAATGAAGTAAACCGGCGTCAGCGTAATAAGAAAAGAAGAGGCGGTCGCAGTGTCAAATCCGAAGGAGCAAAAATAGCTGGATACGTCGATCTCGATAGAGCTTCTAAGAATAATTATAGCCTTGCATATTTCTGTGATATGCTCATCAATAAACGCGATGGCTGCAAGCATAGCTTTCCAGAACATAGTTGATCTAAATTCCGATGTCAAACCCTTTTAGCCCCCTACAAGATGCTTTAAAAATATTATGTACAGAAGCTGAGGTTCTGCCCGCTACTGGACAAGCAACAGTTGACTTGGTCATGCCTGATTTAGAAGAGATTTACGATCGACAGACAGGGGGAATGGCTACAGTTGGCAATATTTGGGAGGTTCCAAGCCGAACTCTTTACCGTGCCGTGAAACCTATTCACCGACTTGATAAACATCTGTTACGTTACTTCGTGGACGGTTCTGCGCTAACCTACTTCATCGGTACTGTACTTGAACAGGAGCGCTCAACACCAGTTCAACTTTCCCAAGTAGGGGCGGCTATGGTTTATCGACACGATGATGGCAACATAAGTGTTGCCAATGCTAATCACAGCGTACTGCTAACACTTGAAAAAAAAGCTTTGTCTGATGATTTATGGTCGAAAGTAGAGCAAACCATTAGCCGAATCAAAGGGTTTAAGCTTTGCGATAGTGCTACAAATAACGCTTACACAGATGCAATGAACTTGCAAGAGGCCCGCCCACGCGGTGCTCACTGCGCAAACTGGCATATGCGAGAACTTGAAAAAATCTTATCCAAAGATGTTGGAAGAGACCAAAGTGACTGGCTGGTAATTGATGGCAGTCTAGGCAATGAATATGAAAACTGGAAAAGTCCACCTGTAATCGGGGTTGCGAAGACTTTTCGTCGGGATAGTCAATTTGAATTAGGCACAGGTCCACGAGCTAAAAAGTTGAGCCTCTATGGGTTATTAAAAGATTTGGGAGAAAATCAGCGTACCGTTGTCTTTTCACGAAAGCGCAAGGATGGAAGCAACGAAGGCAAAATCTTGTTTTGGTATGTACGAATACGTCCTCAAAAGGGGTTAGATTACCCTTTAATGGGTGTAATCAAGGCTGAAATGCCAAACCCAAGTCAGCAACCAGTGGGCAGCGATCTAATTGACGAAATCAGTGGTTGCTTAATTGCAGAACGCAGCGTTGCACCTCATGGTCGAGATGGTCGCTGGCATGCTCACTTGTATCCCATTTATATTGCTGAACGTGTAATTCGAGGGCGATTTTATTCAGAAGAAATGCTTAATACTACTGTGCATCAAGTAAAGGCTCGATAATGTTCGATTTTTGCACAAGATAATGCGAGCGTTTAGCGGAAGCAAGACGACGTTGCTTGTAGCGAAGGCGCTCGATAGTCTCAGCGAGTGTCAAGACAGGTTTAGGCAGAACGGCATGGAGAAGTTCAACAACCGTGGCAAAGTGAGAGGGGGCATCATATTTGAGGAAAACTGAGAACGAGCCAAGAAACCAAAGGCCAAAATGACTAAGGTCATATGATGATGCCAACCGAGCCAACTGCGAGTTTCATATTCGTTGAGTCCGAGAAACTGCTTGGTTCAAAAATGGTTTCAATGGGCCAACGCAAAGCAGAAACAGTGGCGAAGTCATCCAAGGAAGTCTCAAGGGGTGCATTGGAGAGAAAGTATTGCAGAGAGCAATCGGGATTGCGGCGGACGATGAGCCAGAGAGCAGAACCGGGGAGCCCATTGCGGACAGAGACAATGCGGCGACAAGCAATGGAAGCAACGATGAAGCCCTTGGAGCCCTCTTTGAGAACATGCTGTTGCCACTCATGCCCTGGAAGGTGTCAGCGAGTTGAGCAACGGTGAGGCGTAGGTTCACCAGGCCGGACGCGGAGCTTGAAGCTTTGCGCCCGCGTCCAGATGATGCGGGCAGATAGGTCTGGGGCTGGAGGTCCAGACACGAGTCTCTTTGGGCACTTCAGCAAAGTAGCTGTAAGCGGTTTGGCCATCAATGCAGGCAGATGAGTATCTTTGCCAAAGGCTTCATCCATAGTGATCCAGCGGATGGGCAACGCACCAGGGCGTGCGTCTGCTCAATCATGGACCAAGCCAATTCATTTTTTTGTTTGGAAGGTCAGGTCAGTGGGAAGACCGGTTTTGTACCGCTTCTCTGCATACTCATCACTAAACCATTCTTGGGGGATATACAACCGACAGTTCAGTAAGGTATAGCCATGAGAGCTATTATATCCCAGGAAGACTCGGTTTGACAGTTGGCGATCTTGCCCAGTTCGCCACACCGCTGCCGCTTGACGCCCACTGACTCTTCTTCTCCTTGCTTGGGAATGTCGCTCCCATCCAGGAGTAAGACGCCATTTGCATCTCCCAACAACTCACCTGTCTGTCGAGTATGTTCCGCCAGCATCGCTTCACCTGCTCCAGCGGCTCTGACCCACAAAGCTTTGCAGGGCGTACACCCGATTCTCCTACTGTCGCCAGCGCGATGTTCTCGGCCGATTTGCGTTTGATTTCGGGGTCTAACAAGCCTCGCATGTAGTGGTACGCATGCTCTCTGAGCCACATGGCTGAAGTATGGACTATATATGGCATGATACTCCTGGAGTTGGTCGGCCAGTGCCGCCAGTTGCTCTTCTGTCAGTTCCAGCAGCGGCGGGCTTTCCAGTTGGCTGTAGTCATATTGATTGACTGCTTGAGCAAGTTTCATCTTGATTTCCTTTCATCGAAGACTGCTTCATTTTATTGGCTCTTCAGTCTATCTCATTTTTCCTTTGCATTCTGTTTGCGTTTTGTTAGCAATATGCCCAGAAATATAACGAATTTCCTTTGTGTTTCACAATATATTGCTGCACAGTAGTATTAAGGCTGGCATTCGCTGGCCTTTTGATGCCATCACAGCCAATAATACCGAGGTATTATGACATCTAAAAATAATGAGCCGATTGGGCGAGGTTCGGCGACCGAACGAAACCCGAATAGTGCTGAAGAATTTCAGTTTTGGATCAAACCGGGGGAATTGGTAAATCCTTTTGATATTGTAGCGGCAGAACATTATCCCAACGCCGATGACCCTCCCGAGATTAG
>JAHBNG010000052.1 GCA_019217005.1 Chloroflexi bacterium TSY
TTTTTGATGCAGTGGGCAAGCTTTCACCTTCACAGGCGAAGAAGGTGCGTAAACTGGCAGGCATCTATCTTAACGTCCACGCTGACTCGGACGGTAGCGACAACGTTGAAAACCTGCTCTTGCTCAAAGAGATTGTTGAAGCCGGCAAGCTCAAGCCAGTCATTGATCGACAGTATACATTGGAGCAAATTGTCGAAGCACACCGGTATGTCGATCAAGGACACAAAAAGGGAAATGTAGTGATAACTGTGTAAATGATGTATGCAAAGATATTTTGTGGAAGGAATTGTCATGTCGGGGATGAAGCAATAGAATGATGTTTTTGACCAAACAGAAGGGATATCGATGAAAACCCCAGATTTGGATACAACACATGGCGACAAATTGGATAGCTATGGTGGGTTCATCAATACTGAAGGGATTGAAGATTGAGTCAGAGAACCTTCAATATCTTCAATGCCTTCATGGTGAAAACAGGCTTTTTGCAGGAAAGTCATTTATGAGAGAAAATCTCTGTGAGTCTCTGTGAAAGGCTCCGTGAATCTCTGTGAAACCGCTCTTATGATAAAAAGGAAGAACCCGTAATGAAAACAACCCAAACCGAGCCCGAGGGCTTTTTTACTCTCGGTCAGCGCAAGGATCACTGGTGGTTGATCACGCCTAGGGAACAACCTTTTTTCTCTCTAGGGATCAACCATATCGATCCCGCAACCATGCGTTATCTAGAGAATATCGACCTGTGGCGTAACAAATACGGGGGCAGCACGATGAGATGGATTCAGGAATCGGTTGCGCCAAATCTAAAGCAGTGGGGATTCAACTCCGTTGGGTGGGTCCAGGAAGTGACGGTGCGACACTGGCAACATTCCCGCGCGTTTACGCCCGAAGAGTATCAAGCGCTCAACATGCCCTATTGCCATCTGTTGCCGTTCACCGAATCCCACCAGTGGGAACAACACACCCGCCATTACGACTTTCACAGTGCAGAGTGGGAAGAATGGTGCGACTACGTGGCCCGTTCGCACTGTGCGGAATTGAGCGAAGATCCCAACCTGATCGGCTACTTTTACAGCGATTGTCCAACTTGGATTCACGTCCGGCCTGTCAACGAATGGCGCGGCCCGATCTTCGATCCCGACCGCCTCAAAACAGAAACGGGCCGCAAAGAACTTTCACGCCTGGCACATCAGTATTATAAAACGACCCATGATGCCATTCGCCGCCATGATAAGCACCACCTCATCTTGGGGGACCGGCACGAAGTCAATGCCCCCATCGCGATGGAAGTAGTTGAAGCTGCATTGCCCTATGTTGATGTGCTATCGTTTCAGGATTTTCGTGATCCAGTGAATCATCTCGCTGAATGGCACCAAAAAACGGGCAAGCCCGTGCTGCTGGCCGATGCGGCGAAAATGAAATGGCACACCGCGCATGGTGAGGTTACCCGAAACAACGGTCAATGGTACGCAGAGACACTGGCTCAGTTGCACCAGAACCCAGGCTGCATCGGCTTTCATCTTTGTGGGGCATATCAACGCAACAGGGCGCGGCGCTACGGCTTGATAGACGAAGCAGAACAACCCGATCAGGAAAACGTAGACCTGATAAAGGCGGCCAACGAAAAAATCAGCCACTGGATGGATGAGCAATTCTGATCACTCTATCTGATCACGATAGACGATCCCCCCAATCTGATCAAAAATCTGTCAATCTACTTATCCAATCAGGTCTGGTTGGCAGATCGAATCTACCCGTGACTAGGGCGCACCTTCATCTATCGGTCGATCATGCTTAATGCTTTCAGCAGTAATTTTTTGTATACGTACCCCATCTGGCACGGTCAGGTCTATCGGCGGTTGTAAACTCTCGACAATGACCACTTGTTCACCCGTTTTTGGCACGTGCCACGTCAGGCGCCCGAGCCCCCAAGCCGAAGCACTGACCGTACCGGCAGGTGTTTCCAAACGAAGTGAGGTCGGTTGATCGCTAGGATTGACAGCAACATAGGTCTGCAACATAGGATCGAGTTCCTGGGCGACCAACCACATTTGCTGCGGCTGGGTGTACAGTCGAGCTTGGCCGACCTGTAAGTAGCCAGTATCACCTTGAACCGCTAAAGGGGAAGTTAGATTGGGCGATTGGTAGCTCTGTCCATTCAACTGTCGCTCAACAGGACAGGAATTCCACAGATCGTAACGCAGCGTAAGTGCCTCACCACCACTTTTATAGGTAACGGTGCGGATACGGTCTTCGTCCAAACCATCGACAATATGTGCTTGGCGTAGGTGTACCAAAAACTCAGCGGCGGAGGCGTACTCATGGCGTTCTGCCACTTCCACGACAAACCCCGCGCGCAGATTGCCACGCCAGAACGCGCCCTTTAAAGAGGCGTACTCCCAAAAGCGGATCGCTGCTCCCTGATAATTGTAGATGGCCAGCCATAGTTCACCCAGTGGTCCGCGCTCCAACTTGATGGGTGTGCGATGGCTCAAGACGCTCGGTTCTAACGGGCGCACACCGATATAGACGCCGCCATCCTCCACGATCAACCAATCCTGAATTTGGAGCGTTTGGCCGACTGCTGCCAGATCGACCGGTGTTTCATTGATCCAGACCCCCTCCAACTCAGCGCCCGATTGGAAGGCCACAACTGTTTTGAGCGAGAAGACTTCAACGTGTTGGGGCTGAAGCGCGTAGAGGCCAATGGCCTTGTTGCGTTGCTGTATTCCAGCAAAATGGCCATGGTCGTAGAAATTGCTCTCTTTAGAGCGGTCGGGTGCGGCACCCATCGTGCCCCAATGACGGTCGTTAACCACATAACGAGAGTACATCATCCCCCACCCTCCGCTTTCCGGTGGGCGTGTGTAGTGGAGGATTAGATAATTTGCGTGGTGTTCGATGTAGTAACAGTCGGTGCCGATGGCATAGGTCTTAGAGGCCGTGCCCAAGGCATAGCTGGCGGTGTGGTAGGTGGTGAGATCGAACCCTTCCTCTCGGTTGGCCGTCTCGCTCACTTCGTAGGGCAACACCTGCTCCTGTCGTTCAAACCAGGGGATCAGGTACTCAGGCAGATGGTGTTGCGCCAGGGCTAATTCCAGGTCGGTAGGTGGCTCGTCGTCGCCTCCATAGGGGCCGGGTTCCAGCGACCAAGGCCAGCCCGTTTCGAGCCAGAGCGTGTCCTTCAGCGGTCCACGCCCGGTTACCATTTGCCACCAGTAGGAGCGGCAGTGCGGCCCGGCCAGTTGGCTGGTGGGCCGGTGCAGATGAAGCGCCAGATGTAGCCAGAAGCGTTCGTACAGTAGTTTCGCCTGTAGCCGGATGAGTGGGTCTTTTACATATTGATGGAGGACGGCCAAGGCCGATAGGTCCACCCCACCATAGCCAGGGCTGTTATACTCGTGGGGCGCGCCGTTTTCAACGGTAAAGCGCACCCAACGTGCCCAACGTGTCTTGCCCAAACTCAGGAAATGTTCATCGGCCAGCCACTCTGCACCGACCAAGAGGCCAAAGAGGGATTGAATGTGGATATTGGTATAGGTGGGCGCAACGTCTAGCCGTTCCTCTTCTTCTAAAGCCAATCGTACGCTCTCTCGACAGCGCTCCTGAAGGTCAATGGGCAAGTAGTCACCATGGTCAACAAGCAGAGGCAACAGCCCACGCAGCACAAACTGAACGGCATTTAAGTCGCCGACTTCCGGATCATCGGCCAGCCAACGCCAGTTGCCGCGATGGGGATGCCGCTCCCTGATCTCTTGAGATTCCAGCACCGCAGCAACGATGGCGGCGGCCTCGTACACCGCTTCTGAATCGCCCTGTACCAGGAGCAGATGAGCCAGGGGCAAAGAAGTGGCCTGACGATAGGTGCGCACCTGCGGTCGGTCCGCAGCCGATTGGGCAACAAGATGGCGCACAGGATCGAATTGAGCTTGAGCGGCTGCCAGACTGCGCGCAGACAGGTCAGCCAGGCGCTGTTGCCGAGTGTCTGCATCGGGTGTCGAGGGATTGTTTTTGGACATAGATATCTATACCCTACGCTTTGGACACTAACCTTTTAGACCGCTTAACGCTACGCCCTGCACAATATGACGCTGAAGTGCGAAAAAGAGTATGATGACAGGAATGATGGCCAGCGTCGATCCCGTCATCTGAAGCTCGTACTGAACAACCATCAATCGTGGTAAGGGATTCCGGTCTGTGTCAATGTCCCAATGGTACATCCCTTGATAGTCCCAGTCCAGTTTGCGCGCAGAGGGATTCATGTGTTTGTGATGCTATAGATGTTCAGATAATGTTTTTCCACGCAAAACAGTAGCTTGTCAGCCGGTCAGCCAGAGAGCTGACTGGCTGACCGGCTGAAATGCCATCCATGACAGGTAAATCTTTTCCTGAAAGGCTATAGTTGGGAAGCAACGTCTGAATTATTGCATACCTTCCAAAATCCGTAAAATCGTCAAAAACCTTACTTCATCTTGTCATCTTAGCCATCTCATTCATCTTAATCACATTGTCCTTTGGTTCTGGCGAGGTAGGAAGCAGCCTTGTCCAGATTAGAGAATTTGCAATTAATTTATCAGTAAAGTAGGATGGCGTTGATTTTACAAACACAATGCGAACAGAGGAGTTTGAAATGCCCCGGACTGATGAGCAACCCAACCGCCCGCAAAACATCTTGTATATCTTCACAGACGACCAAAGCTATCGCTCCGTGAGCTGCTATCCTGGGGCGCATCCCTGGGTGAATACGCCGAACATTGATCGTCTGGCAAGAGAGGGGGTTCGCTTTACCACCTGCTATACCGGTGCCTGGTGTGCGCCGTCTCGCGCGACCTTTCTCACTGGGAAATTACAGCATGGCATTCATATGCACCTGCCTGCTGGCTATCCAAATTTTGTCCGCAATGTCGAAGAGTCTCCCTTTTGGCCAGCGCATCTCCGTGAAAACGGCTGGTACACCGGCATCATCGGGAAATGGCATACGGGCCCCGATCATGGCCATGGCCGTGACTGGGATTTCTCGGCTATCTGGGATCATAGCCAGCCCGAGCTCTATGGCCCGTACTATACCAACCAAAATATGAGCATCAACGGCGCGCCGCCGAAAGCGGTAGGCGGCTACTCGACCGACAACTACACCAATTACGCCCTGGACTTTCTACGCGGCCGGGCCGAAGAGCCGGCCCGGCCCTGGCATCTATGGCTTTGCTATGATGCGGTGCATGGCCCATTCACAGTAGCGGATCGCCATCTCCAAGACTATCCAGATGTTCCCCAAGTCCCTACGCCTGAAGATATCTATCCGCCGCGTCCCACCAAGGCCGCGCATATGCGCGTCTATGGCGTTTGGCGTGAGGCAGACAGCGGCCAGCCGGTGGGCATCCAAGATGGCCGCACCCTGACTGACTGGGTGCAACAGTACAATCGGGCCGTGCGTGCTTTGGATGAAGGGGTTGGTCGGGTAATCGATGCCGTAGAAGCGATGGGTCAGTTAGATAATACCCTGGTGGTGTTCACTTCTGACCAAGGCTTTGCCTGGGGGCAGCATGGCTTTAAGCACAAATTCGCCCCATACGATGCCAATATTTTGGCACCGATGATTATGCGCTTACCGGGCCTCATCCCTGCCGGAACCGTTTGCGAGACCCCCATTGGTGGTCAGGATATCCCACCTACTTTCCTCTCACTAATCGGAATGGCACAGCCGTGGAAGATGCACGGTCAAGACCTAACTCCGTTGCTCACGAATCCCGATACCAGATGGGATCGCCCACTGCTGCTGGAGAACACGCGCTACTGCTTTGGCGACGACACCAATGTCGGTTGCAGCGAGGCCGAGAACGGCATCCCCTGGTGGATATCCTTGCGGACGGGGAAATACAAGTACATCCGCTGGCTTGTTCCAGGTGAGATCGAGGAAATGTACGATCTGGAGCAGGACCCCGAGGAACTGGAGAACCTCGCCCTGGAGCCTGAGTGCCACGCGTTGCTAGCGCAATGTCGTCAGGAGGCGATAGGCGAGCTACGGCGCACCGACGCGGGAATGGTCGACAACCTGCCGCCAGTGATGGTTCTGACCCGAGAGCAACTGTTGAGCGGTGTATAGCTCGATATGGTCGATGTCGAGATACTGCAATTGGATTTCGTAGACTTCCACTACATCTTGGATTTGCCGTTCCAAAACAGGGGACATCTTGTACCAAAGAAGTTTACTTAGAATGATATCTTCGGCACTGGTCAGCCAAACTTTGCGATCAAACATGGTGCCCTGCAACCGACGTTCAAAACAAGTCTTCTCATAGGCATTCTGCTTGCGGAGCCAGAAGTCGATCTTGAAGGATGTTTTTAGATGAATCACGTTGAAATGGTCGCCTCTCTCTGCAGCCTCTTGAATAACAAAATCGGGTGCATAGAACTCATTTGCAAGGCGTTGAGCAAGACCTGTCGCTTGATGAGCGTTAAGCTCAATGACTAGGTCTGCATCGTGGGTCATACGCGGGCGTCCCCAGTAGTTGGATGCGTATGAGCCTACAATCATGTAGGGGACTTCTAATGCATTAAGCGCATCAAGAACAGTAGCAAATACACTATCTTGAACCATGTTTATAAGTCTCAGTAGATCCAAATTTGGCGTTTTTGGCGATTTTCAGTCGAGATTGCAGGGATTTTGGAGTCATTTATTCAGATTTCGGTTACAGAAAACAACCTATTTCATATCTGAAAATCGCCCAAATCTAACGCAAAAACTAGATATCGACCGGCAAATTTGTATTTATGTCAACTGTTTAGCCAGAATTCTCTCTCAAAACCTGAAATTTGGATCTACTGAGTCTTGGTCTCGTGCGTTTATATATGCCTCAACCTGCAGAAAGAGAGGGCGGGGCAACAACCGACGCCGCATTTCTCGCTCTAGTTCGATGTCAGAAAAATCAGGATGTCGGTCAAGAATAGCGGAACGCATATTGGCGATACCCTCTTCATATAACTGCGCGGCAATGAGCATACGCTCCTGTGGCGTCATTTGGCGATAGATATTCACACGCACCTGCTCTGTTTTCAAATCGCGGACAGCCATCTGTGTTTCCTTTATCTCGGATACCGTTTGGAATAATAGTTCGCATTATACCATAGGATCTGGGATGCCATTATTCTCAGTAGATAAACATGCGGTGAGCCAACACAACAGGGGATGAAAAATGTGTTAAAGTGTGGTGGCAGCCGCCGAACAGAAATCGGGAAAGGTCCGTGGTCAAGTAAAGAACGCTCAGTAGCTAGATTGGTGTACACCGACGCACCACGGGATGTGGACGTTCCTCGGGACGAAACACGCAGGGCAGACTGTGCTCACAAGCGGATGGTAGTGGCGTGTGTGGTAGATGAATCAGGGAGGATGGAGCAGGTGCGCAAGCGATTTGGGACAACGACGGTCGAGTTGGAGGGGTTGAGGTCGTGGCTGTCGTCGTATGGGATCACGCATGTGGCGATGGAGAGTACGGAGTGTATTGGAAACCGATCTACAATGTGTTGCATGAGCATTTTGAGGTCTGGATTGTGAATGCCGCCATCTGGCACAGGTGCCTGGTCGCAAGACGGATGAGAGCGATGCGGCCTGGATCACGAAACTGATGAGTTATGGACTGCTGGAGCGCAGTTTCATTCCAGATGTGGAGCAAAGGGACTTGCGAGACCTGACGCGCTATCGGACGCGTCTCTTGCAAGAGAAGAGTGCGGCAGTCAATCGCCTGCATAAGGTGTTGGAAGATGCCAACGTCAAGTTGGGATCGGTGGTCACGAGCATCCAAGGTGTATCGGCACGCCAGATGATCGAGGCCCTGATTGCAGATGAGATGGACCCAGAAGCCATGGCTGACTTGGCACAAAAGCGGCTGCGGGCCAAGATTCCCAGTTGGTTGATGCGTTGACGGGACTGGTCCGTCCTCATCATCGTTTTATGCTGCAAGAAGTTCTGCATCATCTCGATCACCTGAATGTACGCATTGATGCCCTCAATCAACAGATTGGGGTCCTCATGGCTCCGCATGCTGACCTCATCGCACGCCTAGATGCCATTCCCGGTGTGGGGCGAGTCGTCGCCGAGATAATTCTGGCGGAGATCGGTCCCTCGGTCGAAAGCTGGCCCTCAGCTAAGAAACTGGCCTCCTGGGCTTGTGTCTGTCCTGGCAACAACGAATCGGCGGGCAAACGCAAGAGTGGTCGCCGACGAAAGGCCAGAAATGGTTAGTCACCGCCCTCGTTGAAGCGGCGGGCCGCCTCTCGCACCAAGGACACCTATCTCGCCGCACAGTTCCACCGTCTCAAGGCACGACGCGGAGCCAAGCGGGCAGCTATTGCCGTGGCCCATTCCATCTTGACCATCGTCTATCATCTCATCGACAAGCCCGATGCCGTCTTTGAAGAACTCGGCGGCGACTTCTTTCTCAAACGACGCAAGGAGCATGCACAAGCCGGCGCACTCAAAACCCTCGAGTCCCTCGGCTTCAAGGTTTTCTTGGCACCGACCGCCTAAGTACGGTGCTCACTACAACTGATTTGCGTTGGGCACAGGCAACGACGCCACCCACTCTGGCGGGTCAACTTGGACCCGCTTCTTATTCAACGCGGCCTTTAACCCCTCTCTCTCTTCTCTTGCTGCCCTTTTTTTCAGGGCAGACCACAACGGTCTTGGCATATATCGAATTGGCCGACTACGAACTGATCCGGTAAACTCCAATTTCACCCCCTTGTTAAAACGAAGGGAGTTTACCGGCTTCTCCCATAACAAACACAAACGAGAGGAGAAAAGCAATGAAATTCGGGGCACAACTCAAGGTCTATCGAGCCCAATGGGATGAGATGGAGGCCTACATTCAGGCCATGGAAGCGGGGCGCTGGAACAGCCTGTGGTTTCCTGATCACTTCCTGCCACCTACCCCTGTGGGTATTCCCATTGAGCAGGATGAACAAAACCAAGCGTACGAAGCGTTTATCCCCCTCGCTGTCGCCGCGGGGATAACAACAAGGATTAAGCTGGGCAGTCTGGTATTGGGCAACACCTACCGCAATCCAGCTTTGGTGGCCAAGATGGCTGCCGAGCTCGACCAGGCCAGCAAAGGGCGCTTTATTCTGGGCATTGGGGCAGGTTGGTTCGAGCGCGAACACCAGGCTTATGGTTGGACGTTCCCCTCCATCAAGGAACGACAGGACCGGCTGGAGGAGGCCTGCATATTGATTCGCAAGCTTTTTACGGCAGACGAACCCGTCGACTACCTGGGTCACTATTATCGACTGGAGCGAGCCCCACTCTCGCCAGGATGTTATCAAAAGCCTGCTATCCCGATCATGATTGGCGGAAATGGCGAGCGCCGCACCCTACGAACGATGGCGCGGTATGGGGACATCTGGAACTACAACGGTTGGGCAGGGATGGACGTTGAGGTGTTTAAGCACAAACGCAGCGTGCTTGCCCAGCATTGCGAGGCCATCGGCCGGGATCCGGCAGAGATCAAATTGACGGTGCATTATCCCTTGAGGCTGGCCGATAACGAGGCAGAGCAGAAACGCCTCCTCCAAGAAAATCCGAGAAGGACCGTCGGATCGCGAAACTTCCATATCGATTTGATTGGGGAATTTAAGGAAGCTGGGGTTGAGGAGATGTGCTGTGCATCCTTCAACAGCGTTGATGATTTGCAGCGAGTGGATGAAGAACTCATTACGGCTTTTGATTAGTCCGGTCCGATTCAATGTCGGTGGTATGCAGAGACGCTGGCACAGATGCACCAGAACCCGGGCTACACCGACTTTTATCTCTGTGGGGCGTACCAACGCAACCGAGCGCGGCGTTACGGTCTAATAGACGAAGCGGAACAACCTGCTCAGGAAAATGTGGCGCTAGTGAAGGCGGCTAACAACAAAATCAGCCAGGGAATGGAACAGGCATTTGGAAGAAGTATGAAGATCACGGATTATTCATTCACAAATAACGATACTGAATACAATCTGATCAAGGAATTGTTGCTAGAAGTTGAAACCTATCCTGATATTGATAACAACTGGGAGCCTGGCCGAATGGACTGGTGGCGTTACAATTATCATGCCGAAAAGGGGATAGATTTCTTTCAGGCCAACGCCCACTATTGGAAGACTGAAACGGACCAGGTTGTGGGTTTATTCATCTCTGAATACGGCAAAGATGATTTCTTCATTGTGGTGCATCCGAGTTTCTCGGCCCCGAGATTCTCGGGCCTGTTCTCTAAAGTTCTGAATTGGGGACTTGAATTCTGGGCACGAGGAAAGAACAAGATCAGCACCGAAGTCTACACCTTTGGTCAACAAAAGATCGAGCGATTGATAGCTGCTGGCTTTTATGAGGACGGTCATGTGGAGAATGTTAGAACTTACCCCTTAAGGCAGTATGATTTCTCCTACGACCTAAAGCCAGGTTTTAAATTACTAAGTTTTTCAGACTATGGGAATTATGAGAGCCGGGTCAAGCTAGCGCAAAATGCCTTTGACAATCCCAATTATTCCGAGGCTCGTTACCGTTCACTTCAGAGTTCCCCGAGCTATCAGGCGGAGCTGGATTTGGTGATTGTGAATCCCCAAGGCGAGAGCGTCGCATACTGCATGGGGTGGGTAGAAGAGAATAATCCAAAGTCTGGTTACATTGAGCCGATGGGTGTTCATTCAGATTACAGAAGAAATGGCTTTGGGAAAGCCCTGGCCAAAGAGTGTTTCAAACGACTTGGCAATATAGGCGTTGAAAATGTGTGGATTGCCTCCCTCGCAGAACCAGATATCTCTAATTTCCTCTATGACTCATTGAAGCCAGCAAGCCTAAAACGGTCGTATAAATACTCCCTAAACCTTGAGGAATGATTGACAACGAGTATAAATATTGGCCTATTATCGTTGGAGACTAACCGATCATGAATCAAATCTTACACGAAAAAATCTTGCAGGATTGCGGTGTAACCGATCAAACCATTACGCCACAGCATCGCGACGAGTTAGACGAACAAGGCTTCACCATTTTTTATGATGTGATTGATGACGAATGGCTTCAGCAATTGCGACAACGGTTTGAGTACCTAATGAAGGAAGAAGGAGACCAAGCGGGTATCGAGATGAATCCGATGCATGGCATTCGGCGTTTATCGGATTTGGCCAATAAAGGCAAAGAGTTTGTCCGAATTTATATGCACCCAATTATGTTGGCAGCGGCGGCACATATTATACAACGCCCCTTTAAAATCTATGGCTTTAACGGCCACGATCCGCTCCCAGGCCACGGTCATCAAGGCTTGCATTCAGATGTTCGTGGCCCTCGCTCAGAGACCGTTTTTCAGGCGTCAAACTCCTTGTGGATGCTCGACGATCTGACTGCCGAAAACGGCGCAACGCGGGTTGTGCCTGGCAGTCATCGCTATCAAGACTATCCCAGGGAATGTCTGGAAGACCCTTTCGCCCCACATCCTGACGAAGTCTATATCACCGCTCCCGCCGGGTCGGTCGCGGTCTTTAACGCCCACCTCTGGCACGGAGGTACCGAAAATCGTACCTCGACAAAGCGGCGCGTCATTCACTCTGCTTACATAGCTCGTGAGCATCCACAGCAACTCGATCAACGCACGAATCTGCGCCCAGAAACTGAGGTGCGTTTAAGTGAAGCTCAGCGGTACATTTTGGATGTGTAACGTAAGGTATTTGTACCCTATGTTCGCGCCTTTAATTATGGGTACCCTCCAGAGCCATCCCTGGAATCGCTTCTTTATGATGCATTCAGCTGTCGCAGGTTATTTAAGGCTCAGGATAGGATAGTCCCAGCGACCAACAGGGCACCCATGGGGATGATTGCGCATAGTACATACACGCGCGTCCCTCGCTTGCTATCAACCAGATGAGACTGAACAAAGTGACGACCTGGTTGCCACCGCGCCATGATGGCGAACAAAACGGTTGCGACTGCCAACAGACACCCCACCACGAATATTAGGTTTGGCCCTGTTTTCCATGAGCTGGCTATCACCACACTGGTGACCGTTATGCGCAATACATCTAATTTGAGCGTAGCCCAGTCGCCAAAAAATTGCTCACCAAATACAGGCCGTACCAAAATGACAACGCCGATGACGAGGGCGACGAGACCAAATAAACCAACGAGATAGGAAATCATGTTGTTCTCCTGGCAGTTTGCCTGAGTGAATTTGTGAATGATGTTGCTTTGTATACATCGTACGCTTGTGAACACTGTTGCTTAATGTTCAAGGATAGCATATACTTTCTTCAAGTGGATTTCAACTGACAAAACAGCCAATATGAACGATAAGCGACAGAAAGGCAATAATGACCACAAACTCAGACGGCGATAGGCGCGTACGACGCACACGGCGACAGCTACAGGCTGCGCTGAAGACACTGTTGGCAACAAAGCCTTATGAGAACATCAAGGTGAGTGAGCTAGTTCAAGAAGCTGACATCGCCCGGACAACGTTTTATAAACATTATGAGACAAAAGATCATCTTTTGTTTAGTTTGTATGATGATGTTTTCAGGATATTTCAAGAAGAAGTCCTGGCCGAATTCGAGGCAGGAAGCGCAAACGACTATTTGCTCATGACGCGCTTCTTTCAGCTTTGGGCAGTTCATGCAGAGACGTTTGCGCTGCTGATAGATGCTGGACTCGATTTGCTGCTGCTCAATCATATCAGACAATTTTTAGAGAGAACTCGTGCCCAAATGAGAGAGGTTGAAGGGGGTGAAAGCATTGTTGGTGAAGGCAGTGATTTTGCACTGTATGTCATTGACAGTACGGCCGGTAGTTTGTTTATGGTGCTCAAGCGCTGGGTGCAAGAGGGGATGATGATTCCGGTCGAAGATCTCGGGCAGTTTTTTGGTGACTATTCAGCGTTCGCTCGTCAGAAGCTAAAGCAATAAGTGTCCAGAAGTAATACCAATGGGAGAAACGGGAGATGGAACCAATTGAGCTTAGCATTGAGGAGATGTATGATGACAAGTGGATGCACGTGACGCAACCTCTCCAGAATTTGCGCAGGTGATCCTTGGCGCTTTGCCTTTCAGTAAGAGAAATTTTAGGCAGTGTGTCCCAAAGTATGTAAATGAAGACTGTTAGTCAGGAAGCTTGCTCCATTTACACACTTTGTGGTACGCACCCAAATTTTAAGGAAACGAATGAAACCATGCAACAGCAACCCAATATTGTCCTTTTCTTGACAGACCAACTTCGTCGTGATGCACTGGGATGCTACGGAAACGAAATCTGCCAAACACCCAATTTGGACCAACTCGCAGCACAGGGAGCGTGTTTTGAGAACGCCTTCACTGTAGCCCCTGTGTGCTCGCCGTCGCGAGCGTCTCTTATGACAGGGCTTTATCCCCATAGCAATGGCGTCATGCTCAATACGCACATTGCGCCAGCCTGGAACCGCGGCCTTTCCCCTGACATCCAGACGTTCAGCGCCATCCTGAAGCAAGCCGGCTATGCCATGGATTACGTTGGCAAATGGCACGTCAACCAAGATCTGGGGCCATGTGAATTCGGATTCGATCGACATGAGGAGAAAAGAGGTAAGAAGGATCTAATTCCTGGTACGGAAACGGTTGTCAACTTTGCCGATGGCACACCCTTTATCGTTGCAGCGACGAATGGCTGCGCTTCGGATGAAACATCATTGGTCGTCAGAACGAAACGAGGGATTGAAATGATGCGCGAGCGTACAGAAGAAGGTACGCCGTTTTTTTTGCGGGTCGACGTAATAGAACCGCATCATGCCAACACCCCGCCCGAGCCGTACGCGTCCATGTACAACCCACAGGATATCCCGCCGTGGGACAACTTCCACGACGATCTTAAGGGCAAACCCGAAGGCCATATGCGCAAGTGTGAAGAGTGGGGGCTAGTTGGCAAAGATTGGGAGTGGTGGAGCGAGATTGTTGCCAAGTACTACGGCGATGTGACCCACCTCGACACCTGCGTCGGTGAGATGCTAAGCGCGATCGAGGAGCTTGGAATCGCCGACAACACCATCTTCATCTTCAGTACCGACCATGGGGATGCCACGGGGAGTCACAACCACTTTGAGAAATCAGGAACCATGTATGACGAAATGTTCCACATTCCGTTACTCGTCAAGGGACCTTCTAGATGGGTGACCCCTGGCAAGATTGATTCATTCGGCAGACTCCTGGACCTAATGCCGACGTTCGTCGAATGGTCTGGCGGGCAGCTTACGAAACCAATTGACGGGAAGAGTCTGACTCCCCTGATACTGGGCGAGACCGTCAGCGATTGGCCGGATAGCGTCTACTGCGAAAGCCATGGCGAAGTCTGGGGGTATTTTTCACAACGAATGGTGCGCACGAAACGCTGGAAATATGTCTACGCGCCCCATGCCAAGGATGAGCTCTATGACCTGCAAGTGGATCCCGCCGAACTCAAAAACTTGATTGACGATCCGGAATTCGCAGGCGTTCTCAGTGAGATGAAAGCGAGGCTCATCGGGTGGAATGATGCCACCAACGATATGTTTCAATGGCATTGGGTGCGGCAGAACTTCCCAGAATCTCTTCCACCTGACAGGGTAAATGCGCTAAACGCACCATTAACTGCATGATGAGGAGGAAGAAAACGATAGCCCAGAGATGCTGGAACTCCTGATCAAGGAGTTCCGTGCGATGGAAGAGGAAATCGCCGGAGAGATTCCGGATACGATGAGTTAATATACGCCGGACAAACTCACAGGGTATGGTCGATGTCCCCGATGGCCCCGGGATGGGGGTGCCTGGGATTGGGATGTAATGAAATCCCTGGCCTCAGAGACTAAAATCATCGACAAAAAGGGGCTAATTCAGCTGCTCAAATTGTGACACATTATCGTAGGTGTTGCTTTCAGCTGCACAAGCGCCAAGGACGGGATCATTTTCAAGAGAAGCGAACCGATTTTTGGTGATGGTGCGGTTTGCAACCGCACCTACGTTTAAACCATCCCTACCGTACTAAAGTGAAGTCAGCTTGAAAACGCGAGTTCTGAATCTTCCCGGAAGGGGTCAGATATTGCAGGGGAGACGGGCCAATTTGTGACCCCTTCCGGGAAGATGGGTCAGCGAAAACTATCGTTCTCTATCAGATTTCACTTTAGGAGCAACCTATGCATCGTCCTCCCAATCTCCTCATCTTAATGGCCGATCAGATGCAGGCCCAGGTGCTGGAGCCAGATCACATCTGCCGCACGCCGCATCTGGATCGGCTGGCGCAGCGAGGTGTCCGCTTTACCCAGGCCTACACACCCAACAACATCTGCTCCCCCACCCGGGCCAGCCTCATGACCGGACTCATGCCCCACAATCATGGCGTACTGGAGGTGCTCTATCCGAAAGTGCCGGACCTGCACGTTCTGCGAGACAAGCCGCACTTTGCTCAACGTTTGGTCGAAGCGGGCTACCGCACCGGCTATTTTGGCAAGTGGCAAGTGGAGCGCACCAACCACCTGAATCGCTTCGGCTGGCAGGTGGACGGAGGCCATGCCGACCAGCTCTTCCGTGAGGCCGAGGCAGAACTCTTAGGTAGCGAGCCACTCTTTCCACCCTGCGACCCTGCACACATGCTAGAAGAGCCAGCAGGCTACGGATCCCACATGCTCTACGGCGTCACCGATTGTCTGGCTGAAAAACGCAGCATGGGCATCACCACGACAATGGCCCTGCGTTTTCTGGAAGAAGCGGCCGCTGGCGCCACACCCTGGTGCTGCTTTCTCAGCTTCGTCGAACCTCACGATCCCTTCATTACCCACCGCGACGTCTATCGCTCCTACGCCACTGCTGACCTACCGTCGCCCCCCAACGCCGATAACAATCTGAACGACCGGCCCGGTCTCTACCGCCGCGCCCAGGGCATCTGGCGACAGTTGACCGAGGAACAGAAACGGGAGGCGCGCGCCTGCTACTACGCGTCCATCACCGAGATCGATGAACAATTCGGCCGTGTTCTCGATGCACTGGCCGCGTCTGGACAGGCTGAAAGCACCATCGTAGTGATGATGAGCGACCACGGCGATCTGTTGGGAGCCCACGGGCTCTTTTTCAAGGACATCTCCGCCTTCGAGGAGATTTACCGTCTGCCCATCATCGTCAGCGGCCCGGGCGTGGCTAAGGGTACACAGTGCCGAGGCCGCGTGGGCCTGCATGACCTCTGCCCAACGCTGCTGGATCTGGTGGGCTGTAGACCGTTCGACGTGCCTGATTCCCGCTCCTTCGCCCATCTACTGGCTGATCCAGACGCAGTGACGCTGGACTGGACGCGAGGCTACGCTGAGTATTTCGGCAACCGTCACCGGCTCACCCAGCGCATCGTCTGGGATGGGCCATGGAAATTCGTCTTCAACGGCTTCGATTTCGACGAACTCTACAATCTGGAGGAGGACCCCTGGGAACTCGTAAACCTGGCCCAGGATTCTGGGTACCAGAGTCAACTCCAGCATATGACAGCGCTCTACTGGCGCTATGCTCGCACTACGGGGGATACCCCCCTGACTGAAACACTCTATCCTGCGCTGCGGCTGGGCGCCGTTGGACCTCTATGGGACGGTCAGGCGACAACCCTGGAGGAATCTGATTGAGACGATCGTCGGTGATCGGAGTGCCATCGGTTTCAACCTTTAGGGGCGGACAGGCTGAGCATGAGGACAAAACTAGAAAGACACTCCACTTCAAGCCAAGGAGAATGTGGGCAAGTATGATTACCCTAAAAGCAGCAAAAGAATATGTTGATGAGGATTTTTTAGCAATAAAGCAAATTACTGGAAAAGGAAAAGGAAACAACACTTACATTTGTACTACTAAATCTGCTAAATATATTGTGCGTATAGATCCAGATGAGACAACACTTGATCGGTTCCAAAAAGAAGTATGGTGCATGAGTGAGGCACAAAAAGTTGGTGTCTTGGTGCCAAAAGTGCTCAAAATTGGCATGAAGCATCAGTCTCCATATATGGTCATGTCGTACATAGAAGGAATAGATGGAGATGATCTTGAGAAAAGTCAGCAGACAAAAATCTGGCAAAAGTTGGGGCAATATTCGCGTGAAATTCACAATATGAAAACTAGTGGCTATGGTCACACTATGACTTCCAATGGCATCTTTAACGGAAATTGGCATACATTTGTTGACTACAATATAGAAAGTCTCCATGAGAACGATCCCCTAATTGAGCTAGGAATACTAACGCCAGAACATTCACAAACACTTCGCAGCATTTTTGAGAAGCTCAAAGATCGTCCGTTTAACTTTGGGCTTATTCACAATGATCTATCGCTCGATAACACTAGACTGAGTCAAGACGGGAAAGTGTATTTATTAGACTCAGTAGATCCAAATTTGGCGTTTTTGGCGATTTTCAGTCGAGATTGCAGGGATTTTGGAGTCATTTATTCAGATTTCGGTTACAGAAAACAACCTATTTCATATCTGAAAATCGCCCAAATCTAACGCAAAAACTAGATATCGACCGGCAAATTTGTATTTATGTCAACTGTTTAGCCAGAATTCTCTCTCAAAACCTGAAATTTGGATCTACTGAGACTGGGGATCTGCTGGCGTAAATGTTGTTCCACATATGGACATTGCGGAGATATTAGAGTCAAGTCTTGATGAGAACGCCAAATTTTTTGGACTATTCTTGCAGCACTATGGCATCAGCAGAAGCGAATACGAGCAAATGAAACCAGACATCGCCAATCTTAAATTATTGCAAAGCATTGATAAAATTAGATGGGCTATAGATAAAAGACCAGACCTCATCGAAGTAAAGGCAAACATTTTTAAAAATATTTTTCACTACCAAATGGAATAGCAATCGTAGATCACATATTTTATGTGACGAACCGACATTTGAACCTGGGCGTTGTTGGACCAGTCAAGGAGGCATAGGTCGAAATCGTCGATAGCATGGACTGAAAAGGAGAAGCTATGATAATCAACGAAATCAAAGGCCGGGTGCTCAAAGTGCCTCACTTCGGCTACCGCTGGCGGGATGGCTTTCCGCGCGCCCCGGCCGAGCGCGACACCTTTTTGCTACAGGTGGTTGCCGACAATGGCCCTCCAGGCCATTGCATCGCCACGCGGCGCGGCAAAGTGCTTGGACAGCAGACCATCAGCTTGCTCAAACCGCTGATGGTCGGGGAGGATATGCTGGACCGCGAAAAGACTTGGCAGCGGTTGTGGGACATGGGCCGAATGGGGACCGAAATTGTCGAAGCCCTGGGGGCGCTTGATGTGGCGCTTTGGGATCTGGCGGCGAAGGCGGCCGGTGTGCCTCTCTACAAGCATTTGGGCGCCTATCGCGACAGGGTGCCGACCTATGCCAGCACCTTCACCCAGGAGACGGTCGAGGAGTACCGGCCGCTGGCAATCGATTGTGTTGAGCGGGGCTACAAGGCGATCAAGCTGCACGCCTTCGGCGAGGTCAAAAAGGACATCGAGGCCTGTCGGGTGGTGCGTGACGCGGTGGGGCCGATATCGAATTGATGCTCGATGCCTCGGCTGCTTATACGTTCGAGGAGGCGTTGTGGGCTGGGCGGGAGCTGGAAAAGCTCAACTACTACTGGCTGGAAGAGCCGCTGCGGGACTACGAAACCACGGGATTGTAGGAATTGCACCGGCAGCTCGAAATCCACCTTTGCGTGGCCGAGACCGGCTGGGACAGCGTATATATGAGCCGTACAGCTTTCTACTTAAACTTCAAAGAGGTGATGAAAGTCTCGCCGTTACAATATGCCAAGTCGGTGAAGCTGTTGGAGGCCCAAAAATTGCTCAAAGAAGGAAAACGTGTTGGCGAAGCGAGCGACCTGGTTGGTTACAATAAACTGGCCCAATTTAGCCGAGAGTACAAACGATACTTTGGAATATTGCGCTCGGCCACCTAGAGATTTGCTTTTTTGATCCGGCATCATTAACAAGGCTTTTCAGAATTTCAGGCGGTGTGCTGGTTCCTACCTCATCTTTAGCCATTCTATGTGTCACCGCCGTTCAGTAGTATGCGAAATAACAAAGGGAGAGAAAGCGATGTGATCCGCTCTATATCCGCCAAGCGCCTTACGCATAACGACTTGTTTAGTCAGAATCATGAGGACGATATGTGGACACCGCAGACTCATAGTTAGACACAGGGTCAGCAACCACCAACTCTTAAAAGCCGAATAAAGACAACATAAAGATAATGCACCAAAATAGTGAAGACACCCTCAAAGAATATCAGCGACGGGTTTTTGAGACAATGAATTATATCAGTGACCATACTGATAAAAATCTTTCTTTAGAAGAAATTGCTCAAATTGCCCATTTTTCGAAGTTTCATTTTCACCGAATCTTTAAAGTATTTACCGGTGAAACTGTAGCGGATTTTACAAGAAGAATACGATTAGAAAAGGCTGCGAATTTGCTCTATTTTAATCCTGAGCAAAGTATTACAAGCATTGCCTTTGAGTGTGGCTTTTCCAGCTCACAAAATTTTGCAAAACAATTTAGCCGATATTTTGGCTTATCTCCCACTTATTTTCGTCAAAATAATAGGAAACAAGATTCTTTGGAAACCATAAACGAAAAAATTTCTGCTCAGTCTAAACAAACCCTGATTTCTCCAGATATAGAAAAGTATCAATCGATGAATGTGATTATTCAGTCACTGCCGTCATTCAGTATTGCCTATCTTCGTTTTATAGAGGCATATGAAACGAAAGCCACACAAAGGGGAATACAGAAGTTGATAGACCTATTGACTGAGTATCATCTCGATTTTTCCTCAATTGTTGGCATTGTTTGGGACAACCCTGAAATTACGCTTCTCGAAAAATGCCGGTATGATCTTGGGGTGATAATCGAACCAGATGCTCAGATTCCAGATGTTCTTAACATTCAAGAAATCCCTGGGGGGGACTATGCGGTTTATCGATGTGAAGTTTCTGACAACGACCTAGAACAGCCCTGGGATGATTTTGTTACTGCATGGTTGCCCTATAGCGGTTATTTACCTTCACTCGCACCAGGATATGAAATTTTTCACAAATATAATATTGAAAATTTGAATGAATCCTGGATAATGGATATTTGCCTTCCTGTGACTCCTCTTTAAAGTAGCAAGACTGGAAACGCATCTTTTTGATAGCTCCTTTATAGTTAACTCAATTCGTTACAAAGCAATTCATACTGAGTTATCTTATGGCTACTAACCTTCGAGCTGCATAGCGAAAAGACGTGAATTGCGAACATATGTTCCGATATTAGGTTGATACCAAATCAGAAAGATATAGGAGAATGTCATGGAGCGTCGGCTTTTTCAAACAACCATTGCGGTTTTGAGCCTTATTCCCATTATGGATGCGGTCGTGGGCTTTTATCAGGGGCCCAGCCATCTCTTCCCTGATGGCGGCACTTATCCGAACAATTTGGACAATCATTACAGATACCTCACAGGCGCATATCTAGCGGTAACTTTTGCTATTTGGTGGACGCTGGGTAATGTCGAGGAACGCGTCGTTCCTTTCCGGATGGTATGCACAGCAGTCTTTATCGGTGGCCTGGGACGCGTTATTTCCATGGCAACAGTGGGTATGCCAGAATCGTCAGAATATATTGTCGGTGCCTTAATTGAGCTGGTTCTCGTACCGATTCTGCTTTTATGGCAAGTACGTCTGCGTCGAAAAGTTGGTGTTGCGTAGCTAAATGACCTGAATCCGGCGAACCAGAAATGCTCCTCTCTTTGGGATGACAAATCATTTTTTCTGTACCATCGCCCCTAACAAAGCACATACAGCGGAGGTACCGAAAACCATTCCTCGACAAAGCGGCGCGTCATTCACTCTGTCTACATAGCTCGTGAGCATCCGCAGCAACTCAATCAACGAAACCGGTGACTCATGCGTGGTGCCTGCTTTCCAGCCATCGGGAAAAGCGACGATCAACGGCACGCGACACGACCATTCGTAGAAACACCGTTTTTGCACCATCTCTTTTTCACGCCGTGATCGCTGGCAAAAATGACCACCATATTATCAGCCAACCCGTTCGCCTCCAACTCATCGAGTAATTCACCCACCTTACGATCCATATAAGTCACCAGGCCATAGTAGGTCCGCCGCAAGCGATACAACCCTTCGGGATCGCGCAGATTGTAACGGTGGGTGCCGGAAGTACCGCAATGGACAAATTACCTTGAAGCGGTGGCCGATTTTTCTATTGGCCGTGCGCTACTCAATAGCACCATCGTCACGACGGTTACCGTACTTGGACAGATCATCGTTTGCTCACTGGGTGCCTATGCCTTTTCCCGTTTGCGCATCCCTGGGCGTGAGGGAATCTTTCTACTCTATCTGGCAACCATGATAATCCCCCATTTTGTGACGATTATCCCACTATATGCAATGGTCTGGTCTGCGGGGTTGATCGACACCTACCAAGCCCTGATCCTTCCCGGGCTCTTCAGCCCCTTTGGCACATTCTGGCTACGCCAATTTTTCAACCAGATCCCTATCAGCTTGGACGAAGCAACGCGGATGGATGGCGGTAATCACTGGCATATCTACTGGTATGTGATCATGCCTCTCTTTAGGGCAGGCTTAGGGGCGTTGGGCATCTTTAGTTTTCTTGGTATTTGGAATACTCTCTTGTGGCCTGTATTGGTGATCAATTCGAAAGAACTCTTCACTCTGCCATTGGCCCTGGCCATGGCCCAGGGTCAGTTTGTGACTTTAATTCATATCCAGATGGCTGGTGCCGTGATTGCCAGCATTCCCGTGATTATCGTCTTCTTGCTCTTACAAAAACAGTTTATTGAAAGCATTGCTCTGAGTGGAATGAAGAGGAGTGGCGCACGGTCATCGCCTATTCCCATGCCCACATCATGTTGGTGGATGAAACCATCGGGCGCGTGCTTGATGCATTGGATTGGCTGGGATTAAGTGACTCGACAGCGGTCGTCTTCACCTCAGATCACGGCGATATAGAGGGGGCGCACAATCGTTTTGATAAAGGCGCGTACTTCTACGAGGAAGTGTGGCGCATCCCGCTCATCATCCGCACGCCCAATGCCAGCCCAGCTACTCAAGATGCATTTGTGTCGCTTATTGACGTTGGCGAAACTCTCTTTTGCCTGATCAATGCCGAAGCAGTCGCCGAACAACCGCGCGCTGGACGAAACCTCATGCCACTGGCCGGCGCCACGACCCGTCCCGCTGGCTGGCCGCAGACGGCGTACGGCGTCTACAATCGCTACAATGGTATGAGCTTTGCCGTACGCGCCATCCGCAACGAGCGCTATAAGTATGTCTGGAATCCGCAGGATATCGATGAACTTTATGATTTAGAGATCGATCCGTATGAGATGAGGAATTTGCAGGGACAAATCAAATTCAATGCTATAGAAGCTGAACTGCGTCGCCAACTGATGGCGTGGTTGGCGACAATTTCTGATAGCCTGCCGGAACGGGTTGAGGAGTTGCCGCCAGCAGGGACGATTATGGCGACTGGAGAAATGGGACCGTAAGATAACAATTTGGAGGAAGAGAGATGATGAATAGCTGACAGCGCTGTCAGCTATTCATCATCTTCTGGAAGGATTCCTTGTTCTTTATGACGTTTTCTGAGTATCTCTAACAATTCAAGACCATGTTGTGCAGAACCCTGGGCTGCTCTCACGCGAAAACGCGTTTCGACATCAAACTCAGTAAGTATGATAGTGGTCATCTCTTCAAATAATTTATTGATGCTCATCTGTCGTTGTTTTGCGACTTCCTTTAGACGCCGATGAGCCTCGTCTGGTAAACGTACGGTTAGTGCTGTCATATGCCCTCCTGTACGAATTGAGCAGGGGTCAAGGTTCTGATTTCCGGAAATGATAAATCTGCATGTCTAAAATCACGAATATTGTGGGTAACCATGGCCATTGCTGGCGGAGCAATGGCCAATTCCATTACATGATTGTCACCTTCATCTTTCAAATTAGGCCGCCATGTATAATAAACCCTTACCCAACGACTAATACTCAAAAGATCATTTAGCGCTTGCTGCCTTTCATCTTGATCTAAAAGGCATCGCGTAAATAGTGCTTCCCGATCTAAAACGTCTTCGTATTCTAAAAAGAGAGATGTCCCCATAATGGGTTCATAGTGGCCTTGAAAACATAATTCCAGCACAGCAGCGCTTTTCCCAAAGGGATTTAACAAGGCCGAAACAAATACATTGGTATCAATGACGATTGATGGTATCATGCCCCAGAATGATACCATATGTGCCACTACTTTACAAGCTGATGGATGATTCATCGATAAAATATCCAATAGGCTCATCTAAGAAAATTGTGCAAATCGATGATTTCGTCAGAGACGAATTATTGCATCTGCACAATTTCGTCTGATAAGCAATACAATAAAGAGTAATGGAGCAAATGAAACACACATTTTCACTCGACGGACCCTGGCACGTCATATTCGATCACGACAACAAAGGTCGTGTCCAGAATTGGCAACACCGAGAAAACTTCCACAGCCACCACGACATCGAGCAGGTGACCGTTCCCGCGTGCTTGGAAGAATTCAAACAAGACTACGAAGGCGTGGCCTGGTATGGCAAATGCTTTGACCTACCCACTGGCTGGCAAGGCAAGACGATTCGGCTGCACTTTGAGGCTGTTAACTACCGCGCAGAAGTCTGGATTAACGGTGAAGCAGCAGGCGCACATGAAGGAGGCTATACGGACTTTAAATTGGTGATCGATGACCTGCTGCATGACGACGCACCCAATTTCATTGCCGTGCGCGTCATTACCCCACTGATCACGCGCGATGTGGTGATTGATGGCTTGGGCCGCGACGATATGCCCCACTGGCGCGGTGCAATTGCCGGCGGGATCTGGCAATCTGTCTCGCTCATTGCCACCGACACACTCTATATTGCGGATCTCTTTGTCAAAGGCGATATTGGCTCCGGGGATGCAGCGGTGGCGCTAACGCTCCAGAATACTAGTTTGCAAAAACAATCAGCCACAGTGCAGTTGAGCATCGAGCCAGTGAACGGGGATGCATCTGGCGCGACGCACAGCAAACCATTCACTGTGCGGCCCGGCACCAGCCAGTTGACCAAGACACTGACTGTACCCAATCACCAAATCTGGCAACTCGATGATCCCAACCTCTATGTGCTGACAAGCAGCATCATGCTTGAAGGCAAGTTCTCCGATCAAGTTGAAGCGCGTTTTGGCTTCCGCGAATTTACGGTCAAGGGCAAGCACTTCTACCTCAATGGCCAAAAGATCATTCTGAAAACGACCTTCAACGAAGCCTTCTATCCCCATTCGCTGGCCTACCCCCGGGATCTGGAACTGCTCAAAAAAGAGTTTCGGCTGATCAAAGAGGGCAACATCAACATGATTCGCCCGTGGCGCAAACCGCAGCCCCCCATCGTCTACGATTTGGCTGATGAGATGGGTATTTTATTTGTGGGCGCGTTGCCCGTCGAGTGCATGCGCAATTGGCCCCAGATCACGCCCTATACCCAACAGCGGATCGAGAACGAGGTGACCGAGATGGTCATGCGCGACCGCAACCATCCTTCAATTGTCATTTGGGAGATGTTTAATGAGATTATGCGGCCTGGTCTCAAGCGACTGCGGCATGGAACCTCGCTGAAAGCGCGCGAACTGGACGAAACCCGCCTCATCATCGATGAAGCAGGTGGCTTTGCAGGGCTGTGCAGCATCTACCTGCCTGGTTCATATGAACCGACGGTGATCAACGATGTCCACGACTACCCCGGCACGCCTCTGCCGCAAGAGAGTTACGACAAGCTGCTGCTTTTGGGAAAAACGGAAGAAGAACTCAAAGCGCTGGGGCAAACGTTGGGACAGCACACTGCCAGCCACATCAGACCTGGTCTATTGACCAATATCTCTGAGTTGGGCTATGGTAGCATTCCTGACCTGGAAGCCAATTTGGCGCGATATCAACGCGAGGGCAATCCGATAAACCCGGATTATCGGATTCATCAACGCTTGCATGATTCCTATCAGGCCATCTTCGCCCAGCAGAATCTCAACGAAATCTTCCCCACCTTCCATGACTTCATGCTGGCCTGCCAGGAGATTCACTACACGGGCAACAAGCTGATGGCCGAAGCGTGCCGCATCAACCCGGATATTGCCGGCATCGGCATCCACGCCCTCAAAGATGGCGACTGGATTGTGGGCGCGGGTCTCATCGACAATTTCCGCAATCCCAAACGAGCCTATTACGCCATTCAGGAGGTCTTTGCCGACCGCTATATCGCCATTCGGCCTAGTCATCAGAACGTCTATGCGGGACAGGATGTGCAGATCATGTTAACATCTGTCAACGATAAAGAAACACTGTCCGGCAAACTTGCGCTTCAAGTAACGGCGGGTGATGGGCAACAACTACTCAATCTTAATGAAGAGACAACTTTGCCAAATGGGATCATTGACCTGGGGAAACACATTGTCTCAACGGCGGGCCTTGCTGGATCATGTGAGGTTGAAATCATGTTTAATGATGGCAACACCAATGTGCTCGAGAATCGTATCCATTTTTATGTCCTTGAGCCAGAGAAATCGACGCTTCCACAACAAGAAGTGGCCATCATTGATATCGACGGGATGCTGGGTGACTATCTGTCAACGCGCGGTTCGACCACGCCCCCTTTTGCAACAGAGACACCACCTCAAAGTTTGGTGCTCGTAAATCTGAATGGCTAGGATGGCGAACACCAATCGATCTTTGCTGATTTAGCGAATTGGGTCAACGATGGTGGGACGGCGATTTTCCTCAACGCGCCACCAGGAACGGTTGTGTCAGACAAAGACAGAGGGCGCTTGTGGCGAGTTTTGGATAAAGATGTTCTCCTCCCCTTTGACGTCTCTTATTTTACGGGAAAGGGTTTGTGGACACCTTGTAGCCATGTCGTTAGAGATCATCCAGTTTACGATGGGTTGCCGTCGGCTTGCCTAATGGGGCAGGAATATCGCAACGTTGTCTCGCGCTGGTCGATGGTCACCCCGGAAACAAACTGGATTAGCGGGAATCTCAGCTACGAATGGTATGCGGGCTTGAAGCATAAGCAGAATTACACAGGCGTGAGTGCCGCCGTTCAGGGGGCTGATTTGATTGTGGTACCTTATGTCCAAGGTCGTTATGTGCTGTGTACTCACCGTTTGGTTGAAAATCTTGGTCAAGATCCGGTGGCCGAACGCTTGTTCAGCAACTTGTTAAGATGGAGCAAATCATTCGCTCATCCTTTGTTGAAAGAACGAAATTGAGGGGTATTATATTGGATGTTGTAAACTAGGACATATTATCATTTGAAAAGGCGCTACCTGAACATTTGGCTATTGCACATGCTTTAATGGCTCGTGACGTCAATGCAGCAGAGAAAGCATTGCGTTCGCATCTTGTGAATGTCTATAGACGGGCGCAAGAACAATGGAACGATAGCATTGTATCGTCATCAGTTTCTGGATAGTCAATATCGTTATGCTCAACGCCGTGATGATATGCTGGTTTATACCAGCACGCCCCTGGAAAAGGAACTTGACGTGACCGGCACGTCATTCATCACGCTGTACGCCGCTAGCGATTGTGTCGATATAGATTGGAGAAACAACGGTTATCCAGCGATCACCATTCGCAAGCGCAATACCGTGCTTCTTTACAAAGCCCAACATTTCCGTATAAAAGTGTAAGGCTTTGTCATAATTGTCAATCGATACACTGGTCAATTTGCTCTTAATAATGTGGCTTCTCCTTACGGATTATACAGTAGGCGATATATGAATGTATCTGTAAGCTGGGTAAGATTAGATCTAAATGAGTCCCATAGGGAACGTTTCATATACCAAAACCTGACCGCCGAATGAGATGTGCGGATGGTTGACACATTTTGCAGCTGCTTCTTCGATCGATTCAGCTGTAATCACAGAATAACCAGCTATGGGCGTTTCTATTCCCGCTCCTGCATGCATACCATCTGCATTGACTCGCATTGCGTGGCCAAAAGGATCGCCACCAACAATAGACTCACCCATTTCAACTATCCATCCCTGCCATACTTCCATCACGGCCGCCATGTCTTCCTTTGTCTCAGGCGTTGTGCCGCCAGTATAGAGTAATATGTAATTCGTCATCGAAATTTCCTTTTTATCTTTGTTTTTGGGTTTTCCGTTACTCAGCGTTTGCAGCGCTATCTGAAAATCAAGTTCTCGAAATTGACTGGGCGTAAACCCATAATGTTGCTTAAACGCCTTGCCAAAAGCTGCATGACTCTTAAATCCTGCTTCTAGAGCAACTTCCGTGATATCGATAGCGCCCATCATGAGCTTAACCGCAGCGCGTTCTAATCGCACCCGCCGAACATATGCGGCAATGTTCTCACCATTCTCAGCGGAAAAAATGCGGTGGAAATGTGGTACGGAGAAACCCGCCAATTCCGCCAACTGTTCACGACTGAGCAATCGGTCAGTATGTTGATAAATATATGTTTTTACGTCATCAATACTATTAATTTGCACTTGAGTTGCCTGTGTATCTGCCATCACAAAGTAAGTTTACCATACCTGCTAATCCATCGGCTATTGCAAACGTATCATATCTATAGCTGTCAACACAAAAAAGAGATGCGCCACCTCTAAAGGTGATACAATCTTACCCTAACAGGACTTGCAGCCGACGAAAAGCGCGGCTGAAGCAGACGTTAGGACAAATAGAGACGAGTATGTCGTTGATGGCATTTCAGCCAGTCAGCTCTCTGGCTGACCGGCTGAAATGCTGACAAGCTTCTGTTTCGCGTGGAAAAACATTATCTGAACATCTATATTACTAGCGCAGATCGTGGAATGGGTCGCGGAATTGCGATCCATTGTGCCCAAGAGGGGATGAAATTTGTCCTGGCAGACATTCAGTATAAAACGCCACTTTCAACCCGCTTGAGCGGGTTTACGCTGATTAGACCGGCGTTTCTTCGTGCAACGGACGCTTCGCCAACGCCGGGCGACAAAGTACGCGATTGCCCTAACTTTTGGTGTAGGAAGCCTGGTTTTGCTATAATGCGCTCCTAATACCCGCGCAGTGTGATTAATCCTCGCCTGTTGGGTTTGCTCATGCACCAGGCCAAGCAAATTTCTACCCACTGATTCTGTCAGAGCAACTTCCGTAAATGATAAGGAGCCTCATTATGGAAGCTCAAATCCTAATGACCCACGAAGACCAGACCTTCAGCCTGGAAACGGCAACTTTGGCTGAGGTAGGCCCAAACGATATCGCGATTCGGACAGTTTGCTCGGGCGTGAGTATCGGAACCGAATTTTCGATGATTCGCGGCAAACTTTCTCGGGGGGCATATCCGTTATGTACTGGCTATCAGTCAACGGGCATTGTGGAGGAAGTCGGATCAGCGGTGTCCCATCTCAAAGTTGGGGATCGTGTTTTTGTGCGCGGCAACAAAAGTCTCATGCTGAAAGATGGCACAATCGTCTCCAGCCTGAGTGGCAGTCATGCCTCGCACATTGTGTGTGATGCCAGCCCCGACTCGCTCGAGGGGCCGGGGCTTGTGCCAGAAGGCGTGGATATGGGCACGGCTGCGATGTACGTTATGCCAGCCGTAGCCCTACATGGCATTGATACGGCGCAACCGACGGCTCTTGAAACGGTGGCTGTCTATGGTGTCGGGCAGATTGGTATTGGTGTGGTTGCCCTCGCCGCCCTGCGAGGTTGCCGAGTCATTGCGCTTGATGTTAACGAGAATGCGCTGAAGTTGGCAAAATCAATGGGTGCAGAACATGTTATCAACGTCAGTCAGGTAGGCTGGGAAGATCAGTTCGAGGCACTCGCTCCCGGTGGTGCTGATACGGTTTTCGAGGCCACGGGTATCCCAGCCTGTGTGGATATCGCGCTTAAATTGGCTCGCAGTAACCCGCCCAGCATGATTGAAGGGCAGGCGAAATTCATTTATCAAGGCCACTATGGCGATGCACCACTGGCCTATAACTTCTCAACTGCCCACGGCAAAAATCTGCGTTGTTTCTACCCGTGCCACGACGGTCAGCTGCCGAACCGTAAGCGCATTATGCACTTACTGGCAATCGGGGCGCTACAATGGGAGAAAACGATCACCCATCGCCTTTCACACACAGAATCGCCAAAGGTCTTCGACTTGATTCATAAGGGGGATCAGGAACTGATTGGGATTGTATTTGATTGGTCTGAGGCGTAGAATCATTTTTCATGTGCTTCCGCACGCGCTGATGTCGATTCATTCCCCAGCGTGCTGCAAATAAGACCCCACGTTCTTTTTTTGAGAGTTTGGGTTTGGCCGTCATCTCATGGATAACTTCCTCAAAGACAGGGACAATCCGTTTGTCTGCATTGCGCAATGCCAAGCCGTAGACCGCCTGCTGCCGCACCTTGGTACTTGGATCATGCAGGGCCAATTCCGTCAGCCGTGGAATCAAATCGACATCGAGCGGCAGCGGTTTGCACCGATCGCAGGCCAGCGCATGTACCGCAGACCGCCGTACAAATGCAACGGGATCATGTGTCGCCTGAATCAGGGGGTCGATACAGCGGTCATCGCCAAGATGATCCATTAGGCTGGCGCAACATTCACGGATGTGTGGATTCTCATTTGTCATGGCCGCCAGGAGATCATCCAGCACCGCTTGACCTTTTGCCATCAGTTGATCATACGCTTCCCGTCGTACTCGATGATGGGGGGAGCCAAGCTGTTCAATTAACTGACGTGTGGAAAGTTGATTTTGCGTATTCATTATGTTTTCTCCAAAAAGCATCACTGACCAAGCGCTTGTTGTGCTTTTGCCCGAGTTTCAGCATCCGTTTCCTCTTGCATCACCTTCTCTAGGAGGGGGTCTACGCGCGGGTCGGGCATCTGTTTCGCAAGCTCCTTCACAATCAGTTGACGTACCTTGAGATTGGGATCATTCAATCCGACCTCCCGCGCCAAAGTAATCAAGTCAAGGTCATCCGACCATGGGATTTCGCACTGAGAAGAGTCTGGACAATCTTCACAGAAGAGTGTATGCCAGACAGAGCGACGGACACGTGCAACAGGATCATGGATCATGGGCAGGAGCGCCTCCACACAGCGTGTATCATGGCTGTAACCACCATGATCAATCATATCCACGCAGTTTCGGCGCACTCGGGCATTCGTGTCCGTTAATCCTTTGAGCAAAATGGGGATGGCCACAGGGCCAGCGATTTGTAAAGCTCGTCTTGCCGGTTCAGAAACTGCAAGATCTGGTGCCAGCGTCTGTTCTACCAATTTTGTCAGTTTTTCTTCTTGATCTGAAGCGTCTTGGACCAATTGTTCGGCTTTCTTCCACCATGCGCGTGATTTACGATTCATTCGATTGTCTCCCTATTTACGATAGACTTGAGATTCAGATCGAGGCCGAGACTATGTGCGTGCGATCTTCAATCTCTTGGCGTTTGCAGCAGACCGCCCCTAAACGTGGGAGAGCTGTTTGAAGCGTGTGGAAACAATATGAGGATAACGCAAAACAGCCTCCCACAACAGGGAGGCTGCCATTTACAAAATCATTGAGCCTTTTAGCAAGCGATGCCAGCTATAGCATCATGTCGGCATGTACTGAGCAGCGCCATAAAATAACTCTCTTTCGTTGCGAGAGAATGTTGTAATGTGCTGCTGCGGAGTACAAAGTCGCGTCCGGTTCGCCATGTGATGGGCGGCGGAAACCGTCGTAGCGGCAGGGGTGGCCGATTCACGCGATTGACCAACACTCCGTGAGAGGATGGAGCAATAGAGCGTGAGATAGAGATTTCGCTGGGTATCGTTGTCGCTGTTTATCATTTCCGTCAGACCAAATGATAGAGAATGCATTTCTCTACGTACAGCATATCATATCATGATATGGGCTGTCAATCCCGATTTTTGCTCGTCCACAGACTGACCACTCCGCAAATCCAGATCGAGCAGAAAACAGGCCACGTACCGTTGCGTCTCTGACAAACGCTATAAGAAGCTGTCTGAAAAGGGTGCGAGCGTGTCATTCTGAGTGGAGGAACGGAGCGAAGAATCTTCTTTTTGCGCTTGGAGCGTGGGATTCTTCGTCCCAAAACCTCCTCAGAATGACTTTTCAGACAGCTTCTAAGCTTGACTTTGTAAGTTTTGAGCACCATAAAAAGTTAATAACAGACAGCAGAAAGTAAGGTGTTCACCTGAGAGGGAGAGAATAAACGAAGATCAGGTGAAAAGTGAGATGTCTGGAAAAGGAAATGGCACCATAAGCGGCGGCGAACCAGAGAGAGGAGGTCATGGAAGGTGGCGTGAGTCTTGTGATACCAAGCAGCTTGAGGCAAAGGGATAGAGCCATCAGGAGAGAAGGCATGAGCCATCAAGATGACAAGGCTGAAAAGACCAAAGAGAGCAGGAGTAGTCCTCTCAATGGCCAAGTCACTCCACTGGCGCTGAGTTTCGACACCGAGATGAACCCTGGCTTCCTCGAAAGAGACTTCAATGGACCAGCGTTTGACGAAATCAGCGATGATGTGGGGGGCAGCCTGATGAATGTCGGTGGAGAAGTAAGCGACCGTCTCAGCTTCGCCATTGGGATCGCGGACTAAAACCCAGCGCAGAAGGAGCGGGGTAGTGCCAGTGGAGTACCAAAAGGCAATGCCAGTGGCCCAGTCGACGACTTCAGAGTCTCCGCCATACCAGTCAATGCGGCTGCGCTGCCAATAGGTGGTTTGGAAGAGGGCGACATCTGCCAGATTGGGCAGTCGCACTCCAACGACAGGTGGACGACCGGGTCGCTTTGTGCCATCCGGTCTCAAACGGGAGGGTGGATAGTCAAAGAGACGGGCATCCAGGTGCAGAGGCGCAATCAAGGTGACTCCTTGGGATTGACAGCGCAACCCCAACTCGATCACACTGTAAGCCCCATCGCCGACGAGCTTGATTTCTCGGCCTGGCAAAGCTCGACGCAGCCAGGCCACCACCTGCATGGTTCGTTTCGCCACTGTCCGGTGGCGCTGGTTGAGCGTTTCGCTGACTTTCGGCGTTGTCAGTAAGACGCTCAGAAAGGGCATTGAGCAGTAGAGGGCACTCCACGGCAACTTGACCACCACACAGAAGACCAGCCAACGCAATCCGCTTGTGCTTACATTCATCTTCCGGCCTGACGCCAGGCTATCTCGCCAGTGTCCTCGTTTGCTGATCTTGGGACCCCATCGCCTTTCCAGCGTCTCGTCTACCGTTATCTCGACTGGCGCTCCCATGACCACAAACGTATCCACAATCAAGTGCAGTAAGATATAGCTCAACAGCAATCCATCCCACTTCGCTCGATTCAGCACATGGTGATACTTGGACCAGTCTCCCTCTTGCTCCAATCCCATCACTCTCAACGCCGCTGTCACCGTTCGTCTTCCTTTCGCTAACACCGTCCCTATCACCAACACCACTGCCTTTTGGTACGTCGGTTCTGTGAAGACTGGGCGAAAGCTCTCGAACAACGGGATTATTTCTGCTGGTAGGAACATTGGGCTCTCCTCACTTTGATGGTTGTTTTCTCACTCCTATCTTACACCAGATCCCCCTTTGTTCCTTACTTTATTAACTTTTTAATGTACCCTACAATGTGCAAAGTCGAGCTAAGAAGACGTACATTAGCTGGCCGGAGTCAAAGGTGTCGCAACCTTCCCATCACCGGGGGTGACGAGGTACGCAGGGCCGTTGAAGACATAAATGGTTAAGTGTTCAAAAATGTCATATGTATCTCGAGAGATGTCCACGTCGTAGGTTACATCTTTCATGTAATCACCGCTCACCTCGAGTACATTTGTATCCGCAAACTGGGCTAACCCATCAACCTTATCTGCCGGAATGCGCGCAAACGGATAATTTTCAATAGTTGAGGCTGGACTCGGCCCCGGAGTCGGATCAGATGTTGCGGAGGCGCTCGTCTGTCGCGTTCCAAATTGTCCTGGGCTCCCGTCGTCTGGAGATACTGCGGGGATAGGAGTCCGAATCACGGCACCATTGATGGTTAGATAGACAGGATGAGGCGTGCAATTAAAAACACGTACGGTTCCAGTTTTGTCGGCCATTGAATTGCCTCCTCTGTGGCAAAATGCAAGCGACTCTTTCGAATTTTCGGGTAAGAGTTATGAATCTCTTCCGAGCCGTTTCATGCTACGAGTAGATGAACGCTTCTAAACCGCCTTGAAAATAGCGATACGATATACAAGATTTATGGGAAAAGAAGATGCCTTTTTATCCTCCATAGTGTGAGACCACGCACGAAAACTTGCTTAGCGCTCGCCTCTCGATCACATGAATTCCGAAAGAGCCCAAATAGTGGATTGTTGTAAGGGCACTCTGATCATACAACAACTTAGGAACCCATGCAATGGGGCATTTAACGGGCGCAAGCAAGGGTTGTCAGAGGATTTGAAAAAAGAAGGCGCCATGACGAGATACATTAACTGGAAGGTTCCGCCGTCCAGTCAAAGAGAACGCCCTGGTAGTCCGGCTGCTTGGTCCGCAATGCCTCGTAAGCGGCGGGTGCTGCCTGGGGTTGGACAACGTGGCTAATGAGCCCGTCGAGCTTCAGCTGCCCCGCCTGGTACAGCCGCCACACAATGCGGGAGTTGCGCTCGAAGGAGTGCTTGACCAAGGGATCATGCAACGTGGGATACTGCCATTCGTGGGCCCCCTTGATCGTGGCCGGTCCCGAGTTTGCCATGAAGACGCGGTTATAAACGTCCGCTGGGTTGGCCTGATCATCCCCCCGCGATTCGGCCAGGAGGATCAGTTCGCCTCTCGGGCAGAGCCAAGCCAGGCTGTCGCCGATGGCTTGCGGATTGCCGCTTGTATCGATGAGGGACAACAGACCCGCTCCTCCAGTGGCCTCGTGAATGTAGCTGCCGACGTCCTCTCGACGTGCGTTGATGCTGTATTCAATCCCACACTGGCGAGCCAGATCGATCCGCCTCTCTCGATGTCCGATCCCGATCACCCGAGCGCCCTGGAGCTGGGCTAGCTGCGCGGCCAGGTTGCCCACGAGACCCAGTCCGACCACCGCCACATCATCCCCCAATTCGATGTCCGAGACGCGCAGCGCGGTGAAGGCGACCGTTGCCAAGCGCGTCAGCGGCACCAGTTTCAGATCCATCCAGTCTGGTGGCTGGAGCAGGAATTGGTCGTCAGACAATCGGTTATATTTCTGATGCTTCCCGTAGTTGAGGAGAACATCGCCCACACTGAACTTGCTTACCCCCTCCCCGACCGCAATCACCCGGCCGATGTTGCAGTACCCAGGAACACCGGGTAGCGGAAACCAGAATTCTTCCCCCGAAAGGCAGGCCAGTTCCGTGCCGGCGCTGATGAGGCTATAGAGCGACTCAATCAGGAGTTCATGCGGCCCGAGACTCTCCGGATGGAGATCCTCGAGGAGGATCTCAACCGAATTGGGGGCGCTAAAGGTGATGATCTGGTTTTTCAAGACCGATGTAGGAAGTGTAAAAGTCTTGTTCATCATTATTTATGTTCTGTGTAAACCGCTTCGCGTATTCCCTTCAAATATCCAACCGCAAATAGACGGGCGATACCAGGTTCATCATTGTAATTTTTATCACCCATTTTGGGGTAGTGATCTGGTCGGCACACCCCCTTAAAACCTACATCTCGATAGGCACGTAAGCATTCGACTAAATCTGTATGCCCATCATCATGAAATACTTCGTGAAACTTCTCGGGTTTCCCCCGTACATCGCGAATATGCAAAAAGTGGATTTTTTTCTGTTCGCCAAAATGACGAATCACCGCTGGTAGATCATCCGTCATCAGGGTAAAGTTGCCTTGACATAAACAAATGCCGTTCATGGGGCTTGGCACCAAATCAATAAGCTTTTGATAATTGTCAACGTTGCTCATAATACGGGCAACACCTTGAATCGGTGAAAGAGGTGGATCATCCGGATGCATCGCTAACTTAACATTGGTTTCTTCAGCTACCGGTACAACACGTTCCAGGAAATATTTGAGACAATCCCACTGTTGCGCTTCGGTAACAGATGCAAGTTTGGGCGTTTGTTCATCAAGCAAAACACCGTCAATATTGCGGATTGGTCGTTCATCAGAATCACCTTGTGTCTCCAAAACCTCAAGGTCAAAGCCGCTCACAAGGGCTTCGCCTCGCGTCAAAGTTGACTGAGATGTTCGAATCACACCGAAAATTGGCATCCAGGCATAGCACCAAACGGGTATCTCAAGCTTCCCCATATTCCGTAGCAGTTCGCAGACTACCGCAATTTCTTCATCTCGCCCTGGCAGACCCAATTTGATTTTCTCCATTGGTGGCCGTGACTCAATTACTGCTAAAGGAATTCCACCAGCTTCGTAAGCACGCTTGGCTTTCGCTAATGAGGCATAGCTCCACGGCTGTTCATCTGGCGCGGCATCTGGCACGGGTTTTAAACTAATACCGCCTACGGCATACTCTACCCCGCACTGCTTCATAAAAGTCCATCTCTGACCAGCTTGTGGTGGGGTTACAATAGCAATTTTTAACATGACATTCTCCTTAGTACCAGCTATTTAGACTTAACAGTTTTTCGCTCAACTCGCTCAAGATGTTTGGATTATCAAAAAGAAAACGTCAATTATGAAACATTCCACGCCTTGACAGCCAGATCCTCATTTGCATTCACCGCCACGATTTTTGTTTCGCCAGCTTCTAGCCAGAAGAAGCTATCCGAAACAGTGAAGGAATCCAGGTGGCCTGGTTGTTCGATAGAGACGGCCACGGCGGGCAGGCTGCCACGATTTGTGATACGCACCTGGTCGCCATCGACACCCCAACTGAGACTGGTTTCCGGAAGCGTGAATAATGACCCTTTAATGTACTCATAATTCAAGAAGTAAAATGTGCGGTCTGCTAAATCACCATCGACGGTCACCTCTGCAACCACGAACAAAGGGGTTGAATCGGTCTCTTCATAATCCAAGAGTAAGTTGCCCACCTGTTTGGTCTGGTCGATGGAGTCTTCCCCTTCAAACGCAAAGGATTTGATGAGCTGCAATGTACTGTCATAGGCACGCACCCCGACCTGCCAGGATGTGCCGGCGAGTGCGTCAATATCATCCAGTAAGAAGACCTCATTTTCATACGCGTCCGTTGGCGTTCCGGCAAAATGCAGGGTGGAAAATAGCACACATGCGTGCAGTGGCGCAAAAGCATCCTGAACAAAATAATGTCCGATCTTTGGAGCACCGTACCAGTCTGCGGTGGCCCAGGATGCCGCGATGAAATTGTCATTGATTTTATAGTAGCAGGCACCGGATGAGAAGGGCCAACGTGTACGGGCCCTTTCCAGCGGGTGCCGCAAACCAACTGCCTGGGAGAGTTGCGACGCAATCGTAAATTGTTCCAGGTTGCCTTTTTCTTTGTCCATGAAGTAGCCCGCATACTGCAGCTGTCTGGACAAATCTTCCGCATACCCAAAGATTGGCATATGGTATTCCAGCGCACCGCCTTTTTCAGGAGGCCATTTATCCTTCTCTTCTTCCGGCAAATAACGCAGCACCGATTCGTACACAGGCATACAGGCCACCCCAAATTCGCCCCAGAACTTGGAAACCATCCCGCTGGCGGCGTGGTCCAGGGACATGCGGCCCCAATAACAGGGATACCCATGATCGCTGCCGGCCCAAGGCTCTCCCCGATGGAAGGGCCGCGTTCCATCCAACTCGATGCTTAAGCGTCCCATCATATCAATGGCATTCCCGAACGGGATGGCGGATTCATTCCCCGCACCATACATCACCAATGATGCCCGATTTCGGATTCGCAATGTAGTGAGTCGGACGGTTTCTTCCAGTACGTCGTAGGGCTGAGTCTCGTGGCTGTTCCAGGCGGTTGGCCATTCCTGGATCACCATAATGCCCAACGCGTCGCAGACATCATAGAATTCGTCGGTCTCTGGCATGCCCGAGCCCCAGGCACGGATCAATTGGACATGTTGCTGGGCAGCCAGGGAAAGGAAACGATGATAGCGCTCTTTCGAGAAATCCAACAAGGGATCCATCGTACACCAGTTTGTCCCTTTGATGAAATGCGCTTCACCATTCACAAGAAAGGTCCAATTGTACTGATCTTCCTGGGGGCCTTCCGGTAGCGGGGCCATCACAACCGAACGGATCCCAAAATCGATTTCCTCATAATCGAGAACTTCTTCTTCCCGTACAAACCATAATTTCAAGACGTACAGATTCTGCTCTCCAAGGTCAACGGGCCACCACAACTGTGGGTCAGGAATCTGAAATGCAAGGTGGACGCGATTCTCTCCCGGTTCCAGGTTCAGTCCCTTTTCAAAGTTATAGCTCTTCCCGCTAAAGTTCTTTGGTGAAACTTCCCCATAGATTTTGCCGGCATATGCGTCTTTGCTCCTGAGATTGACCACAAGCTGCGCTTCACCATTTTCATGGTTCGCAGCACTGATAAACGGATGAACGATTTCAACATCCGGGACCTGCGTGAGAATGACGTTTTCCCAGATACCGAGTGATTCCAGGTTCGAGTAATGCCAACCATAGACGTTATTGAAAACAACCGTGTACCACCAGCTTTGATTGCTCTCCGGAAACCTGCCACCATGCGGGCCTTCTGTGGTAAACGGTATCGGATGCAGCTTGACCAATAATTCGTTGTCATCGACTAGGGATTGGCTGATATCGAATTCAGGTCCGCCGAACATCCCTTCATGGGCCCCCAATAATTCACCGTTCAACCATACGTCACATTGATTACACACACCGCCGAACGTCAGGCGAACGTCCGACCCTTCCGGACGCGGAAACGTCCTTTTGAGCCACCAGGTTTTAAAGCTTTCCTGACGGGCGATGCGCTGGTTTTGGTCAAAGGTTGGATCGGGGATGCGCCCATTTGCAACCAGCGCCGTGTGTACGCTGCCAGGTACCTGAGCAGGAATGGCTTCTTCCCAACGGGGGTCGTGCCCGTCCGCCTCAACCATGGACCAGGAACCATCCAAAGAAAGGGTCACATCTTTTTCTGCAAAATCCAGGCTGCCGTCTTTTAGTGGGATCGATTCTGCCTCCCCATCCAAAGGCCGATATTTTGCCCCGAAACTTTGGGCTTCGATTTCGTCCAACGATTGATTCCGGGGAATGAATCGCAGAATCTCCTCATCCGGTTTGGCCAGTTCCTCCAGAATCTGGTCCGTAATTTCTGGGGTGATGCCCAACATTTTGTTTTTAGACGCAGTTTCCAAAGTAGTAGTACTAAAACGTAGATAGACACTACCAGGGTAAGAAAATAGGTTTGGCGCATATTTCTGCAGGACGACCCGCCCTTTTTCTGTGTCGAGGATGGTCTTCAGGGTCATTGCTTTGGTATATTTCATGGTTCTACCTCCCCTTTTTTCTTAAAATTTGATTTAGGAATTATTGTATATAGACAACTTTTTATGATTACTCGACTTCGATTCAGATTTCGAGTTTTTTGTTAATTCTCTTTGTGTTCGAGCATAACAAGTTATTACAGGGGTTCCATTTAAAAGGATTCTCCGCGTGGCCTCATAATATCACGACTCCTCGACAAAGTATAGGTTTTACCAGGCCACCGACAAATATTTTTATGAGGCTTTTGGAACGATCCAAACCGCCTAAGCGTACGGCTTTGGCCTGCAATGGGGCAAAGTTCATTATGTAATCAGTACACCACAATACGAGGAGCAAGCACGCCCTCGTGCGAGCGGGTTAGGAATGAGCATTAAATAAGTTGAACATGTCATTCTCGAGTGAAACGAAGAATCTGTTCAACTTATTTGATTCCGATTCCTTAAGGCTAAACCAAAAAAATAATTATACGCGAACGAGAGAATGGAGAGGGGGAATAAGGACAAACCATTTTTCTAAACCAGGTAAACGTTGGAAGCGTTGTGCCAAACGGTCCATCTCTTTCTGAGTGAGTTTGACGCCGGTCTCATAAAGAGTGGAATTCAGGTGAACGAAGGGTTGTAGTTGGTTAAAGCGAAAAGAACGGGCAAAATTGAGAACGGTCTCAAGAGAATCGAGAAGAGAACCGTTCCAGTGTTTTTCAAGATGGCCCCAAACCCGTTCGATGGGGTTGTATTTACTGTGATAAGGAGGGTAGCAGGCGAGCTGAATAGAGACGATAGTGCTCAACAAACTGAGTGAGACGATACATAAACTGAGTCCGACGGGTATGATTTTCGGGACCATTGTCCTGATTGATCACGAGGGTCTTGACGTGAGGAAAGTGTTCACGTACGCTTTCCCAAAATCAATCAGGCAGTCGACAATACAGTCACTCGTCACTTTCGACTGAGTCAAGTAAAGAAAGAGTTCCTTGGTTGAAGGGAGGTAAATGCCAAAAGGAGTGACTTTCTCGGTCTTCTTATCTTGAAAGTCATGATCGAGCGCTTTGACAACCACTCGACTTATCCCTTCTCTCGAGAAACGGTCAAGTAAAATCGTCGCTTTGGCATCCCAAGAGGCGCAGAACCGTCTCGTCTGCATCCGCTTCTTGATTGATCTGATGAATTCTATCAAAGATCGCATCGGTCTCTGGGATCTTTTCACTGGTTGACTTTTTTGACCCGGTTTGAGCCATAGCCTAACTCATTGAGCTTCAAGCGGATGGCCTCTTCGCCAGGCAATTCCTCATCTGTGTATCCTTTCTGCTCGATGAGCTGGGTACGCATTTCGGCGGCGGTTAGTCGAGTGTACAATTGGGGGTCGAAGGTGGGATCGGTCTGGCTGAATTGATCGGCGATTTCAACCATATCGGCCAGTAAAGTGGGGATATGGTCTTCGGCTTTTGCGACCACGTCGGTGGCTTTGGTCGACATAACAGAAGCCGCCTTCTAGTTCTTCCAGGGCTTTGGCTATCGTCGCCCGATTCCAGCCCAACTCTCGTTCTGCTTTCGTCGGACTCCCTTCGCATATCGTTTTGACCGTTTGGGCCATGAAGTGCCTTCTTTCGTATCCACTTAACATGGCCTTCGTCTCTTTCAAGACTTCAACCATTTCTGGCGAGATTGTCATTTTTGCTCCTTTTGGAGAGCTAGTTTAACACCTTCTCGCGTATATTTTATTTTTTGGATTGGCCTTACACGAGGACGCGCCAACTCCGCTGCGGCCTACTGATAATCCCGTAGCCAGACGTGTTAACTCAGTTTGGTTGTTCCCAAGTAAGAATCACCTATCTCTCTACCGCAAGTCTGAAGGCAAAAAATGCCAATATCAACGTAAGCGGTGCAAAGATTAGATTCTCAATGGCAACACCTGATGTCAGGTTACCTACTTCCCTAATATGACCGAAGATAACTTAGGGTTATTCCTCTCGAACTCCCAATTCTCATTGCCGTATGCACGGAACCGAGAGCCACTGTCATCATGCCATTCATGGGCAAAGCGGACGGCGATGCGGTTCTCCTGTGCGAGCCACAGTTCCTTGACCAGCCGATACTCTTGCTCTTTGGCCCATTTGCGCTGTAAGAATGAGACGATTTGGTCGCGGCCGGTAACAAATAGGGCTTGGATATCTCTCATGGCTCGTTGCAATCGTCGGCATCATTTGCCTCCATGTAACTGTATAGGGAAGCGCTGCCTCAACATTCGTTTTATTGCTCTTCCATTAGATCGCTGCCGCGCTTGGTTTCTTCAAGGGGGAACTAGCCGTTACATCTGCCGGTTGGCGCACGCCACGCAGTGTAAAGTAAATTATCCCTAGACCAGTGACGGTAACCACGTAGCCGATTAGCCAACCAACCCCGAAGGGGAGCGAACGCAGTAACATGTAGATAAACAGTCCGATTAACAGAGCCAAGAAGCGTGTCGTGCTGCTCGCCTCAACCGATGGCGCGAACCGCTCGAACGGGAATCGTTCGAGCAGCAGTCGGCCGCCTGAATAAGCAACAATCACTTTGGTTAAGAGTACTGTGACGAAGAGGAAGAGCGCTAAGCCGGAAATGAACGTCCCCAAACCCAACCCTAAAATATAGCCGACAAGCGAGCCAAGGGATAGCCAACTCCCGAGAATTGCCAGCAAAATTGTCAGTACGATTAGCAGAAGCAGACCGATAATGGCAGCACCGTGGATGAGCATCCCTACACCGAACCCGCCGGTCCCCATCTCTGGGATTCGGCTGCTGGTACGGCATAAAAACTTTGGTCCAAAAGTGAGTACGATTGCTCCCACAACAAGGAGGGCAATGAATTCCCCCCATCGCCACGATGAATTTTTGATGGAAGAGAGAGCGGTTGTGTTACCAGAAGAGTTGCTTTCGATAGCTTCAATCTTGACTGCGCCTCCAACCCGTGCCTCTTCACCAATCCGCAATCCAGGCTCAACCGTAGGGACTGTACCAAGAAAGTCACTTCCCAAGAATGCACTCGAAGATTCTGTTGAGTCACTTACGCGACCCGTCACATCTCCACCTACAGTCCCAGTCAACGCAAACGCTTGCGCGCCGATAGTTGCGTCTTCCGCCACGTCGCCATCCAACAGAATCTGATAGCCACCCCCATGTAGGCTGTGGCCGATGTGGCTGCCAGATTGGGTCATTAAACTGAAGCCGCCAAAATGTAGATTGCGCCCGACCGATGCTGCTGGTCCCAACGTAACGGAAGCCCCTCCCGCATAGATGCTGCCGTCAACCAAGCCCTTGACCAGCAGCGAACGTCCCAAAAAGAAGATGCTCCCAGCGACCTGGCCGTTCACCGTAATATCCGTTCCACCAACAAAGAGATCACCCTCGACTGTGCCATTGAGTTCAACCCTTTCGCCCAGGATTATGAGATCATCGTCAATGACCTCCACAGCATCGATAATGATGGTTTGACCGTCGCGGAAATCCGTCGCGTACGCTGATTGAGCAAAGCCCATACTCCATAGACCCATCCATATCAAGGTGAGCAGAGCGAACTGCCCCTTATGCAAAATCCTGCTTCTTACGGTTTTCATTTCTCATCTCCCATTCGTAGAGTTTATTCAGACCGCCTCTTGAGTATGCTTTTCCCACGCCTGAACGTTTACCCCTTTAATCACTAGCCACAAGAGCAATAACAGCTCTCTAAATTCTGGATAGCGGTGCCTGTCGATGCAACGGAACAGTGAACGAATTTGTGCTGAAGAGATTATGTTCATTTCAACCCCTGACCGAGATGACAAGATGACTTTTTGAATACTGTCTTATCATCTTGTCATCTTGTCATCCTATCATCTTCTGTCGCCTAAACAATCGGTTCTGCAGATTCGCCGGGCTGCAGCAACGTCAACCGATCAATGACATTGGCTTTGGTGAATGCCTCTTGGATGCCGTCGCTGCCCTCTTTGAAATGTAACCAGCCCTCGTAGTGAGCTGGAAAGACCGTTTTAATACCTAGCGTCTCGGTCACGCGCGCACCCTCTTCGCCATTCATGGTCAAGCGATTGTCGCCGACAGCCGGGACATTGGCCGCACCCATATGGAGAATGGCTGTACCGACATCGTACCGCTTGCCGATCTCTTCTATCTCATCGATCCAGACCGTATCACCCGATACGTAGAAGGCACCATTCTCCTGGTCTGCCCATTCAAACAGAAACCCCATGGTCTCACCGATGACCGGTCGGATTTCTGGGTTTGTGGTATGTACCGCAGGCATACCGGTGATGCGAATCGTTTCGCCTTCTTCATTCGTGAGTTCGACGGTCTGCCAGGTCTCCAATCCCTGTGTGTTGCCGTTCAACTGGGCGGCACTCTCTGGCGTCGTAAAGACGTGACCAGCCTTGGGCAGCAACGTGCGGCCCGTTTTATCCAGGTTGTCATAGTGCTGCTGATGGCTCACCAGGATGGCGTCGATCTTGCCGATCTCATCGGCTGGAATCGGTGGAGCCATCACCTTTTGCAGAAGGTGGCCCGGGCCTTCGTTCTTCTCGGTTCCTTCTGGATCAAAGCCTGGATCGGTTAGAAAACGAAATGAGCCGATCTCCAACAGATAGATTGGTCCGCCTAGGTAGGTAACTTTGGTCTTCATGAGTTTGTCTCCTGTTTGTGAATAGTGGAAGTTTTGATAGATGCACAGAGCAGTCCACGATATAGTCCACCGCAGCAGATCAGAACGTGATTTATGTGGGCAAACTTGTCAGGTTATGGCGCTGCCAGATACAGTCAATCAGTCGGATTGGCCACGTCGACGATGGTGTTCAACAACAGCTCACTGGTCGTACCTTTGAGTAGAAATGCGTCGGCACCGGCAGCAATGGCCGCAGTTCGATGCTTTGGCTGGACCGTTATGATGACGACGCCGACCGCTGGCGACTGGTCTTTAATCGCTTGGGTGGCCGCCAGTCCATCTATCACAGGCATCTCAACATCCATGAGGACCACGTCTGGCTGCTCTTCCGCCACCAACGCGAGGGCCGCTTCTCCATTGCTCGCTTCACCCACTACATCAATCTGAGGGACGAGCGAGAGCAATGCCTTCAAGCCCAAGCGTGCGGGCTGCTGGTCGTCTACAATGACGATGCGCACGACGTCTTTCATAACCACACATCCGTTTTGATAGTTGTTCTAACTTGCCGTATGCTACACGTGAATCTAATCCTGAACCTTGCCTGGAGATCAGCGGAAACGATGTCGATACCTCTCTCCGTGGGAGCATCTCTCATTGCAATAGTAGGATAGCTGAAAATCCGGCGTGCGTCGTCAGCAATGCGCTTATCTTGGAACACAAAAAAAGACCGCAAAAAGCGGTCTTTCTCTCTGGTTACCCAAAGTGCGTACAACATTTGTTGTATGACGACCGACCCGCCCCACTGCCTTCGCAGGGGCGAGCTATGAATGACAAGTCTACAAAACGACGCCCTCTAAACAGGGCTTGTTAGTCGACAAACGAGCCGGGTTGAGCCAACATTGTTTGGTAGCCCAGTTTTAACCCTGAGCGGGCATCGGTCTCACATTTTATATTGCCCCCTCTGTTATTCGAGCATGAGATATTTAGACAGCAGTATCCGGTAGTTTTTCTAGTTCTCCGCAAGGTTAGACATTTCATTTGTGGATCTTTGGGAATTCCACCCCATATCTCCCGGACATACTTGCCAAGTTCCAAATCAAGTTCGTTGTAGGGATGTGTTTTAAAGAGGCGGACCAAAACACAGGAGCGCTTGAGCATATCTTCAAACGCCTCATTCACCTCTTCCAACGGATAGGTTCGAGTGATAAGTTCATCCATTTTGAGTTTTCCGGCCCGATAAAGTGAGATGAGGCGAGCCACACTATAGCGCATCCGCATCGTCCAGTGTGCAGCCAATGATGATCCGCTCACCAGCCATGAGCAACTGAGGCTCCTGACAAATCGGTGGTGGCTGGTGGATAGTCGCCAACCATCCACCAGCCACTATCAACCACCTGTCGGACTGCTGAGTGTCAACTCTTTCGCCCGATGACAGGCCACAAAATGACCTGTTTCTATTTCTTCCCAGTTTGGTGTTTCTGTTGCGCATTGTTCAACGGCATACCGGCAGCGGGGGTGGAAATAACATCCACTCGGTGGATTTGCTGGGTTGGGCACTTCACCCTGAAGAATAATTCTTTCTTGTTTTTTGAATGGGTCTGGATTTGGAACAGCTGACAAGAGTGCTTCGGTATATGGGTGTCTGGGTTGGGTAAAGATGGCGGTCTTGCTCGCCATTTCTACAATCTTGCCAACATACATCACCCCGATGCGGTCGGAAACATGCTCGACAACACTTAAGTCGTGGGCGATAAACAGGGTGGTCAGGTTTAGGTCTTTCTGCAGAGAGGCAAGAAGATTCAGGATTTGGGCCTGGATGGACACATCGAGTGCGGATACAGGTTCGTCGGCAATGACCAGTTGCGGTCTGGTTGCGAGTGCCCGGGCAATCCCGATACGCTGTCGTTGTCCGCCGCTGAACGCGTGTGGATAGGCTTTGATCTGGCTTTTATCCAAACCTACCATCGTAATTAACTCACCCACCCGAGATTCTATCTCTTGCTTGGTGTACGTTTTCGCATGGACCATCGCTTCGCTGACGATGTTATAGACAGTCCACCTTGGATCCAGGGATGAAAATGGGTCCTGAAAGATCATATTCATCATTGGTTGGTATGCGCGTCGCTCTTGGCGGTTCAGTTTCGTCAAGTTCACCAATTCATTTGAATCTTTATCCGGTCTCAGGCAAATGGCCCCATCCGTCACCGGGTAAGCCCCAATGATACACCGCCCCGTTGTTGTTTTTCCCGATCCAGACTCGCCAACCAGGCTCAACGTTTCACCATAATGGATATCGAAACTGATATCATCAACCGCTCGAACGTAACCGACCACGCGTCGCAGGAACCCTTTTTCAATTGGAAAATACTTCTTTAGATTCTCTACGCGGAGTAAAACGCTTTTTTCGCCAGCCGTTTTTTCTGTCGCATCGTCTATCATTGATCACCCTACTGCTTACTCGTAAAGAAAGCATTCGACAAAATGACCTGGTTCAACCTCACTTTGCCTTGGGACATTGCCCTGAATGACTTCAAGCTCATTGAGCCCTCTGCCAATAATTGGGGTTGAACGCATCAAAGCCCGTGTATAGGGGTGGCAGGGATTCCCAAAAATTTGTTTGATATCGCCAAACTCCACCACCCGTCCTAGATACATCACCGCAACGTGATCACACACCTCGGCGATCACCCCCAGATCGTGGCTAATATAGATGATTGACATCTGGTATTCTTGCTGCAATGATTGCAGCAGATCTAAAATCTGGGCTTGCATCGTGACATCTAACGCCGTCGTCGGTTCATCAGCAATGAGCACATTTGGTTTGCAAGCCAGGGACAAAGCGATTAAGGCCCGCTGACGCATACCTCCAGAAAGTTGGTGCGGGTATTCATTCATGCGCTGTTCGGGATTGGCAATCCCCACGTGTCTGAGCATATTTAGAGCGATTTCATACGCATCCTTTTTGTTGTTGGTTACATGTAAGCGAACGCCTTCGATGATTTGGTTGCCGATGGTATGGACGGCCGACAAGCTCGTCATGGGTTCCTGGAAAACAATCCCGACTTCCCCGCTGCGGATATTGCGGATTTCTTCTCCGCGTGGGTCAACTTGGGCGATATCCACCACGGTTCCGTCTTTCTTTCTGTACAGAATTGCGCCTGTCTCAATCCACCCGTTCCGGGGTGTGATGCGTAAAACGCTGTGGGCGGTCACCGTTTTCCCACAACCACTTTCACCAATGACCCCTAATTTTTGGCCGTAATGCAGGTCTAAATTCACATAGTTCGTTGCCTTCAGGACGCCATCATCTGTATCAAAATGTACGCTTAAATCACGAAATGAGAGGACAACATCCTCTGGTAGCCAATGTTCATGAAGGTCTGACATGGCTTCCGAGCTAACCGCTGGTACGCCATCTTTCCTGTTTCTCATACAAACAATACTCCATTGCCATTGTGAATGGTTGTAATCACAATGAATAGGGATCCGCTGCGTCCCGTAAACCGTCACCTACTGCGTTGTACATCATCACAACCAATACCACGAAAATCCCGGGGATTAATTTCCAGGGGTAATTGACTAGGGCAGTAAAGTTCATCGTATCTTGCAGCAGGACGCCCCAACTGATGGCGGGATCGTGCATGCCAACGCCAATAAAACTGAGCGCTGTTTCTGCCAGGATCATGCCTGGAATCGCGATGGTGACGTTTACAATCAGATAACTGAGGAAATTGGGCAGTAAATGATTGACGATGGCAAATATGTCGAAGGAACTACATGCTTTTGCGGCCAAAACAAAGTCAATTTCCCGTAGGGATAACAGCTTGCCGCGGACGACCCTGGCCAAGCCTGTCCAACCAACCACTGCCAAAACAACCGTTATGGCAAAGTAGGTTTGCACGACGGACCAGTCTCGCGGTATTGCCGCTGAGAGCACGATCCATAAGGGGATGGTTGGAATACTCAGCAAGATGTCAATGAGCCGTTGGATGAGTTCATCGACAACGCCGCCAAAATATCCAGATATTCCCCCGATGAGGCAACCCAAAACGAAGGAGATAAACACACCGGTTAAACCGATAAAAAGCGATACTCTGCTGCCTATCAGGGTTCTCGAGAAGATATCTCGGCCAGCATTGTCCGTCCCAAACAATGTGATGACAGGAAAGGTCTCCGCTTCTTCGGCTTCTGGACCCAGATCTTCGAACCCAAATAAATGGATATTCGTCTTGAACAGACCAAGAAACCGATAATCCCAGGAGCGGACGAATAATTTTATGGGGTACTTAACTTCCGTGTTTTCGACCAATGTTGTCTGAAAGGTGTTTTTGTCAATCTCCTTTTCAAGGGTATAGACATAAGGTCCAACCCAACTGCCATCTTCCGCTCTCCAATGGATCTTGGAAGGCGGGACATTCGTGTGACCGGACAACAGGGCGGTTGGCTTATACGGAACGAGAAAATCGCTGATGATGGCGACAACATACATGATCACCAACCCAACCAGAGCATAGTTTGCGAGGCGATGTTTCTTAAACCGCAGGACCATGAGCTGGGTTACGGATAAGTACTCTGTCCGGGTGGCAATTCTTTTGCTGACTCTTTTCATACGCTTACAAGTAAAGTCTAGAAAGAGATTAGAAATAGGACACGGATTTTCACAGATACACACGGATAAAATCTTGAAAATCCAATCAATCCGTGTCCCAATACTTTCTCGGGTTCACTTACTTTGCTCTGTATAAAAAGCGGAGTCTACCTCTCTGGTAGAGCGATTGAAAACTCCGCTTTTTATCACAACCGCAGTATAGTCATCAATTACGGGAATTCGGTCGTGTCATTGGTTATTCGTCCCGTGGTGCGTAGTGCGTAAACCAGTAGAGTTCTGGTTGTACCCCAATTGCTGAACCGATTCACGCACCACGCATTACGTACCATGTTTGGCGGTTTGGTGGCGGAATATACGGGAATTCCTTGCGCTTTTTCTATTAAGGTGGACCCAGAAAAATAAATACTCACTTGGCGACATGGGTTCCTGCAATCGAACCAGATTCTTGACTGGTATCACGCAACACGCACCACGCAATACATACGTCTTATGGGCAACTTATTTTCTGGAATGGCCTAAGTTGATTCAATCGAATGGTCAGTACTGAGCAGTAAATCGAATTCGAGGGTCTACCACAGCCAGAAGAATATCTGAAATCAAGGTGCCAATTAAAGTGAGACCCGTCAGGATTAACAGGATGCTCCCAGCCAGATACATATCTTGGTTCAATGTGGCGGATAAGAGAAGGGGGCCGATGGTGGGCAAATTTAGCACCGTGGATACCAATACCTCACCGCCGATGACATAGGGGAGCATCCAGCCAACCGTGCTCAATATGGGATTGAAAGCGATGCGAACCGGGTATTTAAGCAGCAGTCTCAATTCGGTAAGCCCCTTGGCCCGCGCCATCACGACATACTGTTGGTTTAATTCATCCAATAAATTGGCGCGCACGACTCTGATCAACCCGGCCGTGCTGGTAAAGGCAATGACGAGTACAGGCAGCCAGATATTGGATAGGAAATTTAACACCTTGCCAATGGACCATGGCGCATCTCGATATTCAACACTAAACAGGCCATAAATCGCATGGCCTGTTTAGGAATAAGTAAACCACATTGCTATGACAACTAACAGGAAACTGGGCATGGCTAACCCAATGAAGGCAAACACCGTCCCAACATAATCTGCTGTTGAATATTGGTGGGTTGCTGAGTATATGCCAAATGGAATCGCGACGACCCAAGTCACAAACAAGGCCAGTAATGAGGTGAAGATTGTGGGAGGCAGCCGTTCTTTGAGGATATCATTGATCGATTTGCCGCCAATATCTTCACCTGTTGTTGACATCATAGATCTGCCCCAATTTCCACGCACGATGATGTCCTCCATCCATTTATAGTACTGGATGTACCAGGGGGCGTCTAAGCCCCAACGCTGTTTCAAACGGGCAATCTCGGCCTCATCGACTCTTAATCCACGGCGTTCCATATTTCCGATGTAAGTTTCCAGGTAACTACCAGGTGGCAGTTGGATAATAACAAAGGATAGCAACGAAAGAAAGAAGAAAACAGGAATTAATGTGAGAAGCCTTCTGATAATGTATCTGATCATAGCTGTGACTGATTGATCGTGGATGATTGATAGTTGATAGTGGATGGGACACGGTGTGTGACCATCCACTATCAACTATCGACCCAGTTTATGGATTGCTTGGATCACAACCGGGCTTGAAGAAAATCAGCCGGTGTTGAGTCCAGGAGCCGTGGTGATAGAGAGGGCCGTTGGCCACATTTCCCAGACAATTGTTGAACATGTGGACAATGCCAGGCTGCTCCACAAAATCGAGGTAAGGAATATTGTTACGGACCCACTCATCGCGTCTTGCTTCCAAGGCCTTGTACGCATCGGATCCATAGAGTACGCCCGCCATGGCGTCGTTGATTTCCAAAGACTCTTTTATCCAATCCGGTGGCTCTTCACCGAGTTCGCCGCCACTTGAAGCCCACTCATACCATAATGGGGCGTTTTTGGTGGTTGGCTGGAACGAAGGCCATTGGACATCGCTTTCGAATACGGGTGAAAAGCTCCAGATGATGGTGGCCTGTGTCCCGTTTGCATTCAACTGATCCCAGAAGATATTCCCTTCTACCATTTTGTATGTGGTATTCAATCCAACCGCCATAAACTGGTCTGCCAGGAAGGGCGCCTGGGAGTTATAACCGATATCCCAGGCCATCAGCGTCATTGGTATTTCAAAGGGTTCACCATTCGGTGCTAAACGGAAGCCGTCACCATCCCGTTCGGTCATATCCATTTCATCAAGCAAAGCATTCGCCGCGTCAGGATCGTATTCACAGCCATGAGTTACGACTGGAATTGCAGCTGTTTCCAGGTAGATTTCTTTGTTGATCGTCTCACAGTCCATCGCCAGACCCAGCGCTTGCCGGAAGCGAAGGTCCTGAACAACCGAGCGCCAGGTGGGGTCATCATAAGACAGGTTGAGATAGAGTGCACGCGAGTCCTTATTTGGGTAGGGGATCGCCCACATAAGACCTTTGGCTTCTTCTTGTTTGTAGAGAGGCAGTTTGGTCAGGTCGAGGTTCCAGTTGTAGTGTCCCTCGCCAGAGAACATCATCAGTTCCGCGGTCTCTGGTGCCGTAAAAGATACAGGGACAACGTTGATGCGGTCAAAATACGGCAGCTGGTTTCCTGCACTATCAACAAGACCGTAGTAAGGATTGCGCTCTATCACATACCGGTCCTCGGCAAAATCCACCAAAATCCATGGGTTCAAGCGCGGCAACCCGATTGCTGCTTCCTGGGCTACACCATTCCAATCATCTGCGTTTTTAAGATCGTAAAGCTCGTACCACTCATCAAAACCAGCCTCTTCCACAGCTCCAGCTAGCGTATCAGCATCAGCATACTTTTCGTGAAATTGCTTGAGATAGTGTTTGGGTTCGATCAAATAATGGATCCACTGCCAGTTGCCATTCAGATATTTTGTGATACCGGGATACGGGCCATCATATGTCAGCTTAAAGGTGTAATCATCGACTACGGCCAGTGTTGGTATTCCCCCGGCCCCCGACCCCCCTGTCTTCAACCAACTCGGGAAGGTAGGCGTGACATCTATATTATTCAACACGTCATTCCAACGGAATTCGACATCTTCCGTCGTAACCGGAACGCCATCAGACCATTTTAAACCTTCTCGAATCGTAAACGTCATTTCAGTATAATCTGCGCTCATATGGAAATCAGCGAAGACCATGCTTGCTGTATCGATGGGTGTGCGGTTGATGCTGTAGAACATAGGCTCTTGATAGATGGCAACCTCTCCGATCGTTGAGACCAAAGTGCCACCATGCGTGCCCACTTCGGCCTCAACAAGCCCATCCGGCACGATCAAGTCATGGGTAAAAACCAGGGGGTCTTTCGGCAGGCGGTCACATACACCCGGCAGGTCGCCAGCGGCGACCTTTTCTGACAGCATGGGCGATCCCGTATAGCCGCAATCACCTGCTTCAACGTCGACCGCTTCTTCGGCTGCAGCGGCTTCTTCTTGCGCAGGTGCGGCTTCTTCACCTCCACAGGCTGCCAAACTTAGCAGCATGAATATCGTTAACAACACAAACACTAAGGGGGGTCGTTTGGTTCTCATATCAGAATCTCCTTTGTCGAATTTGGGCTTAAAAGCGGAGAAGTCCCCAAAAACTGGTCGAATACACCGGTTGTTGGACGGAAATACAAAAACAAGCTCAGCTCAATATGTTCCCTCCTTTTCGGCGGATATTTGTATTCAATTGGGTATGTAGGGGAAACGTCAGCGGAATAGTGCAAAATTCAAACGACAGGTTTTCTGTCAATTCCCGCCAATTGTAGACCAATGCATGGCCCGCGTCTTGACGCGGGCCGTGTACGGGTGTGCGCCAGATTTTTAGAAATTCAGCCGAAGCCTTCGCCGCCTGTATCAGCCTCAGTCGAATATCGTGCTCATTTCTAAAAACTTGACGCACACCCGCCATGCATTTTGGGTGGGTCTTGAGCGATGGACATCCTGCTGATGGCGGTTCAGTCGAACTGATTGACGATTGATGAGCAACGTTCCCATCCGGAAGACCACTGGGTGTGTCCCATTTTTTGGGGGCGAGTCGAGCTATGATTACCCGTATATTAGCTCAAGAACAAGCGTGGCTTTTGCCGAATACTCATCGGATGCTGGCCGTAACCCACACATTCGGTCAGTTACGGGAGGCATTTCCTGATTCCTGATGACTATCCGTCTGAACGTCCCTATCGCTTCGACTGGGACAAGCTGGATATGTATACTTGTGAGGTCATCGCAAGTAGGCGATGAAAATCAATGGGGTTCGCCAGATGGACTTTGCTTCTGATCAAGCCTCAATGACCTGAAGCAGCCCTTTCAGATATCCAGTGGCGTAAAGAAGGCCGTGATAGACCTGCTCGCCATCATAAATGGTTTTTGGGGCGTGACCCGGAAGTAAGGCCCCTGTAAAGCCGACTTCTTTGAAGGTTTTGAGTACCGCAAGAGGGGTGGTTCATTTTAGCTGGATAGATAGGTTTACACTTTTAGAAACAGAAAGAACGTTTATATTCTCTGATTTCGCCGGTTCTCAGAGAGAAAACGGTCTCATATAGATTTTTGTCTATATATCAAAAGTGTAAACCTAATTTTGAACCACCCCCCGCAAGAAAGTCGCAATCTGCCTCTTCCAGGAAGCACTCCTGGAAATGAGGACCCACACCCTGTACGCCTTGGACATGACCGTAGATGATCTGCCCACGCTTGCCAAAATAGCGAATCGCTGCCTGGATGTCAACCCCCATGGCCGTCCAGTTGCCCAAACAGAAGTTTAGCCCGCTCATTGGGCTAGCAGCTAGTTCCATCGCCCGTTGAAACCCTTCCTGGTTGTAGAATAGCCGGGGAATGCCGCCCAGCTTCTCAATGGGTGGATCATCAGGATGTAAGGCTAACTTGACCCCGGCTTCTTCGGCCACAGGGATAATGGCCTTGATGAAATATTCATAGTTGGCCCGCATCTCCTCGTGGCTATATTCACGATCTCGGAAAAGCGGCCCCTGATTGGCCAATTCAAGCTCAAAGCTGGTTACCTGCGCCCCAGCACGACCAGGCGTCGTGAATGATGTTCGCCAAGAATTTCGGGTGACCCCAGGTTGGTTAACCATCCAATGATATCCATAAACTGGAACGCCTGCTCGCCCCATGTTGCGAATCGTCGTTGCCACATTTTCAATTTGCTGGTCTCGATCTGATAAACCCAGGATGATACAGTCGTAGCACCAAATCGGGAGCGGGTTCTCTATCGCCACGAGGCGCATCCCTGCGTCTTCGCACTGTTTGCGGGCCCGAAGTAATGCGGGGAAATCCCAGTAAGCCACTGACTTATCTACCGATGACTGGGAGAAGCGGGTTTGATATTCAGGATGGGCGGTATAACTTAAGACCACATCATCAATCCCGTACTGTTTCAGAAAACGCAGGTGATCCCCGTGCTCACTCAAGGTGACATATGTCGCAATTTGCATGGTATTTTCCTCAAGGCACACCATTCAATCTCATCGCTGCCTGGCCCGTGGGTTCAAGGCATCGTTTAGTGCATCCCCCATGAGGTTGAAAGCGAGTGCTGCGAGAGACAAGACAATGCCTGGCATCAACACCAGATGGGGGTCTGAGCGCCACAGCTTGATGGTCGAAGCAATCATATTTCCTAAACTCGCTCCCGGTGGACGGATGCCAATCCCCAAGAAGCTGAGCGACGATTCAGCCAACATAGCCCCGCTAAAGGTGGCTGACATGTGCACAATCAGCGGCCCCATGACGTTGGGAACAAGGCCCTTGACGGTGATCCACCAGACATTGGCCCCAATCGCCCGTTGTGCCTCAATAAATTCTTTCTCACGCAACGACAGCACTTGACCTCGTACCAACCGTCCTACGCCGGGCCAACTTACCAGAGCTAGACAGGTGAAGACCACCAAGTAATCCAAGAGAACCGTGTCCTCCAGGGCCGTCCAGCCCGTCGCTTCAAAAAGAGTCTCAGCTAGACGAGTGATCGTTGGACGGGTAGTAATGCTGATAAAGGCGGCAAGCCAAATGATTGGAAAGTTCATCAGGGCGTCCATTATCCAGACGAGGGTCTGATCCATCCAACCGCCGATGAGGGTCGCCAGAGATCCGACAATGGCCCCAACTGCTGTAGAGATGAAGGTCAAGATGAGGGCAACCAGGAAGGCGGTGCGCAGCCCCATCAGAATCCGGCTCAACATATCACGCCCCAGTTGATCGGTGCCCAGCAGGTGTGTTGCGCTGGGCGGTTCATTGATATGATCCCAATCTTGTTCCACGTAATCATAGGGGGCGATCAGTGGCGCAAAGATCGCTGCGATTAAGAGAATGACGGCGATGCCAAATCCCAACATGCCAGCCCGGTTGCGGGCAAAGGTTCTGGCGGCATCGCTCCACAAATTACGCGGCCTGGCTGCTTGTCTAGTATCGAGACTGTCTGAGAGAACTGTCATTATACTCGCCTTACTCTGCTATCCTTACCCGCGGATCCAGCAGACCATACATCAGATCCACGAGCAGGTTGGCGACCATGATCAGTATTGCGCCGATGAGCAGGACGCCCGTTGCCGTATCCAAATCGCCACCACTTATTGCGTTGAAGGCTAGGCTGCCAAAACCGCGCAGATTGAAGATCGGCTCGATAAAGATAGAACCAGCCAGCAAATTTGCTGTGGTCAGCCCCAATACGGTCAGTACGGGCGTCATCGAATTCTTAAGGACGTGGCGCGTGATGACCCTAAATTCGGTCAAGCCCTTGGCTCGTGCAGTACGAATGTAATCCTGAGAGAGCGATTCTAAGACAGAAGAGCGCGTATAGCGTATCATTCCTAGTAATGGACCCGTTGCCAAAACCAACGCGGGCAGGATCGTATTGGCACTAAACAGACCATGCCAGCCCAAACCAACGTAGGGCAAGAGTTGCCATTCAGCGACCAGAAAGATCATGAACAGGGGTGCGCGGACAAAATCGGGAATAGAGGAAATCAGGGTTGCTCCGGCTACGATGAGGTGATCTAGGATAGAGTTGTGCATCACCGCCGCTAGAACGCCCAGCGGAATAGAGAGCACCAGCAGGAATAACAGGGCCGCCAGCCCCAGTTGTAAAGAGATTCGGGATCGCAATCAGGATCATATCGGTCACCTTCGGTGAGCCAACGCTGACCCAAGAGGTACCGAGGTCACCTTGCAGCGCATTCCACAGCCACCGACCGTAACGCACGATAACCGGGTCATCGAGATGCAATATCTCCCGAATTTCGTAGTAGCGATCTAGATTGATTTGACCGCCGCCCTCTCGCATCGTGAGATAAGCGGCCAAATCGCCAGCCCCATACTGTCCCAAAATGAATGAGAACGCAGTGGCAAAGAGCAAGAGCGGAAATATAGCCAGGACGCGGCGGATGATGTAGCGTCGCATACAGAAGTACCCATAGTGAATTGTGAATGAGACATCATCAGGCAGACGATGCGCATCCCATTCACAATTAATTATTCACTCGCCATAATGAAGATTCAAAATTAAGTTCGGTAATCGTTCGGCGAGCACGCCCCGTGCGGGTCTTGACGGGACGCCACCCGCACGAGGTGTGCTCACTGGACTTTTTTGCCGGATTATTTTCTTAACGTTCATTATGGCGCTTCACTATTCTTTAGTTCTCAACCAGGTACGTATCCCATATTCTCGGCTCCACGTATGGCAGCAAACCGTTGCCGAAGCCCAACCGGAAATTCTTAACCCGGGGTGACGCCAGGTATCCCATATCCGCGATGCCATAGTCTAGGGAGAACACCGTGCCAGCCCACATCTGCCAAATCTCACCCAGCAGGGCGCATTTTTCATCCTGCGATTGGGCCGCCACAGCCTTATCGGACAGCGCTAATAACTCTGGCACATAGGGTGGCGTGACCATGGGAATCACATCTTCTGAACCATAACCGCCCTCTCTGGCGGTCAGAATGTGGATCATGTTGCGGGTATGGATGGAAGGTTCGGGCGACCAGTCGCCTTGCTCGTTGCGCCACAGATGGGGAGGGAAAGGTGGCTTGGTTGAATCCGTGATCTTCTCCGGACGTATGGTGACCTTGAGCCCGAGATTGTCCTGGAGCATCTTCTGGATGATCTCGGCCTCAGTTTGGCCGGATATACTCCCCCATGGGTTGATGGAGATGTTGATCTCCATGTCGGAGATGGTGTCCTTATACTGGGACATAGCCAGCTCTGCCTTTGCTTTGTCCGGGTCGAAAGGTAGCGCTTGTATGCTGGCCTGTTGCTCAGGGCAAACCGGGTTGACCTTGGCATTGAAGTGGCTGGGCGTGGTCGACCAGATGCCGAGACCTTGGTCGAGGACGTTGAGCATAGCCTCTTTGTCGATGGCCATGGCGATGGCCCGGCGCACGTGTACGTCATCCAGCGGCGGATAAGGCGTAATCCAGAATTGGTGTACGGAGACGCTGGGAGAGCGCAAGACCGAGGCTTCCAGCGCCGGATCCAGCAGGGCGGAGCGCAGATCGTCGCCGCCCAGATTCATCCAGACGACATCGGCCTCGTCGTTTTGGAAGGCCGTCATGGCCGCACCCGTGTCGTTGGCGAACGTAACCTCGATCTTAGTCAGCTTAGGCTCCGGCCCCCAGTGATTAGGGTTAGGGACCAGGGTCATCCCTTTATTCCCGTCAAAGGATTCGATGGCGAAGACACCCGAGTAGCCACAGCCCTCCTCAACCGTCCACCACTCATCGGCGGTATAATCCTCTTCCTTGCCATGGCCTTTTGAGACACAATCCGGCTGCACAATGCGGAAAACCATAGCCAACTCGCCAAGGAAGAACGGATAGGGCCTCTCGTGTTCGACTACCAGCGTGTAATCGTCGATGACCTGGATACCAGCCACCTCAAGCGGATTCATCTCGCCCTCAATCTCCACGTCACCATCGGTGATCTCGGGCACACCCTTGATGAAGGGCCCCATATGTTTAATGTAAGCCCAATTGCCACGAAAAGCATAGATCTTAGGGTGGCCCATGGTCGCTTGGCGTCTCAGGCTCCAAGCCACTTCATTAGCCGTAATAGGCGTCCCATCTGAAAAGCCAGCATCCTGACGCAAATGGAAAGTGTATCTCAGGCCATCCTCGCTGACCTCCCAGCTTTCCGCGAGTGCTGGTTGGGGATTCCAGGCATCATCATTGCCGATAAGCTGCGTCCACAGGAGACCGCCCAGACCAAAGAATCCATGGCGCATGGGATCCATACTACCAGCTGGATCCATGGCGTTAGTAATGACTCGGAGTACTTGCTCTTCAGCCATCGGCGGCATCGGACGCAGAGGTTACGTCCGATGCCGCCGATGCCGCCGCAGGTGCTTGAGCCGCACAGGCCGAAATCATGAGCGCGAAAATTGTTAGTACGACTAGACAGGGAATACGATACGGCTTAGATATCATTCTACCTCCTCGTAGGTATGGTCAGGCTACCTCCGTAGCCCTGCTCCAATCTAATGACCAGACTGATGGTTAAAGGCGATTGGCTCGCCCTCAGTTAGCCGATTGTCATGAATTAAGTAGAATCATATGGGATGGATCATCTTGGGGGAACAGTTAGGTTCTCGATAGTTGTGAAATGAATATTTTCCAAATTTGACAAAAGAGACAAAAGTCATCTCAATAGATTGCATCAAGAAAAAAGTGCGAAAAAGGAGCCATCAAGATGCAATTGCCGATAGTGAATGTAGCGCCACTGGTCAGGGAGCATAGCGAAACCTTTCGTTCAGTATTTGCCAATCGTAAACAGTTTCGCCACTTTGAAAACTATCTGACGGGTCTGATGGTCTTGGACAACAAAAGCATGGCAAATATTGCCCGCTGCATTCTAGATAGTGCAGATAAGACGAATATATCACGGTATTTGAGTGAAGCTCCTTGGCGAGCCGAAAAACTCAATGATGAGCGTATAGGTTACATGAAGTCAGAGACAGCACAATACCAACGTTCAGAGTCAGAATCGGTATTAGCGATTGACGATACACTATGTGAACACGTGGGAAGTCTGTTCGAGTATATCGATACACACTACAATCATAGCAATGGTCAGCATCCACTGGCTCATAACTTAGTCACAAGTCACTATGTCAGTGGCGCTGTTCGTTTTCCGGTCGATGCAAGTATCTACCGACGGTACGAAGAGTTTACCGACTGGGAAGCATTTGTGGAAAACCATTTCCCAGTGACTGAGATTCCCAAGAAAAAGAAAGAACGAACCGCTTTTCATAAACGAGTGGATAGCCACCTATTAACTGACCCCGCCTTTCGAGGGCTAGACGAAGCGTTTAAGACCAAGATAACCATTGCCAGTGAACTGGTTGAAAAAAGCTGTTGAACGAACCCTTATCTTTGGTTGGGCTCTCTTCGATGGTTGGTATCTCGCTCCAGATCTTCTAGCTGTACTCGATCGTCTGAATAAAGATTGGATCAGCATCTTGAAGTGCAATCGCAATCTGGAGACAAATAGCTTTCGTTTGCGAGATGAAGACGGTCAGCCGATAACTTTCGAGGGGCCACATATTAAAGTCAAAGAGTTGGTCCCCTACATCCCCCCAGAATGCCTACAAACCTGTCACCATTGATGGTCGTACTTACTATACCTTTACCATGACTGTGCGTATCCCTTCTATCGGCAAGGTACGCATCGTGATTAGTTTTGATAATCCTGAATTGCAAGGCAATTAGGCCGTTTTAGTGACCAATCGCACTGATTGTAATGCCAAACGCATTCTCTCGATTTACCTGCTTCGTTGGCCTATCGAGACGGTTTATCAGGATGGTAAACAACTGCTTGGCCTTGATGAATATTGCATGCGAACTGCCCACGCCTTTCAAAAACATTGGTCTCTGGTCTTCGTGGCTTATTCTCTCTTGCACCTTGATTGTTTGGGACCATCATTGGCTAAAACTCAATTCTCGCCCAGCAAATCCCTTGGTGAGGCTACTCGGCAGCAAGCTCAGTCACTAATTCAAGATCTCATCTTGACTGCACATCATGCCTTGAATGACGGACAGGAGATTGCAGAGGTCTTCGCTACCCTTTTCGCCAAACAGCAGGCCTGCTCTGCTTAATTTTGACTTTGTCAAATCCGGCACCTGCTCAAAATACAACTATCGAGTTAGGTTGACACTTTCTGGAGGCCGGACATCCTGTCCGCAGGGGCGGAAGAGACACCCAGGTTCCGTATTTGTCAACTTATCTTTGAACCGTTCCAATAGTATTATGAAAAGATTCATTGTGTCAAAATCGAAACCAAAGCGGCTCTACCACATGAGATCCAAAAGAGCCGGTCATATTTACATTCTGATGTAATTTCATCTTCGACCTTTTCGGAAAAGGCGCGTAATTGCTCATACTGCATATTTGCATCCAGTAATGCCGGTTGGCGATACCGGAATGCCAAGTAGCTGCGCAAGAGACCCACAAAATATTCGCGGGCAAACTCATACGCATCAATTGGGTTTGTGCGATGCAGGTAACGAGCAAATGAAATATAGACGGGCAACACCCGTTGCTGCTCGTTAAAGATACGCATAGCTATTCCTGCCTGGATGTGGAATCCCAGTTGCCCACTTCCAGAATAGCTCTAGCTCTTTGCGACGATTGACAAACCATTCGCCAGCCGGTTCTTCCAGCGGCCCTTGCCGGTTGTCCATTGATGCACTTTCCCGCGAAACTGTTGGCAGTGTGTCCCAAGGTGTGTAAGTGGAGACCGCTCAGTCAGAGAACCTTCTCCATTTACACACTTTGTGGTACACACCCAACTGTTAGGTATATTCATGCTTTGTATTATACCATAAAGCTTTACTTTCTGGTAAAGGCTTGAGTGACAAAGGGCAAACCGAAAGGGGCGGAAAAAAGAATCCACCCTGAAAAAACGGGATAAAATGTAAAAATAGTGCTCGGCTAGTTTAAGCAGCGGCATTGAGGCGGCGATGAGCGAGAACGCCTTTAGGTAAATGGTGTGAAACCGAGGCCTTTTTCCGAAAGTCAGGGTCGAGTTGGTCGGGAGTTGGAAAAAGAGCACTCGAGAGAACGCGGCGCAGCCTGCCGGGAGTGGCTTGAGGCTCTCGATCCCAGTAGCCAGTCGGTATGGGAGGAAGAGAAGCGGCTAAATGGGAAAGAAGATTGCCAGCCAGCAGCCCCAGTTCAGGTAAGCGGAAGCAAGCCTCATCGGCATGAACAAATTGACGATGTAAGCCAATCATCTGCTTGGAAGCCAAGGGGGGATGTTCAACAGGCCAGCGCTCCAGAGAAAAGATAAATGGTTTCAGCTTGCCATGACGGTCGCCAGAACCAAAGGTGTGTGATAAGCAGGATCCTGAAAGACGTAAATCGAATAGGTGCGGTTGGCTGTATCCACCTTGGTTGTCCTGGGGACGAGATTGTGCCATGCTTGATAGCAAATCAGGCGACCACTATAGACAAATTGACCAAACGAGTCTGGAGTTGTGGCCTCGAGTCGCTTTCCCCTATAGCATCGAGAGCGGACGCACAATATCACCATATTCGGGTGGTCTGCCTTTTTCCTTACGTTCGGGTAACTCATTGCGGCGCGCTGTGCAGTTAATCGCTTCCCGAAGGACAAATCGGTCGACGTCGCTTTCTAGCATTTCTCTGATTGTAAACCCGGCATCGACCACCGCCACTTCGTCTGACTCCAGTGATTTCTTCGTCTCTTTCAGCAGCTTTTTCCGAAACTCACTTTCCTTTGTGCCTACCTCGCATCTCATGATTGCCTTGAGCAGTGGCACTCGTTTCCCGCCTATCTCCCCCCGAGCTTATCATCACTCCAAAGATGAGCGCGGGCAATGCCCGACGAGCCGTTGAGTTATAGAGTCGGTTCACTTTCCCTTGCCGCTTCGGTCGCCAGAACCCTGTGATATCTATGCTTTTCACTCGGTATCCTTCTAACTTTTTTGCCTCCCATTCCCCCTTTCCACTCCACTTCTTCTTGCCACGATGAGAGCAGGCTTGCAATATCCCATGATCCATATCGAAAGCTCCACCAGCTTCGCCGGAGCTCCTCATCTTCAAACCCGCTTTCACTCAATCCACTATGGATTGCTCCTCGACTTTTCAGAAACGACCCATTCATCATCGCCCACATCAGACGCATTACATTTACGTTTGTTCCCACCGGCGTTACTTGCAATACATTCATCAGTACTGCTATAGTTATTTCTGGCGCGGTTAGCATTCCTTCCTCCTTTTTGGGTTCTCTACCTTTAGGATGAAACGCTAACCGCTTTTTGTCACATTTCTCACCTCATCTCTTTTCTTTTACCAGAAAGTAAAGTAAAGATGAACGGTGTTTATGGACATACTCGTATCCTTTCAATAAAGTGGGATAAATCGTAGGGGTTTGGTATACCAAACCCCTACGATTTACGGCCATCCCAAAAATATTGAGCAGACATACACTCTAAATAAAAGGACCCAGCAAATGGAACATCGAAACTTTGGCAATACAGACTTATCCTGCTCAGTCCTGGGTTTTGGCACTTGGGAGATGGGCACCGACAAATACGGAGCCGTCGATCCACAGGAGGCCATGCGGGCGGTTCAAGCGGCAATTGATCACGGAATCACCCTCTTTGATACTGCTGAGGTCTACGGACCATTTACCTCGGAAGAGTTGTTGGGACAAGCACTGGGCCAGCGACGTCAAGATGTTGTGGTTGTCACCAAGGTTGGCTTTACGTTCCATGAAAATGCCAGAGAGGTGGGCGAGGATGCCGCCATATCAGGACGAGATGCTTCACCAGCCTACATCACTGAACGAACCGAGGGATGTTTGAAGCGGCTCAACACGGATTACATCGATCTCTTGTTGATCCATTGGCCCGACCACAAGACGCCGCATGAAGAGATCATCGGGGCATTGGAAGCCCTCAAACGCGCAGGCAACATCCGGCACTATGGCGTCTCCAATTACACCGTGCCCATGATGATGGAATGTGAAAAACATGGTCACTTGACGGCCAATCAGGTTGGCTACCACATGTTCGACCGACGGATGGAAGCCGAGGTTCATCCATACTGCTTGAAGCAAGGGATTGGATACATGGCGTACGGATCGCTCGGTTTCGGGTTGTTGGCGGGCGCCTTTACGCCTGAAACGACATTTGCCGAATCGGATTGGCGCAGCCGCGGCGATGCCTTTGGTCTGCCGCTCTTTGAGCGCGAGCACTTTCTAAGAGAACTACGGGTTGTCGAACGACTGAAGGAACTGGCGGCCAGCTACAACAAATCGATGGTGCAACTGGCCATTGCCTGGCAATTGGGCTGTCCGGCGTTGACTGTGGGACTGATTGGCATGCGCAATGAAGACGAACTCAAGGAAAATGTCGCGGCTGCCGAGTGGCGACTGACGGATGAAGACCGAGCCGCCATCGACCGCATTTTTGCAGAGGAAGGTGTTGATACGTATGTGAATGCGGAGCAACGGGTATAGAAAATGCCAGCGTTGACCCATCATCAACTTTCAACTTCCCACGATCAGGGGTATCCCCTTGTCAGGAACCTACTGAATCCGAATATTGGATCTGGATCCAGTTATTGAGGATATGGGTCTGATTGGTGAAAGTTCTTTTTGCAGGGTGAAATTCGTCAATCAGTCCGCTGAATAACTTTGAACGTATTCCCGTCTGGATCGCATAAAACAAAAAACGCACCTCCATCATCGCTCTTGACAATCTCAGAAGCAACCTGACCGTTGCGTTTCTGAATGTCTGCATAGAAAGTTGTGATGTTATCGACTGTAAGGTGGAAGCCAACTTCGGTTCCTGGCGTGCCGTCACCACCTCCCTGACCTGTTACGTAAAGACAAAGAGGGATATTGCCCGTCTTGTATTGCGCCCAGCCATAAGCCTCAACGGCAAATTCTTCTTCTAACCCAACCACCCCTCGGTAGTATTGGGTTGCTTGTTTGAAGTCTGTTACAGGGATTTTGACCAAACCAATGGTTACTTGATGCATAGATGTTCCTTTCGGTTGTTGCAAGTCTTTTCGTACTTGCGTGGCACCAATGGCATTCTCGATACGGTAGTCGCTTGGTGACCGACCAAAGTGTTGTCGGAATGCTCTCGAAAATGATTCATGATTGGCATATCCCGCATCAAGAGCGATATCGACTATCTTGCGATCGGTCAAGCGCAAGTATATGGCAGACTGCACGAGCCTGACGTTTCTAACGTGCCGCATCGCTGTTACGCCAGTCTGTGACTTAAAAATGCGCTCAAAGTGGAAAGGCGACTGGCAAGCAATGTCGGCCAACGCAGGCAGTGATATTGGTGAATCGATATGTTCTCGCACAAATTTTAGAGCCAACTTCACTCGTTCTTGGTAATCACTGCGGGTATGCTTATGTCGTGACATATGGTACTCGATCTGGGGCTTTGAGTCTGGACAAAAATTGCGATTTTTATGAACGGCATCATAGCTCATTCGTTCTAAATGTGCACCCCTCTAACTTGCATCAAGAACACTCAGCCACAAAAAAGGAGAAGAGAAATGCCCATGATCAAAACTCAACAACTTTTCAATAACAGCGGAAAAGAATGCTTTACTTCCCCACCAATTGATCATCATGCAGCAGAAACCTTTCAAGAGCAAGGCTTTTACTTGGCTCCCCAACTGATCCCGGACGATCTGCTTGACGAAGCCGTGGCCCACATGGACAAAGTCATCGCCTGCGAATACGAGACCGGGGTTGCGCCCCAGTATAGTTCGGTTGAGCCGGGCGACCCATTGGGCAAGTTGGTCAAAATCAACAATGCCCACGTTGCCGACCGCACGCTGCTCAAGCTCATTTCATACCCGCTGCTTGGTGAATGGGCCGCGGCCATCATTGGTGGGGCGGAGAAGGTGCAGGTTTGGCATTCCCAGCTTCTCTACAAGCCTACAGGTGGTTCCGCAAAGGGGAATATCGGTCTCCATCAGGATTATAACTACTGGCAGTTCTTTGCGAACCCTACAGGCATTTTTACTGCTTGGATTGCATTAAGCGACGTGACTGTTGAATCGGGAGCAATGCGTTTTGTGCCTGGATCGCACTGTTGGGGGTTGCTTGATCCAGGTAATTTCAGCGAGCAGGATGAGGCCAAAGCGAAGGCCGGGATCAAGGTGCCGGCAGGCGAGACTTGGACAGAATATCCTGCTGTGATGCCTCGCGGTGCAGTCAGTTTTCACCATCCGATGATTTTTCACGGCAGCGGGCCGAACACCTCGGAACAGCCACGACGAAGTATTGCTGTTCATCTCTGTACGGAGCAGTCTCGCCTCGTTGATGAAAATCCCTACATTTCGGAAGAGACTTTGCAGCGACAGGGGGAGAATCCAGTGATTTTTGGCGCGGCTCACGATACTTTCAAAGGAGATTCACTATGATCACAACCCAACAATTTCTCAACCAGGCCAAACCCGAATTCGAAGCCCTATGAGAAGACTATCTGACCATTCCACAGGATGCGCACCACCGCGCTGGGCAACGCTTCAAGCACGTTTCCCGGAAGCGTTGGAGCAAGTTATGTCGAGACCAAGCTGGAACAAGTCCTTGACCGAGAAATTTCCACCCACAAAGCGGCCTACCTTTACTCACATCTCAGGACGAGAGTATCGAGAGGGGTAAGATGGGCACGAGGACGAGCGGATGAAAGAATCGGGATATTGCAATCATGCGCCTCGCCCGACCACATGCCCCTGGTATCGCCTAAACTTGAATGGTAACTTGCTTCGGGTTACAATAAAATCAAGAAAAAGGGTTATGACTTGTAGAAGGATCAATTATGCGTGAATTTATAACGCGTAGGCGTCTACTTGATCAAGCACGTCGCCTCCTCACGCAATACCATCTTGTCATTGCCGCACCGGCTGGATATGGCAAGACCGTTTTTCTACAGCAGCTATCCCAGGAAATGCCGGAAACGCAAGTCGTAAAATTAACCCCTGCCGAGACGGACCTCGCCGCCCTGCAAGCACACCTGAATCCCTTTTTAGACCATGCTGAAACAGTCATCCTCGATGATCTCCAGGTCATCGCTGATGGTGATGAGACGCTGGCGTGGCTAACCGATCAACTTGACCAGTTGCGTCCTCGTTATGTCCTTGCCGGGCGTACCATCCCATTGGACGTGGACTTGTTGACTATGACGGGGTGCGTTGCGGTCTTTGACGAGCCGCAGATGGCGTTCTCAACTGCGGAAAGTCAAGTGCTGTTAGCGGACGCGAAACCGGGCGAAGTAGCCACTTGGTATGAATCGCTGTCAGGTTGGCCGCTTGGACTGGGTCTGCTACGCCAGCTTCCACCTCATGAACGGAACTTGCCCGTCGTACAGCAACAGTTGTTTGCCTATCTTGCCAAGGCCGTATTTCGGCGATTACCAGACTATTTGCAGCAGTTTCTCCAAGTGACGGCTGTCCCGCTGCACTTTCATCAAGCACTCGTTCAAGAATTGTGGCCTGAGCCTGGTGATGCGCTCAAGCTGTTGGATAGCGTTCACCAACAGAATCTATTTATCCAGCCCGATGGACGCGGTCAGTGGCGCTATCACGACTTGTGGCGCGCATTTTTGCAACAGTGGATGTCCGAGCGAACACCTGAAGAATACCAACAACTCGCGCGACAGACTGTAGACTGGTATTTGGTACAAGATGACTTGGAAGAGGCCATCGAACAGGCCATAGACGCTCATCTCTATGACCGGGCTGCCCATCTGATTGATGGGATACCTCTCAGTCTCATTTACGATCAGAGCCGCTATCACACCTTTCGACGCTGGGCATTTGCGCTTGCGACCGACGTTTTGCACGGGCATCCGAAAGTCGTCTATATGCTGGGCCATTTTACTTCGTTTATTGTGGGATTGGAAACGGAAGCCGCTCACTATTTGACGCTGGCGGCTACTCTGGCCGACCACCAAGGTGATAAGGAGATTTTTTACCAGGCCAGCATCTTTAAGCTGGGTAATCAGATGCAGAATCAGGGGGCAACTGAAGCAATCATTGCGGACTTGCGGCAACTATTAGCTGCCCCTGAATGTCAAGGGAAAAATCGCATTTATGGGGCCAGGGCGTTGGGCAATGCGTTGAGTGCCTGTGCCAGATTTCGCGCTGCCCAACAACAGTATCAAGAAGCCGTGAACCTGGCCCGGCAACTAGAGAATCAAGAGCCGGCCCTCGACTGTTTACGAGTGCAAGCAGGCAATACCCTGGTTCCGCTGGGAAAATTTGCAGAAGTTGTGGATGTTTATCAACAGCTGCTGGGGCATTTCGCCACAAGTCCAAGTTGGTGTGTGGAGCTTCTGTCGAATAGCCTCGATTTATGGTTTTCGTCTGGAAACTGGTCACAGATGGCTGACACGCTGGCACAAATCACCGAAAAAATGACGCAGCTCGATACCATCGAGGGCAACGTTATTACTTGGCAACCTTGGTATGAGGCGGTTTACGCAATTAGTCAAAGTGATTTTCCCGCAGCCATGAGATCCCTCGCCGAGTTTGAACGATGGCTAAATGATCACACGTTAACACATGTATGCTACGATCTTGCTCATTGTTGGCTAATGCGACGACAGGGGGATTGGCAGGCTGCAAGAGAGCATGCGGTACCTTGGCTTGGCAAACAGGTTGATGAGCCATTCTATCAGTCTCTGCTCGCACTCGAACATGATATTGCATTGGGTCTGGCTTCGCTCCACGATGACAGCGTCTCTTTTGCGCTGCAACCGGAAACGATGTGCCTCATTGCCTATGGTGCCCGCTCCGAACTAGTCCGGTTGCGCGCGTTACTGGCTGTTGTCTGTCACCATCGTGGCAATGCGCGCTGGCGTCGCCATCTCCATGCAGCCCGTGCCTCTGTCCAACGCTATCCTTACTACGATCTTTTGCTGACGCAGCGTGATCCGGATCTAGGCGTCTACTTCTGGCGCATCGGTCTGCTTGAAGGATTGTTCGTGGGGGATACGGAGGCAGCCTTGGTTGCCATCGGTCAGATCGAACCACTGGTGCCGTTGCTCGAACGTGATGAAGATGTTGTCGTGGAGCGGACGGCTGGCGTCTTGGCACAGATTGGCAATGAACGGGCGATGCCACCCCTTGCCGACGCTTTGACTCGCCGGCCCAATCCCTCGGTTGAACAAGCGTTGCTTTCTTTAGAACAGACGCCGCCCCCACCACTCCACGTCCAGTTAATGGGCAATTTCCGGCTGCAACGCAACGAAACGGTGATCGAAGGAGAGGATTTTCACCGACCGATTGTGCTGCGCCTGTTTCACTACTTCGCCCTCCGGCGCGGTCAAGCGATCCCACGGGATCGGATTCTTGACGATCTGTGGCCGGATACTGCACCAGACAAAGCGTGGACCACCTTTCGGACTGTCTATAGCCGACTGCGCAAAATCCTGGAACCCCATATGCGTCCCAAAGCCCCCAACCGCTATGTGGCCTTGGAAGGTGATGCCTATCGCTTTGACCCGCTGGATGTGGTTACCATCGATATTGAACAGTTTGAAAATATCGTCCGCAGTGCATTGACTGCCGATGAAGCAAATGCTGTTTCTTCAGAGCTAACCGAGCAGCTAACCAATTATCAACCTCTGCTCCCCGACCTTGCCTATGCCGATTGGCTGCTCGACACCCGTCAGCGGTTGGACGATCTATATGTCGAAGGTTGCCTCTGTCTCAGCCAGCGCTTCCTGGCGCAGGGTCACTCTGCAGATGCCGGTGCCTGGGCGCAGCGCGTCGTTGATGTTGCACCCTGGTATGAGGAAGCATATCAGATGCTGATACGCTCTTATGCCCGCCAAGGCAACCGTACCCTCGCCTTAAAGACCTACGACCGTGCCGTCGCCAATCTCCACGCTGAACTCGACATCACCCCTTCCTCTCTGACCAACTGGCTATACGAACGGCTCCAACGTGGCGACAGCATTTAGAGGCTACTCATCTCCCAAATGTATGCAAATTGCTGATTTGTTCAGAAGGCAAACGTCAACAGCGCACATTTGTGGTAGATGAGTCTTAGAGGTTTGGTCGCCCACTCCTCCCTTTTTTCGCACAAGAGAATAGCTGCTGGCCGACAGCTCTTGGTGTCAAGCACAGGTGCTGCACCTGCCACCAACAGCCAGAGACTATATACCCCATCGCGGTCTGTTCACTGTTTGTCAACTGGACTGTTAGGCCAATCCAAAAAATAAAATATACGCGAGAAGGTGTTAAACTAGCTCTCCAAAAGGAGCAAAAATGACAATCTCGCCAGAAATGGTTGAAGTCTTGAAAGAGACGAAGGCCATGTTAAGTGGATACGAAAGAAGGCACTTCATGGCCCAAACGGTCAAAACGATATGCGAAGGGAGTCCGACGAAAGCAGAACGAGAGTTGGGCTGGAATCGGGCGACGATAGCCAAAGCCCTGGAAGAACTAGAAGGCGGCTTCTGTTATGTCGACCAAAGCCACCGACGTGGTCGCAAAAAAGCCGAAGACCATATCCCCACTTTACTGGCCGATATGGTTGAAATCGCCGATCAATTCAGCCAGACCGATCCCACCTTTCGACCCCAATTGTACACTCGACTAACCGCCGCCGAAATGCGTACCCAGCTCATCGAGCAGAAAGGATACACAGATGAGGAATTGCCTGGCGAAGAGGCCATCCGCTTGAAGCTCAATGAGTTAGGCTATGGCTCAAACCGGGTCAAAAAAAGTCAACCAGTGAAAAAAGATCCCAGAGACCGATGCGATCTTTGATAGAATTCATCAGATCAATCAAGAAGCGGATGCAGACGAGACGGTTCTGCGCCTCTCTTGGGATGCCAAAGCGACGATTTTACTTGACCGTTTCTCGAGAGAAGGGATAAGTCGAGTGGTTGTCAAAGCGCTCGATCATGACTTTCAAGATAAGAAGACCGAGAAAGTCACTCCTTTTGGCATTTACCTCCCTTCAACCAAGGAACTCTTTCTTTACTTGACTCAGTCGAAAGTGACGAGTGACTGTATTGTCGACTGCCTGATTGATTTTTGGGAAAGCGTACGTGAACACTTTCCTCACGTCAAGACCCTCGTGATCAATCAGGACAATGGTCCCGAAAATCATACCCGTCGGACTCAGTTTATGTATCGTCTCACTCAGTTTGTTGAGCACTATCGTCTCTCTATTCAGCTCGCCTGCTACCCTCCTTATCACAGTAAATACAACCCCATCGAACGGGTTTGGGGCCATCTTGAAAAACACTGGAACGGTTCTCTTCTCGATTCTCTTGAGACCGTTCTCAATTTTGCCCGTTCTTTTCGCTTTAACCAACTACAACCCTTCGTTCACCTGAATTCCACTCTTTATGAGACCGGCGTCAAACTCACTCAGAAAGAGATGGACCGTTTGGAACAACGCTTCCAACGTTTACCTGGTTTAGAAAAATGGTTTGTCCTTATTCCCCCTCTCCATTCTCTCGTTCGCGTATAATTATTTTTTTGGTTTAGCCTTAGAGCCTGTCATCATCAGCAAATGAAGCTGTGTAACGGTAATAATGTAGTTCAGTGAACAGGAGAAATCTTATGAAAACGATCTTTTTCGTACTCGTTGTCATCACCGGCATCAGTCTTTTTGCAGGCATGCCGAATTTTTCATTCGCACCCTGAATAGCTACCGCAGGAGATGGTTTTACATCCTTGCCAAATTTTGAAGTAAAACTTCATAGCTTTCTTGATGTCTTCTTTGAATCCTATTACAAGGAGGAATAAATGTCTGGTAGTGACACTCAAAGCCAAAATAATCAAGATCAACGCTGGTTTCAAGAACTATTTACGGAGCCCGCAATCATAACCGGTTTAGTCTATATAATCATAACCATCATTGGATTTACTGACTCCATCGTCTTTTATAAACAATTTCAAGTTGACATTCTTGAGTTTTCAGAATTGAGTGATTTCCTGCTTGCAGCCTTTAGAAATCAAAGGTCTCTGATGTATTTTGGGTTAAGTCTGTTATATTTTGCTATTATTGCCATATTTTTTGGTAATAGGTTTAACAGGGCGCAGCCACTTATCCAAGCCACACTACTTAGTCGTTACCTAACTATACTTTTAATTTGGGTAATATACCCAATAGGTGCTTTAGCATTAGGAGGATATATAGTTAGTTTGAATGCTAAGAGTGATGCACTTAGCATACGAGTGGGAGATGCAAATCAGATCCACCTTGAACTAAGAGACGAAGTCGATCAAATAAAGTTTGTCAGCACAGAGCAACCCAGAATAGCATTCTTAGGAGCCACGAAAAAATTTTCATTTTTTTATGACTACGATGAAGGAAAGACGGTAATCGTTCCAGTTGAAAATATTGAATCAATGACCGTAAGCTCAATTAAAATAAGTGAGCTTACTAATCAAACATGTCTACAAACACTAGGTTCTGTTGGTATTTCGGGCTTATCAGAGGCGACTGTCATAAACCAAAAGTGTTGCGCAGTGTCATCTCCTCATGGTCCGTGACAGTCACCTGTTCAAATGTTAACAGGTTCTAGTACGACAACGAGAATTTGTCATTTCGAGGCGAAGGCCGAGAAATCTTTACTCCAGTGGCTAAAGATTTCTCGCACCGTTCCTACGTTCGAAATGACAATATCCGCACAAAGTTTCGTTGTAGTACTAGAGAATGAGGAACAACAAGAGCCGTAGATTTTTACTCACTTCGATAGAAGAATATCAGACGCTACGGCAGAGGATTATTGAAGCGGTATAAACAGTGTATTGAACCAGGCCAGATACAGAATGGCGACCAGACGACACACATTCATCGTCCAGCTTTGGATCGACGAAGATGGCCGCACATATGGACAAGTCCGCGACCCGCAGGACGGTTGGCGCAGGCCGTTCCACAACGCAACAGAACTCTGGGCGCTAATACTTGAACGCATGACACAGCTACAATCGTCTACGGATCAATCTTACGCAACCCAGAACGTGATAGAAGAGGGTGAGGCAGATGGCTGTGCCTGAGCGGGCACGGCTTTCTCATTGAACATCGGCTTGCAAGGGGACGATTTGCTCTACTATGGCATTTGATTATCTTCACAACCATTCGGTTTTTGTCGCTCTGGTTCGCATTGCAGTAGAGGAGTGCTCGTATGAATTGGGCTGATGTAGCTCTCTTCCCCTTCATTCCATTTTAGGTTCTGTGAGGTATTGTGGGGTCCTACCTCGTCTCAGCCGACGGCGACGTCCTGTGGAAAAAGGAACTCGGAGGCAGTGCAGACGGCAGGACCGTCAAAGGCACGGGTTCGGACGGTTCCGACCTCATCCTCCTGTCGCTCCCCGTCATCGGTCAGACGCCCTATTTGATGAACCACCTGGGTGAAAATATCGCCGAGTTCCCCTGCCTTCCCCAGCCGAACTACCTACACTAGCCCAGCAGCGGGGCGGCCACGGTTGGGGCGGAGACACGGGTATCGGGTTTCATTTCACCCCCCTCGACATCGACGGAGACGGCTATGATGAGGTTCTCTTTTTCAATCGGAAAGAAGTTTTGATCTTCAAAGTTCATTATTAGTAGACCGCAACGTACTTAATGGGCAAACCAGGTTTATGGCAGAAACCTGATTTGTGATTGCTGTCTAATGTTTCGTGCGATGACAAGCGGAGTTTCTTCCAGTCGCAATATTCATAATTTGACGCATGAGATCCCGGCCGTTCACGTGATGGCCGTCATGGATGTGGATGAATCCCGGTTGCAAGAAGTGGCTACTCAATGTCGTTAAGTTAGCAAAGAGTGCGATGCACAGCGTTCCTAAAAGTTGACTGGCCAGTCAGAGAGTCCGTCGTGCGTTGCACTTGTCGCGGGCGCATCTGGCCCTTAAATTCATGACATTGAGTGGCTGCTGCCTATGGCATCACTCACATCTTTTCTGTTGGATCACTACGTTAATACCAGCCGCATTTCATGTTCACCATGATGGATTTCGCCAGTTTCAACAAAACCAAGCTTTTGGTAAAATGGTTTTGGGCTGCCTTCGCCAGGTACGTAACTCACCAATAATTCTGTTGCGCCTGGGCGTGTCTTGACATAGTCGATCAAATGCTTGACAGCCTGAAAGCCGAAACCCAGACCCTGGTGGCGTTTGTCAATCATGAGCCGCCACAGATAATAGCGCGGCTTTTCAGCATTATCGGACAACATAATAAAGCCGATCGGGATCTCACCAGCGTAAATTGCGCGGAACCAAGCCTCATCTGAGTAATGCGCTTGCGCAATAGATATGGCGTTTGAGGCCACAAAGTTCTCTTGATCATCGGCGACTTCGAGGCCCAACACGGCTCCGAGGTTATCTTTCGTAATTTCACGCAGGGTCACGTCGGCATCGCGCGATAAGGGATCGGCTAGCACGTCGCCCAAGAATTGAAGCTTAGATTGGTCACCGTTAAGCTTGAGTTCCGCCTGCATGGGATGGAGCTTGGCCTGCACAATAGAGACAAAATCCTCAGTGGACAGTGTAATTGTGCAGTCTGCATTTTCCGCAGTCTGCTGGGTAACGGATGCGGGGCTTGTGGTTAAGTCAATCGTCCAGGCCTCATCCAAGTCGCCCGTCAATCGGAATTCAACAATTGCGTCCATATTTGCCAGACCTGGTTGTGCGGCAATTCGTTCCTCAATTCGGCCAAACATCGCTGCAATATCTTGATTTTGATCCATGATAGCTCCTTTGTACCTGTTCGTATTATGGGTCGTGGCTGCGGGTTAAGTGACTCGATTTGTATAGACTCTCGTCGTAGCCTGAGAATCTTGCACTCGTTGACCGTTCATCACTTACCGGACAGCCACTATTGTATTATGGATTCGAAATTAAACAACTTGTGCATAGATTCTTCGTTTCACTCGAGAACTGTAGGCACAATTTATTTAATGCTCATTCCTATACGGGTGCGTCCCATTTTCGGGGTAGGGTCGAGTGTGGGCTTTGGTTATCTTTTTGGCCAAGTGACTGTCACTTTTCGCACAAGCGAGGCGCGATTTCCGACTCTTCTGCCCGCATCTTCGTGAAGGGACAGTCACTTTTGGACGAACTGTTGACGATAGCCCGAGGGTTGATAGCAAGTTCCTTTGGGGGACCCTGGAAATGTGGTACGCACCCTATTAGACATGAATTCATTTGTTGGAGTATACCTGAAATTGATGGAGCAATAAAATAACCTTTATGACCAGTATTCCAATGCAAAACGTCGAACCATTTGTTGATTGTCATGATGTCCTCCATGATCAAAAACGGCTCCAATCCCGCGCCGCCGAAAACGGCTACCTATACTTCCCGGAACTGCTGCCCGTAGAAGAAGTCTTACCCGTGCGCCAAGAGGTGCTCCATGTTATCGACCGCCATGGATTGCTCAGGGCAGGCATTGATCCAGATGAGGGCATTCGCAAGGAGGGCGTCTATATCGATCTGGAATACGACAAGCCGACCCCACCTGAGCTACAGCGCCTTTACAATGATATACTCAGCCTGCGCGGATTCAACGCCTTCCCACACCATGCGACAGTCACCGGCATCATCGAATCACTCCTTGGTGAGCCGACGTTTGTACACCCACGCCACATCTGCCATATCCTCTTTCCTGGCCGCTTTGAGCATACGACAGAGGCCCATCAGGATTTTCACCCAGTGCGCGGCACTCAGGACACGTGGACGGTATGGATTCCCTTGGGCGACTGCGATTCTGACCTGGGCGGGGTGACAGTCGCTTGTGGCTCCCATCAGCGTGGGTATCTCGACGCCAAGTTGGTCACCTCTGGAGAACTGATCAATGACGACACTGTATGGCATTGGAACCCGTTTCGCTGTGGGGACGTGCTGATGTTTCATAGCCTAACCATCCACCAGGGGAGCGACAACGTGACTGCCGATCGGATACGCCTTTCCACCAGTGCGCGCTATCAACGAATCAGCGAGCCAGTGGATGCCGCCGCGCTGACACCTCACTGGGGTTGGGCCAACTGGGAGGAACTCTACGCAGATTGGGCACAGAATGATCCGCTCAAATACTACTGGCAGTCGCTTGACCTCAACATCCAAACGTATGCATAACCCAGAATGGTCGCGACTTTTCCATGCAGTACGCCTTCCAATTTCGATTGCGTATATCCGCTTCCTCGCGGTCAATGGTTGTGTTACACTGAAGTGGACGACTGATAACTAAAGTGCAATTACATAGAAAATGCTAGTTTTATCGAGCCAGCATTATGAGCGACACACCAACGCTTCATCTCAATTTGTTGGGAACCATTCAAATTCAGCTAAACGAGAAGCCAGTCTCCCTCCGTCGGGCCAAAGAACAGGCACTGCTTGTCTACCTCGCCGTGACAGGGCAACCCCATAGCCGCGACCTGCTGGTCGACCTGCTTTGGAGTGAGATGGAGCAGAACAAGGCACGGCGCAACCTGACCGCGACATTGTCTGGCATGCGGAAGGAATTGCCCGATTTTCTGATTGTCGATTCGACGTCGGTTGCCATCGACCCAAATGCCTCAATCGCTGTTGATATCCTCGACTGCCAGAAGCTGCTGGCCGAGAGGAACGTCAAAGATGAACGGAGTAAGGTCCGTCAAGCGGTTGCGCTCTATCAAGGAGAATTCTTGACGGGCTTTGTAGTCAAGGACGCGTTCGTCTTTGAGGAGTGGGTCTACATCGAACGCGAACGCATTCGCGAACAGGTTATGAAGGGGATGGAACTGCTGATTGCCGACGCCATCCGCTGGGAGGATTGGGCAAGTGGGGTGGAGTACGCGACGCAGCTACTGGCAATCGAACCGTGGCGCGAGAGTGCGCATCGCCAACTAATGCAGTTGCACGCGTACGCTGGTCGGCGCACAGCTGCACTTGCTCAATTTGAGCTTTGCAAAGAGATTTTGCAAGAGGAGCTGGCCGTCGAGCCGTCACCCGAAACTGTTGCACTTTTCGAACGTCTTCAGGCGGATCAGATCGCGCCGCCACACAATCTACCCGCCCAGTCCAATGCCTTTCTAGGCCGAACCAGAGAGCTTGACCAGATTCATGCACACATGGAGAATGCCGATTGTCGGCTGTTAACCATTACTGGGCCAGGCGGCATCGGCAAGACGCGGTTGGCGATCGAGGCAGTGCGCCGTTACATCGAAGCCTCTGCGTCCTTCGCTGCTGCGGATTTTGCGGACGGCATCTACTTCGTTTCGCTGGCGAGCATCCAAGCAGAGGGGTATGGCCACAACAATGTTCTGGCGCCAGCCATTGCCGATGCGGTTGGCTTCTCCTTTCAGGAGAGGGGTGATCTGCAGGGTCAACTCAACCACTACTTGCAAACAAAGTCGGTCCTGCTGGTCTGCGATAATATCGAACACCTACTGCTTGGGCCAAGCCAGCGGGCGGTGCTCGGCAGCTTGCAGTCCATCTTGCAGCACGCACACCATGCCAAGCTGCTCATCACCTCGCGACAGCGGCTGAACATTCAAGAAGAGTGGGTCCTGCTGGTCGATGGCCTGGCGTATCCGACCGAGCCAACTGTTGACCTGGAAACGATCGCATCAGATGCATTCCCCGCTGTCGCGCTCTTTTTGCGGCGGGCAGAGCAGGCGCAGATTGGCTTTACGCTGGAGGACAAAGAAGTTCCGCACGTTGTCAAGCTGTGTCAACAGCTAGAGGGAATGCCGTTGGGATTGGAGCTGGCCGCGCACTGGTTGCGCAATATGTCGCCAGCCGAGATTGTCGAAGAGTTAGAGAGTGGTCTCGACATCCTGATTGCAACGATACACGACGTCCCAGACCGTCATCGCAGTATGAGGGCCGTCTTTGACTATTCTTGGCGAATGCTTACGCCTGAGATGCAGCTTATTCTCCGCAAGCTATCGATCTTTCACGGAGGATTCACGCGCAAAGCGGCCAAAGAGGTAGCAAATGCGTCGATTGGTATGTTAGTAAGCCTGTTAGATCAATCGCTTATCCAGGCTGTTGAGGAGGGACGGTATACCATACATGAATTGCTACGGCAATTTTCTGCTGAGCAACTCATGAATAATGTAGAAACTGCGGAAGTTGAGCGGCGACATGGACAATATTTTCTGTCGCTGGTATCAGAATTAAGAGAAGAGTTGTTTGGCAGAGAGCCGCAACGAGCGCTCAACATGTTGCGCAATGAAATCGACAATATTCGACAAGCCTGGCGCTGGGCCGTTAACGCCAACAGCATAGGCGATATCGAAGCGAGTACGACTGGACTCGTGCGCCTACATGATATGGCTGGTCTATTCGTAGAAGGTGAAGATCTCCTCAGGTATGCAAGCGGCCAGTTGTCAAATTCCGAAAATTTCCTCCTACCAAACAGCAACAAGGTATTACAAAAAACGCTGACGCGTCTTCTTGTTGGAGAGTCGGCATTACTCAATCGGCGCGGGTTGACTGAACAAGCGACCCCAATTGCCCTCCGAGCAGTTGCCTTGGCTGATACAACTGATGACGCTGGCTTACGCGCCATGTCGCATCACGAACATGGCGTTACTTTAACGGCGAAGCACGATTATGTATATGCGCATCAAGAAAGTCTACTGGCGCTTCAACTTGCTCGAAAAGCCCAATTGCCAAATGTAGAGGGAGATGCACTCTGTCAATTGGGTGTGATAGCATCACATCAAGATGATTATGGGACTGCTTTAGAAAATTATCAGAAGGCACTACAATGTTTCCGCAACTGTGGCGACCAACGAGGAGAAAGTCTGGTACTGGCCGACTTGAGTAGCGTTTATCGAATGCAGGGCTGCTCCAGAAAAGCAGATACTGCGCGCCGAGATGCACTGCAAGGTCAATTTGAGGAGGCGGAGTCCGTCTGTCGAGAAGGAATAGAGATCTGCCGTCGCATTAGCTATCGTGAGGGTGAGGCATGGCTTGTATCCAAACTGGCTCACTTATTTTTATGGTTGGGCGCATTTGAGCAAGCACAACTTCATTTTGCGGATTGTTATGCGCTTTGGCAGGATCTCGAGATGAGCCCCAGTACAGGGGGCACGCTAATCGGCATGGCAAATTTATCCCTCTACCAAGGTCGTCTAGACGAGGCATTGGCCTATGCTGAACGGGGTGCCGAAGACACACAAGTCTCTCACGCCTCATTCTTGCAGGCTGGCGCACTCGTGACAAAGGGCGACATCTTATTTACATTGAATCGTCTGAACGAAGCAGAGGATTCTTATCAGCGGGCGCTCAGTCTACATCGTGAGCTTAATCAGGAGCATATGATGCCATCGTGCCAGGCGAAATTGGTGCAGATACAGTTGGCTCGAGGAGATGTAGAAAGCGCGTTCATCAATATTGAACCAGTACTAGCAGCGCTTGAAGATGGCTACTTAAAAGGAAGCGGGAATAGATTCTCCATTTACTTGATCTGCTATCAAGTACTTGATGCCAATGGGGATCGACGCGCACCTGAACTCCTGAAAACTGCCTGCCAACAACTGCATGAATATGCAGCAAACATTCATGACGATAAGCTGCGTACGTCTCTTCTAGAGAATATTCCTGACCATCGAAAGCTGAATCAGCTTGGGTTAATGTTTGAGAAGGCATAGAACTCACCGGGAGACGCGTGCAACACAATTAGGTTCTTTGAGGTTTATGGGGTAAACGTTGGATAGTTTGTTGGTTTGCTGGTTTGTTGATAATGTCCCTCAACGGCCGTGATGAAAAAGGCCAAGAGGAGGGAACAGACGAATGGACAACATAACGAGTCTGTTGCCTGCAAAGCGCAGGGCTGAGATGCCCGACTCGCCATGATTGACGGGACTACAAAACGACGCCCTCGAAACAGGGCTTGCGGGTCGACCAACAAGCTGGGTTGAGCCAGCGTTGTTTGGTAGCCCAGAGGTTTTAACCCTGGGCGGGTGTCGAATATAGCAAATTGGCCGACAAATCACGCATTCCAGATTGTCTACTCCAAAAATCCTGCATAAAATATTTAGCCAGCAGTATCCGTTTACCGCGGGGCGATGATTGCCGAATTTGATATATAAATTTCATAGCAGAGTTATTGTCAACTGGTTGATTCTACTGCGAAATACAAAGAAGCCGATAAGCGGGAACAAGATCGCACCCAATCATCCACTGACAATCCAATCCATCTTTATCCTTTCACCTGAGATGGCCTAGTTGCGCGCAATCACAGCCCAGCCGCCGAAGAAGCGCAACAGCTTCTCGTATGCTGCTCGCATCTGCCGCATCGCTGGCCCAAGCAGCTTCAGCAGGCGGTGCGCCCACACTGCGGCGCGGGGAAAGAAAGGTCTCATTCCGAGATCAACTTTCGCAGCCAAGGGCCACGTGATGGTCCGCCTGTCGAGGCGTCTCTGCTGGCGGCGAAGCAAAAGATCGACGCCAAGACGTTTGCCGCCCTCTTTCATGCGTGTGCCATCGCGGAATTGGCGCAGCAGCATCTGTGTCCGAAGGGGTTTCGCCTCTAGCCAATTCAACCACAGCGCTGTCATGCCGGGATTGGTTTATCCAGGTTTGGTCTATAGAGAGTTAGCCCCAATGCCTCAGTCAGCGGCTCAAAGTCGGCATCTAACGTCCAAAGCGCGGCCTCGGTCGGCACTTGTAGCACGATGATCACATCCACCAACGGCCAGCAGCTTGTTTGCCCTAGCGCGGCACGGGGATCTTCAATAACCGTAGCGAGTATGCGTTCTACTCTAGCCTGATGCTTGATGACGTTGGCGTGAGCAGCCAGATAAGTGGCAATTGTCTGGAGTTCAGTTCTGTGTTCAGTTAAGAAGTCGGGGAGACGACAAGCCGCGGTTTCTTTGCGACTTCTTGCGGCAACCGTATAGTTCCCAGTGGATTGGCGTTTGATACCGTTTGTCAAGAGATCGCAGCCGATTGGGTCATCTAGTGGGGACACATGGGTCCAGAAGCGTTGACGCAAATCATGGGCAATCTGTAGGCGGAGTATACGATGTGCCATATCATAATCTTCTGCGCTTTCTTGAAAAAGCTGTCCAACAATTTGTGTACATCGTACGGCTGATCTGGGGCGAAATGCACGGGGTCCATCCAAGATATGGTGGAATAAGGCACCCCAATCTATATAACGGCTCATCGTTTCATGAACATGGGCATAGTCCGCGATGAGCGTTCGTTGATACTCCATCCAGACATACCTAGATGTCACTGCTTGTATCGACGATGATGCAAGTGCTCTCTCTAATTGATGACGCTGCGAAAACTCTGCTAATGCCCGCTGAACTTGGATCGATGTCTCAACAAAAACAATTTGTCTGGTTAGATTCACAGTTCTGCGAGGTAGCTATTTAATAATGAGTCATCATCGAATGCCAGCATGGCCGGAATGCCTGCTTCAATCAATTTTTGGTGAGCTTCCTCTTCCTCGGCCTCACTAGGGGCAGTATCACGAAGAAGCTTTAGGCAGCATCGCAGTGCAGCGATTTGTTCCCGCGTGAAGCGTGGGGGCTGTAATTGCTTTACGGAGAGTCTAAGGGCAACACAGAGGTCTTTCATTTGCTCAGGACAGGATTCCCATAGCGGTTCCATTGTATTTTGCCATGCCAAAATACATTCATTGTGGAGTGCATTGTCATCCCAGTTTTGCTCTACTCGATCCAGCCATTGGCTTAAATGAGTCAACTGGAGATGATATAGCCGAAATTGCTGGCGCTGTGCCTGTTCATAGGCATCAATTTCTACCATCACCACCATTGGTTCTGAGGTTTCTTCATTAGTTAGTATAATGGGACGATGTGTGCTTTGAGTACGTTCCACCAGCGCTCGCAATTGTTGAGCTTCCGCTTCGCTCATGGTTAATGTATATGGTGTCATGGTTGCATGACCTCCTAATTAGTCGTATAGTACATATACCACGTAGTATAACATAGAACCGAAGCAAATGACATGGGTCCATTACAGAAATTACTCAACCAAGTCCAGATTACACTCAACATCCACTTTGAACGACCACCAGTCATGGATAGAGTCGATCATCATGTTTGAAAGGTTTCCTATGTCTGAAAAACTAACCGAAGCCATCTTTGATCAATTCTGCAAACAAGGCTATGTCATCATTCATCGCTATCTGCCAGAAGCACAGCGGGCTGAAATGGCGGCCGCCGTACGACGATTGCTCAAACCTTGGGACGAAGTCAAGCACAATCCCCCACGAGATCGAACAGACCACTGTTTTTTTCCCTATCCCGAACAATGCCTCAACCAGGCAATCATCGATTGGGAGGCGATTCGCTTCGCCCAAAAATGGTTGGGCACCGAACACGTTCACTATCGACCCGGGCTGGCGCTGGTTCGGTATCCTGGCTTTAAGGGCAATACGGGCGCGGCGCATATCGATAACGGGAACAATTCGCTTTTGCCACCAACCGAGTCGGACCGCAGCTACGGTCAGCTAAATTTTTGGTTCTATCTCGAGGATGTGGCGGACGATCAAGCTCCCACCCGCCTCATCGCAACGGCAGACGGACAAGATCTCAGTCAGGCCGAAACCATGGCCGCACCTGGCGGATCGCTGGTCATTTTCGACAATTATAACTGGCATTCAGCCAGCGACTATACCCGACCCGACGGCCAACGCTATATCTGGAAATTTGCCTACGGTCGCGCCGATCATTATTGGGAGGGGGTTGAGCATTACACCCAGGTTGGTCGCAATGCTCATTTTCGCGAATTCATTGGCTCAATTACGGCCCGGGAGCGCGAGTTGTTTCGCTTTCCGCCTGCCGGACATCCCTAATTATACGCCGCAAACGTTGGCGGCTCTTGAGGAACAATACCCTGGTTGGAATAAGGGGGGTGAGTATTAGTATCTGATCAACCAATTTACATTTTCAATCAGTCAACCTCTGATTCCCAAATAAGAGCTGGATAACCAACATGACCTCAACTCTAACAAATCTAATTATACAAGACCCGGCCGTGCCGATGATCCAGTTGCCGATGAAGTTCAAATCCCGGCGGACCAACACGGCCACCGTCCCACAGACTACTCCTGAACCCTATCATGTAGACATCTTCGACATGGAAGGGTGTGGATGCGTTCGCCACATCTGGTTTCTGTTCGCCGAAGGACGGCGGATCGAGATCACCGTGGATGGGGCCGAAACACCCCAGGTCAACATGCCGCTTAAGCCCTTCTTCGGCATCATGCATGATTGGACTCCCTATTTCGTTGACAATGCCGCCTACACGGTCATGCCCAACTATGAGACGCCCGGAATGCCTGGCAATCCAGGATACAACCTTTGGCTCCCCATTCCGTTTAGCCAGTCGTGTCGCATCCGGCTCTATATAGATGCACCGCCCGATGGCCGAACCTCTGGTTTGCACGGTAGCGTCTGCACCATGGTCGACTGGCACGAGTATGACGATGATGCCCTGCTGACCCCATTCCGTTTCCACGCTGAGCATCATCGATATACGCCAGCACCACCGCGGAACAGTGCCTATCAGATGGCCGAGGTCGATGGCACCAGCTTCATGGCCGGCATTGTCCTTGGTTCTCGGCAGCGAAATTATACTGACATGATTTACCACACGGGCGGCATGTCCATCCTGATCGATGGCGAGAACGACCCCAACGTCATCCGCGGCACCAACATGGAAGACGACTTTGGATTCTCTTGGGGATTTCACCTCCACCAGTCGCGCTGGCACGGGTCACCCTACCACAAATGGGGTGGAAGAGTAGACCAGGATGGCGTCATCTACCGTTTCTTCGGTCCCGACCCCATCGCATTCGACTCGTCGATCTCTTTCTGCTGCGGCTCCCGCGATGATAACATCGAAACGGTCGCTTACTACTATCGGATACCAGGAACAGAAGCCGCATCGATTGTGACCCCAGACGAGTGGCTGGTGACCGGTTTCTACGAAAACGGCGACGACTGGGACGCGTTTAATTGTGCCGAAGACGTCGAGACCATTCCGCTCGATCACTGGGTCACCCATTTCGCAGACAAAGAACACTTTATCCGCACGGTCTCTGCGAATCGAGGCTGGCTTGACTTCCGCTTCTCTGGGATCGACCCGGCGCTGAGCGCTGCCCACTTTACGGGCCGCTCCATGTATGCTGGGAGTTCCTTCGATTGTGAGAAGGATCGGGAAGCTGTGTTGCGCCTTTCCTACGACGACTGGCTTATTCTCTGGGTCAACGGAGAAAAAGTGAGGACGCTGCAAAGCGAAGGGCATTTTGAAACGGTCCGGATACCGCTCCAACTGAGGAAGGGGCGCAACGAATTTCTCTTGAAATCGAATAACCTGGGGCATGTATGGAACGCTTGGGTCGCTAACATTGCCATTGAGTAGCGGCTGCTGATCGACAAACCGTTTTCTGTCATAAATATAAGGAAAATCGTTCGATATACCTGGAGGGGAATGAGGAATGGCGGGAATCTTCATGACCAGATAGAGATGCGCTACAACGCCATTTCTCGTGCCCATCTCCTTTACCAACCTTAATGTTTAAGAATGTGTACTACAAAGTGCGTAAATGGACACCGCTCAGTCAGAAAAGCGGCTGCATTTACACACTTTGGGACACACTCCCATGTTTTTTTCAATGCTCATTTAGGATGGTGTGGGTGCTGAATAGGATCAGAAAAAACTATACCGGCATTGTACGACCAGTCTTCTGGCGGCCATAATCGGCCCATTCTTTGTTTGGCGCACCCATCATCTTGACACCCAGGACGTCGATTGAGTAGTCGATCCGTTGCTCCATGGTCATCTCGGGGTCGGCCCAACTCGAATAGAAGGCAATGCCCTGCTGATCAAGAGCGGCCTTGATCTTGTTGCGCGCCTCGTTCATGACCTCGGGATAAGGCGGATCATGTGCATCATCATAGCCGAAGGACATCCCCATATCGCCCGGCCCCCATTCGGCATAGCCAATGCCCGGAACGGCAGCGATGGCGTCGACATTTGGCAGGCAATGGCGATCCTCAATCTTGAGACCAAGCAACAGCTCTCCATTCGGATTCAATGGCCACGGGTCGGCAACTTTGGCATACTCGGCGACGGATAGTCCCCAGATGTCGTTGGCCGGCTTCTGTCCGCCTGCACCTCTGAGACCTTCGCCAATGGTCTCTCGACCCAGAGTTTGGAATGGATAACGGGTGATCTGGACAAACGCCTTTACTGATTCAGCCGTGCGAGTATGGGTATGGAGAATTCCATGGACGCCCGCTGTCAAGACGTGACGCGCCTGCCAGGCGTTGTACCGCACTTCCTCGGGCGTGATTGCATTAGAGGGTAATGTACAGACCACGGTGGGTGTTGGGTGACCGCTGGCCGTCGGGCCTCCGTCCTTCAATCCGCGCATGAATCTCGTCAATCCGACCGTGTCGAACGGGCGGTGTTCAAAGTCGATGAGAAGCATGTCTGCCCACGTCTTTGCCTCTTCCAAACCGGCTTCATAGGTCAGGCTGGAAGGATGCGTCGCATAGATCGGCTGACCCTCCGCAAGAAGCGCAATACATTTGTTACCTTATTTTTGCGCAACGAGAGCGTGATTCTATTCGTTCATGCAACTAGAGGGGGTTTCTAATCGGCCTCTAGATAGGATTTCAAGCAAATCAGAAGGTCACGAGAATAAGGATGTGAACTTAGCAGGTCAATCCGTGAAAGTGAGCCGTTCTGAAAAGAGAGAAAACCAGGTATTTGTAATAGATCTCGAACAATTCGTTTCTGCCGGAAAGGTTCAAATCTAGTATCCACGAGAGCTTGCTGATGGAAATGGCCTATCAAATTATGCGCCAAATCAGCCAAAAGGATAAGAGATTTTTGAGCTAGAAATAGGGTCTTGCGACGAGAAGCTAAGTGTAACCCCATTTTATCATTACTTTCTGGTAAAGGCTTGAGTGACAAAGGGCAAACCGAAAGGGGCGGAAAAAAGAATCCACCCTGAAAAAACGGGATAAAATGTAAAAATAGTGCTCGGCTAGTTTAAGCAGCGGCATTGAGGCGGCGATGAGCGAGAACGCCTTTAGGGAAATGGTGTGAAACCGAGGCCTTTTTCCGAAAGTCAGGGTCGAGTTGGTCAGGAGTTGGAAAAAGAGCACTCGAGAGAACACGGCGCAGCCTGCCGGGAGTGGTTTGAGGCTCTCGAGCCCAGTAGCCAGTCGGTATGGGAGGAAGAGAAGCGGCTAAATGGGAAAGAAGATTGCCAGCCAGCAGCCCCAGTTCAGGTAAGCGGAAACAAGCCTCATCGGCATGAACAAATTGACGATGTAAGCCAATCATCTGCTTGGAAGCCAAGGGGGGGAGGTTCAACAGGCCAGCGTTCCAGGTAGACAAGATAAATGGTTTCAGGCTGCAAAGTCATAACGGTCGCCAAAACCAAAGGTGTGTTGTAGGCCGGATCCTGAATGACGTAAATCGAGTAGGTACGGTTGGCTGTATCCACCTTGGTTGTTCTGGGGACGAGATTGTGCCATGCTTGATAGCAAATCAGGCGACCACTATAGAGAAAGCGACCAGACGAGTCCGGAGTTGTAGCCTCGAGTCGCTTTCCCCTTATAGCTGCGAGAGAGCGGTCGCACAATATCACCATATTCAGGTGGTCTGCCTTTTCCTTTGCGTTTGGGGAACTCATTGCGGCGCACTGTGCAGTTAATCGCTTCCCGCAGGACAAATCGGTCTATGCCGCTTTCTAGCATTTCTCTGATTGTAAACCCGGCATCGACCACCGCCACTTCGTCTGACTCCAGTGATTTCTTCGTCTCTTTCAGCAGCTTTTTCCGAAACTCACTTTCCTTTGTTCCAACCGTGCATCTCATGATTGCCTTGAGCAGTGGCACTCGCTTCCCGCCTATCTCCCCCCGAGCTTATCATCACTCCAAAGATGAGCGCGGGCAATGCCCGACGAGCCGTTGAGTTATAGAGTCGGTTCACTTTCCCTTGCAGCTTCGGTCGCCAGAACCCTGTGATATCTATGCTTTTCACTCGGTACCCTTCTAACTTTTTTGCCTCCCATTCCCCTTTCCACTTCTTCTTGCCACGACCCCAGCAGACTTGTGATATCCCATGATCCATATCGAAAGCTCCACCAGCTTCGCCGGAGCTCCTCATCTTCAAACCCGCTTTCTTTCAATGCGCTATGGATTGCTCCTCGACTTTTCAGAAACGACCCATTCCGCATTGCCCACATCAGACGCATTACATTTACGTTTGTTCCCATCGGCGTTACTTGCAATACATTCATCAGTACTGCTATAGTTATTTCTGGCGCGGTTAGCATTCCTTCCTCCTTTTTGGGTTCTCTACCTTTTGGATGAACTGCTAACCGCTTTTTGTCACATTTCTCACCTCATCTCTTTTCTTTTACCAGAAAGTAAAGCATTACGGAATTGTTCGATTTCAGCCGCACCTCGATTGTCATAATATGAAATGAAGTGACGCTTGGATGGCAATTTGATGGTCGAAATGTAGTAACTGACACAAATTTGCTCGTTTTTCACTCTTTTTTTGAGAAAAATGCGTACAGGGCGATTAAACTTGATAGGGGATGGAATTTCAGCCAGAAAGACGTCACCGCAAGGATCCCATCGAGTCACCTGTTGCGCCCACAGATGGGCACGACGGTTGGAGTTGCCCTTCATCATAAATTGATAGTTGCGGTTGAGCAGCCACCGAATATTTTCTTCACTACCTGCACCGCCATCGGTGCGCCAGACGACTCGCTCGCGTTTTTTCTCGTCTAACTCTAATGAACTTTCCGTGGCAAGCACGGCTGGCTGAAACGATGGAGCTGTATGCTGACTCCCTGGATAGAGGTCTGACCAAACCGTTTCATGGTATTTAACCGAACTTACACGGACCAATTGGCGTCCCGTTGCGTTTTTTTGCCGCTAAAATAGCCTTTTTTGACTTTTCTGTGCCTTTTTTGCCGCATGGTAATCCGGATAGGTCAAAGTCTAACCACAAGAACCCTCGCCAATCGTGGTTGTGTATTTGGCTTAGAGGCTTGCAGATTTCGCTGACCGCACTCTACCGATATTCATTAGAGTTAGGGCGTCTAATGTACGAGACATATTTGATTGCTCACTAATCTGCTCCATCCCATAAATTTTCGCAAGAAGTCTTTCTGGTCTGACCTTTGTATTGAACTCAGTCAGCGTTGCGCAACCACATAATATGCTAACCAGCACCTGTTCCAACTTACTTGCTGGTGTATATTCATACGTTTTGACCGGTATTTCGATCTTCTTCAACGCAGTTAGCACTTTCTCTTGATGGTAGTGTGCCAGCAACGCAGCTAATGGTGCATACTGAGTATTGCTGATCTCGTTCGTTAGTCCGAATTCTATTGCCATGAATGCCTCCTTGGATCGGGTATCTCTAATGAATTTCTTTGAGGCTATCCTTTTTTCGGCATTTTGACGAATTTGATCGAATAGAATCAGGCTCTTATTGCGTCAACGAATAGAATTCCCTTCCCGTTGCGCAAAAATAAGGTGTTAATTTTTGCCATCATGGTTCTCCAGTTGTGAAAGTATGAGTATTGAAGAAGAGGAGACCGTACGTCTAGAGTATTACTCATTCCGTACGGCCTTTTGATCGTACCAAGGTCGGGAAGGGTTGTCAAACCATGTTTGTTTGGTAATGGCTTAGTTGCTGAACCCGTGGTCGAATTTCTCAGCGAGTCCGAAGCGCGCGATACATTGCGTCAGACGGAACTCAGCGGCGATTGGAAAAAGTTGCTCTTTGCGATTCTGGCCAACTTCAGTCATGAGGTAGCTCCGATAAGACTGCATGATGAGAGTCGAGCCTTCGATCCGGCTTATGTAAGTCAACGTGCGTAACTAATTAAATTTGCCAATTACGCAGGTTGACTTACAGATTGATTGTCAGCTCTGCTGATTATTTTCTAACCAGCGGCAAGAAAATCTGTTTTTTCGGGATCCTTATGGGACTCGGCGGCAGATCGCAACGCCCTTCACATTTCGGATCTGGCGGCGGTTCGCTATTCCAATAACTCTCCAGAAAATCATCCCATAGACCATCCACCGATGCTTGAAGAGACTTTCCTGTTTTGTGGGTGTAGTACCGCCGCTTCCACTCATCGTGACGTAACGGTAGGTAAAGGCTCACGCCGCCGAGACCGCTCCATTTCCATTCGTGGATATTGGCTTCTCTGTCAAAGGCTGTGCCGCTGGTAAACATTGAGTTGCCCTCAGGAATCATTTGCTTAACAGCCTCTTTCACATCAATTGCTGCCCCTTTGACCTCTTCATTCCCATCAAACATTTGTATAAGTTGATCCACAAACCCATAGAGAGCACAATAGTTGTCCGTATCGTCGATCTCTGAATCCCAGTTGCTATCAAAGCAGATTTGTGGTGATAGCGCATCAGCAATCCGTCTATCGTTGGGGTTCAGCGCATTTGTCAGTTGATCAATCGCCCCGCGCACCAGATCGACTTGGCTCAGATCAAGCAGACTGTACGTAAATGCATATTGATCCCCGGCCAGAATGGCACTTTCATTCTGCATCCAACGCCGACCGATCTCGGGAACGGTGGGCGAGTCTGCCAAATCTTGCAGATGGTCGTCATAGGCAAAAGAGGTCCAACTCCAGCTTTCGGAGGCGAGCAGATAGTTGACGCTATCCTTGATTTCATAGGCCACCTCCCACATACCCATGAGACAGGCGTCTAAATAGAGCAGATCGATTTTGCGTCCAGTCTGATCTTTTGCGTTGGCTAAGGCCACACCTAGCTCATGGGTTGAAAAAAATGAACCTGGATTGTCATCCCACAATAGACCGCCACCGGGTTGGCCAAAATGTTCTGGTGGTTGTCCAATCAATTTGTTGGGCGACCAACCGCTGCCGTGACCGACCATGGAAAGGATGATATTCTCTGCATCCGAATGGCGACTAATGGTCACGCGCAGGAACTCAATTAAGGTTTCTTGTGCACCCAAGGATTCGTTGAATGGCCACATATTTCGTCCCTGTATGTAAACTGGACGGTCACCGTGACATACGGTATCACCAAAAAGATTGCAGTTACCTGGGTCAAATTTGGATAAAAGATAGAGTTGGCTATCGTTGATCTCTGGACGGTCGACTAGCATATAGACCACTGCATTTGCATTGAATGCACCACGCTGCGCTTTGCCAACAAGCTCTTCGATTTCGCTCTGTAGATTGTTGTCTCCGTTGACATAGAGCAGCACCAAATTTTCAACTGCTCGCCGTCCAGCAAATTCTGACCTGATGGAAAAATTCCCGCCGCTGACTGCTGCCACAAGCGGTTCACCAATCAGATCCTCTACAGAAAACTGTCCGCCTTCGCTCTTGCCGCTTCCATTCGACACGGAAAACCACGTCAGGGCAAATTGTCCGCCAGATTGAGCGATAACCGTGGACGCCGCCACAAGCGCCACGAGGATCCCCAATCCGATATTGATTACGAGGGTTCGTTTTGTCACATGTTCCTCCGACTTGTATGTGGAAAGAGGCAAAGCATTACAGAATCGCTGCAACACTTTGCCTGTATCTTGAGTAATTGACTTATCTACCTTACGATAAATGAGTGTGTGCCACAAAGTGTGTGAGGAAACATCGTCCAGTCACAGAGTCGGCTGCATTTACATACTTTGGGACACACTTCCGAAATATTGAGCCTCATTGCATGATAATGGGCAGGTAGATTCTCTGCATATCAACGACATTTCCGTTCTCAACCCGCACCGGTATCTCAACCATCTGCTCTGTTGCCATCGAATTGCTGAAGCGCAACGTTGCCGTCTGAGTTCCTGATGGCAGCAGCGATTGATTGAGAGATACAACCATTCGCATGGGGGTCGTGCCGGAAGCTTTGTCCAGAACCAGCCACGGTTCGCTGCTCGTTACTGACCATTCAAGGGCGTTGACGCTGTTCAAATTGTCCACAACGATGGTTTCACTGACAATACCGTCAGGTACATCCAACGCAATCTCATCTCTATCGACAATCAATTGGTCTGGTCGCAGTGGCAAGAGCGAGGGATTCTCGACCACTGCGACTTCGACCGTGTCAATCGTCTTGCCGTTGCTGCCCCCTTCTACATGCAAGGTGATGGTATGTGTCCCTGCACTGAGATCGGCGATACTAAGCTGGGATCCCGTGCCAAGCAGTCCATCTTTGTCTGACGTCCACAGTAATTGGCTCTCGACAAACGGTGCATGGTTTAGATCATAGCCCATGCCCGCCAATGCCAGAGTCTGGCTTACTGCAATCGTCACAGAGGGGGTTGGTTCAACAATCTCGACATTGGCAAATCTATCCGCGGCAGGAAAGGAGACGCGAACTTGGGTGCTGGTGGTGTGAAAGCCATCGCTGACCAACACCCGTAGGATTCCGTTATCCGTCTTGGCCAGCGTTTGCAGATCGAGGTAGCTGCTCTCTGGCCAGGAAGAAATTAAGGTTTGCCACGTGGTTCCACCATCTGTGCTGTATCGAACGGAAGATGCTAGTTCATCGCCGTCTGTATCGTTTGCCGTCCACTGCAAGATCGCATTTGAACTATCTAATGTCGTTCCATTCTGATGGCTAGTAATGTTGACTGTAGGTGGATATGCGGAAGCTGAACGTGTATCTAGCACCTGGTCGTCCTGTAACAGTAACACTCGCTTTGCACCTTCCGCTTTGGGAAGCAAGAATGAGAAGACCTGCTCTTCACCTTCGGATAGCCCCGTTGGTTCAAAAGGGTATGTAGCTAAGATCTGCCCGTCACTATCTTCAAAGCGAATGCTGTATGCACCTGGTGAAGGACGACTAATTTCTGCAGATGTCTCTATTGCAAGAAGCGATTTAAACTGGCCAAAACTCTTCTCAGGCAGTACCATTCCACTGAGGAGAATTGCTTTGTCCCCTAACTTCAACAGAGACGATGCGCTAACCTGTTGGACTGCCCGATTTTGGATAGCATTCATAATTGCTCTATAGGTCCAGTCAGACACCCAGCGTGGACGGCAGTATCCCATTAAATCTCCAGTAACTGGTCTAAAGAGTCTGCCCGCTACAGAATGGTAGCCAAATAGTGCTTTATTCCCGCTGTCGTGTGAGCTGGTCTTTCCATTTTTGTGGGGATAGTTGGCATCAATCTGATGTTCGCCACCACTGCATCTCGTGTGTTTTCGACCAAGATTATGCCCAAGCTCATGAGCTGGTGTTGTTGGATCGCTAGGTCTATAAAACCCTGTAGAGACATTACCTGGTCTCTCCCCAAGACCTAAACCAGCCTTTCCATCCCAATCGACTAATAAACCAAAGTGTAACAGAGAACTCTCTCCAGCTTGGTCATTTAGCTGGTCCAATACCCAAGAAAGGTTAGGCGGACCTATTTGATTCCAATTCAGTGCGCCTCCTCTTATCGGATGTACTTTGACAACGGGAAACTGTGCCTGAATGTCTTGTACAATCGCGGCTCTATCGATCTGTGTAGGGCGGTGGGCGATGCCTTGAGCATCGGTCCAAATGATATCGACAATGCGCACATGTAGATCAGGCATGGATGTAAACGAAACGTTTGTCGATGCGACATTGTTGGCATAGTTGATCTCGGCAGGGGAACGCAGTCGCCACGGAGTCAGTGGATTGACTTCGGCTAACAGCGAAATGGTTCCCTGTCTGTAACCAGACGGCAACTCAAAGAGAAAAGCATCGTTGATGTACCCGCGATCGGGCGTTTTACGCACGTTGATCTCTTCTCGACCGGGTACTGGAGCTAACCAAATGGGTGGCTCATTGCCACGTTGTACCCGTAAGCGGGCATAGGTTTGATGGGTTTCATCTGTTGAGGACACGTGAAAGCGTATAAAGGTTCGCTTACCCGCTACGAGCGGTACGCTGTTGTTTAGATCTTGAATGGCTTGGGTCACTTCTAATTTCCCCGCAATCAGGTCAACAGGCTCTCTGGTTGGGCCACCTGCAAAAAAGCCAGAGAAGAGTGAGAATGATCCACCTTGAAATGTGCCTGTGTTCGGCTGTCCGAGAGTTCCCTGTAAGGTGTATGTACCGCCACTTCTTGGACCACCACTGCTGAAGATCCACCAAGAAGACTGATTTTCGATTTGTGCCCATGTCTCATGAGCGGGGACTATTGGGACCAGTATGCAAAGGCTTGCTAACAATGCCAGTCCTTGTCGAATTATCATTCGTGAAATGCCTCCGTTAATACATAAAAAGCAGAGGAAAAATAGAAGAGTTGTCCCTTGTTAAAATGTTTTCTGACTGTGCAGAATTTTCTTCTTTCAGGGTTTTCGTTATTAGGAACAACTTGAATGAGTACATAGGTCAAAGTCGCAATCGGCAGATCCTTATTATTTGCAATCAGGTTCTCGCCTATAATCGCCGTTAATGATGCAACCTGTGTGCTGATGACCACGACCACCACCTGAATTTTTATTGTGCCAATCGACCAGAGAGACAGTCGAAAGCATAGAATATCAAAGGACATTGCTTCATTTACTCTTTCACTGTGTAAAGTCGCTCGGACATGCCATTTGCCATCTTTTACGTAGGTCCATATTCCGTAAGGTCCACCACTACGTTCATTGATTTCTACAGAAGTTGACCAACTAGTTGCAACACACTCATAATCATTTGCTGATACAACTGAACCATTAGGAAGTTTGACGGGTATATCTACATTATTCGATAGTTGTATTTTGAGCAGGTGCCGGATTTGACAAAGTCAAAATTAAGCAGAGCAGGCCTGCTGTTTGGCGAAAAGGGTAGCGAAGACCTCTGCAATCTCCTGTCCGTCATTCAAGGCATGATGTGCAGTCAAGATGAGATCTTGAATTAGTGACTGAGCTTGCTGCCGAGTAGCCTCACCAAGGGATTTGCTGGGCGAGAATTGAGTTTTAGCCAATGATGGTCCCAAACAATCAAGGTGCAAGAGAGAATAAGCCACGAAGACCAGAGACCAATGTTTTTGAAAGGCGTGGGCAGTTCGCATGCAATATTCATCAAGGCCAAGCAGTTGTTTACCATCCTGATAAACCGTCTCGATAGGCCAACGAAGCAGGTAAATCGAGAGAATGCGTTTGGCATTACAATCAGTGCGATTGGTCACTAAAACGGCCTAATTGCCTTGCAATTCAGGATTATCAAAACTAATCACGATGCGTACCTTGCCGATAGAAGGGATACGCACAGTCATGGTAAAGGTATAGTAAGTACGACCATCAATGGTGACAGGTTTGTAGGCATTCTGGGGGATGTAGGGGACCAACTCTTTGACTTTAATATGTGGCCCCTCGAAAGTTATCGGCTGACCGTCTTCATCTCGCAAACGAAAGCTATTTGTCTCCAGATTGCGATTGCACTTCAAGATGCTGATCCAATCTTTATTCAGACGATCGAGTACAGCTAGAAGATCTGGAGCGAGATACCAACCATCGAAGAGAGCCCAACCAAAGATAAGGGTTCGTTCAACAGCTTTTTCAACCAGTTCACTGGCAATGGTTATCTTGGTCTTAAACGCTTCGTCTAGCCCTCGAAAGGCGGGGTCAGTTAATAGGTGGCTATCCACTCGTTTATGAAAAGCGGTTCGTTCTTTCTTTTTCTTGGGAATCTCAGTCACTGGGAAATGGTTTTCCACAAATGCTTCCCAGTCGGTAAACTCTTCGTACCGTCGGTAGATACTTGCATCGACCGGAAAACGAACAGCGCCACTGACATAGTGACTTGTGACTAAGTTATGAGCCAGTGGATGCTGACCATTGCTATGATTGTAGTGTGTATCGATATACTCGAACAGACTTCCCACGTGTTCACATAGTGTATCGTCAATCGCTAATACCGATTCTGACTCTGAACGTTGGTATTGTGCTGTCTCTGACTTCATGTAACCTATACGCTCATCATTGAGTTTTTCGGCTCGCCAAGGAGCTTCACTCAAATACCGTGATATATTCGTCTTATCTGCACTATCTAGAATGCAGCGGGCAATATTTGCCATGCTTTTGTTGTCCAAGACCATCAGACCCGTCAGATAGTTTTCAAAGTGGCGAAACTGTTTACGATTGGCAAATACTGAACGAAAGGTTTCGCTATGCTCCCTGACCAGTGGCGCTACATTCACTATCGGCAATTGCATCTTGATGGCTCCTTTTTCGCACTTTTTTCTTGATGCAATCTATTGAGATGACTTTTGTCTCTTTTGTCAAATTTGGAAAATATTCATTTCACAACTATCGAGTACATTATTGCCGTATGCGAGAAATCGACGGATCAGGACTGGTTTTTTCCCTTCAATCAGTAATCCATTTTTGACGTTCAACTTGCCGTTGTTATCTACAACAACGGCATTTTTAAGGCTCCCATCTGGAGCAGATAATCCCGAAATATGATCTGCATGAATGGTATAGGGTGACGGTGTAATTCGCCGACGTGGAGAAAGTTTTGTGTAATTTTCACGACTATCACCGAGGCGTACGCCAATTTCTAAAAACCGTGCATCTCCTGAGAACACATTACCAAAATCCAATTGAACACTAAAGTAGCCTTGCAAGACATCGACATCATTCAGGGATTGAGT